>CANKHA010000001.1 GCA_947481685.1 Bradyrhizobiaceae bacterium
CGCCACAAAATCGAGAATATGTTTGGCAGGCTCAAGGACTGGCGGCGCATTCATACCCGTTACGACCGATGCGCCCACACCTTCATGTCAGCAATCTGCATCGCGGCCGTCGTCATCTTCTGGCTATAAACAATGAGTCCTGAGCCTAGTTCGCGCCGGACATTTCCTCGCGCTGGATTTCCAGCGCCAGCCATTGCTCTTCCGCGCGCGCCAGTTTCTTTTGCAACTCGCCGAGGTCGCGGGTGGTCTGCTCGAATGCTGCGCGGTCACGCGTGTAAAATGCCGGATCGTTGATTTTTGCCTGTAACTTCTCGGCGTCAGTTTGCAGCGCCGCGATGGTTTTCGGCAGGGTTTCGAGCGCGTGCTTGTCCTTGAACGTCATTTTTCGTTTCGTCGCAGGTGCGGCGACCGCCGGCGTGGTGGATTCCTTCGTCTCCTTCGGCGGCTCGCCGCCGCGCTTCTCGCGCGCGAGATCGGCGCCGCGTTGCGCCAGCATGTCGCTATAGCCGCCGGCATATTCGGTCCAGCGCCCGTTGCCTTCCGGCACGATCACGCCGCCCACGAGGCGGTCCAGAAAATCGCGGTCATGGCTGATGAGCAAGACCGTGCCCGGATAATCCGTCAACATCTCTTCCAGTACGTCGAGCGTCTCCATATCGAGATCGTTGGTCGGTTCGTCGAGCACCAGCATGTTGGACGGCTTGGCAAGTGCCTGGGCCAGCATCAAGCGGCCGCGCTCGCCGCCGGAGAGCTTGCCCAGCGGTGTACGCGCCTGTTCGGGGCTGAACAGAAAGTCCCGCATGTAACCGATGACGTGCTTGGAAGCGCCGTTGACCGAGAGGGTATCGCTGCCGCCGCCGGTGAGTGCGTCTTTCACCGTGACATTCGGATCGAGACTGTCGCGATGCTGGTTGAGCGTAGCAACGGCTAGCGTCGATCCGAGTTTCACCGAGCCCGTATCCGGCGCCAGTGTTCCTGTCAGCATGCTGATGAGCGTAGTCTTGCCGCTGCCGTTCGGCCCGACGATGCCGATGCGATCGCCGCGCTGAATGCGGATTGAGAAGTCATCGACGATCTTCCGGCCGTCGTAAGTCTTGCTGATATTCTTGGCCTCGATCACCAGCGCGCCGGATGGCGCTGCTGAGCCGGCGGTCATGGTGACATTGCCTTCGGCGCCACGATAATCGCGGCGGCGTTCCTTCATCTCCTGCAACAAGCCGACGCGCCGCATGTTGCGCTTGCGGCGGCCGCTCACGCCGTATCGGATCCAGTGTTCTTCCGCGGCGATCTTGCGATCGGCCTTGTGCTGTTCCTTTTCCTCTTCCGCCAGCAGCATGTCGCGCCATTCCTCGAAGTGTTCGAAGCCGCGCTCGATCCGGCGCGTGGCGCCGCGCTCCAGCCACACGGTGCTGCGCGACAGCGTCGAAAGGAATCGCCGGTCATGGCTGATGATCACCAGCGCCGTGCGCCGGCCGAGCAAATCCTTTTCCAGCCATTCGATGGTGGTGAGGTCGAGATGGTTGGTCGGCTCGTCGAGCAGCAGAATATCGGGCGAGGCTGCAAGCACGCGTGCGAGCGACGTGCGGCGCGCTTCGCCACCGGAGAGGTGGGTGGGGTCCTCGTGTCCGGTAAGGCCGAGTTCTTCCAGCAAGGAGCTGGCGGTATAGGAATCGTCGTCCGCCCGGAGCCCGGCCTCGACATAGGCCAGGGTGGAGGTGAAACCCGAAAAATCCGGTTCCTGCGACAAATAGCGCACGACCGCGCTCGGTTGCACGAACACGGAACCCCGGTCCGGCTCCACGAGACCGGCCGCGATTTTCAGCAGCGTCGATTTGCCTGAGCCGTTGCGGCCGACCAGCGACACCCGCTCGCCGGTCGAGACCGAGAGGTTTGCGCCCGTGAACAGGGGTGTGCCGCCGAAGGTCAGCGCGATGTCGGTCAGTTGCAAAAGGGGAGGAGGAGCCATGGCGACCGGGTATAGCTGGAAACGCCCGCCGTCAAAGGTTTAACGCGCACAGCTGCCTTGCAGGCGCTTTCAAGTTGCGCCCGGCGGTTCCACGGCGGAAAATAGGGCCAACCCCGCCGAAACAGGTGGCGCGATCAGGGAGGTAGAGAATGCGGATGCGATGGGTGGCCTTAGGGCTGATGACGATGGCGCTCGGGGCGCCGCAAGCGCGGGCGGACGCGGTCGAGGATTTCTACAAGGGTAAACAGATCACCCTGATCGTCAGCTACGGCCCCGGCGGCGGCTACGATGTCTATGCGCGCGTGCTGGCGCGCTACATGACCAAATACATCCCCGGCAATCCCGCGATCGTGATTCAGAACATGCCGGGCGCCGGCAGCCTGCGTGGCGCGAACTATATTTATAACGCGGCTCCGAAGGACGGCACCGCTTTCGGGATCTTCGCCCGCAACATTCCGCTGGTCGGCCTGCTGCAAAAAACCAATCAGAATGTGCAATTCGATCCGCTGAAATTCACCTGGATCGGCTCATCGGCAAGCTTCGCCGATGACGCCTATCTCCTGATGGTGCGCAAGGATGCGCCGGTGAAGTCGGTGGAAGACGCGCGCAAGCCCGGCGGCCCGCCGATCGTGCTTGGCACCACCGCGGAAGGTGTCTCCAGCGATACGATGGGCGTCGTGGAAAAGGATATGCTTGGCCTCAACATCAAACCGGTCGCGGGCTACACCGATGGCGCGGCGCTCAACCTTGCGTTCGAGCGCGGCGAGATCGAGGCGCGCAATGTCGGCCTGTCGTCGATCCGTTCGACCAAGCCGGACTGGGTTAAGCCCGGTGGGCTCGGCAACGTCATCATGGTGATCGGACGCGCCACGCGTCATCGCGATTATCCGAATGCACCGACTGCGCGCGAACTCGCGAAGAACGATCGCGATCGCAATCTGATTGAAATCCTGGAAGTGCCTTATTCGCTGTCGCGGCCCTTCGCTGCGCCTCCGGGCGTGCCGAAGGATCGCGCTGACGCTTTGGTGAAAGCCTTCATGGAGACCCACAAGGACCCGGGTTATCTGGAGGAAGCAAAGAAGGGTGACTTCGACGTCAGTCCGATCGACGGTGCTACCGTCCTCGGCCTGATCGAGAAAATCGCCAAGACACCCCCGGACCAGCTGAAGAGCATCGAAAAGCTGGTGGAAGGCGGGGGTTAATCCTACCTCAAATGCTGGAGCCCGAAGTCTGCCCGGAATCGGTGCAAACTTCGGGCTCCAACTACGAAGCCAAACCGATCAATTGATCGTCAGTCCGCCATCTTTGGAAACACCATCATTCTCCAAACGTGGATACCGGTAAGCCACAGAACCGGTTATGGTTTGCCCGCTTTGGGATGCGCCGTTTCGGCGCACCTTGGCGGCTGTTTGGCGTTGCGCGAGGCGCGACGGTAGTTGAAAATACGCCATCCCTGCGGGACAGGCCCGCTTTTGTAATTCAACCACCGATGAACCGGTGGAGTACGGAGGAACACGATGCTGATGCGATCAATAAAGGCTGCCCTGGCTTTGACCGGCATGCTGACGGTGCAGGCGAAGGCCGATGCCGTGGAAGATTTCTACAAAGGCAAAACCATCACGATGATCGTGAGCTACGGTCCGGGCGGCGGCTATGACATCTATGGCCGTCTTCTGGCTCAGCACATGAGCAAGCATATTCCTGGGCATCCGACGATCATCATCAACAACATGCCGGGCGCCGGCAGTCTGAAGGGCGCCAACTACATCTATAACGTCGCGCCGAAGGACGGCACTGTGTTCGGCACTTTCGCCCGCAACACCGCACTGCTCGCCTTGATCGACAAGACCGATCAGAATGTTCAGTACGATCCGCTGAAATTCACCTGGCTTGGCTCTTCATCGAGCGGCGCGAATGACGCCTACGTGCTGATCGCCCGCAAGGATGCGAAGAACAAGAGCATCGAAGATCTTCGCCGCAAGGACGGCCCACCGCTGATCCTGGGTTCGACGGGCGAAGGCACATCGAGCGACGCGATGCCGATCGTGCTGCGTGACATGCTCGGCTTCAACATTAAGGGCATCGCCGGCTACACCGACAGCGGCGCGCTCTATCTCGCCATGGAGCGTGGCGAGATAGAGGGACGCACCACCGGCATTTCCAGCGTGAAGTCCAACAAGCCCGACTGGCTGAAGCCGGATGGCCCGATGCATGTGCTGGTCGTGATGGGTCGTGCGACCCGCTATCCGGAACTGCCGAACGTGCCGACGGCGCGCGAACTCGCCAAGACGGACAATGACCGCAAGCTGATCGAAGTCATCGAGCTGCCTTACAGCACCTCGCGGCCGTTCGCGGCGCCTCCGGGCGTTCCGAAGGATCGTGCCGACGCCTTGATGAAGGCCTTCATGGAAACCCATAAGGACCCCGAATATCTGGCGGCCGCCACCAAGCTGGGCGTCGATGTCAGCCCGATCGACGGCAACGAAGTCCGCAAGCTGATCGAAGGCATCTCCAAGGTGCCGCCGGACCTGATGAAACAGGTCGAGGCCGTGATCCGGGCCAACTAGACTTCTGATCTGACAAAGCTCCCCTTCGCCAGGATCGGCGGAGGGGATTTTCTTTTATGCGGCAAAGGATGCGGGATGGGATGCTGGATGGGCATGCCTCGCCCCTTCGGGGCTGCTTTTGCCGGTGTTGCCAACCGGGTGAAGGTTCAATAAGACCGCCGGTAAACTCGCATCTGGAGGATCCCATGCACGACAAAACAAACACCAGCCATTGGCACGAGCCGAAAGCAGGCGAAAACGCCGGCTTGGGAAAATTCGGCCGTCCCGCGATGCCCTATGACAAGTTCATGGAAGACGAGGGCATCCCGGTCTATCGCGGCATCGGCGTGAAGCGCTGCCAGGATGTGCCGATGAAGGACTGGAAACGTCTCGGTGGCCGCGGCTCCTACATCCAGCTCTACGGCACCGAAGGCCTGTGGGGCATGTATGTCTCCGAGATCCCCGCGCGCGGCGAGCTCAATGTCGAAAAGCACATGTACGAGAAGGTCGTGCTGATCCTGGAAGGTCGCGGCTCGACGGAAGTCTGGCAGGACGGCCAGGCCAAGCGTCACACCTTCGAATGGCAGAAGGGCTCGTTCTTCACCATCCCGCTCAATGCCTCGCACCGTTTCATCAACGCGGGCTCGACGCCGGCAATGATGGTGTGCGGCACCACCGCGCCGAACGTGATGAACGTGCTCGACAACATGGATTTCATTTTCAATTGTCCTTACGCCTTCACCGATCGCTTCTCCGGCGCGGAAGATTTCTTCAAGCCGAACGACGACATCGAGCCGGATCCGATCCGCGGTCTTGCCATGCGCAAGACCAATCTTATTCCCGACGTCATCAACGCGGAGCTGCCGCTCGATAACCGGCGTTCGCCCGGCTATCGCCGCATGGAGCCGCAGATGGCGAAGAACCGCTTCTACACCTGGGTTGGCGAACACGAGACCGGCCGTTATGCCAAGGCGCACAAGCACGCGTCCGCTGCGGTGCTGATCTGCCTGAAGGGCGGCGGCTACACCTATACCTGGCCGGAGATTTACGGCACCAACCCCTGGGCAGCCGGCCACGCCGACAAGGTCATGCGTCAGGATTACGAGCAGGGCGGCATGGTTTCGGCAGCTCCCATGAGCGGCGACTGGTTTCATCAGCATTTCGGCACCAGCGGCGAAGCGCTGCGTGTCACCGCGTGGCACGGCCCGAACAACCAGCGCGCGCGCAAGGCCGGCATCCCCGGCGAGGCGCTGCTGGATTACGGCGCGATCGACCTGAAGAAGGGCGGCGCCGCGATCCCCTATAGCGACGAGGATCCTTACCTCCGCAAGGAATTCGAAGCCAAGCTCAAGGCCGACGGCGTCAAGAGCCGGATGGAAGACCGCTTCTACAAGGAAGGCGGCGGCGACGAGATCGGCGATGTGATGTAAGCGCGTCGTCTCACAGTGATTTGAAATGGCCGGGCCAAAAGCCCGGCCATTTTTATTTTGGCGGGTTGATTGACTCAGGCTGCCGCGACCCGTTGGCAGGTCATCCCAAGATACGCCAGGGCGTAGCCGGCGGATCACGCCAAAAGAACATTTGCAGAACAAAACGACTCAAACTAAGGTAGCGGCAGACCCAGAAAGGGATCGTCATGATCGACGCAAAGGCTGTGGAAACCGAATTGCAGCAGGCGCGGCTCGCCCGGATGGAAGCCGAAGCCGCCAATTCGGACGTCGAAGAGATGATCTGGGAAGTGCAGCACGTTCCTGCGAATGCCGGGTGCTTCGCCTACTTCTTCGCCGGCGTGGATCAGGATTCGCTCGCGGCCTAACGGCGCTTCTTCTCGATCACATCCCAGATCATCGCCGCGATATCTGGCCCGCCGAGAGTCTTGATCGCGCGGATGCCGGTCGGCGACGTCACGTTGATCTCGGTGAGATTGCCGTCGATCACATCGATGCCGACGAAGATCAGCCCGCGCGCGCGCAATTCTGGACCGAGGCGCTTGCAGATCTCGCGCTCGCGGTCGGTCAGGTCGGTTGCCTTCGCTGCTCCCCCGCGCACCATGTTGGAACGCAGGTCGTCCGCAGCCGGCACGCGGTTTACCGCGCCGGCAAATTCGCCATCGACGAGAATGATGCGCTTGTCGCCGTGCTTCACCGCGGGCAGGAATTTCTGAATCATCCAGGCTTCGCGGAACGTGGTCGAGAACAGATCGTAGAGCGATCCGAAGTTCAGGTCGTCCCTGGTGAGCCTGAACACCGCAGCGCCGCCATTGCCGTAAAGCGGTTTCATCACGATGTCGCCATGGGCCGCGCGGAATGTCTTGATCTCCGCGAGGTCGCGGGAGATCAGCGTCGGGGGCATCAGGTCCGGAAAGTCGGTGACGAACATTTTCTCCGGCGCATTGCGTACCTGCGCCGGGTCATTGACCACCAGGGTCTTGGGATGAATGCGCTCCAGCAGATGCGTGGTGGTGATGTAGTTCATGTCGAACGGCGGATCCTGCCGCAAGAGCACGACATCGACATCCGTCAGTGCAATACGCTTTGGCTCGCCCAGCGTGAAGTGATCGCCCGCCGTATCGCGCACCTGCAACGGCTGCACGGTGGCGAATATCTTCCCATCCAGCATCGCCAGCTTGTCGGGCGTGTAATAGGAAATGGTATGGCCGCGCTTCTGCGCTTCCAGCAGCAAGGCAAAAGTCGAATCGCCGCGAATGTTTATCCGCTCAATCGGGTCCATCTGTACGGCGATTTTCAAGCTCACGTCTCCACCTCGAACGCCCCGGTTATATGGCGTGGCATCCGGCCCGGCGCTACCAGCATGGCATCGAAGCGCATATCCTGCACGCTGTCGTCGGGATGTGCCGCCAGCCAGGCTTCCGCCGCCGCGCAAATGCGGCGCTTCTGATGCGGTGTCACGGACTCGGCGGCGTCATCGAGCGTGGCGCGCGCTTTCACTTCCACGAACACCAGCAGCCGGCGGCGTCGCGCCACGATATCGATCTCGCCGACGGGACTGCGCCAGCGCCGCGCCAGGATGCGATAGCCCTTGGCAATCAGATAGGCCGCGGCCCGGCTTTCCGCCGACAGGCCGAGACGGAAGGCGACCTGACGTTTGCCGTCATCGCCTGCGCGCAATTCCGACGGTTCACCGCGCGCCATCGTCATCCTCTTTGGCAAGCGACAGCGCGCGCTGATAGACATCGCGGCGCGGCAGGCCGGTGGCAGTGGCAACTTCGCTCACGGCGTCCTTGACGGAAACACGAATGAGCGCCTGCCGCAGCAACGCTTCGAGTTCACCGGCATCGGGCTTGGCTTCATCCGATGGCGGCGCGATCACCAGCACGATCTCGCCGCGCGTTTCCGCTTCGCTGGCATAGTGCCGCGCCAATTCCGTCAGCGTTGCCGGCCGCACTTCTTCGTGCAGCTTGGTCAGCTCGCGGCAGACCGCGGCTTCGCGGGGACCCAGACCCTCGGCAAGGTCGGCGAGCGAGGCGCCGAGCCGGGGTCCGCTCTCAAACAAAACAAGCGTTGCGGGAATGCGCGCCAGCTCCGCGATGCGGGTGCGGCGTGCGCCTTCCTTCGGCGGAAGGAATCCTTCGAAGAAGAAACGGTCGGTCGGAAGTCCGGCGACGGTGAGCGCGGCGAGCGTCGACGACGCACCCGGCAGCGTTGTGACGACATGACCGGCCTCACGCACGGCAGCGACAAGTTTAAAGCCGGGATCGGACACCAGCGGCGTGCCGGCGTCCGACACCAGCACGATGGATTCGCCGGCGGCGAGCCTTGCCAGAATCTTCGGCCGCGCTTCGGCAGCGTTGTGATCGTGATACGGCGTCAGCGGCGTCTCGATGCCGTAGCGGTCGAGCAGCTTGCGGGTGACGCGCGTATCCTCGCAAGCGATCACATCGGCTCCGGCCAGAGCCTCGAGCGCGCGCAGTGTGATGTCGCCGAGATTGCCGATCGGGGTCGCCGCGATGTGCAGGCCGGAGGGCAGGACCGGTGCTTCGACCGTCTGCCCCGCCAGGACATAATTTCGGGCCTGCTTCTGCGGAGAGGGTGCAGCCGGAGCGGTGGCGGGACGGGGCTTCATGGCGCGCACTCTAACCCCGGCTTCGGCAGGCGTCATGCTGTTGCCGCATGGGCTTGAACTGATAGTTTGGTTAACCAATCCCCGCCACAATGGTCCGAATGCGCTTTCCCTCGCCAATCCGCCGATTCTTGCAGTTTTTGGTGTCCAGGCCGCTGGTTTCCCGGCGGATTTGGCTCTGCGCCGTGCTCTTTGGCTTTGCCAGTCTGGGGGCTGCCTGCTCCGGCATGGGCGATATCAATCAGCTCCTGAACCAGCAGCCTGCCGGTCCGCCGGAGCAACCGAGCGTGGTCGGCACCGGCCAGATCAAGGTCGGGCTCATCCTGCCGCTGTCCGCGGGCGGCAATGCCGGCGTCGCGGCGCAGTCGATGAAGAATGCCGCCGAGATGGCGCTCGCCGAATTCAACAATCCCGATATTCAGTTGCTGGCGAAGGATGACGGCGGCCGGTCGCTTGGCGCATCGTCCGCGACGCAGCAGGCAATATCCGAAGGCGCGGAAATTATTCTCGGTCCGCTGTTCGCCCAGTCGGTTTCCGCCACCGGCCAGATCGCGCGACAAAGTAATCGGCCGGTGATTGCATTCTCGACAGACACCAACGTCGCCTCGCGTGGCGTTTATCTTTTGAGTTTCCTGCCGCAGTCCGATGTCGATCGCATCGTTGCCCACGCGGCCAGTGCCGGCAAACGCTCCTTTATTGGCATGGTGCCTGACAATGCCTATGGCACCGTGGTGGAAGCAGCCTTCAACGAAGCCGTTGCACGTCGCGGTGGGCGCATCGTCGCGCTGCAACGCTATCCGCTCGACAAAGGACAACGCGCAACTGCGATTGCTTCCGTAGCGCAAGCGGCGGCATCGGCGGATGCGTTGTTCATTCCCGACGGACCGGATGCTTCCGAGCTGGTCGGTGCGCTAGCAGCGCAAGGCGTGAACGTGAAGCGCTTGCAACTCCTCGGCAGCGGCCTCTGGGACGATCCGAGCGTTGCAGCTTCGACGGCGCTTCAGGGTGGCTGGTATCCTGCGCCCGATCCGAAGGGCTACAGCAATTTCGTCGCGCGTTATCGCAAACGCTTCAACCAGGATCCGGTGCGCACGGCGACGCTGTCCTACGACGCCGTCGCGCTGGTTGCCGCTCTGGTGAAAACGCGGGGCGCGGATAGATTCTCCGAAGCGACGCTGTCCGCAAGCTCAGGCTTTGCCGGCATCGACGGCATCTTCCGCTTCCGTGCAGATGGCACCAATGAGCGCGGCCTTGCGGTCATGCGCGTCACGCCGTCCGGGGGTGCGCAGATTGCGCCGCCGCCGCGCGCCTTCAACTCTCCCAACTAATTCAAGCAGCCAGGTCTGCGACCACGGCGTCCAGCACAGGAAAACCGATCTGCGTCACGCGCAGCCGCCCGTCGGGCATGGTTTCCAGCGCGCCTTCTTCATGCAGGATGCTGACGCGCTTCGGGTCGAGCGTCCGTCCGGTGAGGGTCTCGTAGCGTTTGGGATCGATGCCTTCGGTCAGGCGAAGCCCCATCAGCAGGAATTCGTCGGCCTGCTCCTCGCGTGTGAGCGAGTCATCCGTAATCAGTCCATGGCCGAGCGACTCGACGCGCATCAGCCACGCCTCCGGACGCTTCTCGGTCGCCGTGGCTTGCCGCACGCCATCGATGTCGAGGCGGCCATGCGCGCCGGGTCCGATGCCGGCATATTCATGCGCACGCCAGTAAACCAGATTGTGCCGGCACTCCGAGCCCGGCCGCGCATGGTTTGAGACTTCGTAGGCGGGTAAGCCGGCCTGCGCGCAAATTTCCTGCGTGATGTCGTAGAGATCGCGCCCGAGATCTTCATCGGGAATGACCAGCTTGCGGCTCTTTTGCAGAGCGTAGAACGGTGTCTCCGGTTCGATCGTGAGCTGATAGAGCGACAGGTGCTCCGCAGCCTCGGAGATTGCGCGCTTGAGTTCTTCCGCCCAGGCCTGCGTCGTTTGTTTGGGCCGCGCATAAATCAGATCGAAGGAATAGCGGTCGAAGATCGAGCGCGCGACCGCAACGGCATCGAGCGCTTCCTGCGTCGAATGCAAACGGCCAAGCTCTTTCAGCGACGCATCGTTAAGGGCCTGCACGCCGAGCGAAACGCGATTGACGCCGGCGGCGCGATAGCCGCGAAAGCGTGTCGCATCGACGCTGGTGGGATTGGCTTCAAGCGTGACTTCGACACCGCGCGCGACGGTCCAATGTTTGGCAATCGCATCGAGAATCGCCTGAACGGTGGATGGCTGCATCAGCGATGGCGTGCCGCCGCCGAAGAAAATGGTCGAGACCTCGCGTCCCGGCACGCGCTGCGCTGTTGCGGCGATCTCCGATTCGAACGCCTTGATGTAACGCGCCTCGTCAATGCCGCCGTGACGCACATGGCTGTTGAAGTCGCAATACGGGCACTTCGACAGACAAAACGGCCAGTGCACATAGACGCCGAAGGCGGGTTGCTGTGTTAACGACATGATAACCTTATAGGCCGCGCGAGCCTGTGTTTACAGGCCCATTTGAAAACTCATCTGTGACAAGTCGTTAAAATTTTAGCGATCTCAGCGCTTCAGGCAGGCATCCGCGAGTTTCACGAAAGCACGGGCGCGATGCGACAGGCCTTTGCCCTTCGGCGGCAAACCATGTTTCTCATCGGCATCCATTTCACCGAATGTGCGGTTGTGGCCCTCGGGAAGAAACACAGGATCGTAACCGAAACCAGCAGTGCCGCGTGGGGGCCAGACCAGCGTACCATCGACGCGGCCTTCAAACTCTTCCAGATGACCGTCAGGCCATGCGACACACAGCGCCGAGATGAAATGGGCGCGGCGGTCGGTGGTATTCTTCTCTTGCAGCAGGTCTTCGATCTTCTGCATCGCGGCAGTGAAGTCCTTGCTCTCGCCCGCCCAGCGCGCGGAATAGATTCCCGGTGCGCCGTCGAGCGCTTCAACCACGATGCCGGAATCGTCGGCAAAAGCGGGCAGCTTTGCCGTTCGTGCTGCGGCTCCCGCCTTGATGCGGGCATTGGCGCGAAAAGTCGTGCCTGTTTCATCCGGCTCAATAAGGCCGAGTTCTCCCGCAGACACCGCTTCAATCCCGTAGGGCGCGAGCAGTTCGCGCATCTCGCGCAGCTTGCCTGCGTTATGCGTCGCGATGACGATCTTGCCTTCGATGCGACGATGCATCGGTGACGGGCTCACGTCACCGCCATCTTCTGCAGATCGACCAGCTTGCTAATGCCTTTGCGCGCCAGCGCCAGCAGGCCGAGGAATTGTTCTTCGGTGAACGGTACTTTTTCCGCGGTGCCCTGAATTTCCACGATGTTGCCCGTGCCGGTCATCACGAAGTTGGCGTCGGTATCGGCTTCGGAATCTTCCGCGTAATCCAGATCGAGCACCGGCGCGCCGTTGTGAATGCCGCAGGAAATGGCTGCGATATGATCCTTGATCACTTCGCCGCGCGTCAGCATTTCGCGTGCCTTCATCCAGGCGATGCAGTCATGCAGCGCGACCCAGGCGCCGGTAATGGAAGCGGTGCGGGTGCCGCCGTCGGCCTGGATCACGTCGCAATCGACCGTGATCTGGCGTTCGCCCAGCGCGGGAAGATCGATCACGGTACGCAGCGAACGCCCAATCAGGCGCTGGATCTCGACCGTGCGGCCACTCTGCTTGCCGGCGGAAGCTTCACGCCGGGTGCGGTCCGAAGTCGCGCGCGGCAGCATGCCGTATTCCGCAGTAACCCACCCGCGCTGCTGGCCTTTCAGCCATGGCGGCAGGCGATCCTCCAGCGTGGCGGTGACCAGCACATGGGTGTCGCCGAATTTCACGAAACAGGAGCCCTCGGCGTATTTGACGACGCCGCGTTCGAGGGACACGGCGCGGAGCTCGTCGGGTTGTCGTCGGCTCGGCCGCATGTGAAATCTCCTTGAAGTCAGCCGGAAAATCACCGGCGGAACGCTTTTAGGTGGCGGGGCAGGCGGGGACAAGACCGTATTTGGCCGGGGCTTGCGAGCTTTAGTTTAATGCTTGCGCAGGTGTGTCCGGATGGACAACTTAGGAGCCATCATGTCCCAGGATGTTCCCATCGGCTCGACGCAGGTGAGCCTTGCTCAACTCAATGAGCGTTCGCGGGAAATTTTCCGCCAGATCGTGGAAAATTATCTCGCGACCGGTGAACCCATGGGCTCGCGACATATCTCGCGCCTGATCCCGATGACGCTGTCGCCCGCCTCGGTGCGCAACGTGATGTCGGACCTTGAGCAGCTGGGGCTGGTCTACGCGCCGCACACCTCGGCGGGCCGCCGGCCGACGGAGCTGGGGCTTCGCTTTTTCGTCGATGCCCTGATGCAGATCGGCGATGTAACCGAACAGGAGCGCCGTGCGATCGAATCGCAGGTCGCTGCCGCCGGTTCTGCAAAATCCGTCGAGTCGGTGCTGACCGAGGCGTCGTCATTGCTGTCGGGTCTCACTCGATCCGCGGGTGTGGTGCTCGCCGCCAAGGTGAATACGCGGCTCAAACACATTGAATTTGTGCGGCTCGATCCGGAGCGCGCGCTTGCGGTGCTGGTGGCCGAAGACGGTCAGGTGGAAAACCGTATTCTTGCTATTCCGGCAGGCCTTCCGACAGCGTCGCTGACGGAGGCGAGCAATTTTCTCAATTCCCGGATTCGCGGCAAGACGCTGGCCGACACCAAGGCCGATATCGACCGCGCGATGGAATCCGGCAAGGCGGAGCTCGATGAACTGACCCAGAAAGTCATCTCGGCCGGCCTTGCGAGCTGGTCCGGCGGCGAGAACGATGCCCGGCAACTGATCGTGCGTGGCCACGCCAATCTGCTCGACGACCTCAAGGCGTTGGAAGACCTGGAGCGTGTGCGGCTGTTATTTGATGACCTCGAAACCAAGCGCGGCGTGGCCGATATTCTGGGGCGGGCGGAGCAGGCGGATGGCATGCGCATCTTCATCGGCTCGGAAAACAACCTGTTTTCGCTGTCGGGCTCATCCACCATCATTTCGCCCTACCGCGACGCCGCTGGCCGTATTGTCGGGGTGATCGGGGTGATCGGACCGACCCGGCTGAACTACGCCCGGGTGATCCCGATGGTCGATTACACCGCCAAGGTGGTCGGTAAGTTGCTTGGAACATAGTGGTACCTAGTGTCCCGAATCCGAAGTTTGCACCCCTTTGCCGCGCATCCTCTGCGAACTTCGGATTCAAAGGGACACTAGAAAATCTATGGTTTGTGGCGTGGCTTTGGTTCAGGAGTTCCCTCCTGACCCGGCAGCAAAGGGAGGGGAACCCCTGAACCGCCACGCCGCTTGATTTTTACCCTTTGAAGCCTGATATCCCGGTATCAGAGGCATGGATTGATTGAAGCAAGAATGACGGACGAGAACGCACAACCCCCGCAAGAAGAATTAGCCGTAGCGACCGAGCAGGCTCAACTGGATGAGCAGCTTGTCGTTGCCATGCAGGAATCCGTGGAGCTCAAGGACAAGGTCCTTCGCACGCTTGCCGAGATGGAGAATCTCCGCCGGCGCACCGAGCGCGAGGTGGGTGACGCGCGTACTTATGGCATCGCGAGCTTCGCCCGCGACGTGCTCAGCATTGCCGACAACATGCAGCGCGCGCTCGACGCGGCGCAGCAGGAATTGAGCGGCTCCACCGATCCGGGGGTGAAGACGTTGCTGGAAGGCGTCGAGTTGACCGAGCGCGAATTGCTCAAGGCGCTGGAAAAGAACGGCGTGAAGCGCTTCGATCCGCAGGGCCAGAAGTTCGATCCCAATCTGCATCAGGCCATGTATGAAGTGCCGGATGCCTCCGTGCCTTCAGGTATGGTGATGCAGGTGATCCAGCCCGGCTACATGATCGGCGAGCGCATGCTGCGGCCCGCTCTGGTGGCGGTGTCGAAGGGCGGCGCGAAGGCGGTGCCCGGCGCGCAGCAGGATACGACCGCTTAGAGTTTGCTCTAAGCCGCGCGCTCGTCTTTCACGGAGATTGTTTTCGGCACCAGGCGTTCGCTGCGCAGGGCTTCCTGCGCGCCTGAAGCGCCGGCCTCGTGATACTCGGCGTCCTCATTCACATCCCAGATATCGAACACGCGCTTGCCCGCCAGGATGTTCTTCGCCGTCAGCATGGCGGTCATCATGGCATGGTCCTGGTTGTTGTATTTGTGCATGCCGTTGCGGCCGACCATGTGCAGCGTCGGATAATCGGTCTCGAGGTTGAGACGGATCATCTCGACGTTGTGGCGATAAGCATCGTCATAAACGGGGTAGGCCTTGGGCTGACGCACCACGCAGGCATCGACCACGTCACTCGCGGCAATCAGTCCGATGTGCGCGACTTCCTTTTTCGCGAGCGCGATCAGGTCTGCATCCGGCGCATTCCAAAGGCCGTCGCCCTCGAAGCAGAAATATTCGAGGCCAAGGCAGCTCATGCCTTCCGGCACCATCTCGGGCGACCATGAACGGAAATTCTGCACGCGGCCAACCTGCACGGCAGGATCGTGGATGTAGATCCAGTTGTCGGGAAAGAGATTGGGCTTCTGCACCATCAGCGCGACCGTGAGGAAGTCGCGATAGCGCAATGCGCGGGCATGCAGCACCGCCATCGGCGTCGGTGCAATTTTCTCCACCAGCTCACGCACCGGCGCGGAGCTGACGATGTGGTTCGCCGTGAAGGTTTCTGTGTTGCCGTCGACGGTTGAAACCTCGATCGTCCAGATGCCGTTGGCCTTGTCGAACGACAGGCGCTGCAATTCGCGGCCCATCAAAATCTTGCCACCACGTTCCGTGATCTTGCGCGCGGCGGTTTCCCACATCATGCCGGGCCCGCGGCGCGGATACTGAAAACTTTCGATCAGCGTTTTCACCACCGGACCGCCCTTGCGGCCGAAGCCCTTCGGCAACAGCGCGCGCTTGAGCGCATTGAACACGGCGACGCCGAGATCGAGACCCTTGATGCGCTGCGCAGCCCAGTCGGCGGAGATGGCATCGCACGACATGCCCCACACCTTCTCGGTGTAGGTCTTGAAGAAGATCGAGAACAGTTTTTCGCCGAACTGGTTGCGCACCCATTGATGGAAGGTGCGCGCTTCGCTGATCGGAAACACCTTGGCCCAGGCGAAGGACAGCATGCAGGCGGCGCTCTTGAAGATGCCGAGATTGCGCAACGCTTCAAACGCGTTCAGCGGATAGGAATAAAATTTTCCGCCGTAATAGATGCGCGACAGGCGCGGGCGCTCGATGAAATCGTCCGGCAGAATTTCCTGCCAGAGATCGACGACTTCCTTCGACTTGGAAAAGAAACGATGGCCACCGATGTCGAACAGGAAATCCTTGTAGCGGACTGTGCGGCTGATGCCGCCGACATAGACCGGGTCTTTCTCGATCACGAGGACCGACGACATATCTTTCGTCAGGCAATAAGCCGTGGTCAGCCCGGCGGGGCCGGCACCGATGACAAAAACTTCTGCATCGACACTCATGCGGCTTGCTCTGACTTCGGTTTGAACGCGAACAGGCGATGGCCGCAATAAGCGATCAGCGCGCCAAAGGCGGCGCCGATGAGCAATGCGGCCTGCGGCAGCGAAGACAACACCGTCAGCACCAGCGTGGCGAAGATTGCATAGCTTGTGCTCTGGGCGGCGAGGGTAACGGCTGCATAGCGCATCGCCTCTTCGCCCTGACGGCGATGGCTGCGGTCGAAGGTGATCGCGCGGTTGAGCCGCCATGTCACCAAAGTTGCGGCCGCAACTGAAACTACACGTGCCTCAAGCGGATGCAGCCCCTGTGCAACGAGTGCCGTGAACACGGAGAGGTCGGTGACCAGGCCCAGTCCGCCGACGCCGAGGAAGCGCATTGGCCGCGGCACCCGGGCTGCAAGAGCGAGCAGTTTGTCGGGTGGATGGATGCCGGAAGATGGGAATTCGCGGATCGCGGCTTTGCTGAGGATCATTGGCTGATCCTTCGCAGAATTTCGTTAATGTGCGCCTTAACGACCTGGACTATTCACCGCGCCTTGTAGGTTAATATGCGCTTAACGACGGGGTGACTCAGTTGGTGCTGCTGTCATCGGTCGACCGCAATTCAGGGAAGCCAGGATCTGTCGCAACTGGCGATAGGCGCGGAAAGCTTGTGGCGACGTGATGGCGGTCTTGTCGACACGCAAGCCGAACAGGTCGGCGTCACGACGGTCGAAGATCGCGACGTCATAGTCGCGACAAAGCCTGCCTACCTTGTCCTCGTCGAGATGGCCGAGAGCCATGACCTTGGGCGAATTCCGCAGGAACGGATCGTTGCGTGTCAGATCGATGCCATACCAGACATCGACTGGATCGATCAGCACGACCTGCGCGCTCGAATGCGCAATGGCTTCCGTTGCCGACAAATAGGGCGAGATGAAAGTGCGCGTCTGATAAGCGTACCAAGGGAAAATGACGAACAGCGATACGCACAGGCTTGTAAGCAGTGCGGCTGTCTGCCTTCGCGTCGGCCCTGTGCGTTCGGTCAAATAGATCCAGCCCTGCGCCGCGAGTAGAGAAGCGCTGCCGAGCAGGCCGTGCAGATAGCGATAACCCCAGCCGTGGCCCTGAAACGGCACCAGGATCAACAAAACGCCGACGGTGAGGGCGAAACCCAATGCCAGGTCGCGCACCATCGTATTTTGCCGGCGGAAGGCAATGAAGCCGATCAGTGCCAGCGGAATGAGCAGCGGCGATTGCCAGGCCACGAAACGCAGGACAAGGAGTCCGACATTCGGAATCGTCGTCAGCAGGTTGTGCTCGACCATGTCGTCGATGTGACGAAGAAGATTCGCCATTCCGGCACCGGCGGATTGCATACTGGGCGCGCCGGTGCTCTTCAGAAGCAGGGTCCAGTAAAGTATCCAGAACAGACAAATTGCAGCGTAAGCGGCGGCATAAAACGCTGCGAGCTTCCAGCGCCGCGAGCGTAATACGGTGAGGAGGAATGGCGCGGCAAACAGCGGATGGAAAGCAACCTGATGCAATCCGCAAGCTGCAAAGGCGACGCCGGCGGCGAGCGCGTGACTGGTCCTGGTGTCGCGCAGGAATAGCCAGAGCCATACGAGATTGAGCGCAAGATGCGCCGCCATGGCGTAAGGCGTCATCGCTGTCATGAGGAATTGCGACGAGCAGGCAAGCAGCAGAGTGCTGATAAGTGCCGCATCGGGACGTTCCGGCCATAGCCGCCGTGCGACGCCGTAGAGAGCGAGGAGCGCGACGGCGGACAGCACCGGCCCGGCAAGAGCCGAATCGCCCAACAGCATAAAGAGCGCCCGGATTCCGGCGTTCACCGGCAAGTAGGAAGACGCCCAGAAGTCGCCCCCCGGCACCTGCAGCATGAGCATCGGCTGCAGTGCCCCGACGTAGTCACGCCATTCGGCGGCGACCGGGGCGATCAGGCGTCCGTTTGCGATGATCGTCGCATCGAACTCCGCCATGAACTCGTCGAATGACAGGGCAAAATGCCGGTAGACGAGATAGGTGCCTGCATAGCTTAGGCAGGCGGCCAAGATCGCGATCGCCCAGACAGGCCGCCAGCCCGCAAACCGCTCAAGCGATCCGGGATAAAGGGGCCGGGTCTCCGCCTTCAGCAATCGCTCGGCGGTGAGCAGGAGAAGGCTCAAAAGCAAAAGGACGGGGGCGTCTTAGAATACCAGCTGGAATTTAGGAAGTTCGGCGGTGCCCCCACCCGATACTGCGGCGATCAGACCTCCGGCCAGCGCTCCGCCAAAGCAGAGCCAGCCCACCCGGCGGATCATTGCTGCGAAAAGGTCGTTTGGCGCGACGAGCAGGCGCTCGGAGGACAACATGCGGGCCTTCGGCTGCGGGAAGGGATTAAGGAATTTAACGGGAGAATCTTGCAGAAACGTTCCGGCTAGGGGGCCGGAATGTCTATCTGACCGAATGCCCGTCTGCAGGGCGAAAGCCTGCTGCAGAGGCCTGCCGTTATTGGAGAATCTTGAACCTTCCGCCTTGCGGCGAAATTGGGCCCTCCTATATGAACCAGGAAGCCGCGGGTCCGCGGCGTAAGCAACTGTTGGGGGTCGGCAAAGAGGCTGCGCGGTCGCTCCGCGAATAGCCTCTGTCCAGGTGCCGCAAGGGCCGGGCCGATCTGCCGAAACAAGAGAGGAAGAAGATTATGGGCAAAGTCATTGGCATCGATCTCGGCACGACGAATTCGTGCGTCGCCGTGATGGAAGGCAAGACACCGAAAGTTATTGAGAACGCCGAAGGCGCGCGCACCACGCCCTCCATCGTCGCCTTTACCGAGGACGGCGAGCGCCTCGTAGGCCAGCCGGCCAAGCGCCAGGCAGTCACCAATCCGGAAAGAACCGTCTTTGCAGTGAAGCGCCTGATCGGGCGCCGCTATGACGACCCGGTGGTGGAAAAGGACAAGAAGCTCGTCCCCTACAAGATCGCGAAAGCCAGCAATGGCGACGCGTGGGTAGAGGCAGACGGCAAGACTTATTCTCCCTCGCAGATCTCCGCTTTCATTCTTCAGAAGATGAAAGAGACCGCGGAAGCACATCTCGGGCAGAAGGTCGATCAGGCCGTCATCACTGTTCCCGCCTACTTCAACGACGCCCAGCGTCAGGCCACCAAGGACGCCGGCAAGATTGCCGGTCTTGAAGTGCTGCGCATCATCAACGAGCCGACTGCGGCCGCGCTCGCTTACGGCCTCGACAAGACCAAGACCGGCACCATCGCGGTCTACGATCTGGGTGGCGGCACCTTCGACGTGTCGATCCTCGAGATCGGCGACGGCGTGTTTGAAGTGAAGTCCACCAACGGCGATACCTTCCTTGGCGGCGAAGACTTCGACATGCGTCTCGTTAACTACCTCGCCGACGAATTCCAGAAAGAGCAGGGCATCGACCTGCGCAATGACAAGCTTGCGCTGCAGCGCCTGAAGGAATCCGCGGAAAAGGCGAAGATCGAGTTGTCATCGACAACGCAGACCGAAATCAATTTGCCTTTTATCACCGCCGACGCTGCCGGTCCGAAGCATCTCACCATGAAGCTCACCCGCGCCAAGTTCGAAGCGCTGGTGGACGATCTGGTGCAGCGGACACTGGAGCCGTGCCGTCAGGCGCTCAAGGATGCCGGTTTGTCGGCTGCTGAAATCCAGGAAGTCGTTCTGGTCGGCGGCATGACCCGCATGCCGAAGGTGCAGGAAGTCGTGAAGCAGTTGTTCGGCAAGGAGCCGCACAAGGGCGTCAATCCTGACGAAGTGGTCGCCATCGGCGCCGCCATTCAGGCCGGCGTGCTGCAGGGCGACGTCAAGGACGTGTTGTTGCTCGACGTGACGCCGCTGTCGCTCGGCATTGAGACGCTGGGTGGCGTGTTCACGCGCCTGATCGACCGCAACACCACGATCCCGACCAAGAAGAGCCAGGTGTTCTCCACCGCCGAGGACAGCCAGACGGCGGTGACCATCAACGTGTTCCAGGGCGAACGCGAGATGGCGCAGGACAACAAGTCTCTCGGCCGCTTTGATCTTCAGGGTCTTCCGCCCGCGCCGCGTGGCGTGCCGCAGATCGAGGTCACCTTCGACATCGACGCCAACGGCATCGTCAACGTTTCGGCGAAGGACAAGGGCACCGGCAAGGAGCAGCAGATCCGCATCCAGGCGTCGGGTGGTTTGTCCGAGGCCGACATCGAGAAGATGGTCAAGGATGCCGAGGCGAATGCCGAGGAAGACAAGAAACGCAAGACCACGGTGGAAGCCAAGAACCACGCGGAAGCGATGGTGCATGCCACCGAGAAGGCCTTGACCGAGCACGGTTCCAAGGTCGGCGAAGCCGAACGCACCGCCATCGAGAACGCCATGGCGGACTTGAAGGAAGCGCTGAAGGGCGACGACGCCGCGGCGATCACCGAGAAGACCAACACGCTGTCGCAGGCTTCGATGAAGCTCGGCGAAGCGATGTACAAGCAGGCGCAGGAAGCCCAGCAGCCGGGTTCGGAAACCGGCGCGCAGGCCTCCGGCGGCGCGCCGAAGGATGACGTGGTCGACGCGGAGTTCACCGAAGTTGACGACGACAAGAACAACAAGAAATCCGCCTAACTTAGCAGGGGGTCGAAGTGGATAAGCCCATTTCGAGTTTGGGGTCCGCTTATTCCTCTCATAAATCTGGATGGCCGGGCAAAAGGGCGTTTACGCTCTTCTATGCCCGGCCATCTCGTTGATTAGAGCATCGGTGTCTATGTCCAAGCGCTGCTATTACGAAGTGCTCGGTGTGGTGCGCGGCGCAAGCGACGCCGACCTGAAGGCTGCGTTCCGCAAGATGGCGATGCAGCACCATCCCGACCGCAATCCCGGCGACAAGGATTGCGAGCACCGCTTCAAGGAATGCAACGAAGCCTATGAAGTGCTGCGCGATGCGGACAAGCGCGCGGCCTATGACCGTTTCGGCCACGCCGCTTTCGAGCAAGGCAACGGCGGTGGTGGGTTCGGTTTCGGCAACGATTTTGCTTCCAGCTTCTCCGATATTTTCGAAGATCTGTTCGGGATGGGCGGTGGCCGCCGCGGCGGCCGTTCGTCCGGGCGCGAGCGTGGCGCGGATCTCCGCTACAACATGGAGATCACGCTGGAGGAAGCCTACGGAGGCAAGACGGCGCAGATCCGCATCCCGACATCGGTGACGTGCGAAACCTGCTCCGGCAGCGGCGCCAAGGCCGGCGCACAACCGAAGGCGTGCACGACCTGTAACGGACAGGGCAAGATCCGGCACGCGCAAGGCTTCTTCACACTCGAGCGCACCTGCCCGACCTGTCACGGCCGCGGCCAGGTGATCGACAATCCCTGCGCCTCTTGCACCGGCTCCGGCCGTGTGACGCGCGAGCGGATGTTGTCGGTCAATATTCCGGCCGGCGTGGAAGATGGCACGCGCATCCGTTTGGCTGGCGAAGGCGAAGCCGGCGTGCGTGGCGGTCCGCCGGGCGACCTCTACATCTTCCTGTCGCTTGCAGCGCATGACTTCTTCCAGCGCGAGAGCGCGGACCTGCACTGTCGTGTTCCTGTTTCTATGGTTACCGCCGCTCTCGGTGGTGAATTCGAAGTGCCGACCATTGAAGGCGGCAAGACGCGGGTGAAGGTGCCTGACGGCACGCAGTCGGGACGCCGCTTCCGTCTGACCGGCAAGGGGATGCCGGTGCTGCGAAGCAAGCAGACAGGCGACATGTATGTGCAGATCGTGGTGGAGACGCCGCAAAGCCTGACCAAGCGTCAAAAGGAACTTTTGCGTGAGTTCGACAAGCTGTCCTCGGAAGATACCCAGCCGGAATCCGCGGGGTTTTTCAGTAGGGTGAAGGACTTCATCGACGGGTTTAGCGGCCGCGCAGACGACGCATAAGCTTGACCACCGGAGCCCGGCGCTATACCGATATGGCTGGGGTTTCACATAGTTTTCATAGTCAGTGTACCGCATGCCTCTGCACGCTGCCGCACGCCTCGAAAAGAAGCTTCAAAGCCTCGACGAGGTTCGGTTCATCCGATCATGGTTGGAAAAGCCGCTGTCGACCGGTGCCGTTGCGCCGTCCAGCAAGCTGTTGGCGCGCACCATGGCGGCTTACGTCGATCCGAAAGTTGCCGGTCCTGTAATCGAACTCGGGCCAGGCACCGGTCCGGTAACCGAAGCTTTGGTGACACAGGGCGTCGATCCTTCCCGGCTCGTGCTTGTTGAATTCAATCCGACCTTCTGCCGCCTGCTGCGCACGCGCTATCCCGCAGCCACGGTAGTGCAGGGCGACGCATATAATCTGCAGCGCCTGCTTGGCACGCTGCTGCGTGAGCCGGCTGCAGCGATCGTGTCCGGCTTGCCGCTCTTCACCAAGCCGCTGAAGACCCGCCTGCATCTGATCCGCGATGCATTCTCGCTGATGGCGCCGCAGGCTCCCTTCGTGCAGTTCACTTATGCGATGGTGCCGCCGATTCCGAAACGTCTGAGCGGCGTCACCGCTGAAGCATCAGAACGTATCTGGATGAACCTGCCGCCCGCGCGTGTCTGGGTCTATCGTCAGAACTGACCTCGCACAGAGGCAGCCAATCCGATCACGGGTTTACCCGAAGATCGGCACTTCAAAGTGGCGCACCCACCGAGCCGGTTAGTTTTGTAATATGGGTGGCTAACAGGGCCTACCCCGATGCCTCAACCTAAAATTCTTGTCATTCCCGGCTCGATCCGCAACCGTTCGCATAACGCGCGGCTCGCGGCGCTTGCGATGAAAGAGCTGACGCTGGCCGATGCCGATGTCAGCCAGATTTCGCTCTACGATTATCCCTTGCCGCTCTACGACCCCGACCACGACATGGTTTCGGGTCCGCCGCACAACGCGATCAAGCTCAAGCAGATGATGGCGGCGCATCACGGCGTCTTCATCACCAGCCCGGAATATAACGCGTCGATTTCGCCGCTGATGAAGAACACCATCGACTGGGTGTCGCGGGTGCGCGAGCGCGGCGAACCTGCTTATGCCGCGTTCCGCGGAAGGCCTTTCGCATTGGGCGCGGCATCCACCGATCTGCTCGGCGGCGCGCGCGGGCTGATGGCGTTGCGCCAAACCCTGGAACTTGGTTGTGGCGCGCTGGTTCTGCCTGAACAGGTCAGCGTGCCGGATGCGGAAAACGCGTTCGACGATCTGGACAATCTGAAGGATGCGCGGCAAGCAACGGCGCTGAAAACTTTGGCCCGGCGCCTGGTGGAAGCCGCGCAGCAATTTTCCTGAAAGAGACGATGCGATGAAACTTGCACCGCGCGACCGGCTGATCCTTGCCCTGGACGTTTCCTCTGTCGAGGCCGCGCGTAAAACAGTGGAGCAGCTGGGCGACTCCGTGGGCATCTTCAAGATCGGCTATCAGCTGGCTTACGCGGGCGGCTTGCCCTTCGCCGAAGAGCTGGTGCGTGGAGGCAAGAAAGTTTTCCTCGATCTCAAGCTGCACGACATCGGCAACACGGTCGCCAAGGGCGTCGAGAGCGTCGCGCGGATCGGGGCGAGCTTCCTCACGGTCCATGCGTTCCCGCAGACGATGAAAGCGGCCCACGAGGCTGCGGCCGGGTCCGGCCTGAAGATCCTCGCGGTCACCGTGCTCACGTCTTATGACGACGCCGATCTCGCCGCGGCCGGTTATGAGCTGGGCGTGAGCGAACTTGTCACCGCACGGGCGGAACAGGCGCGCGACATCGGCGTGGATGGTCTCGTCTGCTCGGGCGAAGAAGCAAGCAACCTGCGGCCGCTCGTCGGCGCTGGCATGCTGCTGGTGACTCCCGGCATCCGGCCGGCGGGTGCGGCCTCCGGCGACCAGAAGCGCATCATGACCCCGACCGCGGCCATCGCCGCCGGCGCAGATTATCTGGTGGTCGGCCGTCCGATCCTGGAGGCCCCGGACCCCAAAGCCGCAGCCGACAGCATCGTCGCGGAAATCGCACGGGCGCGGCCGGAATAGCGTCCAACCGGCGCGGTGCGTCGTCCGATATCTTCCCTTCGGCAGGCTCCCCCGCTATACCCGCCCCGGGAGATTTCTTTCATGGCTGACATGCGGTTGATCGTGGCCGGCGCCGGTGGGCGCATGGGCCGCACGCTGATCAAGGCGATTGCCGAGACCGAGGGTACGACGCTGGTCGGCGCCGTCGAAGGCCCGCGCTCGCCGTTCATCGGCCAGGATTCCGGCGTGCTCGCGGGGCTCGGCGAAAACGGCATCCTGATTGCCTCCGATGTGAAGGCGCGCTCCAGCAAGGCCGACGGGATCATCGATTTCACCACGCCGCAGGCAACGGTGGCGCTGGCCGCGCTCGCCGCGCAAGCCGGGATCATCCATGTCATCGGCACGACCGGGCTTGGCTCCGAGGAGGAAGCCAAGCTCAAGGATGCGGCGAAGTCCGCCGTGATCGTGAAATCCGGCAACATGAGCCTCGGCGTCAATCTGCTCGCGGCGCTGGCAAAGCGTGTCGCGAAGTCGCTGGGCGAGGACTTCGATATCGAAATCCTCGAAATGCATCACAACAAGAAAGTCGATGCGCCGTCAGGCACCGCGTTGTTGCTGGGCCGCGCGGCGGCGGAAGGCCGCCAGGTTGCGCTCGACATGCGCTCGGTGCGTGCCCGCGATGGCGTCACCGGCGCACGCAAGGTCGGCGATATCGGCTTCGCTACGTTGCGCGGCGGCACCGTTGTTGGCGAGCACAGCGTGATCTTCGCCGGTCCCGGTGAGCGGCTGGAGCTGTCGCACCGCGCCGAGGATCGCATGATCTTCGCCCGCGGCGCATTACGCGCGGCGCTATGGGCGCACGGCAAGAAGCCCGGCCTGTATTCGATGGTCGATGTGCTCGACATCGGCGACATCTGAGATGGCATCGCGCCGCAAACGAGAACAGCAAGCGGCGGCCGCGGCCGCCCCGCCGCCCGTGCGCAAGCCTTCATTCTTTCGGTGCGCGCTAGTGATCGGCCTTGGCGTTGTCGCCATGCTCGCGTCCTTCATCGTGGTGCCGGTTCTGGCAAGTCAGATCGGCTTGCACGAGCAACATGTCGGCTACGCGATGGCGACGGTGGCTGCGCTGGTGGTTGTCGTCACCATTCGTGTATTCAAATCGATGATGAGGGCCGCCTAGACCTGGCAGGGTGGTCCACCTGCGACCGGTCTTGCTGACGTCAGCTGGCCGGTACGGTCGCCGTCTTTTTTTGCAGCAGCGAAACGCCGTTCATCTGCGCCGGCTGCGACAGCCCCATAAGCGCGAGCATGGTCGGGGCGAGATCCGACAGACGTCCTTCCGCCAGCGATACATCTCCGCCGCCGAACAGCAGCAAAGGCACCGAGTTTGTGGTGTGGGCCGTATGCGGGCCGCCCGTCACCGGATCGCGCATCATCTCGCAGTTGCCGTGATCGGCGGTGACCAGGAGCGCGCCGCCCGCTTTCCCGATGGCTTCAACGATGCGGCCGAGGCCGGTATCGACCGTTTCCACAGCCTTGATCGCGGCGTTCAGGTCGCCGGTGTGGCCAACCATGTCCGGATTGGCATAGTTCAACACGATCAGATCGTATTTTCCCGAGCCGATCGCTTCCACGGCCTTGTCGGTTAATTCCCGCGCCGACATTTCCGGCTGCAGGTCATAGGTCGCAACCTTGGGAGAGGGGACCATGATCCGGTCCTCACCCGTGTATGGCTGCTCGCGCCCGCCGTTGAGGAAGTAGGTGACGTGCGGATATTTTTCGGTTTCCGCCATGCGCAACTGTGTGCGGCCGACATCCGCAACGACCTCGCCCAAACCCTTCTCCAGCGTTTCCGACGGAAAGATCGTCAGCAGAAACGGATTGAGCGCGCTGCTGTATTCGGTCATCCCGGCCGCCGCAGCGAAACGCACGCTGCGCTTGCGCGGGAAGCCGTCGAACGCGGGATCGAGCAAGGGCGCCAGAATCTCACGGACCCGGTCGGCGCGGAAATTGAAACACAGCACGCCGTCGCCATCGCGCATTCCCTGATAGGAGCCGACCACGGCGGGCAAGATGAACTCATCGGTCACCTTGTTGGCGTAGGCGTTGTCGATGACAGAGATCGCGTCTTTAAACCGGGGAGCGTCCGCATCGACCATTGCGGCATAGGCCTTGGTGACACGCTCCCAGCGCTTGTCACGATCCATGGCGTAATAGCGGCCTGTCACCGTCCCGATCGAAACAGCGGACGGCAAAGCCTTGATGAACTCCGCGACAAAGCTCTTGCCCGATTCTGGCGGCGTATCGCGGCCGTCGGTAAAGACATGCACGACGGTCGGCACGCCGGCTCCGGCCAGTATCTTCGCGAGTCCGACCGCATGGTCCTGATGCGAATGCACGCCGCCGTTAGACACCAGGCCCATGAGGTGACACGTGCCGCCGCTCTCCTTGAGACGGGCGATGAACGTCACCAGCGCAGGCGCTCGCGCAATCTCGCCGCTTGCCACGGCATTGTTGATGCGTGGCAGCTCCTGCATCACCACGCGCCCGGCGCCGATATTCAGATGGCCCACCTCGGAATTGCCCATTTGCCCCGGCGGCAAACCGACATCGAGGCCTGACGTATGCAAACGGGAATGCGGACCCGTGGCCCAGAGCCGGTCGAAGGTCGGTGTGCGCGCCTGACGCACCGCGTTGTCGGCCGGGTCGTCCCGCAAGCCCCAGCCATCCAAAATCGCCAGCATCACCGGACGACGTTGCTGCATGTTCAATTCCTCGTCACTGACCGTACCGGGGGCCGACGCAAGAGCACCTCGTCTTCGGGCGCTGCCCTATCGTGAATTTGTTGTGCGCGATTGCAGGAATGCCGTCAATAAGGGGAAAAACGGGCTAAAAGATGCGAGGTCGATGGCGTTGGAAATCGTCTGACGGGCCACACTCTCACCGCAGTTCCGTTAGATACGGCAGCCCTCGAAAAAGAGGTAGGTCCATGATTTCTCGCCGAACGCTTCTTACCGCCTCGCTGCTCGCAGGCTCGGCTTTGCTGCCCCTGCGCGCCTTTGCGCAAGCTTCGGATGAGGAAATAAAGCGCCAGCTTGCCGCTTTGGAACAGAAGCATGGCGGCCGTCTCGGCGTTGCGATTCTCGATACCGCGATCATGAAGCAGATTGCCTGGCGCGGCGATGAACGCTTTCCCCTTTGCAGTACCTTCAAGGCACTTGCCGCGGCCTTCACCCTGGCGCGGGTCGATCGCGGCGATGACACCCTCAACAACCGGATCGTCTATCCAAAGGAATACCTGGTCACATATTCCCCGATCACCGAGAAATATGCCGGCGAAGCCGGGATGACCATGTCGGAAATCTGCGACGCCGCAATTACGCTCAGCGACAACACTGCGGGTAATCTGCTGCTCGACAGCTTCGGCGGTCCGGCCGGACTGACCGCATATCTGCGCACGCTCGGCGATACGGTCACGCGGCTCGACCGCCGTGAGACCGAACTGAATGAAGGCATCCCGGGGGATTCGCGCGACACCACGTCGCCGATAGCTATGGCGGAAACGCTGCGCAAGCTGCTGGTCGGAGACTCCTTGTCTGCCAAGTCCCGGGAGCAATTGATGGCCTGGATGATCGCCACCAAGACCGGCGACAAAAGGCTGCGGGCGGGCCTGCCGAAAGACTGGCGCGTCGGGGACAAGACCGGTACCGGCGGCCACAACGCCACCAATGACGTCGCCATTATCTGGCCGACCGGACGCGCGCCGCTGATCGTCACAGCCTATTACGTCGAGTCCCGCGGATCGGACGATGAGCGCGCTGCCGTGATTGCCGAAGTGGGACGCATCGCAGCGACGTTGTGAACGCTACGCTTCGATCTTTCCCGCTTCCCAGCCGAGCATCGCGCGCTTGCGCGTCAGGCCCCAGTGATAGCCGGTGAGATTTCCGCTTTTCCCGATCACGCGATGGCACGGCACAACGAAGCTCACCGGATTTTTCCCTACGGCGGCGCCGACGGCGCGCGCGGCTTTCGGCGCGCTGATCTTGTTGGCGATGTCGGAATAGGTCACCGCGCCGCCCATCGGAATGCGCAGCAGGGTTTCCCACACCCGGACTTCAAAGTCGGTGCCGATCAGCACCACGCGCAGCGGCTGGTCCGGCTGCCAGAGTTTCGAATCGAAGATGCGGCGTGCCAGTGGCGCGGTCGCTGCGGTGTCCTCAACATAGGTTGCCTTCCGCCAGCGGCTCTGCATATCGATCAGCGCCGACTTTTCGCCACCGGCGTCGGCAAAGGCCAAACCGGCCAGGCCACGGGGCGTCGCCATCACCAGAGCATTGCCGAACGGCGAAGGGTGAAAACCATACGAAATGGTGAGACCTTCGCCGCCGGCCTTCCATTCTCCCGGGGACATCGCCTCGTGCGTGACGAACAGGTCATGCAGCCGCCCGGGGCCGGATAGCCCAACCTCGTAGGAGGCGTCGAGCACGCTCGCCGAATTGCGCAGAAGTTGACGCGCGCTGTCGAGCGTGAGCGCGGCAACGAAATCCTTCGGCGTCAGCCCGGCCCAGCGCCGGAACAGATGATGCAGCTCGGTGGGCGTGACGCCGACAGCGGCCGCGATTTCGTCCACGTCCGGCTGGCCGCGCCAATACTCGGAAATGAAGGCCACCGCGCGCCGCACGAGATCATAGTCGGGGGTCGCGTTCGACAGGAGACCCGATGGGGGAACGGCCTGGATGTGTGATGTTTTCATCATGCCCATAAACTAGGGCGTTGAACGTCTGCAAACCACCCGATTCCTGCATCTGTACTCTGTCATCCGGGATCGGCTCGCAAGCTCGCCGTCCGGGATGACACCTGCTAATTTCGTGTCGGGCCGCGCCTGGCTTCAAACAGGGCCTGGCTCACAGGAGGAAGATGGCCAAAAAAACGACCACGCAACGGATCAAGGCGGCGAAAAAGAGCAAGGCTGCCGTACCGAAAAGTCCGCGTAAACGCGCCGCCGCTGACAAGCAGGCCACGCATGGCGATGTTCCGCAATGGACGGAAGCGGAAGTCGAGGAAGCCTTCCGCCGGTTCCAGAGCGTCGATCCCGCGCCGAAGGGCGAGCTGAAGCACGTCAACTCCTTTACGTTGCTGGTGGCTGTGGTGCTGTCCGCGCAGGCGACCGACGCAGGCGTGAACAAGGCAACGCCCGCGCTGTTCGCGGCTGCCGATACCCCGGAAAAAATGGCCGCGCTTGGCGAAGTGAAGGTGCGCAACCTTATCAAGACCATCGGGCTCTATCGCACCAAGGCGAAGAACGTGATCGGCCTTTCGAAAATGCTGCTCGCTGAGCACGGCGGAGAGGTGCCGCGCACGCGCGAGGAACTGGAGGCGCTACCCGGCGTCGGCCGCAAGACCGCCAATGTGGTTTTGAATATCGCCTTCGGCGAGCCGACCATCGCGGTCGATACGCATCTCTTTCGCGTCGGCAATCGCACCGGCCTGGCGACCGGCAAGGATCCGTTCGAGGTCGAGCAGAAGCTGGTTCAGGAGATTCCCGAAAAATACAAGCTGCATGCGCATCACTGGCTGATCCTGCACGGCCGCTATACCTGCATCGCGCGCCGTCCGCTGTGCGAGAAATGCATCATCGCGGATCTGTGCAAATGGCCGGGAAAGATCACGCTGTCAGCGTAGTCGCGTTACTTTTGGATCGATCAGTTCGATACGGCGTCCCGCGATCTTCTTGTGGACGTGCACCATCAGCGCCATCGCGAACAGCGGCGTGGCGAAGTTGAGGATCGGGATCGACACCAACACGGCGATGAACAATCCTGCAAAGAAAACCTGACCGCGATGCGCGCGCCGCAGCGCCTTTGCTTCCGCGGGCGAACGAAAGCGCATCGCCGCGAGTTCGAAATATTCTCGGCTCAGCAAATAGGCGTTGGCCAGGAACAGGATAACAAGGCCGATGCCGAAGAAAATGAATGGCAGCGCGAGCAGGTAGACGAGGATCGTCAGGAGCGCTGTCTTCACGCCCTGAACCAACGCGGAGAAAAAGGGCAGCGCTACACCCGGCATCTCGGCCGGATAGTGGGTGCTTTCGACATGATCGGCGATCTCATCGACGAAGAAGCTGCCGACGAAAGCCGTGACCGCCGGCATGAGGAAGATCGCGCCGCTGACAACACCGAGAGCGGCGATGATGGCCAAAATTGTTGCGAACCAGCTCCAGGCGGTGTGCGGCACCGCGCTGACATGGCTTTCGCCCCAGGTCACGCCTGTATCGGCTAGCCATGCGGCGCCGTGATACATGCCGATGCCGAGCAGCACGACCATGACCAGCGCCAGCCCAACGGATTTGAGCAGCAGCTGCCGGAACGGCGGCGTGAACATCTGGGCCAGTGTCTTGAAGACTGCGTCGATCATCCCCTCACTCCTCTCAGCCCAGCGAAGGTAAGAACGCGGGCGGGGTGGATCAAGGTTCCCGATTAAATCAGGCGACAGGCGATAATGTTTCGGTGTGCTCGGGCACCAGCGACGCTTCCGACGCCACAGCCGGCAGGGAAGCCAGGTCGGACCACTGCATCGCCCGGTAGTCGAAGCCGGTCACCATGCTCGGCTTCACCACCTCGAAATACGGCGAGATGTCGAAATCGCGCGGGGCGTAGAGCGACGAGTGCCGGATTTCCAGAATTTCCTGGCGGGCGCTTTCGCTTTCGACGTGTTTCACCTTAGGCAGGATTGGATAGCGCACCCGCTCGAAGGCCTGGGCGATCAGCGCCGAACAAATAATGCGGGTCGGATGGCCCGAGCCGAGCGCCATCATGCGGCGACGCCAGCGCTGCGGCACCGGCAGGGGAAACAGATAGCGCAACAGGTCGAAGATATTCTTCAGGTCGTAGTCGAAGCCGATGCGCTCGGCGGCGTAAGTACAGACCCGTGCGCGGTCTTCGTCGGTCAGACCGGTCGGCCGGCAGATGCGGGTGTGGAAGCGAAAATATTTCGACAGCGGCGCCCCGACCACGCCGTGACCGATATTGGCCTCCACCAGCACCAGCGGTTCGCCCTCGTCGGTAGTACGGTCGCCGATCGGGCCGACATAAAGTGCGGCATGCGACCAGGTCGATTGGGTGAGATATTTGATGACGCCGGCGATGTGGTTATTGCCTTCCACCAGCAAAACGTCGCCGGGCTTGAGGCAAGCGCGCAGCGCGTCCGGATCGCTCGGCGTGTAAGGTTCGTAACCTTGCGCCGGCTTGTCCAGGTAGCGGGCCATGACTTGCCCGATGCCACCGAGTACCCAGGTCATTGGTGCGTCCCGTCCCCGACTAGTGCCGCCGATTTGAAGTTCCTACACAGCCTGCGGCAAACTCGAGTTAGGAACTTCAAATCGAAAAGCGGCACTAGAACTATAAATTGGCCCGTGTGGTTTGGTTCAGAAGTTCGCTTAACGGGACTCGCAGCGGGAATTAAGCGAACTTCTGAACGACCACACGTTGCGCGCGGTCATAGCCACGCATCTTTGTTGCGTGCGAATTTACCTCTCATACGTTGCAATTCGGTTCATGCTGCGTACAGGTTACGTAACGTTCTATTAGCCATCAGAATTGCGGCTGCGCGCCACTTGCGGCAAAGTGCGGCTCTTCCCGACAAAATTTTGGATACCATGACGGCCATCAATCGCAGGACCTTCCTCGCCTCGGCTGCGGCGCTCGCGGCTTCGCCTGCATGGGGCCAGGTGATGGGTTCGGGCGAGGTCGATGTTGCGATCATCGGTGCGGGTGCGGCCGGCATCGCCGCCGCGCGCCGCGTCGCAGCGGCGGGCAAGCGCTACGCACTGATCGAGGCCGGCCCGCGCGTCGGTGGCCGCTGCGTTACCGATACAAAAAGCTTCAGCGCGCCGTTCGATACCGGCGCGCACTGGATCCGTCAGTTCGACATCAATCCGGTGGTGAAGGCTGCGGCGAAAGCCAATCTCGATGTTTATCCCGAGCCGTCCGGTCAACGCATCCGCGTCGGCGCGCGCCATGCACGCGAAAGCGAGCTCGAGACATTTCTTGCAGCGCAGGTTCGCGCCACCCGTGCGATCTCGGAAGCCGCACGCGGCAAGGCCGATGTTGCTGCGGCGCGTGCGCTGCCGAAAGATCTGGCCGAATGGTATGACACCATAGAATTTGCACTCGGACCTTTGGCCATCGGAAAGGACCTTGCGGATGTGTCGGCGATGGACTTCGCCAGGCTTGAGAGCGACACCGATGCCTTCTGCCGCCAGGGTTATGGCACGCTGCTGGCCAAAGCCGCCGAGGGGCTTTCCGTGCAGTTATCGACTCCGGCGAACACCATTCGCTGGGAACGCTCGCTGGAAGTCGAGACGCCAAAAGGCAGCATCGGCGCCCGCGCGATCATCGTCACCGTGTCCACCAATGTTCTGACCTCGGGCAGGATCAAGTTCTCGCCCGACCTGCCGCGCCGCCAACTCGACGCCGCGAGCAAACTCAAGCTCGGCACCTATGAGCGGGTTGCTCTCGATATGCCCGGCAATCCGCTTGGGCTTGCCCCCGACGATTTTGTGCTGGAGCAATCGAAAGACCCGAACACCGCAGCGTTGCTCGCGAATGTCGGGCGCTCGTCCCTGTGCTTTGTCGATATCGCAGGCCGTTTCGGCCAAAGCCTCGCGGCCCAAGGCGAGCAGGCGATGAAGGCTTTCGCTATCGACTGGTTGGTCAAACTTTACGGCGGCGATGTGCGGAAAGCCGTGCGCAGCACGCAGGCGACGCAGTGGTTCAAGGATCAATGGATACTTGGCGGCATGTCGAGCGCCGCGCCGGGTGCGCAGCTGTTGCGCCGCGTGCTGATGGAGCCATTGCGCGATCGAGTTTATTTCGCGGGCGAAGCGGTGCACGAAACGGCTTGGGGCACGGTCAACGGCGCCTGGGAGTCCGGCGAACGCGCGGCGGAAGCGGCGCTGCGCAAGATGGGCGCACTGAAAGACAAGGAAAAAGAAACGCCGAAGCGGGAAGAACGCAGTCCGCGCAAGCGGCGGCGGTGATCACCCGCGCAACGTGCCGCCGGTTTTCTTGGTGACTTCGGCGACGATCTTGCCGGCCAGAGCTTCGATCTCGTCATCGGTCATGGTTTTTTCGCGCGGCTGGATCGTCACAGCGATGGCGATCGACTTCTTGTCCTGCGCGACGCCCTTGCCCTCATAAACGTCGAAGACATTGACGGTGGTAATCAGCTTGCGGTCCGCGCCCTGTGCGGCACGCACCATGTCACCGGCTTTCACTGTGCGATCGACGATGAACGCGAAATCCCGCTCCAGCGGCTGGAACGGCGACAGATCGAGCGCGGGCTTGGCGCGCGTGGCTTTCGCCTTCGGCTCGGGCACGCGTTCGAGGATCACTTCGAACGCCACCATCGGTCCGTCGGCATCGAGCGCTTCCAGCGCCTGCGGATGCAGTTCGCCGAAATACCCGAGCACCGTCTGCGGGCCCATCTGCAAGGTGCCGCTGCGGCCGGGGTGGAACCATGCCGGTCCACCGGCAACGACCTGCACCGACTGCACGGGCACGCCCGCCGCGGCCAGCACCGCCAGCGCATCGGCCTTGGCGTCGAAAGCATCGACGGGCGTAGCCGGCGTGGACCAATGCCGTCCGATCCCACTTGCCTTGGCCAGCGCGCGGCGCACGCCGGTCGCCGCGGTGAATTGCTGGTCGGGCTGATCGCCTTTGAAAATCTGGCCGACTTCGAACAGCGCCACATCGTTATAGCCCCGGTCGGCGTTGCGCTGTGCGGCGGCTGCGAGGCCGGGTATCAGGCTCGGGCGCATGTCGGAAAGGTCGGCTGCGATCGGATTGGCCAGCGTCAGTTCCGGCTGTCCGCCGCCAAACAGTTCGGCCTGCGGCTTCGAAACGAACGACCAGGTAACGGCTTCCACCAGTCCGCGTGCGGCGAGGGCGCGCTTGGACTTGCGGGTGCGCACCTGCAGCGGCGTCAGCACCGGCTTGCGCGGCGCGTCGCCGCGTCCGAACGGCGTCAACGGAATGCGATCGACGCCAATGATACGGACAATCTCTTCCACGATGTCGGCTGCGCCATACACGTCCGGCCGCCACGACGGCACGGCGACTTTCACCTTGCTGTCCTGACCGGCGACGAAGAAACCAAGACGGGTCAGCACGCGCTTTGCTTCGGTGAGGGGCAGGTCGATGCCGGCAAGACGCTTCAGCTCGGTCAGCGGGAAATCGATCACGCGCTCGGGAATGTCCGGCGTGCCGGTGCCGGTGACTTCCGACGGCGTGCCGCCGCAGAGATCGATTACCATTTGCGTCGCCAGCTCGAGGCCCGGCAGCAGGAAGGCGGGATCGACGCCGCGCTCGAAACGATAGCGGGCGTCGGAATGGATGCCGAGCTTGCGGCCGGTCTGCGCGATGTTGAGCGGATCCCACAGCGCGGATTCGATCAGCACATCGGTGGTGGTTTCCGAAACACCGGACGCCTCGCCGCCCATGATACCGGCAAGCGATTCAACGCCGGAGTCATCGGCGATGACGCACATGCTGTCGTCGAGGGCGTAGGTCTTGCCGTCGAGCGCCAGCAGTTGCTCGCCCTTGTGCGCACGGCGCACAACCAGATTGCCCTTCACCTTGGCGGCGTCGAACACATGCAGCGGACGTGCGCGGTCGAAGGTCAGGTAGTTGGTGATATCGACCAGCGCATTGATCGGGCGTAGCCCGATGGCGCGGAGCCGTGTCTGCAGCCATTCCGGCGACGGACCATTCTTCACGCCCTTCACCAGCCGGAGCGCGAAGCCCGGGCACAGCGAGGGGGTCGATCCGAAATCGAGCTTCACCGACACCGGTGCAGGGAATTCACCCTTTACCGTCTTGGGCGTGCGCTCCTTGAAGGCGCCGATGTCGGCAGCGGCGAGATCGCGCGCCACGCCATGGACGCCGGTGCAATCGGCACGGTTCGGCGTGAGATTGATTTCGATCATCGGATCGTTCAGCCCCAGCACATCGCTGAACGGCTGGCCGACAGTTGCATCGGCGGGAAGATCGATGATGCCTTCGTGATCGTCGTTGAGCCCGAGTTCGCGACCGGAGACCAGCATGCCGCGGCTCTCGACGCCGCGAATGGAGCCCACTTTCAACTCGGTCCCGCTGGCAGGGATAATCGTGCCGGGCGCGGCGAAGACAGCCTTCATGCCGGCGCGCGCATTCGGCGCGCCGCACACGACCTGCACCGGCACACCACTGCCGGTATCGACCATGCAGACGCGCAGCTTGTCGGCGTTGGGATGTTTTTCGGCGGAGACAACCGAGACGACGGTGAACGACGTAAGCGCCTTGGCCTTGTCCTCGACGCGTTCGACCTCGAGCCCGATCATCGTGAGCTTGTCGACGATGGTGTCGAGCGGCGCATCGGTGTCGAGATGCTCCTTCAGCCAGTTGAGCGTGAACTTCATGCCGGATGTCCCGGTTTGTAGAAGAACAACAGAGGAAGCAGCAGGAACACAATGATTGTGAAAACGATTGCGGCGCGGATGCAAAGTGCATAAAGCTCGCGCCGAATGATCAGCTCGCTTTCCGCCATCACCAGCAGGCGGCCCGAGTCGTCGTCGAATTCGCTGCTGTTGAAAATCGAGAGACACCGCAGCGATCCGACCGCGATCAACAGATAGACGGCGATCTCCGCAACCACGATGCCGATTTCGAAATCGCTCTGCGCTACCAGCGGTGCGACAAGGCCGAGACCGGCGATCATCAGCGAGACGTGCGTCAGCAAACCGGTTGCCTTGGCATCGATCTGCGCAAAGGCCTCAACGATTTCCAGCGGTATTTCCTTGTTATGCTTGCGCATCCGGTCGAGGTAGCTGGTGACCTGCTCGAACTTCCAACCGGTGGTGGCGATGCGGAAGAACAGCCGGTCGAGCGCGGAGCGGCCGCGCATGCGCTCCTGCTTTCCAAGATCGGTCATCAGCTCAGGCCTCCCGCCAAAGTCGGGAAGTCGAGCGGCCTGAATCCGTAATGCGAGAGCCAGCGCACGTCGGCCTCGAAGAATTGCCGCAGGTCCGCCATGCCGTATTTCAGCATGGCGATGCGGTCGATCCCCATGCCCCAGGCGAAGCCCTGGTACTCGTTGGGATCGATGCCGACATTGCGCAGCACATTGGGATGCACCATGCCGCAGCCCAAAATCTCGAGCCAGTCATTGCCTTCACCGAACCGGATCTCACCCTTCTCGCGGCGGCACTGGATATCGACTTCCAGCGACGGCTCGGTGAAGGGGAAGAAGGACGGGCGGAAACGCATCTTGACCTGATCGACCTCGAAGAAGGCTTTGCAGAACTCCTCGAGGATCCATTTCAGGTGGCCCATATGGGCGCTCTTGTCGATCACCAGGCCTTCGACCTGATGGAACATCGGCGTGTGGGTTTGATCGCTGTCACTGCGATAAGTGCGGCCCGGAATGATCACGCGGATCGGCGGCTTTTTCGCCTCCATGGTGCGAATCTGCACTGGCGACGTATGCGTGCGCAGCAACAGCCGCGAGCCGTCGGGCTTCGGATTGAAATAGAAGGTGTCGTGCATTTCCCGCGCCGGATGGCCTTCCGGGAAATTCAGCTTGGTGAAATTGTTTTCGTCGGTCTCGATATCGGGACCTTCCGCCACCGCGAAGCCCATGTCGGCGAAGATCGCCGTGAGTTCGTCGATCACCTGGCTGATCGGGTGCACGCGGCCGGCTTCGTTCGGGCCTTCGCGCGTCGGCAGTGTGACATCGACGGTTTCGGTGGCGAGCCGCGCGTCGAGCGCGACGCCTTTCAATGCATCCTTGCGCGCGATGAGCGCGGCAGTGACGCGATCCTTCAGCTGGTTGATCGCAGCGCCTGTGGTGCGCCGCTCATCCGGCGTCATGCCGCCGAGGGTCTTCAGCAATCCGGAAACCGAACCGCTCTTGCCCATGGTGGCGATGCGCACCGCTTCCAAAGCGGATTCATCGCCGGCGGCGGCGACGCCGCCGAGGATTTCCTGCTCCAGTTGTGTCAGGTCGGACATGACAGCTTCATGCGTTGGACATCATCCGCGACGGCGGATGATCCAGTGGAGCCGGAACGATGCCCCGCACCGCAGTCTAGCTTGCGCAGACTGTACTGCGGGGCATGACAAATCGAGATCAGGCTGCCTGAGCCGGCAGTGCAGCCTTTGCCTTTTCGACGATGGCCGCGAAGGCTGCCGGTTCGCTGATCGCGAGATCCGAAAGCACCTTGCGGTCGACCATGACATTGGCTTTGGCGAGTCCGTCGATAAACCGGCTGTAGGACAGGCCGAAGGGACGCACCGCGGCGTTCAGACGCTGGATCCACAGCGCGCGGAACGTGCGCTTGCGGCGCTTGCGATCGCGGTAGGCGTATTGAGCGGCCTTCTCCACCGCCTGCTTGGCAATGCGGATGGTGTTCTTGCGGCGGCCGTAAAAACCTTTGGCGGCCTTGAAAACTTTCTTGTGCTTGGCGTGTGAAGTGACGCCGCGTTTGACGCGTGCCATGACTGGACTCCATCGATCTCAAAAAAACAGGGTTCGGTTCAGCGGCTGCCGATGCAACCGCCCGCGGGACGATCAGCCGTTGGGGAGAAAGAACTTTTTGATTCTCTCGCCATCGGTCTTGAACATAACCGCGGTTCCACGGAGCTGACGGATCGCCTTGGTGGTCCGCTTGATCATGCCGTGGCGCTTGCCTTCGTGGGCAAACATCACCTTGCCGGTTCCCGTGATCTTGAAGCGCTTTTTAGCGCCCGACTTGGTCTTCAACTTGGGCATTTGGCTCTCCTTTGCCGTCTGGTTCGAAGGCCATAGGCTTCCGACCACCGGACTGGGTGCTCACCATTGAGCGTGCTCTGATTGAGCGTTCACGTCGCCACGGCAGCCCTTTAGCCGGGCGACGAGAGGCGGCGATTATGGCAGAGGATGCCCGCAAAGACAAGGTTTCAGGGCCGCGCTATCGCCATCGCGGGGAACGGTCCTGCGCCGGCAGCGTTGGAGCCAGCGAGGGACAACAGGGGCGAAAAATGCGGTCAAATAGCCGATTAGGCGGTCTTTTCTTCACTTTGAGCATAGCCTTTGCAGGCGCGGGCTTGGGCCCGGTCCAGGCCAAAACCCCTTATGACGGGCCCTGGGCCGTAACCATCATGACCCAAAGCGGAACTTGCGACCCCGCCTACCGCTACGCCGTATCGGTCAGCAACGGAAATATCATCGCGGACGCTCGGGAAAGCAGTGGCGTGGTCGCCATTTCCGGCAAAGTCGATGGCTCCGGCCAGGTCAAGGTGAACCTCAGCCGGGGTGAGCAGCAAGCAAATGCCACCGGCAAGCTGTCCGCCAACGGCGGCGCCGGCACCTGGAGCGGAAAATCCTCGTCGTCTGCCTGTTCCGGAAGCTGGGAAGCCAAGCGCAACTAGGCGCTTGGCGGGATCAACTCGCTAGTTGCGCATGATCTGATCCGAAAACCGGTCCCACTTTTCGGGATCATGCGCTAGCGCGGCGCCAGGATCATGACCATCTGACGGCCTTCAAACTTGGCGTCCTGCTCGACCTTGGCGATCTTGGTGACATCGTCACGGATCCGGTTCAGCAGCTTGGCGCCGAGTTCCTGATGGGCCATTTCGCGGCCCCGGAAGCGGCAGGTGATCTTCACCTTGTCGCCTTCCTCGAAGAACCGCTCCATGGCGCGCATTTTCACGTCATAGTCGTGATCGTCGATCATAGGACGGACCTTGATCTCCTTGATCTCCACGACCTTCTGTTTCTTGCGGGCCTCGGCGGCTTTTTTCTGCGCCTGGTATTTGTATTTGCCGTAGTCGAGGAGTTTGGCGACCGGCGGCACCGAATTGGGCGCGATCTCGACCAGGTCAAGCCCGGCCTCCTGGGCCAGAGCAATGGCTTTCTGGATATCGGTGGGACCGTGGTTGTGGCCAGTTTGGTCGATTAACTGGACCTCTTTGACCCGGATATCTTCGTTGATGCGCGGGCCATCTTTGGTGACCGGCATTGGACTTCTCATCGGGCGACGAATGACACAGCTCCTATGTTGTTACGATGGGCGAAATGTCGTGACAATGGCGGCGTAAGTCAACGCCAATACGTATCAAATACCACTTGTTGATCGCGCGTGCTCCTCGGGTAACACCCAACGGGGGAGCGGGCCAAAGGGAATCGGATCAGATCCCGGCTTTATCGATTGTCGCGCAATCTTGCGGCGAACCGGTTCCCATCCCGGATCAAGTCCGGGACAGGCTTTCGCCGGATTGCGCTCTAGCGATCGCGGGCGAGCAGGGCGGTATAGACCGCGCGGGTCGCTGCGCCGACACTTTCCGGCGAAAACATAAATTGTGCGAACTGGCGGGCGCGCGCTGCCAGCGCCTGATAGGCGGTGTCGTTGAGACGCATAGCCGTGCCGATTGCCCCCGCCAGTTCCACGGCATGACCGGGCCGCACCAGCCAGCCGGTGCGGAGTTCATCCGGCATGCGCGGCGGTGCGAGCAAATTCTCCGGCAGGATGCCGAGCTGCGTGGTGATCACCGGCCGCGCCATGGCCTGCGCTTCCGCGACCGCGCGTCCCAACACCGGGGATTCCTGCGCGGGCAGCACCACGATATGCGATGCCGCCAAGGCGGCAGGCGCATCGCGAAACAGCGACGTGATACGAAATATCGGTTCCAGCCCGAGTTTCTTGATGCGCGCCACCAGCGAGCGCGTATAGGCGCGGTCGCTCTGGTCGTCGCCCGCCAGCACATAGATGCAGCCGCGCAAACCGCGGTCGGCCAGGATCGCAGCGGCTTCCACCAGGATGTGCTGACCATTCGCCGGCGTGATCCGCCGCGGCACCAGGATCACCCGCTCGTGGCCGTTGATGCGGATGGCGGTGCGGAAGGCGGCAAGCCTGCGCAAATCGATGGCGGCGGGGTCGAATGCCCGCATATCGACGCTGCGCGGCACCACGGCGATGCGCTGGGCCGGGATGTGGAACCGTTCGATGGCGCGGCTGGCCGAATAGGAAGAGCTGGCAATAATGCGGTCGCCCCGCGTCAGCGCGCGGGGAAAGAAAGTCCTCACGTAGCCGGCGGGCATCGGCGCATCGGGCAGGCTCGTCACCAGCCACACCGGCAGATGCGCGGTGGCGGAGAGCGCGCTCCAGGCGGCGCCTGCGCCATGCGCATGGATGACATCGATGCGCTCGTCCGACACCATGCGCTCAAGCTTGCTTGCATTGCTGCGAAGCGTGAACGGATTCATGGTGTCGTTGCGGAAGGGGATCCACTCGCCGCCGGCGGTTTGCAGTCTTCCGGCCAAAGGGCCGGGCTCGCCCGCAACCAGCGCGCGGGCGCCGGTCTGGAGCAAACCGATGGCGGTTTCCACCGCGATGCGTGCCACAGGCTCGTCGCGCAGCGTCTGAACGATCTGTAGGATCGTTGCATTGGCGAGCGTGCGCGGAAGTGGCCGGTGTCCGACGGGATGAGCGGAAAGGATTGGCGGCCGTTTAGCCATGGCAGGGCCGCGTCCTTCCCGGATGTGCGGCAACCGACCCACTTGCGTTCAATGCAGGCTTGAGGCGAAACACGGCGATGCAGCGGCTCCAGTCCACCTTCAAATCGGCGGCACGAATCGCAAAGGCGAGCGAATGAACGATTCTTGCCTGAAAACCATCGAGATAGGAACCGGCGCGGCGGCCCGCGTCATTGCTGTCCGCCAGCGTGATGGCGCAGGACCGGGGCTTGTCTGGCTCGGCGGCTTCAAATCCGACATGCGCGGTTCCAAGGCCGAGGCGCTCGACCAATGGGCCGGGGCGCAGGGACGCGCCTGCACCCGCTTCGACTATTCCGGCCACGGCGAATCCGGGGGCGCCTTTGTCGATGGCACCATCGGCCGCTGGCTGGAAGAAAGCCTCGCGGTTTTCACCACCTGTTGCGAGGGACCGCAGATCCTCGTCGGCTCGTCGATGGGCGGCTGGATGGCGCTGCTTCTGGTGCGCGAGCTGCGCAAGCGCGAAAAGGCGGGCCAGAAATTCGCAGCTTCGGTCGCCGGCATGGTGCTGATCGCGCCGGCCGTGGATTTCACCGAGGAACTGATGTGGAAGCGCATGACGCCTGCGATGAAGCGCGACGTCGAGCAGAATGGATTCTGGCTGCGCCCTTCCGCCTATTCGCCCGAGCCTTATCCGATCACGCGCCGCCTGATTGTCGAAGGACGCGACCATCTGTTGCTGGGCAACCTGATCGAAACCGGTTGTCCGGTGCGCATCCTGCAAGGGGTCGAGGATGAAGACGTGCCGTGGACGCACGCGACCGAGCTGGTGGCGCGCTTCGCGCGTGATGACGTGGTGCTGACGCTGGTGAAAGACGGCGATCATCGCCTGTCGCGTCCGGAAGACATCGAACGGCTATTGGCTGCGGTGGCGGAATTCTAGGTCGCTGCGAGCGCAGCAGCCCATTCTTCTTTCACGCTGGCATCGCTCTCATTTTGGCGATGCGGGAGCTGCGCAAGTTTGTCTTTCGACAGGCGTCCGAGCGCCCACACCGCCGCGCCACGCACCAAAGGCGAAGCGTCATCGAGCAGACGTTCGGCCTCGGGCACAAGTGAAGCGTCTTCGCTGTTGCCGATCGCGATCAACACATTGCGGATGAAACGCTCGCGCCCGATGCGCTTGACCGGCGATTTGGAAAACAGCGCGCGAAAATTGGCGTCATCGAGTTTTGCGAGATCGGCGAGTGTTGGCGCGCGCAACGCCTCACGCGCGGATAATTTTGCCTCGCGCCCCTGCTCGGCAAACTTGTTCCAGGGACAGACCGCGAGGCAATCGTCGCAGCCATAGATGCGGTTGCCCATCAGCGGGCGAAGATCCCGCGGGATCGGGCCTTTGTGCTCGATGGTCAGGTATGAGATGCAGCGCGTCGCATCGAGGCGATAAGGCGCGGGAAATGCTGCGGTCGGGCAGATGTCGAGACAGGACTGGCAGGTGCCGCAGTCCCCGGCCGTGCGATGATCGACCGGCAATTCCAGCGTGGTGAAGATCGCGCCCAGAAACAGCCAGGAGCCGTAGTCGCGCGAGATCAGGTTGGTGTGCTTGCCCTGCCACCCAAGCCCTGCGCTGGCGGCGAGCGGCTTCTCCATCACGGCTGCGGTATCGACGAAGACCTTCACATCGCCGCCGGCATTGGCAATGAGCCAGCGCGCAATGGTCTTCAGCTTCTTTTTGATCAGCTCGTGATAATCCTCGCCGCGCGCATAAACCGAGATGCCGCCGCGGTCGCGTTGCGTGAGAATGGCAAGGGGATCTTCATCGGGCCCGTAATTCATTCCGAGCATGATGACGGAACGCGCTTGCGGCCAGAGCACCTGCGGATTGCCGCGCCGCTCTGCGGTCGTCTCCATCCAGTCCATGTCGCCGTGCAGGCCTTCGGCGATGAAGCGTGCGAGTCTTTCCTGCGCCTGCGGGATGGAATCGGGACGCGTGACGCCAATAGCGTCGAAGCCCTGCGCGCGCGCTTCGCGTTCAAGCGCTGCTTTCAATTGGTCGTTGGTTAGAAGTCGAGATCCGCGTAGGTCTTCGACGCGGGGATGCCCGGCATCTTTTCGGCCAGAATCGCGCGGAACGAGGGGCGGGACTTCACCCTCGCGTACCAGGTCTTCGCGGCCTCGTCTTCGTTCCACGGCACATCGCCCAGGTAATCGACGGCGGATAAATGCGCCGCCGCAGCCATATCGGCAAAGCTCAACTGGTTGCCGGCGAGCCAGTCACGCTCGCGCACCAGCCAGCCGATATAGGCCAGATGATAGCGGATATTGGTCCGCGCCGCGCGGATGGCGTCGGTATCCGGCGAGCCGCCGCCCTGCTCGGCCGGGATATAGCGTTTGTAGCAGCGCTCCATCACCAACGGGCCGCTGACCTCGTCGAAGAATTTGTCGTTGAACCAGGAGGCCAGCCGCCGCACCTCGATGCGCCGCTCCGACTCCCGTGGCAGCAGCCGGCGGTCGCCCAGGCTGTCACCCATGGTCTCGTCGATGTATTCGGCAATGGTGGCCGCGCCAGGCACGGGCGGGCGTCCTTCATCCACCAGCACCGGCGTGGCGCCGGCCGGGTTCAGTGTCAGAAAAGCTTCGCGCCTTTCCCATACCTTCTCCTCGACGCAGCGCGCCTCGGCGCCGTATTCGTCGAGCAGGAGCCGCACGAAGCGGGAATGGGGGCAAAAGGCGTGTTGGAAAAGCGTGAGCATGCGTTGGTGATGAAATCATAATCGGGGACAGGCGGGAAAAGCGAGGTAGGACAGAGGGGAGGGCGACGCAACCCCAAAAACGGCTTTAGGTATTCATCAACCTGTGCAATTGGCCCCTTTTCCATTGCTCCGGCGCAGTGCATGGGCGACAAGCGATTCATCCCACACGAGAGATTCTCCGCATGCTTTTCGACCTTATCAAGGCGGCCATCATCGGCATCGTTGAGGGGCTGACCGAATTCCTGCCCGTCTCTTCCACCGGCCACATTCTGCTGGTCGAGCACTTCCTGGGCTTCAGCGACGGCACGTTCGGAAAATCTTTCGCGGTCCTCATCCAGCTCGGCGCCATCCTGGCGCTGCTGTCGATCTACTTCATCCGGCTATGGCAACTGGCGACCGGTTTCTTCACCGACCCGAAGGCGCGGCGCTTCGTGTTCGGCGTGCTGCTGGCTTTCCTCCCGGCGGCGGTCGTCGGCGCGCTGGCGCATGATTTCATCAAGGGCGTGCTGTTCAACGTCTGGATCGTTTGCGTGATGCTGGTGCTAGGCGGCTTCGTGCTGCTGTGGGTCGACCGGATGAATCTCAAGCCGCGCTTTCACGATGCCACGCAATTCACGCTGCCGATGTATTTCGGCATCGGCCTCGTGCAGGTGGTGTCGATGATACCGGGCGTCTCGCGCGCGGGCGCCACCATCATCGGCGCCATGATGTTCGGTGCAGATCGCCGCTCCGCTGCGGAATTTTCGTTCTGGCTCGCAATGCCGACGATGGTCGGCGCCTTCGCGCTTGAGGCTTTCAAGAGCCGCGCGGATCTGGCCGCAGGCAATGTGCTGATCATCGCCGTGGGATTCATCACGTCGTTCATCTGCGGCTGGATCGTGGTGAAGACGTTTCTTGGCTATGTGCAGAACCACAGCTTCGCGGTCTTCGCCTGGTGGCGGATTATCGTCGGCGCCGCGGGATTGGCCGCGCTGTCGCTTGGGCTATGAGGCGAAGCCGTTGCTGTACTGGCCGGCCTTGCGATAGCGCCACAGATACGACGGCAGCACGGCTTCCATCAGCGTCGGCTTGATGCCGAGTCCTTCAAGCGTGCGGTGTTCGCGCATCGCTTCGTCCGACACCACGCTGTCGCTCTTCAGCAGTTCGACCTGATCGGTGGTCAGCAGCGGATTCGGTAGCAGGCCGAGGATGCCGGCCATTGTCTTGGAAACCGGGAAGGGAATCGGCAGCAGAAGGCGCTTGCGCCCGATCGCGGGCAACATCGCCTGCATCAGTTCCTTGAAGCTCCGCACTTCCGGTCCACCGAGCTCATAGGTCGTGCCGGGCTTTGCCTTGCCTTCGACCGCTTCCGCGATCGCAGTTGCCACATCGCCGACGAACACCGGCTGGAAACGGGTTGTGCCGCCGCCGATAAGCGGAAGCACTGGCGACAGCCGGGCAATGGTGGCGAAGCGGTTGAAGAAAGTATCCTCCGGTCCGAACAGGACCGACGGCCGCATGATCACCGCATCCGGCGTGGCGGCACGCACCAGCTTTTCGCCTTCGGCTTTGGCGCGCGCATAGCGCGACGTGGAATCCGGATTGGCGCCAATCGCCGAGACATGCACCAGCGGAAGGTTATGCGCCAACGCGGCCAGCGCGACACGTTCCGCGCCATAAGCCTGCACCGCGTCGAAGCGCTGGCGCCCGCTCTCATGCATGATGCCACAAAGGTTGATCACGGCATCGGCATCGCGCAGCGCGGCCTGCACCGAATCCGGGTAACGCAGGTTTGCCTGAACGGCGTGGATCTGCCCGACGCGGCCCAGCGGCTGCAGATGCCCGGCAAGATCAGGCCGGCGGATGGCAACGCGGATGCGCCAGTCCCGCTTCGCCAGGGCGCGGACGACATGGCGGCCGAGGAAACCCGAACCGCCGAATACGGTCACGAGCTTGTTGAGGTCGGATTGGTACATGCGGTTTCTGCCGGTTGGCGGGCGATCTGCACTGCGGAATACAGCATCCACGGGAGGCTGTTAAGGTGCTGCTGCAATGACGATTTGACAAGCCGGAAGCCGCTGCATACCAAGTGCCGTTAGTGCCCAGGTGGCGGAATTGGTAGACGCGCTGGCTTCAGGTGCCAGTGGTGCAAGCCGTGAAGGTTCGAGTCCTTTCCTGGGCACCAACATACTCCGAAGGTGCTGATACCGCTGAACTCCTCATGCCATAAGGATTTTTGACTGCCCGCATTGGTACACACGGGTGGTCCACATGATCCTACGCATGGCACGTCCTTGGAAACATCCCGACAGCGGCTATTACTACCTTCGCGAACGCTTGCCGCGCGATCTCCCGCTTGAAGCTCGCGGTTTGAGGGTTGCGTTTCCGGCAGCTGCTGGCGGCAGTAGCTTCAAAATCAGCCCGAAGGCGCAGCACGTGAAGGCATCGCTGCGGACACGCGATCCGCGCGAAGCAAAGGAACGCCACGCGGCGGCCTCGGCCCACCTGAACGCGGTCTGGGCGGCGGTACGGCGCGGTCCCAAGCGCCTTTCCAAGATGCAGCTGGTTGCCCTCTCGGGTGAGATTTACCGCGCCTTCGGATCAGCAGAAGCCGACCCCGGCCCGGCTTCTCAGTGGCGCAACGTTCAAGAAATGGACGCCCACGCCACGCAGGGAAGTGCGCTTTACATCGGCACCCCTGCCGAACGCCGCCGCATGTCCATGGATGCGCGTTTTGGTCGCTTCGCCGACGGGCTCTTGGTTTCTAAGGGGATAATCACGGACGCCGCTAGTCGCACGGCGCTGATCGAGGAAATCGCGAAAGCCACAACGCAAGTCGCGAAGAAGTTGGAGCGCAACGCGAACAGTGACTTCAGGCCGGACCTGGAGGCTTCCCGCTTTCCTGCTTGGCGACAGGAGGACATCCAGCTCCCGCAGGGGGCAGTAACGGTGACCGGCCTGTTGGCGGGCTGGGAGCGCGAGAGCCGCGCCACGGAAGCTGTGGCGCTTTGGGATCGGTGATATCGACAATGTCGATACTGCCCGCAGCATTGCTGATGAACAGGCGCTTGCTGGCCGGATCGTAATCGACGATCTCGGCAGCGCCTTCGCCGGCGGCTTCCGATTTGATGCTGCCGATATGGCTGAGCGTAACTTCGGCAAAGGCCGGTGCGGCGGCGAGCAGCGAAAGTGCGCTCACGCCAGCGAGCAATGACTTCAGCATCCTGGATCCCCTGATTTTTCGATCTTCTGGCACCCATGCTGCAGAAGGAGAGGAACCGTATGAAGCTTGTGTTTCAGTTACATGACAAGCTGCGGCCGGCTTAGTGGCTCGACAACGACTTTGCTGTAATGATACATACGGCTCACCCGAGAGTGGTTAGACCATTGATTTTGCTGGATAATATGAATGACAATACGCCTGCACCGCGGCGATCTGCCTCATCTGAACAACTACAAGGGCTCGGTCGCGATCGATACCGAGACCATGGGGCTTGACCACAGCCGTGACCGGCTCTGCGTGGTGCAGCTCTCTCCTGGCGATGGCTCTGCCGACGTGGTCCAGATCGCCGCCGGCCAGAAGGACGCGCCAAACCTGAAGAAGTTGTTGGCCGATCCCTCGATCCTGAAGATCTTCCATTTCGCCCGTTTCGACCTCGGCAGCCTCTACAAGGCCTTCGGCGTGATGCCCACGCCGGTATATTGCACCAAGATCGCGTCGCGGCTGGTGCGCACCTATACCGACAAGCATGGCCTGAAGGACCTGGTGCGCGAACTCACCGGAGCCGACCTCTCCAAGCAGCAGCAGTCATCCGACTGGGGCGGCGACAAATTGTCCGATGCGCAGATCGCCTATGCCGCGTCCGACGTGCTGTACCTGCACGAGTTGAAGGCTAAGCTCGACATTATGCTGGCGCGGGAAGGCCGTATGGAGCTCGCGGCGGCCTGTTTTGGCTTCCTGCCGGACCGGGTCAGGCTCGATCTCGCGGGCTGGTCAGAGCAAGACATCTTCGCGCATACCTGAGCCGGTTCCGCTATCGTCCCGAACAGGCCATATTCCGCCATTAGATGTTGCGTCAGATGTTGCGTCCCCGAACGCAAGACGCGTTCCAAACACACCGGGAGACCCCCATTGGTTGACGACGCATGAGCGCCGCCTACGGGAATGAGCCAAGGGAGGCCCGCGCCTTCAAGGCCAGTCAGCGCGGCGATCACGCCAAGCGCTTCCGCAATGCTGCCCGCCACAGCCGCCGGGTGAAGCTGCTGCGCGTCGGGCTGCCAGTGGCAACGGTTGTCTTCTGTCTGTTGCTGGCGTTGATCGCTTTTTTCAATCCGCTGCGTCTGCTCACCAGTCTTCCGATCAGCGTCGATGGCGTTGTGGTTTCCGGCACCAAGATCAACATGGAAAATCCCAAGCTCTCCGGCTTTACGCGTGACAAGCGCCGTTATGACGTCAATGCAGGCGCGGCCGCGCAGGATCTGACGCGCCCCGGTATCATCGAGCTGCATAGCGTGAACGCGACCATGGAGATGCAGGACAAGAACACCATGCATCTGGTCGCTGACGATGGCTTGTACGACACCAAGAAGGAAGAACTGACGCTGGAGAAAAATATCGTCGTCAAGTTGACAAACGGTCAAGAAGCCTATCTCGAGGAGGCGACCATCGACACCAAGAAAGGCAACGTGGTCTCCGAGCGGCCGGTCCGCATGAAGACGGAGAACGGGACCATCAAGAGCAACCGCTTCGAGATGCAAAATTCCGGCGAGGTGGTGCTTTTTAAAGATGGTGTCGTGGTCAACCTGCTGAAGATGGACACCGTCCCTGCTCAGGCAAACGCGGCGCCGAAGCCATGATCGCTTTCTTTCGCAGCAATTTCGTCGCTCCTCTCGCGGCAGCGATATTCTTGGCAGGTGCGGCACAGGCGCAGACACCGGCCCCCCCGCAAAGTGTGGCGCCGCCTGCCGCCACTGCGCCCGCACAACCCAAAAAACCACGCCCCGCGCCGGCGGCCCAGCGTCCTGCAAAGACAGCAGCGGCTGTCGATACCCCCTCGGGTCCGGCGAATGCGCTGCAGGGCTTTTCGAAGAACAAGGATGAGCCGGTTCAGATCGAAGCGACTTCGCTGGAAGTGCGCGACAAGGACAAGGTCGCGACCTTCACCGGCAACGTTCATGTGATTCAGGGCGATACCGACATGCGCTCCAAGATTCTTGTGGTTTTCTACGAGGGCGGCGATACCGCGACGAAAGGCGGCATCAAGGCTGCACAGCCGGGCCCCGGCGGCGCCTCGCAGATCAAGAAGCTTGAAGCGAAGGGCAACGTCATCGTTACGCAGAAGGATCAAACCGCCACCGGAGATACCGGTGAGTTTGATATGAAGACCAACACCATCGTCCTCAAAGGAAATGTGGTGATCAGCCAGGGTCCGAATGTTCTGCGCGGCGAGCGACTGGTCGTTGATCGCGCCACCGGCGTCTCGAACATGGAGAGCGGCCCGGGGGGCGGCGGTGTGGTGCGTGGCATCTTCCAGAATGGACCTAAAGACGGTTCCGCTACGCCAAAATTGCCGGGGGCGAACTAAACCGCGCGATCTGTTTGGATTGAAAGTGCGTGGGGGAGTGCTATCACCGCGCAACACCGATTCTTTGCTGCGCAAAATTCTGAGGTTAGGTGCGCAAGATTCTCTCGTTCTTCAAAGGCAAGGCCCGCAAGCCGCAGGGCCGTCCTCCCGTTGATCGCTGGGGGATGAAGGATGCTTTTTCCGCGCAGCCGGAGACAATGCCCGCTCCTCCACCAAAGCCCGCTCCCAAGGCGGAACGCACGCTGCCTACACGCCCGCGACCTGCCCAGGCCGCCGCTCCGGTCGCGGCCCCCAGGGCGCAAGAAGCGCCACCGGCCATGGCTCCGCATCAGGGCTATCTCGCAGCCCATGGGCTGGAAAAGAGTTTCGGTGGCCGCAAGGTGGTCAAAGGCCCGAGCCTTTACGTCAGACGGGGCGAGGCAGTTGGCCTGCTCGGCCCGAACGGCGCCGGCAAGACCACGGTCTTTTATATGATCACGGGGCTGATCAAACCTGATCGTGGCCGTATCGAGCTCGATGGCCACGACGTGACCGCCTTCCCCATGTATCAGCGGTCCCGACTCGGCATCGGCTATTTGCCGCAGGAAGCATCGATCTTCCGCGGACTGAACGTGGAGGAGAATATCCGGGCCGTGCTGGAGGTGGTCGAACCGAACCGCCGCCAGCGCGAGGCGCAACTTGAAGCGCTGCTCGATGAATTCAACATCACCCGGTTGCGCAAGACCCCCTCGATCGCGCTCTCCGGCGGCGAGCGCCGCCGTTGCGAGATCGCGCGCGCTTTGGCCTCGCGGCCGAGCTACATGCTGCTCGACGAGCCGTTCGCTGGCATCGACCCGATTGCGGTGGGCGACATCCAGACCCTGGTGCGCCATCTGACCAACCGCGGCATCGGGGTGCTGATCACCGACCACAATGTCCGCGAAACCCTGGGCCTGACCGACCGGGCCTATATTATCTATTCCGGCCAGGTCCTGATGGAGGGCCGCGCCGACGACATCGTGAACAACCCCGATGTGCGCAGGCTCTACCTGGGCGAGAATTTCGCGCTCTAGATTCGTTCGTTTGTCGCGCAATCTTGCGGCGAACCGGTTCCCATCTCGGATCAAGTCCGGGACAGGCTTTCGCCGGATTGCGCTAAAAGCCTGCGCCTCCTTCGGAGCGGGGCGCTGGCAAAAATAGTTCCCCGCACTGCCTCCGAACTGGTATAAAATCCATTAAGCAAGAATTGGACCAGTTTGAACCTTCCTATGGCGCTCACCCAACGACTCCAGATTCGTCAAAGCCAGGCTCTGGTGATGACGCCGCAGCTGATGCAAGCCATCAAGCTGCTGCAGCTTTCGAATCTCGACCTCACGGCCTATGTCGAAGGCGAGCTCGAGCGCAATCCGTTGCTGGAGCGCGACAGTGACAGTCCGGGCGAGGCCGAATCGTCGCAGCCGGAAGCCTCCGCCCCCGAAGGCGATGCCCAGGCCGGCGACTGGATGGGCGAGGATCTCCAGACCAGCCGCAACGACATGGAATCGCAGCTCGGCACCGGGCTCGACAATGTGTTCCCCGACGATTCCGGCCAGGTCATCCAGCGCGCGGGTGCCGACACGCCTCCTGCGCCAACGCCCACCGACTGGTCCGGCACGGGTTCCGGCGGCAGCGAGAACGGCGATTACAATCTTGAGGCCTTCGTTTCAGCCGAGACGACGCTCGCGGATCATCTCGCCGAACAGCTCTCGATGACCATCACCGATCCGGTGAAGCGGATGATCGGGCAATATTTGATCGATCTGGTGGACGAAGCCGGCTATCTCACCGGCGATCTCGAAACCGTGTCGGAGAAACTCGGCGCGCCGATGGCCGAAGTCGAAGCGGTGTTGAAGACCGTGCAGGGTTTCGATCCCGCCGGCGTCTGCGCACGCAATCTCATGGAATGCCTTGCAATCCAGTTGAAAGAACGCGACCGCTTCGATCCGGCGATGCAGGCATTGGTGGAGAACCTGCCGATGCTGGCCAACCGTCAGCTCGCGGCGCTGAAGAAAATCTGCGGCATCGGCGATGAAGATCTCACCGATATGATCGCCGAGATTCGTGCGCTCAATCCCAAACCTGGCCTGGCCTTCGGCTCAGCGCTGGTGCAGGCAGTCATTCCGGATGTGTTTGTTCGGCCCGGACCCGACGGCGGCTGGCTGGTTGAGCTGAATTCCGAAACGCTGCCGAAGGTGCTGGTCAACCAGGCCTACTACGCCAGGATTTCGAAAAACACGCGGGCCGATGGTGAGAAGAATTATCTGGCGGAATGTTTGCAGACCGCAACCTGGCTGGTGCGTGCGCTCGATCAGCGCGCGCGCACCATCCTGAAGGTTTCAATCGAAATCGTTCGCCAGCAGGACGGCTTCTTCGCCCACGGTGTGCAGCATTTGCGTCCGCTGAATTTGAAGACGGTGGCGGATGCGATCTCGATGCATGAGTCGACGGTGTCGCGCGTCACCGCCAACAAATACATGGCGACCAACCGCGGTATATTCGAATTGAAATATTTCTTTACGTCGTCGATCTCGTCCTCGGACGGCGGCGAAGCCCACTCGGCGGAAGCCGTGCGTCACCGCATCAAGCAGTTGATCGACGCGGAGGCCGCAGGCGACATTCTGTCCGATGACACCATTGTGGATAAACTGCGGGAAGCCGGGATCGATATCGCGCGCCGTACCGTTGCCAAATACCGGGAAGCCATGCGGATTCCATCTTCAGTGCAGCGGCGGCGGGCTAAACAGTCCGCGCCAGTTTTATGATGGAATCGACATGCCGATTGCCGGTTTAGGGGATAATCTCGGGCCATTGACGCTTGGGGAGTCGATCCTTATGGTCCGCCGCCTTCACCGCCCCCCTCAATCTTTTTGCTGCGCAGTCACCGGAACGGCCCCATGTCGCTGACCGATCTCATCACGCCGACCGCAGTGGTGCCGGCACTTAAAGTCGCCAGCAAGAAGCAGGCGATCCAGGAGCTCGCGGCGGAAGCTGCGAAGCTCACCGGCTACAGCGAACAGACCATCGCGGAAATTCTGCTGCAGCGGGAAAAGCTCGGCTCGACCGGCGTCGGAAACGGCATCGCTATTCCACACGGCAAGCTGCCGAAGCTTGGAAAAATTTTCGGCATGTTTGCACGACTGGAAAAGCCGATTGATTTTGAAGCCCTGGACGGCCAGCCGGTGGATTTGATCTTTTTGTTGCTGGCGCCGGAAACGGCGGGCGCGGACCATCTGAAAGCGCTGGCGCGGATTGCACGCCTGCTGCGCGATCCTGACGTGGCGCAGAAGCTGCGTGAGTCGCAGAATGCCGACGCGCTGTATGCGGTACTGGCAGTGCCATCGGCAAGCGCCGCCTGAACACTCACCTCAATCCGTCCTCATCCTGAGTGCGCCGTCTCGAAGGACGGGAGCCTGCCCGATCCCGGGTTTACCCGGAGATCGGCACTCATAAGTGCGCGACTCGGCTGTAGCCGAGGCGCGATGTTCGAGACGCGTTGCTTCGCAACGCTCCTCTCCATGAGGAGAGGGAATTCGATCGGCCTAAACTAAAAAAGGCGGAGGACTTTCATCCTCCGCCTTACTTATTCAGCATCGGCGCGTGCGCGTTAGTGCACGCTCACAGCTTCAAGCTCCTGGCTCCAGGCATTCGCCACAGCCGCCTCGCGGCTGTCGGTCAGCATGATCGGCGTGCCGTCGGCGGCATGCAGCGAGAACAGCTTCGTGCCGGGAGCAAGCTCCGGCGCCTGCGGAAACATCTTGGCGACATCCTCGGAGCGGACCGCTTTGATGTAAGCGATGCGGCCGCCGCCGATCAGCGCAAGCGCTTCCGGGGAAACGGATGGGGTGTTGGTCACTTCGGGTCTGTTTTCCATGGCCCTCGATTCCTTTCTACGTGTTACTCGGTCGAGTCCGACCTGGTTTCACTTCAGTCATGGTTGGTGATTGAAACCGTTTTCACCAACCGTTCGGGCTCCGGCCGCGCGAGGTCGATTTCCAGCAGACCGTTCTTCAGATCCGCTCCCAGCACTTCCATCCCCTCCGCAAGCACAAAGGTGCGCTGAAACTGGCGCGCCGCGATGCCGCGGTGAAGGTATTGCCGGCTCTTGTCGTCCTGTTGCCGCCCGCGGATGAGGAGCTGATTTTCCTCGACCGTCACATCGAGCTGGTCGCGGGTGAAGCCCGCCACCGCCAGCGTGATGCGAAGACGTTCAGGCCGCTCGGCGTCGCGTGCGAGGCGCTCGATGTTGTAGGGAGGATAGCCCTCCGCGCCCTTGGCCACGCGGTCGAGCACGCGCTCGATCTCGTCGAAGCCCAGCAGGAACGGACTCGAAAGTGAAGGAACCCTGGACATGGACATCTCGCAAAGCCCTCGTAAGCGACTTTGACAGCGGGCCCTTACGGCGTCCTTAACTCCGGCGGCTCATCCGCCGGCGTCTTCCATAATATGGGCAGCCCAAGGCGAGGCTTCAAGAAGCGAAAAGCGGCTTAAAAGCTGAGAAACCGTGGTGGCTGGGAACGAAGGGGAAGTGGTGGAGCCAGGCGGGATCGAACCGCCGACCTCTTGCATGCCATGCAAGCGCTCTCCCAGCTGAGCTATGGCCCCAATGGTAACCGGCTGCTTAAGTCTCGTCTTCCTTTTCGACATCGCCGATGATGTCGGTAACGTCGTCTTCGCCTTCTTCCTGCTCCTCGATGAAGGCATCGGCATCCATCGCGGGATCGATTTCGATATCGTCGGAGTCAGCCTCCGCTCCGGGCGTTTTCGAACCGGAATTCTCGGCGTCGGCATCTTCCAGCGATACAAATTCTGCGTCAGCGGTCTCTGGCGCAACCACCTCGGGTTCTGCGACGGCTGCGGCGCGGGCTGCTTCTGACGGACGCGAACGCGAAGACACCGGCGCAATCACAAATACAGTTTCGCATTTCGGGCACACGATCGGCGTCTTGCTGAGATCGTAGAATTTTGCGCCGCAGCTGCCGCAGAGGCGCTTGGTGCCGAGATCGGTTTTAGCCAAGGTCCGTAGTCCTTAAACGGTCTGGAAAATCGGTGCTTCACTTGGCGAGTTGCAGAGCCCCTGTCAATAGCGGTTAGGCGGCTTTGTGTGGGGGTTTCCCGGGCGGGCCGGATGACGGGCCATGAGGCCACATGCTAGGAGGGCGCTCCTCTCACTGGATCGCATCGACTTGAACGCCGCCACGCCTTCCCCGCTCACCGCTCATCCTGGCCACCCGTTGTCCGGGCGCGTCCGCGTCCCGGGCGACAAGTCGATTTCCCACCGCGCGCTAATTTTCGGCGCACTCACCGTCGGCGAGACCCGCATTAGCGGGTTGCTGGAAGGCGAGGATGTGCTCAATACCGGCAAGGTCATGCGGATGATGGGCGCCACCGTCGAGCGGACCGGCGAGGGTGCCTGGACCGTGCATGGCGTCGGCGTCGCCGGTTTTGCGCAGCCGGCCGGCGTGCTCGATCTCGGCAATTCCGGCACCGGTTGCCGGCTTGTGCTTGGCGCCGTCGCGGGCTCGCCGGTAACGGCGACTTTCGATGGCGATGCCAGCCTGCGCAAGCGGCCGATGCGGCGCGTGCTTGAGCCACTCGCGCGCATGGGCGCCAAAATCATTTCCGCGGCGGAAAACGGCGGGCTGCCGGTGACGCTGCAAGGCGCGCGCGACCCGATGCCGATCGTCTATGAATCGCCGGTCCCATCGGCGCAGCTGAAGTCCGCGGTGCTGCTCGCAGGATTGTCGGCGCCGGGTGAAACTGTCGTGATCGAAGAGGAAGCCACGCGCGACCACACCGAGCGCATGCTGAAGCATTTCGGCGCACAGGTGAAAGTCGAGAAGCACGGCACGCACGGCCGTCGCATCACGCTCACCGGCCAGCCGGAGCTTGAGCCCGCGCCCGTGGTGGTGCCGGCCGATCCATCGTCGGCGGCTTTCCCTTTGGTTGCCGCGCTGGTGGTGCCGGGCTCGGATGTGATCGTGGAAGCCGTCATGACCAATCCGCTGCGCGCCGGGTTGCTCACGACCCTGCGCGAGATGGGCGCGAGCATTGAAGTGCTGGCGACGCGCGATGAAGGTGGCGAGGAAGTCACGGATCTCCGCGTGCGTGCTGGCGCGCTTAAGGGTGTCGAGGTCCCGCCGGAGCGCGCTCCGACGATGATCGACGAATATCCGATCCTCGCAGTCGCGGCTTCCTTTGCCGTAGGCACAACGCGCATGCGCGGACTGAAAGAGCTGCGGGTGAAAGAATCCGACCGGCTTGCAGCGACCGCTGAGATGCTGCGCGTCAATGGCGTCGATGTCGAAATCGATGGCGACGATCTGGTCGTGAACGGCAAGGGCCGCGTCGCGGGGGGCGGTATGGTCGCCACCCATATGGATCATCGCATGGCGATGTCCGCGCTGATCATGGGGCTTGCAAGCGACCAGCCGGTAGCGGCCGACGATACCGGCTTTATCGCCACCAGCTTTCCGAGCTTCATCCCGATGATGCGCGAACTCGGTGCGGAGTTCTCCGCCTAGGCTGCCACTTCGGCCACTGGTGCAATGGCGTCGCCGGCCTCAAGCGCGACAGCAACCGACTGGATGACCGCGGCAAAGCGCACCGCGGTCTGGATCGCATCTTCGGTTACACCGGCTTCCAGCAAAACCTTTTCGTGCGCGTTGATGAATTTGCCGCAGCCGTTGATGGCGGATACGGCGAGGGACCACAATTCGAAATCGGCTTTGTCGACGCCGGGATTGCCGATGACATTCATGCGCAGCCGCGCTGGCTTTGTTTCATAGGCGCGGTTATCGGCGAGATGAAGAAAGCGATAGTAGATGTTGTTCATCGCCATCACGGTGGCGGCGGCGCGGGCGGCGTCCTGGGCTTGCGGCGTCAGATTGGTGCGGGCGAGCTCGTCGAAGGCAACCATCACCTCGCGATTGCGGGTCGCGATCGCACTCGCCAGGAATAGGCCGTAGCGCTGCTGCGCCGGCAGGGACTCGTCCGACAACATCGACGACAGGTTCAGCTTCGCATCCTTGGCGAAAGCGGGCAGGCGGGCTTTGACGGTTTCGATCGACACGCCGGTCTCCTCTTCAAATTCTAGTTTCGACGCTTTGGGCGCCGCGCGAGGCGGCGCCCATGGTCGGGTGTCAGCTAACCGAAATGTTTAGGCGGCCTTGAGCGTGTCGCCGCCGACTTCGCGGTTGCACGGGCAAAGCTCGTCGGTCTGCAATGCATCGAGAACGCGAAGCGTGTCCTTCGGATTGCGGCCGACGTTCAGGTTGGTCGCATAGACATGCTGCACGACGTTGTGGGGATCGACGACGTAGGTGTAGCGATAGGCAACGCCTTCCGGCGAACGGATGCCGAGCTTGTCGACCAAGCCCTTGCTGTCAGCGAACTGCCAGATCGCAAGCTTGGCGAGATCCTTGTGGTCGCGGCGCCAGGCGAGCTTCACATGTTCGTTGTCGGTCGAGCCGCCGAGCACGACCGCGTCGCGGTCGGCGAAGTCGCCGGCAAGGCGCGCGAACTCGGCAATTTCGGTCGGGCAAACGAAAGTGAAGTCTTTCGGATAGAAGAAAACGATCTTCCATTTCCCTGGAAAGCTCTTCTCCGTGAGTTCCTCAAAGGCGGATACCCCGTTCTCCTGGTGGGCATGAAAGCCGGGCTTCACGCCGGTCATCGAAAACGCAGGAAACTGCTCGCCAATACCAATCATTCCAAATTCCTCTGCTGCGAAAGGTTGCATAAGCCGCCGCACCGCGGCGCACTCCGTATATGGTGCAGCGCAGCAATAAGCCCAAATCAATCTTTCTGAAGATACGATTAGATTTGCTTATGACAACAAAGACGCAGAGCTTCGGCTTGTCGGGCCATTGGCGTTGCTCTAGGCAAGCGGAAAAGCGGAGATGTTCTTGATCATCGCCATCGATGGGCCTGCAGCTTCCGGCAAAGGCACGCTCGCAAAAAAACTTGCGGCGCAATTCGGGCTGCGCCATCTCGACACCGGTCTGCTCTATCGCGCGGTGGCGAAGACGTTGATGGATGCAGGCCAGCCGCTCAGCGATGTCGCAAAGGCCACGGCGGCTGCCCGTTCGCTCGATCCCTCGCGCTTCGATGACGCGCTGAAAAGCCGCGCGGTCGGCGAAGCGGCGTCCATCCTGTCCGCCATTCCCGAAGTGCGCACGGTGCTTGTCACCTTCCAGCGCCAGTTCGCCGCGACGCCGCCGGGCGCCGTGATAGATGGCCGCGATATCGGCACCGTGATCTGTCCCGATGCGCCGGTAAAGATTTTTGTCACCGCATCTCCACAGGTGCGCGCCCAGCGTCGTGCGAAGGAATTCGCGGCGCAAGGCCAGGCGGTGGACGAGGCGGCGGTTCTGGCCGACATTCTCGCGCGCGACGAACGCGACACGACGCGCAAGGTGGCGCCGATGAAGCAGGCGGCCGATGCGCATCTGCTCGATACCACGCACATGGACATCGACGCGGCTTTTCGGGCTGCAGTTGAACTGGTCGAGCGTTCGCGACGCTGATTACTTGGTGCAGGGGCCGAGCGGCGCGATCGGTTGCTGACGGCCTGCCAGCGTGAACACCGCATATTTGCGTGTTGAGTTCGGACCGGGCTGGATGGTCAGGCGGGGCTGCGCGGTCACATGTGCATAGAAGCGCTGCAGCCTCGGAACCGACGGGCATGCGCTGATCAACAGCACCGGCTCTTTCGCGGTGTTGTCCAGGGCTTGCGTGATGTCGAACTGGCTGCGTGCTTCGGTGCTGCGCGGCCACGACACCACCGTGAGGGGTTCGTTGCGCAGATAGTACGTCAGCGCGGCGAGTTCGGAGCGGCCTTCCGCGGCAACCGTCGGCGCATTCGCTTCGCGCGCCAGCCGCGCCGTGTTATCGGCGAGTGCGCGCCAGCCCAAAGTTCGTTCGTAGATGTCGCGGTTGCGGCCGAGCGCCGCGATGCTGATGCGGTCTGCATAGGCGTCTGCCACCAGCAGAACGGCTTGCACCAATACGCCGACGGAGAGCGCCGCGACGATCCATACCCGATGGCCCATGCGCAGCCACCATGCAACGACCAGAATCGTCATCGACAGCGCGCCCGGCGCCGCCCAATTCGCATTGGCGCCGCGAAAGAATGATAGCGCCAGCACAAGCAGGAGGGGGGGCAGCGCGAAGGCCAGCATCAGCTTGTCCTGACGGCTCACTTTGCCGCGCAAGGCCTGCACAACGACCATCAGGAAAGCCGCAAAAATCAGGGGGCCGGCCACCGCGAATTGCGAGCCGATGAATTCAGCGGCTTCCAGGGGGCGAAAACGAAAGCCGTTGCCGGAGATGTTTTCGCCAGTGTGTTTCAGCGTGGCGAACTGATGCGCGAAGTTCCAGTAAATATTCGGCGACAGGATCAGAAGCGCGAGCGCAAAGGCGATCCAGGTTTGCGGGCGGAGGAGCACAGCGCGTGCGTCACGGTCCACCCATGCCGCACCGGCGATGCCCAAAGCGAAATAGAGCATGGCGTATTTCGCCAGCAGCCCGAAGCCGAGTGAAACTCCCAGTAGCGTGGCCCAGCGCCAGTCCGGCCGTGCCAGCAGCTTCAGATAGGCAAACAATGCCAGCGCCCAGAAAAACAGGAGCGGCACATCGGTCGAAATGATGCGGGTTGAGAACGACACACCGGTGAGCAGCGCCACCAGCAAGGCCGACCAGAAGGCGGCCTGTTTGCCATAAAGCTCATTGGCGATCGCATATACGACCAGGCTGGTGCCGCAATAAAACAGCGGCGAGGCAAGGCGCACACAGGCTTCGCTGCTGCCGCAGACCTGATCCGAGGCTGCGATGATCCATGCGAGCAGCGGTGGTTTGGAGAAATATCCGAAGGCGAGTTCGCGCGACCAAACCCAGTACTGCGCTTCGTCGAAGAACAGATCGACCACCGAGAGGTGCAGGCCGATGATGCGCAGCACTGTGAGCGCGAGCAGAATGGCCAGCAACAGCGGTAGACCGGGCGCAGTCCAGCTTGTGGAAGAACCAGCAGGAGATGTCATTCGGTCACCGGCGCCTTCCGCCGCCAACGGAAGACCAGGTAATGCGTGGCGGAGATCATGATCAACATCATCAGCACGGCGAGCAGCACATCGGAGAAAAAATGTCCGCCGGCCGCCATGCGCGAGACCGAGATCACCACTGTGAAGATTGCGGCACCGGCGAAAGCCACGATGCTCCATGGGGCCGGGGCAAGCATGGCAGGCGCGAACATCCAGGCGGCAGCGGAGGCCTCTCCGGACACGAACGAGCAGTTGCGGTCGCAGGCGCCACCCGGGTTCCACCAATTCACATAAGCTTTGTCGCCGCCAAACTCAGTGACGTGCACCGGCCGGGGCCGGTGCCAGTGTTCCTTGAGGATCCCGTTGACGAGCAGGCCGGGGCCGAGGGCGAGGGTGCTGACCAGAAAGAGCACCACCCGGCCGGGAATGATCCGGTTCGGCCGGCGCAGCAGGCGGGTCGCAATCGCAGCGATCACGGCGCTGGCGCAGGCCACCAGCGAGATCAGCCCGTTGTCACGGATTTTGCCGACGTAAGGGTTCAGCGCCGCCAGGAACTTGTGCTGGGCAGGGTCATAAAACAGCCCTGCCAACTGCAGATCGAGCGGCATGCCCGCAGCCATGGCCAGCGTCGCGAGGGCTGCAATACCGGCCAAAGTTCCAATGATCACCCGCAACGAACGGCTCCCTGCCGGAAAAGCGGGTGCATATAAGGCCCAAGCGCGCGATCGGCAAAATGAGGTGCGGGCGTTGCGCCCTTGTTGCGTCCCTTGGGCCGGGTCTCGTGCCGAGAACCTGGGCCGCGCCGGCCGCGGGTTTCCCTTGCCGGGAGCCCCTCATTTGGCTATATCCCCGGCCATCCGGACCGCCATCGACGTGATCAGGCTGCCCGAGCCGGGGTGAAGGCCACACAGGCCTTTGTTTCGGAGCATCTTGCTCCCTCCTGCTCCGCTGCCGCTTGGCTGCCCGGATAAAACTCGTCCCGACCGTTCGGTTAATCGGGCCGGCCCGCCGGAAATTCCGGCGGCAGTCGAGGGTCTACGGGGCCCTCGGCCCGAACGGTCAAGGGGACGGCATGCAACACAAGCCGCCGGTCGCCCGTCAGGAGAATACATGGTCGCCACACAAACTGCCGCGCCTTCGCGCGAAGACTTTGCTGCAATGCTCGATGAATCCTTCGCGAGCGGAAACCTGCAGGAAGGTGCCGTCATCAAGGGTACCGTTGTCGGTATCGAAAAAGATCTCGCCGTCATCGACGTCGGGCTGAAGACCGAAGGCCGGGTAGCGTTGCGAGAATTCGCCGCTCCAGGCCGGCCAAACGAAATCAAGATTGGCGACATCGTCGAAGTCTATCTTGAGCGCGTCGAGAATGCGCTCGGTGAGGCGGTGCTCTCCCGCGACAAGGCCCGTCGTGAAGAAAGCTGGGGCAAGCTCGAGACCGCATTCAAGAACAACGAAAAGGTCTCAGGCGTCATCTTCAATCAGGTCAAGGGTGGTTTCACCGTCGATCTCGACGGCGCCGTCGCCTTCCTGCCGCGCTCGCAGGTCGATATCCGTCCGATCCGCGACGTCGGCCCGCTGATGAATCAGCAGCAGCCGTTCCAGATCCTGAAAATGGATCGCCGCCGCGGCAACATTGTCGTGTCCCGCCGCACCGTGCTGGAAGAAACCCGCGCCGAGCAGCGTCAGGAACTGGTGCAAAACCTCGAAGAGGGTCAGGTCATTGACGGCGTCGTCAAGAACATCACCGATTACGGTGCGTTCGTTGATCTCGGCGGCATCGACGGCCTGTTGCACGTCACCGACATCGCGTGGCGCCGCGTCAATCACCCGACCGAAGTGCTCAACATCGGTCAGCAGGTGAAGGTCAAGATCATCAAGATCAACCACGAGACGCACCGCATTTCGCTGGGAATGAAACAACTGCTGGACGATCCGTGGCAGGGCATCGAAGCCAAGTATCCGGTCGAAATGCGCATGAAGGGCCGCGTCACCAACATCACCGACTACGGCGCGTTTGTGGAACTGGAGCCGGGCATCGAAGGCCTGATCCACGTTTCGGAAATGTCCTGGACCAAGAAAAACGTTCACCCGGGCAAGATCGTCTCGACCTCACAGGAAGTCGAAGTCCAGGTGCTCGAGGTGGATCCGGTCAAGCGTCGCATTTCGCTCGGCCTCAAGCAGACCATGCGCAATCCATGGGAAGTTTTCGTCGAGAAGTATCCGGCGGGAACGATCGTGGAAGGCGAGGTCAAGAACAAGACCGAGTTCGGCCTCTTCCTAGGCCTCGACGGCGACGTCGATGGCATGGTGCATCTGTCGGATCTGGACTGGAAGCGTCCGGGCGAGCAGGTGATCGAAGAGTACAAGAAGGGCGACAAGGTCCAGGCGCAGGTGCTCGACGTCGATGTCGAGAAGGAGCGTATTTCCCTTGGCATCAAGCAGCTCTCAGAGGGCGGCGATCCGATGGAAGCTCCGAGCGCGTCGGACCTGAAGAAGGGTTCGGTGGTTACCTGCGAAGTCACCGAGGTCAAGGATTCCGGCCTCGAAGTGAGCATCGTCGGCACCGACCTCAATGCCTTCGTCAAGCGCATTGAACTGTCGCGAGACCGTGCCGAGCAACGCTCGGAACGTTTCACCGTCGGTCAGAAGTTCGACGGCCGCGTGACCCAGTTCGACCGCAAGACCGGCAAGGTCGCGGTGTCGATCAAGGCGCTCGAAGTGGCGGAAGAGAAGGAAGCCATCGCTCAGTACGGCTCCTCGGACTCCGGCGCATCGCTCGGCGATATTCTCGGTGCTGCGCTCAAACAGCGTGCCGAGAAGGAATAACTCGATCAGTGGCGCCGCTTCGGCGGCGCCACTTTCTTTCTTCCTTACAAATAATTGAAAATTTGCTGGCCTGTGCGCCATTGACCGCGACGCGCACCGAGGTACTGTCCTGCCCGAATCTCTGCGCATGATCCGGCGAAGTGGGAACCGGTTCGCCGACCAGATTATGCGCAAAGCTAACAAGTAGCGGAGCAACGTCCCCCCATGTCGCTCGACGCCGACTACATCGTTGACCGCCGCCGGATGCGGCGCAAACTGACCTACTGGCGCATCTTCGCTGTCGTGCTTTTGGCGCTCGCTGTCGTGGGTGCGGCATGGGCGATCCGTTCGCCGACCGGGTTTGCCTCCGGCCCCGGTCCTTACATCGCGCGGATCACCATCGATGGCCTGATCCGCAGCGACCGCGATCGGGTGGAAGCGCTTGAGCGGCTCGGACGCTCTTCCACTGCCCGTGCGGTTATCGTCCATATCAACAGCCCGGGCGGTACCACCGGCGGCTCCGAGGAATTGTTCGACGCGCTCAAGGCGCTGAAGGACAAGAAGCCGATGGTCGTGGTGATCGATGGATTGGCCGCTTCCGGCGGCTACATCGCCGCCATGTCATCGGATTACATCATCGCGCAAAGCTCGTCGCTGGTCGGCTCGATCGGCGTGTTGTTCCAATATCCTGACTTCTCGACGTTGCTGAAAACCGTCGGAGTTAAGGTCGAAGAGGTCAAATCGACGCCCCTGAAAGCCGCGCCGAGCGTATTCGAGCCAACCACCCCGGAAGCCCGCGCGGCGATTGAAGCCATCGTGATGGATTCCTATGACTGGTTCAAAGGTCTGGTCCGCGACAATCGCAAGCTAGAAGGCGAGGGTCTGGCGCGTGTCGTTGACGGCCGTGTCTTCACCGGCCGCCAGGCCATCGGTTTGAAGCTGATCGACGAGATTGGCGACGAAAAACAGGCGATCGCCTGGCTGGCCAAGGAAAAGAACGTCGATCCCAAGCTCCGGGTGCGCAAGTATGACCTGGAACCCCGCTTCAGCGACCTGCCGTTTCTCCATGTGGCAACGGCTACCGTGCTCGATGCGGTGGGCCTGAGTGCCTGGGCCAAGCGGATTGAGACCTTGGGTGCAGTGCGGGCGATCGACAGACTCAATCTTGACGGTCTCTTGGCGCTTTGGCGCCCTTCAATCAATTGAGTGGCACGAACATGCGTAGCTGCTATCATTATGGCAGCTATCTGTTGGGATAGTGTCATCCTTGAAGCTGGTGGGCGATATTTCAGATGATCAAATCGGAACTCGTGCAACGGATCGCGTCGCAAAATCCGCACCTCTATCAGCGCGACGTGGAAAACATCGTCAACGCTATCCTCGGTGAAATCATCGGCGCCATGGCAAAGGGAGACCGCGTTGAGTTGCGCGGCTTCGGCGCCTTCTCGGTGAAAAACCGCCCCGCACGCACGGGCCGCAACCCGCGCACCGGCGCGCATGTGTCGGTCGAGAAGAAGAGCGTTCCGTTCTTCAAAACCGGCAAGGAAATGCGCGAGCGGCTCAACCGGGACGACGCTGGCTAAACGCGTTCTCGCTCCTTATCTCAGTCACGGCTGGTCCGCAGCGGATCGCCCCTAGGAGCTTTTCCGATGATCCGCAAGGTAGTCACGGCCATCGTTCTTGTGCCGCTTGCCGCCATCATCATCGCCTTCGCGGTTGCCAACCGGCAAACGGTCACGGTGTCCTTCGACCCGTTTGACGCCGTCCAGCCGGCCTATGCGGCGACGCTGCCGCTGTTCGTGCTGATCTTCATCCTGGTTATTCTTGGCGTGGCGATGGGCGGGTTCGCCACATGGCTGAGGCAGGCCCGCTGGGCCTGGGCCGCGCGGCGGGCGGAAAAAGAAAATCACGAACTGCGGCTGGAACTCGACAAGGTCCGGCACGACGTCGCAACCACCCAGCTCCCCCGCCTGTCGGCGCCTTATGTCGGCGCGCCTTCCCAGCTGCGCTCGCCCGCCGAATAGGCCGGTTTCGCGCAGGCCCTGCGGGACAAGACAAAACGCCCCAACCGGGTTAGAACCCCGATCTGTCAGGACGAATGTGGAAAATATGCCTTTGCTGGTGAAAATATGCGGCCTGAAGACCCCGGAAGCGCTCGATGTGGCGCTGGATGCGGGCGCGGATCAGGTCGGCTTCGTGTTCTTTGGGCCGTCGCCGCGGAACCTCGGTCACGGGGCCGCGCGGGCGTTCGGTGAGCGGGTCAAGGGCCGCGCCGCAAAGGTGGCCCTGACGGTCGATGCCACCGACGACATGCTGAGTGAGATTGTCGATGTGCTGCGCCCCGACATGCTGCAGTTGCACGGCACCGAAACGCCTGAGCGCGTTGTGACGGTGCGCACGCGGTTCGGTATTCCCGTGATGAAGGCGATCCCGATTGAGGATCGCAATTCGCTATCGCCGATCCGCCTCTACGCCAATGTGGCAGACAAGATTTTGTTCGACGCGCGCGCGCCGCGCGAAGCGACCCGGCCGGGCGGCCTCGGCAAGCCGTTCGACTGGAGGCTGCTGCAGAATGTCGATGCCGGCGTTCCCTTCATGCTCTCGGGCGGTCTCGATGTTGGCAATGTCGCCGATGCGCTTTCGATCACCCGCGCGCCGGGCGTTGACGTGTCGTCTGGCGTCGAAAGTTCTCCCGGTGTGAAGGATGCCGACAAGATTCGCGCCTTTGTGCGCGCCGCGCGCCAGGCCGATGCCGCGCTCAACCGTGTGGCGAGCCGCGCATGAGTGCACCGTCGAAACCCAATTCTTTCCGCACCGGTCCTGACGAGCGCGGGCACTTCGGCAATTTCGGCGGACGTTTTGTCGCCGAAACATTGATGCCGCTGGTGCTGGAGCTGGAGCAGGCCTACGCCAAGGCGAAGGCGGATCCGGCGTTCCAAAAGGAAATGGACGGCTATCTCAAGCATTATGTCGGCCGCCCTTCGCCGCTATATTTCGCCGAGCGCCTGACCGAGCATCTCAGACATAAGACGGCCTCCGGCCTTATGGGCGCGAAAATCTACTTCAAGCGCGAGGAACTCAACCACACCGGCGCGCATAAAGTGAACAACGTGCTCGGCCAGATCATGGTCGCGCGCCGCATGGGCAAGAAGCGCATCATCGCGGAAACCGGCGCCGGCATGCATGGCGTAGCGACCGCGACGCTGTGCGCGCGTTTCGGCCTCGAATGCATCGTCTATATGGGCGCTGTCGATGTCGAGCGGCAGAAGCCCAACGTCTTCCGCATGAAGATGTTAGGGGCGGAAGTGCGTCCGGTGCAATCGGGAACCAAGACGCTGAAGGACGCCATGAACGAGGCGTTGCGCGACTGGGTCACCAACGTGTCCGACACCTTCTATTGCATCGGCACAGTCGCAGGCCCGCATCCCTATCCGATGATGGTGCGCGACTTCCAGTGCATCATCGGCAAGGAAACCCGCGAACAGATGCAGGAGGCCGAGGGCCGTCTGCCGGATTCGCTCGTCGCCTGTATCGGCGGCGGCTCGAATGCGATGGGCCTGTTCCACCCGTTCCTCGATGATCCCTCGGTCGAAATCTATGGCGTGGAAGCTGCAGGCCACGGCCTCACCCATTTACATGCGGCTTCCATCGCGGGCGGTCGTCCCGGCGTGCTGCACGGCAATCGCACCTATCTGCTGATGGACGACGACGGGCAGATCAAGGATGCGCATTCGATTTCCGCCGGTCTCGACTATCCGGGTATCGGACCGGAGCACTCATGGCTCCATGACATGGGCCGGGTGAAATTCCTCTCCGCGACCGACGATGAGGCTGTCGATGCGCTGCAACTCTGCAGCCGTCTGGAGGGCATCATTCCCGCCCTTGAGCCCGCTCATGCGCTCGCCAAAGTGATCGATCTCGCGCCGAACAAGCCGAAGGATCATCTCATGGTGATCAACGTCTCGGGCCGCGGCGACAAGGATCTCGACTCGGTCTCTCAATATCTTGAAGGCAAGCGATGACGACGCGTATCGAGCGCCGCTTCGCCACGCTGAAAGCAGAAGGTCGCGCAGGCCTCGTGACATTCACAATGTCGGGCGATCCCGACTATGAGACGTCGCTTGATATCCTCAACGCCTTGCCGAAAGCCGGCGCCGATCTGCTGGAGATTGGCATGCCCTTCACCGATCCGATGGCGGATGGCCCTGCGATTCAGGCCTCCGGCCTGCGCGCATTGAAGGCGGGACAGACGCTGAAAAAAACCCTCGCGATGGTGCGGGAGTTCCGCAAGGGCAACGACGACACGCCGATCGTGCTGATGGGTTATTATAACCCGGTCTACATCTACGGCGTCGATCGCTTTCTCGTGGATGCGAAGGCAGCGGGTGTCGATGGTCTGATCATCGTCGATCTGCCGCCGGAAGAAGACAATGAGTTGTGCATTCCTGCTTTGAAGGCCGGGCTCAACTTCATTCGTCTGGCGACGCCCACGACCGACGACAAGCGGTTGCCGATGGTGCTCACGAATACCTCGGGCTTCGTCTATTACGTTTCCATCACCGGCATCACCGGCTCGGCAACGCCCGACCCCAATCGGGTGGCGGATGCGGTCGCGCGCATCAAGCGGCATTGCACGCTTCCGGTCGCCGTCGGGTTTGGCGTCAAGAATGCGGCCCAAGCCAGCTCCATCGGCCGGCATGCGGATGCGGTGGTGGTGGGCTCGGCGCTGGTCGATGCGTTGCGGGCATCGCTCGGTCCGAACGATAAGGCGACCCCGGGCACGATAAAGGCGGTCACCGATCTGGCCGCGGAAATTGCCGCAGGCGTCCGGTCGGCGAAGCGCGTCGCCGCGGAATAGTTAATCATTTCAAGGGTTATTGCCGGCGCAGACTTGTTAATTATGCGCATGGTCTTTATCTGCGAACCGGTGGCCACTTCGCAGGATCATGCGCTACCGGCCAACCATCTATGAGATGTGCTAGGGTGAAGGCAGAGAGATAATCCGGTTCCGGCCGGGCATGAGGGAACAAAAGAGCAGTGTCGATGAACTGGATTTCCAATGTCGTGCGGCCAAAGATCCGCAACATCCTCAAGCGCGAGGTGCCGGAAAATCTTTGGATCAAATGTCCAGACACCGGTCAGCTTGTTTTTTACAAGGACGTGGAAGCAAACCAGTTCGTCATCCCGGAATCCGGTTACCACATGCGCATGAGCGCGGCGGCGCGCCTGAAGTCCATGTTCGACGGCGAGACCTGGTACGACATCGCGGTGCCGGAGGTTTCCATCGATCCGCTGAAATTCCGCGACACGGAGCGTTACATCGACCGGCTGAAGAAAGCCCGCACCAAGACCGGACTCAACGATGCGGTGAAGGTTGGTTACGGCAAGCTGGAAGGCCAGCCGGTCGTGATCGCGGTGCAGGATTTCGATTTCATGGGCGGCTCGCTCGGCATGGCTGCGGGCGAGGCGGTCATCAAGGGATTTGAGAAGGCGGTCGAGAAGGGTACGCCGTTCGTCCTGTTCGCCGCTTCCGGCGGCGCGCGCATGCAGGAAGGCATCATGTCGCTGATGCAATTGCCGCGCACGACCGTCGCGGTGCAAATGCTGCGCGAGGCCAAGAAGCCCTATATCGTGGTTCTCACCAATCCGACCACCGGCGGCGTCACCGCGTCCTACGCCATGCTGGGCGACGTGCAGATTGCAGAGCCCGGCGCGCTCATTGGCTTCGCCGGCCCACGCGTGATCGAACAGACCATTCGCGAGAAATTGCCCGAAGGTTTCCAGCGCGCCGAATATCTGCGTGACCACGGCATGGTCGACATGGTTGTACACCGTCATCGGCTGCGTTCGACTGTCGCGGAGCTTTGCCGCCTTCTGACCAAGGCGCCGCCGCGGCAACCGGAAATGTCAGTGCCGGTTGAGCGGCCTGTGATGGTGGCGGCTGCGCCGCCCGCGACCGCGTAACGTTGGCCTCCATCGACGACATCGTCATCCGGCTGCAGACACTGCATCCGAAGCTGATCGATCTGACACTCGATCGCATGACGCGCATCCTGGCGCAGCTAGGCCATCCTGAACGCAAGCTTCCGCCGGTGATCCATGTCGCCGGCACCAACGGCAAAGGCTCCGTGACGGCCTTCATGCGGGCGATGCTGGAGGCTGACGGCAAGCGCGTCCACGTTTACACCTCGCCGCATCTCGTGCGCTTCAACGAGCGTTTCCGTCTTGCCGGAAAGCTGGTGTCGGACGAGGAGCTGATAGAGGTTTTGGCGGAATGCGAGCGCATCAACGATGGCGCGCCGCTGACGCTGTTCGAGATCACCACGGCTGCGGGGATGTTGCTGTTTGCCCGCCGTCCTGCCGACGTCCTGCTGCTCGAAGTCGGGCTTGGCGGCAGGCTCGACGCCACCAATGTGATCGACCAGCCGGCGGCGAGTGTGATCACACCGGTGTCACTCGATCACGCCGAATATCTCGGCGAAAGCCTCGACCAGATCGCGACGGAAAAGGCAGGCATCATCAAGGAGCGTGTGCCGGTCATCGTTGGGCTGCAGCAGCGCGACGCGCTGTCGGTCATTGAACGCCGTGCGGCCCGGCTTAACGCCCCCTTGCGCATCGCCGGCGAGGATTGGACAGCCGGCGAGGAACGCGGCCGTCTGGTTTTTCAGGATGAGGAACGGCTGTTTGATCTCCCGGCGCCGAAGCTGCATGGCCGCCACCAATTCGATAACGCCGGGCTCGCCATCGCTGCCTTGCGTGCCGTGCCTTCGCTGACACCGGGCACTGCGGCTTTTGAAGCCGGCGTCGTGAATGCCGACTGGCCGGCGCGTATGCAGCGCATCACCGCGGGAACGTTGTTCTTGCGCGCGCCTCAAGGCAGCGAGCTTTGGCTCGACGGAGGACACAATCCCGACGGCGGCCGCGCCATCGCCGCGGCGCTGGCCGATCTGGAAGAGCGCGTGTCGCGACCGCTGGTACTGATTGTCGGCATGCTGGCGAGCAAGGACTGCGCGGGCTTCCTGCGCAACTTCTCCGGCTTGACGCGGCGCATCATCACCGTGCCGATCGAGGGTCAAAAAAATGCGCTGTCGCCTGACCAAATCGCGGATGCTGCTCGGAGCGTCGGTATTACGGCCATGACCCGCGGCAGCATCAAGGCGGCACTGGATGCCACCGAGATGCTCGAACTCGATCCGCAGCCGCGCGTCCTGATTTGCGGCTCGCTCTATCTGGCGGGTGAAGTGCTGAAGCAAAACGGCACGCCGCCGGAATAGCTTCTCAAACGCAAACGGCCGGCATTTCGCCGGCCGTCAAAACAGTTTTTATTGAGTGGCGCGCTCTAGACGGCGGCGGTGATCCACTGTTCCAGCTTGGCCTTCGGCGCGGCGCCGACCTGGCGCGAGGCCAATTCGCCATTCTTGAACATCATCAGGGTCGGGATCGACATGATGCCGTATTTTGCGGCCGTCTGCGGATTTTCGTCCACGTTCAGCTTCACGATCGTCACCTTGGCGCCGAGCGTGGTGGAAATCTCTTCCAGCGCCGGAGCGATCTGCCGGCAAGGCCCGCACCATTCCGCCCAGAAATCGACGACCACGGGGCCGGTTGCCTTTAAAACATCGGCTTCAAACGTGGAATCGGAAACCTTGCCAACGGCCATGGGGAATACCTCGAATCAGGGAGCGAATCTGACGCCGCTCATTAGGGACAGGGAACGTATGAACGCGGACGCGGAGCGTCAAGGCACCCTTTCGGCTGTGACCAAAGCAAGGGCCGAATCCAGCGATGCCGCTGGAATTTCCATGATTTCAGGGATTTCAGTCCAAATCAGTGCGGCGCGGATCGGGTGGTCGGGATAAAGCCTCGCCAGCACTGCACGGTAGAGTGCGAGCTGGGTGACATAGCCGGGCGGCACATCCTCGAGGCGGCGCGGGGCCGGGCGGTTGGTCTTGTAGTCCCCGATCAGCACTGCCTTGGCCGTCACCACAAGACGGTCGATCTGCCCCGACAGGGGACGGCCGTTGATACGACCGACAATCGGTACTTCCGCACGGCTGCCCGGCGCGAACAATTCGGCAAAGCGTGCATCGTTCAGCACAGTCAGGACTTGCGCGGCGATGGCATCCTGCTCCGCAGTTGAAAAATTTCTGGCATTGCGCGCGAGATAACGGCTGGCTGCCTCGCTGCGACGGTCATTGGGCACGTCGGGCAGCGATTGCATCAAGCGGTGAACGAGATTGCCGCGCGCCAGGGCCCGTTGCCGCGCTTCGCCCGGCTGGAAGCGCTCTGTCGTTTTCGGATCGTTGATAAAGCCTGACGGCTTGATCGCGCCGCCCCGCGCCGCTGCGCCTTCGACCGTCTTGTAAAGCCAGTCGTGGATTGTGACTGCCGCCAGAGGCGCGCTGTCGGATGGCGCCGCAGCGGTAATCGCCTCCGGCACCTTGCGATAACGCATCACCTCAGTTGTGCCGTCGTCGGCCAGCTCCGTCACGCAGTATTCCTGGAGCGCATCGGCGACCAGGTCGTACCAGCATCCTTCGGGCCGCTTACGCCCGCCATCGACACCGCAGACGATCAATCGCTCGATCGCGCGGGTCATCGCCACGTAAAGAAGCCGCTGATATTCGTTCCGCGATTCGTCCAGCGCCACTTCGCGCGCCGCACCCATCGGCCCGATGTCGTTGGCCTTCGAGCTTGCCCAGACCAGCTGATCGGCCGTGCCAGGCACCGCATGTTGCGGCGAAAGGGTCAGAAGCCGTGGCGGATGCCAGCCCTGCGGGGGCGTCGTGGTGTCGGCGAGGATGACGATCGGCGCTTCCAGTCCCTTGGCGCCGTGTACGGTCATCACCCGCACTTCGTCGCGCGCCATTTCCATGTCGCGCTTTACTTCTACTTCGGCCGAACGCAGCCAGGCCACGAAGCCTTGCAGCGACGGCGTCTGCATTCGTTCATAGTCGAGCGCGAGATTGAGAAATTCGTCCAGCGCGTCGCTGGCCTCGTGGCCGAGCCGGCTCAATATTTTCTTCCGCCCCTGACCGGCGCGCAGCAGGTCGGCATAGAAGGCAAACGGCGTGAGTGTACGCGCCGCGACACTCATCGCATCAAGCTGCGCTGCGAGGTCCGGTCGTTGCGCTTGCAGCGAAGCCCGCAGGCTGCCCTTGCGGTCGAATGCGAGCTTGAACAATTCGTCTTCTTCAATTCCAAACAGCGTGCTCTTGAGCACCGTCGCTAGCGCCAGATCGTCTTCCGGCAAAAGCAGCACGTCGGCGAGCACCATCAGGTCCATCACCGCGATATGCTCGGTCAGCACCAGCCGGTCGGCGCCGGCGACCGGAACACCCTGGTTCTTCAGTTCGCGAATGATCGCCTCAAACAACACGCCGCGCCGCCGCACCAGGATCAGCACGTCTTTGGCAAGCCGCCCCTGACGCCGCCAGATGGAGATTGTACCGGCGATCTGACGGGCGAGCTTCACCACACCGCTGGTCACGCTCTGGGTGTCGAACGGCGCATTCCACGGTTCGACGGGTTCCCGCTCGTCGGATGCCAAAAGCTTCCATATCTCGACGAGGCCGGGCGCGGCTTCCGGAAGAGCTTCGTGAAGGGGCGGAGCCTTGTCTTCGCTCAGCCCGGCGCGCGCTTGTTCGCGGGCGAATACCGTGTCCACCGCGCCCAGCACGTTCACGCCTGACCGGAACGAGTGCTTGAACTCGATCCCGGCGAAAGCAAGCTCGGCGCTGGCATGCGCCTGTTCAAAATAGCGGCGCATCGTGGCGAATTCCCGCGGCGCCGCGCCCTGGAACGAAAAGATCGATTGTTTCTCGTCCCCAACGCCGAAGATCGTGCGTGGCCGTTCATGCGCGCCAAGGCCCGCGAAGAATTCGTTCACCAGCGCCTTCACGATCGCCCACTGCTTGGGACTTGTGTCCTGCGCTTCATCGATCAGCACATGGTGGATGCCTCGGTCGAGCTTGAAGTGAACCCAGGCGGCGGAAACGTTGTTGAGCAGCGCCAGCGTCTTGTCGATCAGATCGTCATAGTCGAGCAGGCCGCGCCGGTTCTTCTCGGCACGGAAGCGCGTGATCACCGCATAGGCAATCGTGAACAGCGCGATGCTGCGGTCGCGTGCTTCAATCGCGCGCTTGCGCTGCACCAAGTCCCAGACGCGGTCGCGTTCGTCATGGAGCTTCTTGCAAAGGTCGGGATCGGTTTTCTGAATCGCACTTGTCGCAATGCGCTCTTTGGTTTTATCGAGTTTGCTGGTGCAGAAGATGCTCAGATACGTATCCAACAGTTTTGTGCCGGTCAGTGCCGCCAGAGCATGAAATCGCGCACCTTGCTCCTTGTCTGTCTTCAATCCGCCGGTCATCACCGCGCCAACAGCCGACCATTCTGAATTTTTTATCAGGCTGTTCTGAAATATCGCTGCGTCGACCTGTTGCGCCGTCTCATCCAGCTCGACACCGAGGGTTCGCGACAGCTGAGCCATTGCCTGTGTCACGCCGCCGGCGGCTTCGACCCATTGCGCGAGCGTGTCGCGCTCGCGAATGGTCTCGCGCACCATGTCTCGGAACGTAACATCGGCGGCGGCAAGGACAGCCTTTTCCAGCGCCTTGCCAAGCGGCGTTTCCGGCGCTTCCGCGGCCTTGAGCATCACGTCCAGACTTATCTGCTCAAGGAGTTGCCGCTCGGTGGCTTCGTCAAGCACCTCGAAGCGTGCCGCGACATTGGCTTCGAATGGAAATAGGTGCAGCAATTGCGTGCAGAAGGCGTGGATGGTGTGCACCTTCAATCCACCCGGGGTGTCCAGCGCCAGCGCGAAGAGCTGCCGCGCGCGTTGCCGGTGCCTGGCATCGATCCGTTTGACGCCCGTCTTGTGCATGGCCTCGTCGAGCGCGTCGTCGTCCAGCGCGGTCCATTTTCGCAAATCCTCGAACACGCGGTTCGCCATATTGGCCGCTGCGGCCTTGGTGAAGGTGATGCAGAGGATGCGCGCCGGCTCAATGCCGGACAGCAACAGCCGGATCACGCGCTGCGCCAGCACATGGGTTTTGCCGGAACCCGCATTGGCCGATACCCAGGCCGAACGATCCGGGTCGGACGCATCCGTTTGCCGTTCGATGACCTGAGCGGGAATGATCCGTGGCTTGCTCATTCGCCGCCTCCGTTCTCAGCGGAACCGCCAGTCAGCGACCATTCCTGCACCCGCGCGAGGTGATCGTAGGTCCCGTAATGCGTCGTCCACATCGGGTGCAGCAGTGAATAATAAGGGGTCTTCGGATCGGCGAACTCGTTCACCAGCTGGGTCAACCGTTTGAGGGCATACTCGGCATGGTCATCGGCAGTGCCGCTCTCAAACGCGACCGGATTTTCCTCGCCGGGCGTTACACCGCCGCGCAGTTGCACATAGACCAGTTCCGCAACCGACCCGCCCGCCGCGATATCCTTGAACCCGCCTTTGCGGAGCATCGCAGCTTCCAGCGTAAGCTGCGGCGACATTCCTGAGGTAACCTGCTTGTCAGTTGGCGGCATTCCGGTCTTGTAGTCGATGATGGCGTAGCGTCCGTCCGAAAGAAGCTCGATGCGGTCGGCCCGACCGGTTAGCCTGAATTTCCCGCCCCCGAAGGGAATCTCGATTCCGCCTCCGATCTCGGCATAGAAAGCAGACAGTCCGGCACGCCGCACGGTTTCAAATCCCGCGAACCATTCTGCGATGCGCAGGAAGCGCGGCCACCAGAAAGCGCGTGCTTCGGGATAATCCGCCAGAGGTGCGAAATGTCGGGTGCCAATCGCTGTCATGGCGCGCACTGGATCGGCTGGCATCTCACGTGGATATGTCTTGGCGAATTCGCCGATCGAATCGTGGATGACCGTGCCGCGATCGGACGCGCCCGGCGGTGTGTCAATGTTTTCGAGCGGCGTGAGCTTGAGGACGCGCTTGGCGTAGATCGTGTAGGGGTCGCGCAGCCAATGCTCGATTTCAGTGACGCTGAGTTGCTGAGGTCTTGCGGCGAGCGGTGGTCTGGGTTCCGGGCGTTGCGCGGGTTTTGCCGCTGGGGTCTCATCGAGTTTTCGCGCGAGTGCGGCGTATTCCATGCCGCGTGCCAACACCGCTTTCCAGCGGCTTTCACCCGCGACCGCGGCGAGGCGCTGCACGAAACGTGAGGCAACCGTCGGCGCGCCGCCGAGCTTGGCGGCGCGAGAGAGGATCACTTCGGGCGCGCCGAGCAACTGCGCGAAATCGTGGGCGGAAAGACCGATGCGGCGTTCCGGCAGGTCGAGGCCGAGCTCATGACGCATGGGGCGGCTAAGCCAAGGGTCGCTGCGCGTTTCGGGGGGCCAGACACCTTCCACCAGCCCGCCCAGCACGACGCGATCGACCGGTTGCAGGCGCGCTTCGAGTGGCCCGTAGATGTGGATCCTTACGTCGGCTTCGTGACGGCGTGCCGGGCGGTCGGCGATGGAGTCGTGGAACAGCTCGGCATAATCGCGGGGCTCGATTTGCAGCGCGCCCACTTTGGTAATGTCGTCGAACGCTTTTGTCAGATCGTCACTGACACAGCCGAGCAACTCCAAAGCCTTGGCATGACAAGCAGCAATGGTGGCAAAGGACTGCGGACTGGTTGGAAGCAACTCCAGTGGCGTCAGCGCGGTCTTGAGCCTTGCGATGAGATCGGCCGCTGCATCAAGCTCGGCGTCGGTGATTGCGACCCGCGGGTCCAAATTGTGCAGCGACGATGATTCCTTGTTTTGGGCCTTCCTGTGTTCCGCGCGGAACGTCTGAAACGCATGTTCTAGTCCCGCCGTGCTGTGTTTCGGCCGTGGGCCGCGCAAGGTTGTCCGTTCCAGCGTCGAAACGGCTTGCTGATCGAGCGTGCACAATGGGTGCTTGAGCAGCGCGAGCAGCATCACCGGAGGCAATCCTTCCAGTGCAGCCTCGGCTATGAGCCGTGCAAACACGCCGACGGGCGTATCGGAAAGCGTAACACCACGGGAATCGTCCACAGGCACGTTCCAGCGCGCCAGAGCAGCGATCACACGCTGTCCCAGTCCGGTATCGAGCGTCACCAGTGCGGCGGTTTTGCGCGGATCTTCCGCCGTCTCTCTAAGCGCCACCGCGATCGCCAGCGCTTCTTCCTCGGCGTTGGCGGCTTCAATCATGGCGACATTTTTCAATGCAGCGTCGGCGTGTTCGGCGAAATCTGCCAACGAGAGCCGCTGTTGCCAAAGCTCGCTTGTGGCGGCCGGCCGAAGCGCTTCCGACGCGATCCGTTCACGGCCATGGGGCGCGGGCTTGCCGAGGACGCGGACTGCATCGCGGGCGATACCGATTTTCTGCAGCAACGCCTGCATGGCGAATTGTGGATGGCCGTGGACCGCTTCGCTCCCGCCTTCCTGGCTTCCGACCATTTTCCAGGTTGCGTCATCAAGGTCAGTGTCGAGCCCGGGCAGAACCAGCGCGCCGTTTGGCAAGGTGGCAATTGTCGCCAGCAGCGTTGCGGTTGCGGGGATTGAGCCGGTGGAGCCGGCGGCGATGATGGGACCGGTGCTGTTCGCGAGACGTTTCGCTTCCGCGGCGATCAACCTGTCGCGGCGATCGGCGGCCTCGATGCAACCCTGTTCCCGCAAATGCGCGGGCCAGTGCTCGCGAATGAATTTCAGGAAATTGAGGGTGTGTTTCCAATAGTCGTCCAGATCGCCGGTAACGAGGCCGTCGAGCCGACCCCAGCTCACCTGCCGCGTCGTCATGTCGTCCATCAGGCGTGCGAGGTCCTGCGCGAGCGAGAGCGCTGCGACCGGACTATTGGCGATGAGTGGCGCATGCTCACTGTCGCGGGGCGCGATCGTGTCGGCCCATTTCAAAATGATCTGAGCCAGCGGCACGCTGCGCGAAAGCCCCGACAGCGCCTCCGGCACGTCGAGCGCCGTTTCACCGACGTCGCTGCGTGCAGCTTCGTCGAAGGCGATCTCGTCTTCATCGACATCGCCGATGGCGACGATGCGTGGAAGGATCGCGGCGTCGGTGCCGAGCACGTCGAGGAAGACATCGCGCGCCAGCCGCGCCGACCGGCGGGTCGGCAGGTAAAGCGTCGCGGTGGCGAGTGCGAGCGGGTCTGCGCCCGGCGCAAAGCCTTCCACCAGCCGGCCGTCGATCAGAGCCTTGACCAGCGTCGGCAGGAAGGGGGCGGAAGCCGGAATGGTGAAGACATGGGAGGGATTCGCCATGCCGGAACCATATACGGCAGACCGCTCCGAAACATCAGAATCAGGCAGCGCTGGCAATCATTGCGGCTTCGGCCTCTGCCACCGCCTCGGGCGTGCCGACATGCATCCAGATGCCGTCGATCCGCAGCCCATGCAACCGGCCCTGCTCGGCGGCGCGGTCGAACAGCACCGTCAGCGGAAACACGCCTTTGGGGGTGTCCTTGAACAACGCAGGCGAGAGAATGGCCGCGCTGGCATAGGCAAAGGGCACCACTTCGCGTTCCGGGCGGCGGCGCAGGCGGCCGTCGGTGCTCATGGAAAAGTCGCCCCGTGCGTCGTAGCCGATGCTTGAGGTGGTTGGCGCGAGCAGCAGAAGCGCGTCCATCTCCGCCGGGTCGAAAGCCTCGGCCAGCCGTAGCAGGTTCGGCTTTACGCCTTCGATCCAGAGCGTGTCTGAATTCATGTAGAAGAACGGTGCATCGCCGAGGTGGCCCAGCGCCTTCACCACGCCGCCGCCGGTGCCCATCAACTCTTTGCGTTCGTCGGAAAGGATCACACGCGGGCGTTTGCGTTTGCTGATGTGGCCTTCGAGCGCGTCGGCCATGTAGTGCACATTGACCACGGCCTGCTCGACGCCGACGTCGTCGAGACGATCGAGCGCGTAGTCGATCAGCGCCTTGCCCGACACCTTGACCAGCGGCTTCGGCACCTGATCGCTGTAGGGGCGCATGCGGGTGCCGAGACCTGCGGCCAGGACGATGGCGCGTTTCGGCATGGCGATCTTTAAGGCAGTCATTCTCAAATCTTCTTCAGTGTCGGAACGTGAGTCGCATACCACGCGCGCAAGGGCGCGAGCGAGGGGTGCGCCAGCGAGCGCTGCAGATAGCCCCATATGCGCGGCATGTGACGTAGATATTGCGGCTTGCCGTCGCGCATATCGAGTCGGGCAAAAATGCCCAGGATTTTGGTGGCGCGTTGTGCGGCAACAGTGGAATAAACCTGCACAAAGGCGGCGGTGTCGAAATCCGGCGTCACCTCGCGCCGCAGCCGCGCATAGCGGCCCAGCAACTGGACTTCCAGGCTTTCCGGCGCATCGACGCGGGCGTCCTGCAACAGCGACGCGAGATCGTAAGCGGCCGGGCCCATCACCGCATCCTGAAAATCGAGTAGGCCGACGCGCTCCACGCCGTAACGTTCGGGCAGCCACAGCAAGTTCGGCGAATGGAAGTCGCGCAGTACCCACGTCTTGGGCGCGTTGAGCGCCGGCTGCAATGCATCGCGCCACAGCGTGATGAAAGCGTCGCGGGCGTCAGACGGAAGCGTTGCTTTCATCCGTGGCAGATACCAGTCGAGCAGCAGCTCGATCTCGATCAGGAATGCATCGAGGTCGTATTCCGGCAAGTGATAGTCCACCCGTGGTGCAATCTGCAGCATCGGCGGAAGTGTTTGCCTGTGAAGTGCCGCGAGCACATCGACGGCTGCGCCATAGCGCTCCATCATCGGTTCGGGCGGCTCGCCTCGCACGACCTTCTCGTCGCCGAGGTCTTCGAGGATCAACAGACCCCTGTCGTTGTCGGCGTAATAGATCGCGGGCGCCGATAGGCCGGCATCGCGCAATCCTTTCGACATGGCGATGAAAGCGCTGACGTCCTCTGCCAGATGGGCGATCGCGCTGTAAGGCTTGCCGTCGCGCACCGGCGGTCCGTCCGGGCGGCGCGGCGAATTCATCAGGATGTAGCCCAGGCCGTTAAGCACCAGGCGTTCGTAGGAGCGGGTGGAAGCATCGCCCTGAATGCGGATGCGTTCGGCAGCACTGAAGCCGCTCTGATCGAGGAAAGCGCGGACTGCGCCCATCCGCTCGACCCGCGGGATCGCGCTGCCGAAGCCGGTTACCTCGACATTGCGGAATGTCTCGCCGCGCTTCGGGGATATCGTGAAGGCGATGTCGATGCGGTTTGCCGGGAGAGAGCCTTCGGCACGGTCCGGCCATTCCATCAGCACCAGCGCATTGTCCGGCAGGTCGTCGAAGCCAAGCTCGGTCAGCTCCGATGCATTGCCGATGCGGTAGAGGTCGGCGTGGACGACGGAGAGCTTTTCGAAGTCGTAGGTCTGGATCAGCGTGAAGGTCGGGCTTGGCACCTCGATCGTCTCGTCCCCCGCGAGGTGCCGGATGAGGGCGCGGGCGAAGGTGGTCTTGCCGGCGCCGAGGTCGCCCGACAGGGTGATCAGGTCGCCGGGCTCCAGCCCGAGCGCAATATCGCGCATGAAGCGGTGGGTTGCCGCCTCATCCGCCAATTGCATCGAGAAGCTTGAGCCGCCTGCCATGGCCGGATGTTACCTGCTGTTTATTGACAGCCAGTATCCAACGCCGTCGCGCAGAAGCACAGGGCTTGAGCCTAGGCTGCGGTGCGCTCGGCGCTGTGTTCGAGCGGGAAAACGCAGGTGACGGTCGTGCCAAGGCCGATGTCGGAATCGAGCGCGACGGTGCCGCCGTGCAATTCCACGAAGGACCGCACCAGCGAAAGTCCGAGGCCGGTGCCACGATGGTGCGAGCCGAGCGAATCGGTCTCGAACCAGTCGAACACGCGATCCTGCACTTCCGCCGGGATGCCGGGGCCACGATCGGTCACCGAAAACACCACCGCGTCCGGGCGGCGGTGGGCGGCGAGCGTGATGGTCCCGCCGGGCGGCGAGAAGCTCACGGCATTGGCCAGCAGGTTGAACAGCACCTGCCGCACGCGCTTTTCGTCGGCGACAAAACTGCCGGCATCAGGCAGCACGCGCATGTCGAGCACGAGCTCATTCTTCTGCAGCCGATCCTGCACCCCTTCGACCGCGCCCAGCATGGTGCTGCGAATATCGACCGGGCCGAGGCTCAGCGTCATGGCGCCGGCATCGATGGTGGCGAGATCGAGAATGTTGTTGATGATCGCCAGCAGCGCGTTGGTGGAGGTAGTGAGATAGCCGAGATATTCGCGCTGCTTGTCGTTGAGCGGACCGGTCGACGGCTCGTCGAGAAAATGCGCAAAGCCGATAATGTTGGTCAGCGGCGAACGCAACTCGTAGGACACGTGCTGGACGAAATCGATTTTGATCTCGTCGGCGGTTTCCAGCGCCTCGTTCTTTTCGCGCAATGCACGTTCGACATTCACGGTGTCGGTGACGTCGTGGAAGGCGACGAGCGTTGCGCCGTCAGGCAAAGGCACGGTCGAGCAATCGACCACATTGCCGTCGCGCCGTTCGCGCCGGAAGATGAGCGGTTCGCGGCTGTCGATGGCCGTGACCGCGGCGTGGAGCGTGTGCCACGTCGCGTCGTCATCATGGAGCGGGTTGCACAGACCGATGACCGCTTCGATATGCGGACGTTCCGCAAGCGTTTCCGCTGAAAGCCGCCACATCTGCGCGAAGGCCGGATTGTGCAGGCGCAACCGTCCGTCGCTGCCGAACACCGCAACGCCTTCGGTGAGATTTTCGAGCGTTTCGCCTTGCACGCGGATCAGCGCATCGAAACGACGCTCGAGGTCGAGCCGCTCCGTCACGTCATCGAACAGATAGGTCACGCCGCCTTCGGGATTTTGCGTGGTCACCACACGCAGGGTGCGGCGGTTAGGCAGATACCACACGGTTTCGGACGGCTCGGTCGCGCGATAGGCCTCGTGCAGCTCGGCTTTCCATTGCCGGAAGTCCTGCTCTTCCGGCAGCTTGCGGGCGGCGCGCAGCAGGTCGAGCACGGAGGAATCGGTCGGGTTCTGATCGAGGAAACTCGGCTCCAGGTCCCACAGTGCGCGATAGGCCGTATTGTAGAATGTGAGCCGCTGCTTGCCGTCGAAGATCGCCACGCCGGTTGCGAGCTGATCGAGCGTGCGGCGATGGGCTTCGCTGGCGCGCTTGATCTCCGCGCGCATGGTTGCGACTTCTGTCGAGTCAATGCCGATGCCGGCGCTGCCATGCGGCGTCGGCACGCTGCGGATGTCGAATGCGCGGCGGTTGCCGGCGACCACCGCATGGACGCGGCCGGTGTAGCATTCGTGTGCGGCACAGGCGCGCGACAGCTCCTCGCGCACCGGCTGGTCGAGCAGTTCGAGGCCGCGTGCAACGGCGTCGGCGGGGTCTTTGGCTTCGACGGCGCATGCATAGGCGTGATTGACGAACGTCAGCGCACCATTTTCGTCGCGCGCCCAGATCGGTGAGGGCAGCGCTGCAACGAGTGTGTGAAGCGACTCCACTTCGCCGAGCAGTTTCCGGTGCCGGGTCGAGATCTCAGCGAAGTCACGTCGCACGCCGCCGACGTCACGCAACCGCACGACGGCACGGCCGCCGATCGCGCGACCCTCGGCTTCCATCGGACGCCCCGACAAGGTGGTGAGAGACGTCGAGAAGCTTTCGCCTTCCTCGCGCAACGAGGCGACGAATCGCTCCATGGTGCGCGCCTGCGCCGGATCGAGCCAAGTGCCGAAAGCTAGAACGCGATGCGGCGCCGAGGCGGGCGTCACCAGGGTCACGTCGCCGAAAATCTTGGGATCGTTATCGCCGGCTACCCAGGCGACGATGATCTGCGGTTCCGCCAGCAGCAAGGCATGGACGCGATCGACATCCGCCTTCAGCGCGACGATCTCTTCGCGCGCGGCGATTTCCGCTTGCGCTGCCTTGCCGCGCGTGCGGACCAGCAAACCGGCGGTCACCACTGCAAACAGCGAAATGCCGAGCGTCATCGCGAGCCCGGTAATGTCGAGATGATTCAGTCCGGTGAAGTCGGCGATGGTGGAATCGAGCGGGGCGAACAGGGCGGCGCGCGCGGGGGCTGCTGTGAAGAAAGCTGTAGCGTTGACGGCGAGGAATCCTCCTAGCCGCGGATGAGCCTTCCAGCTCCCGCCCGTCGTCCGGATTGTCTCCGGCATGTCGCTTAGCCCCACCCTTCGTCCCGTTCTGTTGGTGAAACAGAATCGGGGCGCGCAGCCTCCGCCAGGCCGCGAATCGTTCGACTTTACCCCCAAGGGGAATCGCGCCGAAAGAGTCCAGATCGTGAACGACTCTGAGAGGCTACAAGCCTTCGAATAATGCGGTCGAAAGATACCGTTCGGCGAAGGACGGGATGATCACCACGATGTTCTTGCCGGCCATCTCCGGGCGCTTGCCCACTTCCATCGCTGCCGCTACGGCGGCGCCCGACGAGATGCCGCCGGGAATACCTTCCTGCTTCGCCAGGGCCCTCGCGGTATCGAACGCCGCCTGGTTGCTCGTGGTCACGACTTCGTCGATCACCGAGCGATCCAGGATTTCAGGGATAAATCCCGCGCCGATGCCCTGGATCTTGTGCGGGCCGGGTGGCTTGCCGGAAAGAACGGCGCTATCTTCCGGCTCGACGGCGATCACCCGCAGTGACTTCTTGCGCGGCTTCAGCACCTGGCCGACGCCGGTGATGGTGCCACCGGTGCCGACGCCCGACACAAACACATCAACGCCGCCTTGGGTGTCGTTCCAGATTTCCTCCGCCGTGGTGCGGCGATGGACTTCCGGATTGGCGGGATTGCTGAATTGCTGCGGCATCACCGCGTTGTTGTTTTCGCGCAGCATTTGCTCGGCGCGCGCGATCGCGCCTTTCATGCCCTGCACGGCAGGCGTGAGCTCAAGTTGCGCGCCGAGCAGCAGCAGCATCTTGCGGCGCTCGAGCGACATCGAGTCGGGCATCACTAGCGTGAGCTTGTAGCCGCGTGCGGCGGCCACGAAAGCCAGCGCGATGCCGGTGTTGCCCGAGGTCGGCTCGACGAGCATGCTGTTTGGCCCGAGCGCGCCCTTGGCTTCCAGCGCGTCGATCATGGCGACGCCGATGCGGTCCTTCACGCTGCTGATCGGGTTGAAGAACTCAAGCTTGGCAAGGATGTTGGCCTTGACGCCATGCATCTGCGGCAGACGGTTGAGTTGCACCAGCGGGGTGTTGCCGATGGTCTGCGTGATCGATCCGTAAATACGCCCACGGCCAATATTATCCGGCATTTCTCTCTCCTGAGGCTGCAAGCGTTTTATCGTTTTAGTCGGTGCCGGTCGAGCCGAATCCGGACCCGCCCCGGCTGGTGTCGTCCAGCGTTTGCGCTTCCGACAGGGCGGCGTGCGTCACGGGCGCGACGATCATCTGCGCGATGCGCTCGCCGCGTTTCACCACAAACGGCGCGTTGCCGAGATTGATCAGGATCACCTGGATCTCGCCGCGATAATCCGCATCGATGGTACCCGGCGAATTCAGCACGGTGACGCCGTGCTTTGCTGCGAGTCCCGATCGTGGCCTCACCTGCGCCTCGGTGCCTGCCGAGAGTGCGATCGCAATGCCGGTCGGAACCAGCGCGCGTTTGCCCGGCGCAATCATGACGTCCGTGCTGACGGCTGCGAGCAGATCGAGGCCTGCGGCCTGCGCGCTTTGATACGCCGGGAGCGGCAAATCGGCGCCGTGCGGCAGCCGCATCACTTTCACTTCGACCAAGCTCATTTTTTCTTTTCCAGCGCCTGCACCACCCGCGCGATCAGGCTTTTCGCGACCTGATCCTTACTCTGCGGCGGCCAGGATTCTACACCGGAAGCGGTGACGAGGTGCACGGTATTACGGTCGCCGCCGAACACGCCGCTTTCCGGCGACACGTCGTTGGCGACAATCCAGTCGCAGCCTTTTTTTGCCAGCTTTTCCTTCGCATGTTGAATGACCTGCTCGGTCTCCGCGGCGAAGCCGATCACAAGAGCAGGGCGCTTGCTGGCGCTCTTTGCTACTGTAGCGAGGATGTCGGGATTCTCCGTGAGCGCAAGCGGCGGTGCCTGCCCGCTGCCTTTCTTGATCTTCTGGTTCTGCGTTTCGACAACGCGCCAGTCCGCAACCGCGGCGGCAAAGATCGCGATATCGGCGGGTAACGCCTTCTCTACGGCGGCCAGCATTTCCCGTGCACTCTCGATCCGGATCACGCTGACGCCGGATGGATCGGGCAGCGCCACCGGGCCTGTCACCAGCACGACTTCTGCGCCTTGCGCCGCCGCCGCCGCCGCAATCGCGTGGCCCTGCTTGCCCGACGAGCGGTTGCCGATGAAACGCACCGGATCGATGGGTTCGTAGGTGGGTCCGGAGGTCACGATCACGCGCTTGCCCGCCAGCGGGCGCTGCGCTTTCGGCTTCGCCAGCAGGCCTTCCAGCGCCGCAACAATCTCCAGCGGCTCCGCCATGCGGCCGACGCCATGCTCGCCGCGCTCGGCCATCTCGCCCTGATTGGGGCCGATAAAGGCGATGCCGTCGCTGCGAAGCTGCGTGAGATTGCGCTGGGTGGCGGCGTTGCTCCACATGCGTGGGTTCATCGCCGGTGCGAGCAGCACTCTCTTGTCGGTCGCCAGCAGCACAGCCGTGGCGAGATCGTCAGCGTGCCCGTTGGCGATCTTGGCCATCAGGTCGGCGGTGGCGGGGGCGACCACGATCAGATTGGCCTCGCGGGACAGGCGGATGTGTCCGACGTCGAATTCGCTGTCAGAGTCGAACAGGTCGGTGAAAACCTTGTCCCCGGAGATCGCGCCGGCCGCGAGCGGCGTTACGAATTGCTGCGCAGCATTTGTCATCACCACCCGTACCCCAAAGCCGCGCTCGCGCAGGCGGCGGATCAGGTCGAGGGATTTATAGGCTGCGATGCCACCGCCGATGATCAGCAGGATGCGGCGGGTGGCGGTCTCGGTGCGGGGCGGGGCACCTGGCAATCCGGCGCTTTCCGGTGGGGAAGCGGGAGCATCGACGTCGGATGCGGCGCTCCTCAGGATCGCCCGAACCTCCTCCTCCATGGAGCGGCGGTTTCGGGCGGCACGCCGCCGAAGCTGCTCCTTGAGGGCGTCGTCTAGCTGGCGGACGGTGAGGCTGGCCATGTTGCGCAGCATAATGCAGGCGTTGATATCAATGCAATCATAATGCTGGGCAACATTGTAATTTAGACGGCTTAAAATGCCTTCAGAACCACCCAAAGGAGCAGAACTGCAATCACCCAGATACCCCGGGTGATCCACCGATTGCGGTGGGCTTCAGCCTCGCCGATGGCGGCCACGGTTTCCGGATCGAGCTTGAGCCCGTCGCGTGTGGCGTCGTCGAGCTGGTCGAGCACAGTGCCTGCGCGTGTCAGCAGAGTGGGCACCCTGCCGATAAAGCGACCGATTTCGCCGGCGCCTTCCGCCGCACCCTCGATCCGGCCAAGCGGACCGAGATTGCGCTCGATCCATTCCCGCACGACTGGCTCGGCCGTTTTCCACATGTCGAGCTTGGGATCGAGCGAACGGCCGACGCCTTCCACCACCACCATGGTCTTCTGCAGCAGCAGCAACTCCGGCCGTGTCCGCATGTCGAACAGCGCGGTGACCTCAAACAGCAGCGTCAGCAGGCGCGCCATGGAAATGTCTTCAGCGGCGCGGTTGTGGATCGGCTCGCCGATGGCGCGGATCGCCTGGGCGAAATCCTCCACCGAATGATGCCGCGGTACATAGCCCGCCTCGAAATGCACTTCCGCCGTGCGGTAGTAATCGCGGGTGATGAAGCCGTACAGAATCTCGGCCAGGAAACGTCGCTCCTTCGGGCCGAGACGCCCCATGATGCCGAAGTCCACGGCCACCAGGCGCGCCTCGTCATCGACGAACAGATTTCCCGGATGCATGTCGGCATGGAAGAAGCCGTCGCGCAGCGCGTGGCGCAGGAAACTCTGGATCACCGTGCGCCCGAGCAGCGGCAAGTCGAAACCCTTGGCCTCGAGCATGGCCCGGTCGTTGAGCGGCGTGCCGTCGATCCATTCCAGCGTCAGCACTTCGCGCGCGGTACGGTCCCAATCCACTGTCGGCACGCGGAAACCCGGATCGTCTTTGGTGTTCTCGGTCAGCTCCGACAGCGCGGCGGCCTCCAGCCGCAGATCCATTTCGAGCCGCACCGAGCGCGCGAGGATATCGACCACTTCGATCAGCCTCAGACGGCGGCCTTCGGAAGACATTCCCTCGCCCTTGCGGGCGGCAAAGTAGAACGCATCGAGGTCGGCCTTGAAGCGCCGCTCGATTCCGGGCCGCAACACTTTCACCGCCACCGCGCGCGGACCGCTCTCGGTCATGACTTCGGCGCGATGCACCTGCGCGATTGAGGCCGCCGCCACCGGCGGGCCGAAGCTGGTGAAGGCTGCTTTGACGGGCTTGTCCAGCGCCGCCGCAACGGTTGCTTCCGCCTCGCTCTGCGAGAACGGCGGCATGCGGTCCTGCAGGCTTTCCAGTTCGCGCGCGACCCGGGCCCCAACGACATCAGGCCGCGTTGCAAGGAATTGGCCGAGCTTCACATAGGTCGGACCGAGTTCGGTCAGCGCGGTGGCAAGCCGTCCGTCGCTGCTCGCGGTCCGCGGCCGCTCGATCAGCCGCGCCAACCGAAGTCCCAAACGAGCGGGCGCCGGCAGCATCAAAGGATCGACCATCGCGAACACGCCTTCGCGCGCGAACACGAAGCCCGCGCGGGCGAGGCGAACGAGGTGAGAAACCGAAGAGATCACAATCGCCAGCCGGAATGCAGCGCGACGATGCCGCCGGTCATGATGGAAAAAGCGACGCGACGCAGGCCGGCGGCCTCGAGCATCTGCGCAAAGGCCTTCGGCTTCGGAAACTGCCGGATGGATTCGACGAGATAGCGATAAGCCTCGGCGTCGCCGGTCACCGCGCGTCCCATCGCCGGGATCACGTTGAAGGAATAGAGGTCGTAGAGCTTGTCGAGGCCGGGCACATCGACACTGGAGAATTCCAGGCAGGCGAAACGGCCGCCGATTTTCAGCACGCGATGCGCTTCATTCAGCGCTTGCTGAATGCGCGGCACATTGCGGATGCCGAATGCGATGGTGACGGCGTCGAAGCTGCGATCCGGAAACGGCAAGGCTTCGGCATTGCCTTCGACAAAAATGACGCTGTCGCCACGGCCCTGTTTCTCGGCGCGCTCGCGCCCGGCTTTCAGCATCTCGCCATTGATGTCCATCACGGTGGCGCGCGTACCGGCGCCGCCGGCATCGACCATGCGGAACGAGATATCGCCGGTGCCGCCTGCAACGTCGAGCAGCGCGAACGGCGCGTCGCTCTTCGGTGGATTAATGAGTGTGACGAGCGCGTCTTTCCAGGCGCGATGCAGCCCGGCCGACATCAGGTCGTTCATCAGGTCATAGCGGCTGGCGACGGACGCGAAGACGTTATCGACCATCCCCTGCTTGTCAGCCAAGGGGACTTCGCGGAAACCGAACGACGTGTGATTTTCGCCTGCACTCATGCGCGTTTTATCCTGTCTGGAGAGGACCATAGCGCGGAGCTGTGCCAGAGGCTATGTCTCAGGCGGAGAGCAGTTAACCATGCCCGAGCTACCTGAAGTCGAAACGGTGCGTCGCGGCCTCGAGCCGGCGATGGACGGCGCGCGCTTTACGAAAGTGGAGGCGCGGAGGCCAGATCTGCGTTGGCCGCTGCCGCAGGGTTTTGCCGGTCATCTTGAAGGCAAAACAGTGCGCGGCCTTGGACGTCGCGGCAAATACCTGCTGCTCGATCTGTCGTCCGGCGACGTGCTGATCATGCATCTCGGCATGTCGGGCTCGTTCCATGTGTTCGAGGGCGGCAAGGAAAAGAACACCACACGCTATCATCACGAGCGCGAAAAACACGCGACGCACGACCATGTGGTGTTTCACATGTCGGGTGGCGCCATCGTCACCTACAACGATCCGCGCCGCTTCGGATTCATGAAGCTGACGCCGCGCGACAAGCTCGACGAACATCCGCTGATGAAGGCGATGGGGCCGGAGCCGCTCGGCAACGCTTTCGATGCCGCAGCTTTGGCGATGGCCTGCAAGGGCAAGAAGACCTCGCTGAAGGCCGCGTTGCTCGACCAGAAAATCGTCGCGGGCCTCGGCAACATCTATGTCTGCGAGGCGCTGCACCGGTCGCATCTGTCGCCGAAGCGCATGGCCTCGACCATCGCCAGCAAGTCTGGCGCGCCTAACGAGCACACCGAAAAACTGGTGGAAGCGATCCGGGCGGTGCTGAAGGATGCGATCGAGGCGGGTGGCTCCTCGTTGCGCGATCACAAGCGCACCGACGGCGAACTCGGCATGTTCCAGCACAATTTCCGGGTCTACGACCAAGAGGGCAAACCCTGCGTCACCCGGGGTTGCAAAGGCACGGTGAAGCGCATCGTGCAGACCGGCCGCTCAACCTTTTATTGCCCGACGTGTCAGAAATAAGAATCACCGGCCTTCTCCCCCATCCTTTTGGACCATCCAGAAGGCCTTGGCGGACCAACAATAAGATGACACGGTTGGTTCGGGGTTGGGAGAATCAGCAATGCATAAATGGGGCTTTACGGCCAGCGCACTGGCTTTGGCCAGTATGCTGGGGGGATGCGCGTCGGTTACGCGCGGATGGAATGAAGAAATAGCAATTGCTTCGAAGCCGTCGGGCGCGCTGGCCGAGGTGAGGGGAGCCGAGGGTTCGAAGAAATGCGTGACCCCGCGCGTGGTCCAGGTTCGCCGGCAGGATGACCTGAGCGTCCGCTTCACCTTGGCAGGTCACCAATCCCAGGTGGTCAAGCTGAATAAGGAGATCGCCGCAGGGGGCGCGGTCGGCTTCGCCGGCAACATTCTCATCGGCGGCGCGGTGGGAATGGTCGTGGATGGTGTGTCCGGGGCGACGCTCGATCACAAGCCGAATCCGGTTACGGTGGTTCTGAGACCCGCCAAGCGGACACCGACGCCCCCGAAACAGCGCCCCGACGTCGTCAGCAGCGTGGCGAGACCGGAAAGCTGATACTGAAACGACAGGCCTGCCCTCTTGTGCCTCTTGTCCCCGCGCAGGCGGGACCAGAGCGAGGTGGCGAATACATGCATTATGGATTCCCGCTTGCGTGCTCATTAGCGCCGATCTCCGGGTAACCCGGGGTTGGTAGGCGGTGTCGTTGCCCATCCTTCGAGACGACGCTTCGCGTCTCCTCAGGATGAGGCGGAATTGGTGCGGCGTTCAATTCTCAAACCCCCGATTCGTACCGGTTCAGCCCTTCAGGTTTCCACCTTGACTCTTTCGCCAAAACCGGGTTAGAGTGAACGTTCATTCTCTATTGTTGCGGCGCACAATATGATCAGAGCTTGCGTCGGACCGCGCTTTTCGGGGGAGCCAATGCCGCGCGTCAGTACCGCCTTCAAGGATGACCGGCGGGCGGAAATTCTCGACGCCGCGCGCCGCTGCGTCGCCCGTTCCGGCTTTCACCAGACCTCGATGCAGGAGATATGCGCCGAGGCCGGGATGAGCCCCGGTAACCTCTATCGCTACTTCCCCTCCAAGGTGGCGATCATCGCCGCCATCGCCGAGCGCGATCGCGCCGAGGTCGGCCAGGAGCTCGGGGCCGCGCAATTCACCGACGACTTTTTCGCGACGTTCGAAGCGCTGGCGCGGCATCATCTGGTCGAGCGCAATGCCGATGACGTGGGCCTGTGCACCGAAATGGTCGCAGAGAGCCGGCGCAATCCAGCGATCGGGCGCATCATGCAGGAATTCGATCGCGAAGTGCATGCGCGGCTCGTCGCCATGATGCAGGCGGCAGCGCAACGCGGCGACATTCCATCCGGCACCGATTTCGACATCGCTGTCTCTACGCTGATGGTGATGGCCGACGGGGTCTGGTGGCGTCGCGCGGTGGATCCCACCTTCGACCCCGAAAAATTTCTGCCGCAGTTCATGTTGATGACGCGCCGCCTGCTCGGCGCACCGGAAGAAAAAGAGAAGAAAGAGGGAGACCGGTCGTGAGATTTCCGATCAAGCTCAATATGAGCCGTACTGTCGCGATTGCGCTTGTCGCAGTGGCCAGCCTCTGGATCTTGTCCGGCTATCTGCTTCCGCATGAAACGCCGGAGAGCAAGGCGGCCATCCGTCCCAATGAACAGGCGCCGAAGCTGTTCCGCGTTGCCGTGATCGATGCGAAGACCGAGCAGCATAGCCGCAAACTCATACTGTCGGGGCGCACCGAAGCCGATCACAAGGTCATGGCCGTTGCGCGCACTGGCGGCATCCTGACCGAGTTGCGCGTCAAGCGCGGGCAGTATGTGCAGAAGGATGAAGTTATCGCTGTCCTTTCCGACGAGTCGCGTGAAGCGCAGGTCGCGCAGGCCAGGGCATTGGTCGTGCAGCGGAAGGCCGAACTCGAAGCACGCCGCAAGCTGGTGATGACGGGCGCATTGCCCAAGCTCGATCTGGTGAACCTCGAGTCGCAACAAAGCGCGGCGGAAGCTGCACTCTCTGCCGCCGAAGCCGAACGCGACCGCGGCACCGTGCGCGCGCCGTGGGCCGGCGTCGTGACCGATGTGCCGGTGCAGGTCGGCACCTCCGCCTTCTCGATGGCCGGCAAGGAGATCGCGCAGATTATCGCGCTCGACCCGATGCTGGCGATCGTCGAAGCCGCGGAACGCAATCTCGGCGGCATCAAAGTCAATGAACCCGCGGAAATCCGTCTCGTCACAGGCCAGAAAGTCACCGGCCGCGTGCGCTTCGTTTCGAAGTCGGCGGCGGCGGCGACGCGCACTTATCGCGTCGAAGTCGAGATCCCGAATGCCGACGGCGCCATTCCGGATGGCATCACCGCAGAGGTTGCTCTCCGCATGGATCCGCAGCCGGCGACGCGCATTCCGCGCTCGGCGCTCACCTTTGCTTCAAACGGGGCGCTGGGCGTGCGCGCGGTCGATAAGAGCGACATCGTGCAATTCGTCCCTATCGCGGTGGTCGAAGACGATCAGGCCGACATGTGGGTCGCCGGCATTGCCGACGGCGCGCGCGTGATCGTGCAGGGGCAGGACTTCGTGCGCGAAGGCCAGAAGGTGCAGCCGATGGCTGCCAATGCCGACAAAGTCTCCGAAGCGCAGTGAGCTGAGATGTCGAAATTCATCGATTACGCGATCGGCCATGCGCGGCTCACGATTGCCCTGCTGATCTTCCTGCTGCTGGCGGGGTTCGTCGCTTATGAGACGATCCCGAAAGAGGCGGAGCCGGACGTCAAGATTCCGATCATCTATGTGCAGCTCGCCCAGCGCGGCATCAGCCCCGAAGATTCCGAGCGCCTGCTGTTGCGCCCGGTCGAGACCCAGTTGAAGTCCGTCTCTAACGTCAAGGAAATGCGCTCCACCGCATTCGAGGGCGGAGGCTATGTGCTGCTCGAATTCGAAGCGGGCTTCGATTCCAAATCCGCGCTGGCGGATGTCCGCGCCAAGGTCGACGACGCCAAGAGTGACCTGCCGCGCGACGTCGACGAGCCGATCGTCCAGGAAGTGAATCTCTCGCTCTATCCGGTGCTTGTCGTGGCGCTGTCGGGCGATGTGCCGGAGCGCAGCATGTTGCGCATCGCACGCGCGGCAAAGAATGCGCTGGAACAGGTGCCGGGCGTGCTGGCGGCAGAATTGCGCGGCGCACGCGACGAGGTGGTGGAGATCATCGCCGAGCCGATGCTGATGAAGAGCTACGGCGTGTCGCTCGATCAGCTTACGCAGGTTGCGCAGGCCTCCAACAGCCTCGTTGCCGCTGGCGTGCAGGAAGGCGCAACCGGCCGCTTCGCCGTTAAGGTGCCGTCGCTGATCGAGACGCCGAAGGACGTGTTGTCGATCCCGGTAGTGTCATCGCAGGGCGCGACGGTCACGCTCGGCGACATCTCGCAGGTGCGGCCGACTTTTAAGGACGCGACGACTGTGACGCGCGTCAACGGCCGTCCGGCCATGACCATCGAAATTTCCAAGCGCACCGGCGCCAACCTGATCGAGACTGTCGATGGCGTGAAGAAGGTTGTCGAGCAGCTGAAACAGACCTGGCCCGCCGCGGTGCAGGTGTCGTTCAGTCAGGACAAATCCAAAGTCATCCGCCAGATGCTGGGCGACCTGCAGAATTCCGTCGCAACCGGTGTGCTGCTGGTGGTCGTGATCATCCTGTTCGCGCTCGGCTCCCGCGCTTCGCTTTTTATCGGCATAGCAATTCCCGCCTCGTTCCTCGCGGGCGTGCTCGGGCTGCAGATGGCGGGCCTCACCGTCAACATTGTTGTGCTGTTCTCGCTCATTCTCGCGGTCGGCATGCTGGTGGACGACGCCATCATCGTGTCCGAATTCGCCGAACGCCGGCTGGCCGAAGGCATGGCGCCTCGCGAGGCCTATTCCCTCGCGGCCAAACGCATGGCGGGTCCGGTGATCGCCGCGACCGCGACACGCGTGGCGGCCTTCTCGCCGCTGCTGTTCTGGCCCGGCGTCGTCGGCCAGTTCATGAAATACCTGCCGATCACGTTGATCGCGACGCTGTCGGCCTCGCTTGCGGTCGCGCTGTTCTTTACCCCGACGCTCGGCGCGCTGCTCGGCAAGGCCAATCCGCATCCACAAGACGACCAGATGAAAGACACCGGTCTCTACATGCGGACCGTGAAGCTGGCGCTGCGCCATCCCGGCATGACGCTGTCGCTGGTTGCTTTTCTGCTCGTGGCGGTGCCGGTGGCTTACGGCAAGCTCGGCAAGGGCGTGGAATTTTTCCCCGACGTCGAACCGGACTATGGTCAGGTCGTCGTGCATGGCCGCGGCAACCTTTCGATCGACGAGAAGGATAAATTCGTCCGCGCGGTGGAAGAGCGCGTTTTGAAGATGAAGGGGTTGGCGACGGTCTATACCCGCTCCGGCGAACAGCCGCGCGGCATGGATGCGATCAGCGAAGACACCATCGGCATCATCCAGTTCGAATTCGCCGACTGGAAAACGCGCCCGCCTGCGCACGTCATCATGGATGGCATCCGCGATGCGACTGCCGACATCCCTGGCATTCTGGTGGAGGTCACGGCGCCGAGCGGCGGCCCGCCGACCGGCAAGCCGGTGCAGGTGCAGCTTTCCGCGATCGATCCTGCGGCACTGCCGGGTGCGGCGCGCAAGGTCGCCGACATGCTGGCGAAGCGTTCCGACATCCGCGATCTCGATGACGGCCAGCCACTGCCGGGCATCGACTGGAAGATCAACGTCGACAAGGCGGAAGCCGCGAAATACGGCGCGGGTGTCGGGACGGTCGGCACCGCTGTGCAGCTCGTCACCAACGGCGTGAAGGTCACCGAATATCGCCCGGCGGAAAGCGACAAGTCGGTCGATATCATCGTCCGCTTCGCACAGGACCGGCGCAATCTCGACGAGATCGATTCGCTGCGCGTCCAGATGCCGACAGGCAACGTGCCGGTGGGCAATTTCGTCGAGCGCCAGCCAACCCCGCGCGTCGGTTACATCAACCGCGTCGCCGGCAACCGCATCATGAATGTGCAGTCGAACCTGCCGGAAGGCGTGCAGAGCGCGCAGGTCCAGCAGGAAGTCGCGGCCGAGTTGCGGACGATGGATCTCGGCCCGGGCGTCACCTGGAAGCTGAAGGGCGAGGACGAAGAACGCGAGAAAGCCGGAGCCTTCCTGATGAAAGCTTTTGGAACTGCGATGTTCATGATCTTTGCGATCCTGCTGGCGCAGTTCAACAAGCTCACGTCTGTCTTCCTGGTGCTCTCGGCGGTGGTGCTCTCGACCATCGGCGTCTTGCTCGGCCTGATGGTGATGGGCCAAGCCTTCGGCGTGGTGATGACCGGCATCGGGGTCATCGCAAACGCAGGCGTGATCGTGAACAACAATATTGTGCTGATCGATACCTACGATCGTCTGCGGCGCGAGGGTCAAAACGCCTACGACGCGATTCTGGAAACCTGCCGCGAACGCGCGCGGCCGGTGGTGCTGACCGCTGTGACCGCCATTCTCGGCGTGCTCCCGATTGCCTTCGGCGTGAATATCGAATTCCTGTCGCGCGAGGTGACGATCGGTGCACCGTCGACCCAGTGGTGGATCAATCTCTCCACCGCGATCGTGTTCGGCCTCGGCTTTGCAACGGTGCTGACACTGATCGTCACGCCGGCAGCACTGATCGCGATCGAGCAACTGGCAGACCGCCGCCGCCGCTGGGGCGTTGCTTTCCGAAGGCGCTTCCTTACCCTCAGCCGGTGACAGGAATCGGCGTACGGCTGCATTTGATCTGTTATAGTGCGAGCCATGCGCGAAATTGATTCAGGCATCACATTACAGAAACTTGAAATCTTCTGCTGCGTTGCGGAACTCAGAAGCGTTACCAGGGCGGCTGAACGCATCGGAATTGCTCAGCCGGTGGTGACCGCCCACATTCGCAGCCTTGAAGCCAAGCTCGGGGTCAGGCTGGTAGGGCGCACCGGTCGCAACATCAGCCTCACCGAAGCAGGTCAGCGCGTGTTCTCCTGGGCTGCGGAAGTGATGGCAAGCAAGCGGCAGCTTGAGCGTGAACTCGGAAGCTTGCGTGGGGGGACAGGCGCCAATGTCTCTGTCGCAGCGTCGATCACCGCCGGATCATACATTCTTCCTGATATCGTCATCGCGTTTCACAGCTCGCACCCGGAAGCGATCATTTCAACGCATGTTTCCAACTCGCCATCGGCCTGCGAGGCCGTGCGCACCGGCGAGTGTGATTTTGGACTTATGACCCTCGAAGGCGAGGTTTCGGACAATCTGGTTGTCGAGACTATTCGGAACGAACCGCTCGTTCTGGTTGCGTCACCCCTGAACAGGCTTGTGGGCCGGAGTGTATGCGTCGACGATCTCGGGAAGTTACCGTTCGTCACAGGTCCAAAGTCGATTGTGCGTCGCGCCATTGAAGACAAAAGTCTGTCTGATCTGGGCGTGGAGCGGAAGAATATCGTGTTGGAACTGAGCCATACCGAATCGATCAAGCGGGCGGTGCGCTCTGATGTGGGGTTGAGCTTTCTCTTTCAGGCCGCCTTGAAGGATGAGCTTGCAACCGGAATGCTGCAGCGTATCGACGTTCCGGGCCTGCAGATGTTCGTTCCGATTGTGCTGGTGTATCGGAGGGACCGCAGTTTCACGGCGCTTCAACAGGCATTGATGGACCGCATACGCGCATTCGCTTCCACGCCCGTTGCGGACGAGACGATGATTTCGAAACCGTCGCCGCTCAATCTGACCGTGGTTAGGGGCGAACGCAGCTAATCTCTCGCTTATTTTTTCCATAGGCATGCGATCATAGTCCGTCACCCGGACGACGATGAATGCAGCGACATCTCGGCTCTGCGATCTTCCCCGCCACAATCTCCAATAGCCACTGAGCTATGGAAGCGTCTTGAAACCGGCGCTGCGGCAACCTTCAGCCGATCCCGGACCGTTGACAACCAAGCCAATTCTCCAACTATACGGTCAGCAACAAAGCCTCGCGCAAGTCGAGGTGTCGGGGAGGATGAAAATGTTCAAAACGTTCGGTCGTAGTTCGCTTTTGGCGCTCGGTCTTGTGATTTCTGCTTCCGCTCCTGGCTTTGCGCAGTTGAGCAAGCTGGAATTTATCGTTCCGGGCGGACCGGGAAGCGGGCTCGATCAGGCCGCGCGTGCCTTTGAGGAAGCACTCAAGGCAGAGAAACTCGTGACGAGCACGCAGGTTACGCACGTCGCCGGTGGCGGCGGGATGACCGCGATCTCGCAGTTTGCCACATCCAAAGTGGGAAACGCGAATGCCGTACTGACGAATGGCGCCGGCAGCCTTGTGTTTCCATTAGCCAACAAGAGCCCAGTGTCACTGCGCACTGTTGCGCCGCTCGCCCGCATTGCCGGCGAGTATGAGATCATGGTTGTGCGCAGCGATTCCGAATTCAAGACGATCGATGATCTGATTGCGAAGTACAAAGCCAATCCGCCGGCGATCCTCTGGGCCGCGGGCGCTCGCGGATCCACAGACCACATTTTCTACGCGATGGTGTCGAAGGCTGTTGGCGTCGATCCGAAGAAGTTGAATTTCATCCCCAACACCAATACGGGCGAGATTGTCGCAGCTGTTCTCGGCGGTCATGTTGCGGTCGGTGCCGGAGGCTATCAGGATTTCGCGCCACAGGTCGAAGCCGGAAAGATGCGAGTGCTCGTGGTTGCATCGGCTGAACGTCTCAAGGGCATCGACGCTCCAACGCTTAAGGAAAAAGGCATCGATGTTGTGGTGACCAACTGGAGAGGTGTGTCCGCACACCCTTCGGTTAGCGAGCCTGATCTCGATAAGCTGTCAGAGGCGTTTGACAAGATGGTCAAGAGCGCCACGTGGAAAAAGATGCTGGCCGACCGTGGTTGGAACGATATGGATCTCAACCGCAAAGACTATGCGGCCTTCCAGCGTGCCGAAGAAGCCCGCCTGACGCCAATCCTGCAGGATCTTGGAATGTTGGCCCAGCAGTAACGCCGGTATTTGAAACGCTGGGCGGATGTTTGTATGGCGGTGCAAGGCAAGACGGCAAAATATTCTCTGAGCAATGTCCGCTTTTCCGAGGCGGCTCTTGGCACCCTTGCGATCTTGCTGGGTGTGTACGTGGCCGTCGAAGCCACCGGATATAACGACGAGAGTACTTACGATACTCTCGGTCCGAGTCTCTTGCCGTATATCATCGCCGCCGGGTTGATCCTGACCGGACTGCCCATTCTCGCCGGTGCTTTTACCGCTCGCATGGATGTCGCGCCGGCTGAGGAGATTGACTGGCGGCCTGTCGCGTTCGTCGTCGCCGGGTTAATCGTGCCGATTTTCTTCATCGTCACCGTTGGCTGGATTCCCGTTATCACCATCGTGTTTGTCCTCGGCGCGCGCGCCTTTGGCAGCAGGAGAACGCTGCTGGATGCCGCTATCGGTCTTGCGTTTGGTATCGTGACCTTTGTGCTCTTTAACTTCGGACTTGGCCTCCATCTCCCGGGCGGATGGCTATACACCCGATTTTTTGGTTGAGCGTCGCGAACCCATATGGAAACGCTCACCCTTCTGGCCCACGGTTTCTCTGTAGCGCTCACGCCCTATAATCTGATGTGGGCGGCGATCGGCGTTACGCTCGGTACCGCAATCGGCGTGCTGCCGGGCATCGGACCTTCCACGACGGTTGCGCTTCTGCTGCCGATGACTTTCGGACTCGATCCCACGTCCGCCTTCATCATGTTCGCCGGCATTTACTACGGCGCGCAGTACGGTGGCTCCACAGCTGCGATTTTGCTCAATACGCCGGGCGAAGCCGGCGCGATGATGACAACGCTCGACGGCAATGCCATGGCGCGCAAGGGAAGGGGGGCACAAGCCCTCGCCACCGCCGCCATTGGTTCGTTTATTGCCGGAACGATCGGAACGATCGGTCTCACCTTTGTCGCGAAGCCGATGGCGGATATAGCGCTGCTGCTTGGGCCCCCGGAGTATTTTGCGCTGATGGTGCTGGCCTTCACCTGCGTGTCGGCGTTGTTCGGCGATTCCGTCACGCGCGGTCTGCTGTCATTATTTTTTGGTCTTTTCCTGGGCTCGGTCGGTCTTGAGCCGCTATCGGGTGTTCCGAGGTTCGCTTTCGGTGTCCTGGAATTGCTTGACGGCATCGACACAGTGATCGTTGCGGTGGCGCTGTTCGCGGTCGGGGAGACTCTCTACTGCGCCGCGCGTTTCCGTTTCACCAAAGAGGAAATTCACGCTCTCAAGGGGTCGCTCTGGATGAGCAAGGCCGACTGGCTCAGGTCGTGGAAGCCATGGCTGCGCGGCACGGGTATTGGCTTTGCCATCGGAACGCTTCCGGCAGGCGGGAGTGAGGTTCCGACGGTTCTGTCCTACGTGACGGAAAAGAAGCTGTCGAAACATCCCGAGGAATTCGGTCAAGGCGCGATTGAGGGGGTCGCCGGGCCGGAAGCCGCTAACAATGCATCTGCCGCGGCGGCGCTTGGTCCGCTGCTGGCGATTGGATTGCCGACTTCCGCGACCGCGGCCATCATGCTGGCTGCCTTTCAGCAATACGGAATCCGGCCGGGACCACTGCTGTTTCAATCCAAGCCCGATCTCGTCTGGGGGATGATCGCGAGCCTCTACGTCGGCAACGCGATGCTGCTGATCCTCAATCTCCCGCTGATCGGAATTTGGGTTCGCCTTCTGAAAATTCCGCGGCACTGGCTTTATGCCGGCATTCTCTGTTTCTCGGTCCTTGGCGGTTACACCCTCAACACCAACGCCGTAGATCTGGCCATTCTTCTTGTTATAGGTCTCGCGGGTTTTGCAATGCGCTTGCTTAAGGTGCCAATCGTGCCCTGTCTGCTTGGTCTCATTCTCGGGCCCATGCTGGAAACGCAACTGCGCCGTTCGCTGATGGCGAGTTTGGGTGATCCGACCATTTTCGTGACGCGACCGATTTCGCTAAGTTTTCTTGCTATCGCCGCGACCGTCGTACTCGTACCGCTGCTGATGCGGGTTATGCGCCGGAGAGCGGTTGCTGCCCTCCCATAATTTTCCATTTCTCAGGCGCGTGTGTTCGAAGAGCCCGTCGGATCATCTGCCTGCAATTCGGAGTTATCAATGTCCCACGATGCCCAACAAGGATTGAAGTCGAAGATCAGATCGGGAAGGGCGCTGATCGGCTCTTACGTAACCTTCGCGTCGCCGGAAGTCGTCGAACTGTTTGCGCATGCGGGGATGGACTACGTTATTATAGACCTGCAGCACTCCTCGCCGGACTGGCAGACGCTGGCGCATATGCTGCGGGCGGCGGACGCGGGCGGAACATCGCCAATCGTGCGCGTTCACACCCATGAGCCGAGTTTCATTCTGAAAGTTCTGGAAATGGGCGCGGAGGGAATTTCGTTGCCCGGCGTGCAGAACGCAGCAGACATTCGCGCCGCTGTCGATGCCATGTATTACCAACCGGTCGGCAATCGTGGAGCTTGCGGCCACACGCGGGTTGGCGGCTACAATTCGCGCCGGTCCGATTTCCCGGAACATGTGCGACGCCAGAACGAACGGGTATGCATCTGGGCGATTGTTGAGGATACCGCTTCCATCGGCCGCGTAGGCGAGATTGCTGCCGTGCGTCCGGGCGCGGATGTGATCGGCGTTGGGCGCGGCGATCTGTCGGTTGCTTTGGGACTTGGCGGGCAGGTCAATCATCCGGACGTCATCGCAGCGAACGAGCGCGTCATTAAAGACGTCCAGGCTAATTCCGGCGGCCAGTGTGCTTCCTCGACAATGATCCAGCGGGTAGAGGACATCGCGCCATGGTACGATCGCGGCTGCCGTCTGTTCACCTACGCAGCCGATGCTATTCTGCTGATGGATGCAGCGCGCGGCGCTGTCGATGCGTTTCGTTCGGCTCTCCCGGCGAAATAGTTACCGTCGCCCGGCTCTTATCAGGCTTGCTAAGAGACTGCAGGAAGGATCGCATGCTGATTTTGACGAATGAGGACGCGGCGCAGGTGCTGACCATGGGAGCCACCATTGGCGCGCTGGAGAAACTTTATGGCGATCTCGGGCGTGGCAGTGCGGTTTATCGTGGGCGTACCGATCTGTTCATTCCGACGACGGGCTCCAAGGAGGATGCGCCGTCAGCCTACCAGCTCAAAACCCTCGATGGCGCGGTGCCGCGCTGGAACGTCGGCTCGATCAGGCTGACGTCGGATGTCGTTGCCTTTCCGCGGATCGGCGGCCAGCGCCGGCGCGTCAAAATCGCCACCGCCCCCGGCAACCGGTATACCGGGCTGGTCCTGCTTTTCGACAGTGCGACGGGCGTGCTCAAATCCATCTTGCAGGATGGCATGCTGCAGCAATTCTCGGTTGGCGCGATCAATGCGATCGGCGCGAAGTATCTTGCGCGGGAGAATGCCGAAATTGTCGCGCTGTTCGGCGCTGGCGGTCAGTCCGTGGCCCAGCTTCGTGGGTTGGCAGAAGTGCGGCCGATCCGGCGTGTGCAGGTTTACACGCCGTCTGCAGGCGAGGCCGAGAAATTTGCGAGAGCGAATGCCGAGGCACTCGGCCTGGAGATTGTAGCCGCGGCCGATCCCAAGGCCGCGCTCGCGGGTGCGGACATTGTGGTGACGGCGACAAACAGCAGGGTGCCTTTCTTTCCGGCCGAATGGCTTCAGCCCGGTATGCATCTGAGTTCGCTTCAGCGCGACGAAGCCATGGAAAGCTGTTTTCGGGAGCTCGATATCGTCGTGTTTCATACGCGTGCGAAGGAAATCGAACATGCTTCGACGGATTTTGCGGAAATGGAAAAGAAGCACGACTTTGAAATGCACGATCATCCTCCGAGCGACATCGACTGGAACGATTTCCCCGATCTGGGCGAACTGGTGAACGGCAATGTGGCCAAACGTTCAAATGCGGCCCAACGCACTTTCTTTCTGAACAGCACGGGCTGCGGCGCGCAATATTCCGCGGTTGGCGAGTTGATCTATGCCGCAGCGCGGGCGCGTGGTCTGGGACACGAAGTGCCGGACGCGTTATTTACAGAGTCCATCGGCTGACGGTTTCGGAGCGAGATTCTGACTCATGCCAAATGCGAAGCCATATCATACCGAATCCGGACGCCTCGTGCTTGAGACCGCGGTCGGAAAATATCCAAACACGCAGGCGCTACACGCCGGTCGTGTAGCATCCAGCCTCGTCACATTGGATCTGGTTGACGTCCCCGTCATCATCCGGGCGTTTACGGCGATGTTGCGAGAGTTGCGCTATGCGATGAGCGAAATGGCCCTCGCGACCTTTCTGCAGGCAAAGGCCTATGACAAGCAGCTCGTGCTGTTGCCCGTTGTTATCGCGGCGCGTTTCCAGCAACACGCGTTTTTGTGTCGGGTAGATAGCGATATCCGCGGGCCGAAAGACCTTGTCGGCCGCCGTGTCGGCGTGCGCGCCTATAGCCAGACGACCGGCATGTGGCTGCGCGGCATTCTGGTGGACGATTATGGTGTGCGACCGGAGAAGGTGAACTGGCTCACGTTCGAGGACGCGCATGTCGCCGAATACCGCGATCCGCCCTGGGCCGAACGGGCACAGCCCGGCCAGGAATTGGTCGCGATGCTGCGTAGCGGCGAACTGGATGCGATCATCGTCGGCAACGAAGTGCCGGATGATCCTGTGTTCAGAACCGTCTTTCCCGACCCGAATGCTGCCGCAGACATGTTCTGGCGCAAGCACGGGTTCGTGCCGGTCAATCACATGCTGACGGTTCGTCGCGACCTGGCTCAGGACCATCCGGATATTTTTCCTGAAGTGGTCCGTCTTTTCCGCGAGTCCAAAGATGCCGTTGCGGCATCGAATCCTGACGGCCGCGACCCATTGGTTTTCGGCCGCGCAGCGCTGGATCCCGCGATCCGTCTCGCTTTGCGTTACTCAACGGAACAAGGGCTGCTTCCGCGCAAGATGGATATAGAGGACATCTGGGAGGGATTGCCGGCCGGCGTTTGAGCAACGATTGTTCTGCTACGCGGTTTTCTTCCGCGCGGTCTTGGCAGCGAGGCTGCGTGCCGCGGCCTCGTAACCCTCTTGCCGCGCCAGCAGCTCTTTGAGGCCGGTCAGCTCGAAATAGTCATCAAGCGGGAACAGGCTTGCTGCAACAGCGGCGAGCGAGTTTTCGCGTTTCAGCGTCGCCAGATTGTTTCTCACGGCGGTCATCGCGGAAAACAGCGTGATCGATGGCAGCGTGACGGCAGCCACGCCGAGTGCGCCAAGCTCCTTGATATCGTGTTTGTGCTTGCCCGCCGCCTGCGACAGCGTCGTGATGTGCGGGCTCGGCACTTCGCGCACAACGCGCGCGATATCTTCGGGGCGGTCCACGCATTGCGGTTTGGAAATATCGGCACCCGCCTCAAGGAACAGGCAGGACCGCTCAATCGCATCGTCCAGCCCTGTCACGAGCGCTGCGTCGGTGCGGGTGCCGATCACCATGCTTTCATCGGTACGCGCATCGACTGCCGCCTTGATCTTCGAGAGCATCTCCTCGACCGGAACGACCTGCTTGCCGGGAAGGTACCCACAACGTTGCGGGAAAACCTGGTCGTTGATGAACAGGCTCGCGACGCCGGCCGCCTCAAAGGCGCGGACCATGTGACGGACGTTGTTGACGTCGCCGAAACCTGTGTCGCCATCGACTGTGACGGGAATATCCACCGCACCGCACACGCGCGCGTAATGCTCGGCGTAGTCGCGCATGTTGCTCTGCCCGATGTCGGGCTCGGCCAGCATGCTGGCAATACCCGCCAGCCCGCCGGCGCTCATCGCGTTGAAGCCTGCCGCTTCGATCATGCGGGCCGAGAGGGCGTCGTAAGCGCCGGGAAGGATCAGGACTTCAGGTGCTGCGAGGAGCTCGCGAAATCTTTTTCTTACGTCGGTCATGGGCGATCCTCGATTGATGAGCGCGTGGACTTTCCAGCATCGCGGTCAACCTGGCAAGACGCTCGATCAGCCCTTGTCTTGCGGTGCCGGATTTTTGTCTGCCGAAAATTCCGTGATCAGCCGCGCGCCGCGGCTGAAAGTGATGAAGTCCCAGAACCAGGTGAATGCGACAATGAATCGGTTTTTCAGGCCGATCAGGAAATAAATGTGCGCGGCGCCCCAGAACAGCCAGGCGATAAAGCCTTTAAGTTTGAAGCCGTGCAGGCTGACGATGGCGGCACGCCGTCCAATGGTGGCGAGATCGCCCATGTGCCGGTAGCGAAACGGCTTGGATGACGATCCGGCGATGCGCGCTGCGATGAGTTTGCCGGCGTAACGGCCCATTTGCTTGGCTGCCGGCGCGATGCCCGGGATTGGGCGGCCTTTATCGTCCTGCAACGCCGCCGTATCGCCGACGACGAAAATCTCGGGATGACCGGACACGGACAGGTCGTTCTCGACTTGAACCCGGCCCGCGCGGTCGCGGGTTGCGTCGAGCCAGACCGCAGCGGGCGACGCAACGACACCCGCCGCCCAGATGAGGGTGTGGGAATCGATGCGACCGTGTTCGAGATCGACACCATTGGCGTCGCATTTGGTCACGCGTGTCGAGGTCATCACTTCAACGCCCATGCGCATCAGCGTCTGTTTCGCATAGTCAGACAGGTCTTCCGGCATTGCCGGCAGAATGCGGGGCCCGGCTTCGACAAGAATGATGCGCGCGGTGGAGGGATCGATCCGGCGAAAATCCTTCACCAATGTGTGGCGCGCAATCTCCGCGATGGCTCCGGCCATTTCGACGCCGGTCGGACCGCCGCCAATAATAACAAAGGTAAGGAGCTGCCGGCGTTCTGCGGCGTCCTTCGCAAGTTCGGCTTGCTCGAAAGCAATCAGCACCTCGCGCCGGATGTGCAGTCCATCCTCAATGCGCTTCAGGCCGGGTGCAAAAGGCGCCCAGTCGTCATGACCGAAATAGGAATGTGTCGCGCCGGTCGCGAGCAGCAGGTAGTCGTAAGGTGCCGCTCCGGAGGTGGTCAGTATCCGGCGCGCGCCGGTATCGACGCCGGTGACTTCCGTCATCAGCACCGTTGCGTTCTTCTGTCTGCGCAGGATATGGCGGATGGGCCAGGCTACCTCCGCCGGCGACAGCGCCGCTGTTGCGACTTGATAGAGAAGGGGCTGGAAGCAGTGATGGTTCTGCCGGTCGATAACGGTGATATCGACGGGCGCGCGGCGCAGCGCCTTGGTGGCTTCGAGCCCACCAAAGCCGGCGCCGACGATGACTACCTGGGGACGTTGCACCATGGTTGTCTCCAAGGCCCAATATAAGCGCTGCACGGGGGGCGCTGGAACCCGCACTTTCGTCGCCTTGCCAAGGGCCGCCGCGCCCTTTAGCAATCCGCGCAGTTTTAGCGCATTTCACGATGAGGCAAGGTAATCATGGCGACCCACAAGCTCCTGCTCCTGGCCGGCGACGGCATCGGCCCCGAAGTGATGGCGGAGGTAAAGCGCCTCATCGACCTGATGAACAAGAAGGGCATCGGCCGGTTCGAGATCGAGGAAGCTTTGGTGGGCGGTTGCGCCTACGACAAGGATCAGGTGGCGATCACCGACGCGACCATGGCCAAGGCGAGTGAATGCGACGCGGTGATCTTCGGCGCGGTCGGCGGGCCCAAGTGGGACAAAGTGCCTTTTGATGTGCGGCCAGAGGCCGGGCTTTTGCGCCTGCGCAAGGATCTCGCGCTGTTCGCCAATATCCGCCCCGCAGTGGTCTATCCGGCGCTCGCCGATGCTTCGAGCCTGAAGCGCGAACTGGTCGAAGGCCTCGACATCGTTATCCTGCGTGAGCTGACCGGCGGCGTTTATTTCGGCGAGCCGAAAACCATCACCGATCTCGGCAATGGCCAGAAGCGCGCCGTCGATACGCAGGTCTATGACACCTACGAGATCGAGCGCATCTCGCGGGTTGCCTTTGAGCTGGCGCGCAAGCGCCGCAACAAGGTCACCTCGATGGAAAAGCGCAACGTGATGAAGAGCGGCGTGCTCTGGAACGAGGTCGTTACGCAAATTCATCAGCGCGAGTTCAAGGACGTGCAGCTCGAGCACATGCTGGCGGATGCCGGCGGAATGCAGCTGGTGCGCGCGCCCAAGCAGTTCGACGTCATCGTCACCGACAACCTGTTCGGCGATATGCTTTCGGACGTTGCCGCCATGCTGACCGGCTCGCTGGGCATGCTGGCCTCCGCTTCGCTTGGCGAAGTCGATCCCAAGACCAAGAAGCGCAAGGCGATGTATGAGCCGGTCCACGGCTCCGCGCCGGATATCGCGGGCAAGGGCATCGCCAACCCGATCGCCATGCTGGCGTCGTTCGGGATGGCGCTGCGCTACTCGTTCAACATGATCAAGGAAGCCGACCTCGTGGATCAGGCCATCGCGGCGGCGCTTGCCAGGGGTCTGCGCACTGCGGACATCAATGCGGTCGGTGGCAAGTCTGTCAGCACCATGGAAATGGGTACGGCGATTATCGAAGAGTTTGAGAAACTTGCCAGCTGATCAAGAATAGCGGCACTCAAATAAAAAAGGCCGGACATGTGTCCGGCCTTTTTTACGATCCGATTTCAGATCACCAAATAGGATTGTTTTTGCCCGCCAAGTCGAGGGGGCCAGGCAACGGAAAGCGGATGCCGCCTCGGTTTGTATTCTCAATCACGGCCATCGGCGAATAGCCGAACGGCATCGCGTTGGTGGTGGTGAGCTTCGTGCCAGGCAGCACTTCCGTGCCGCCGTCGAGGAACGAGCGCTTCTGAATGATGACGGTCGTGCGCCGACGCCCGTCTTCGCCCGTCACCGTGTAGGCGGTGCCATCCGCGGTCACCCGCTGGCGCGTCTGCGCAGAGGCAGGCACGGCCATCAGGCCGGAAAGGGTAAGCCCGAGACAAAGGGCGGCGGCGGACTTGAAGGGCATGATTTCCTCGTCGAACCAATTCGATAACGCAGTGTAGCCGTCTTTGGTTCGGCTCAACAAGCCGTGGCCGGTACGATTTACGAGATCAGTGGCCGGTGAGCCGCCCGCGCTTCAAGTCTGACGGGGGTGCGCTGGCGCGTGATCAGCAAAAGTGGGCACCGGTTTTGCGTCCGATCACGCGCCTACCATTAAGTGGGGCATAGTCTTTATCGGCGAACCGGTTCCCACTTCGCCGGACCATGCCCGCCTAACTTGGGCAAAGGCGTCATCAGATGGCTGCGTTGCCCGCAGAATGTCCGCTTCAACTCGGCGCGGGCGAACAATTCCCGCACTTTCGGCTCACTTCCCGCCGCCAGCAGGGTCAGACGGTCCAGCGCACAGGCCGCAAGGTCGCGGCTTGGCGGGGCGGAGCCGCTGACGCAATGCCAGCCCAGGATCTGCAGCTGCGGATCGATATAGGCGCGCACGAAGCCGAGGCACTGGCGCGCGGGCCCCATGGTGAAGGCCACCAGCGCCATTTCCCCGAACTTGGTGTCGATCATGCCCGCGGGCTTCATGGTTGCAGCCCCGCCATTTTTCAATCGTGCGGCGATTTCGAGCGCTGCACTGTCGAAACCCGCAGCCTCGCCGGCCGGGCGATAGACTTCGATCATGACATGCGGGGAAAGCCCGTTCATCTCACCCCAGCTCAGGATGTCCTGTCGTCCGCCGCCGGCAACATTCCGCCGCATCGCATAGCCTGGGTTGCTGTCCGCCAGTTCCGGCAGCGAGAGCGAAAACGCCGGGAACGGCTTTGCTACCGTCACCCATTCTGCGGCTGGCGCAGCGGGTCCGCTCTCAAAGGCCGTCGAGGTCAAACGGGCGACGTGCACCGCAATCAACCCCAGCAGGCCCAGGGCGGCCATATAGGCCGCAATCCGGAGCAGGGCCGTGCTGGCGACTGAGCGCAGAAGGGCCCGGAATACGGCTTTCCATGACCAGTTCGCGACGGCCGTGGAGCCCCGAGGAAGGGCTTTTGCCGCCTGCCTGGCGTGCAATCTGGCCTGGGCGACAAACTCCTGAAGGGAAGGCGAAAGCCGCCGCCACAATTCCAGCAGCCGTTCGGGAAGTCCGGACAGGGAGGGCCAATGCGGTCTCCAGGCGATCGATCTGCCCGGTGCTGACGGGGGTCTCGGCAACGGGGGCGGTACGCGGCGGTTCCCGAAGCTGCGGACGGGCGCCTGCGTTATTCGTCCTGCTGTCATGTCCGTGATAGACATACGGAATCCGGGTGGATGACCCCACATGAGGTCAGGTTCAGCGTTGTCTTTGCAGGTGTTCTCGCCTAGAAGCGCTTCCTCCCCGATTATCGCCAGCGTGCGGCCAGGGGATTTTTCGCCGGAGAGTCAATGATGGGTTACAAAGTCGCGGTTGTGGGCGCCACGGGCAACGTGGGCCGGGAAATGCTCAACATTCTTGCCGAGCGGGCTTTTCCCGCCGACGAAGTGGTCGCGCTTGCGTCGCGCCGCTCGATGGGCACGGAGATTTCCTACGGCGACAAAACCCTGAAAGTGAAGTCGCTCGACGAGTACAATTTCTCGGACGTCGATATCTGCCTGATGTCGGCCGGTGGCGAGATCTCCAAGGAGCATTCGCCGAAGATCGTCGCGCAGGGCGCGGTGGTGATCGACAACTCGTCGGTGTGGCGCATGGATCCCGACGTGCCGCTGGTGGTGCCGGAAGTGAATGCGGATGCCATCGCGGGTTTCCGCAAGAAGGGCATCATCGCCAATCCGAATTGCTCGACCGCGCAGCTCGTCGTCGCGCTGAAGCCGCTGCACGATCATGCCAAGATCAAGCGCGTGGTCGTCTCGACCTATCAATCGGTCTCCGGCGCCGGCAAGGATGCGATGGACGAACTGTTCTCGCAGACCAAGGCCGTGTTCACGCTCGGCGACATGGCGAACAAGAAATTTTCCAAGCGCATCGCCTTCAACGTCATTCCGCACATCGACGTCTTCATGGAAGACGGCTTCACCAAGGAAGAGTGGAAGATGGTCGCGGAGACCAAGAAGATCCTCGATCCGAAGATCAAGCTGGTCGCCACTTGCGTGCGCGTGCCGGTGTTCATCGGTCATGCGGAGGCGGTGAGCATCGAGTTCGATCAGCCGATCACCGATGAGGAAGCACGCGAGATCCTGCGCAATGCGCCGGGCTGTATCGTTATCGACAAGCGCGAGGCGGGCGGTTACGTCACGCCGCACGAATCCGCAGGCGAGGACGCCACCTATATCAGCCGTATCCGCACCGATCCGACGGTCGACAACGGCCTGGTGATGTGGATCGTCGCCGACAATCTCCGCAAGGGCGCGGCCCTCAATGCCGTGCAGATCGCGGAAAGCCTGATCAATCGCAAGTTGATCCAGGCCAAGAAGAAGGCGGCTTAGCGCGCTAATTTAGATTATGCGCTGTCGTCCCGGAGGGGGAAAATCTCCGGTCTTACTGCAGCGGGGGACGACCAGGCGGCGCCGTAATGCGCCGCCTCAGCAAAGATCGCTTCGATGAATATAGAGTTGAAGTCTCAGCAGCGCCCCGTCGTGTCGGAGTTTCCCGGCTGGCAGGTGCTTGTCATGTTCTTCCTGTTCCTGCTGCTGATCTCGATTCCGGTCTGGACGCATCTCCTTCCGCCGCTGTCGGACTACGTCAATCATCTGGCGCGCATGAAGGTGATCGCGACGATCGACAAGGATCCCAATCTTTCCAAGTTCTATCAGATCGATTGGGCGATCATTCCGAACCTGACCATGGATCTGGTCGTTCCGTGGTTCACGCGCTTTGTGAATGTTTACGTCGCCGGCAAGATCTTCACCGTGACGATGTTCGCTGTCATCAGCTCGGGCGTGCTGATGTTGAATCGCGTCCTCACCAAGCGCTGGTCACTGGTGCCGCTGCTGGTTTTTCCGCTGCTCTACAACTTCGTCTTCCTCACCGGCCTGATCAATTACCTGTTCGGCGTCGGCATCGCGTTCTGGGCACTTGCGGGATGGATTGCGCTCCGTGACCGGCCGTGGCCTTTCCGTTTTGTGCTGTCTGCGCTGTCGGTCGGGATGTTGTTCTTCTGCCATTTTTCCGCGCTCGGCGTTTACGGCATGGGCGTGATGGCGTTCGAGATGATGCGGCTTTGGGACAACCGCAACACACGGCCATGGGGGCCGGCGATTGCCGAGTTTGTCGCGGGCGGCCTGCCTTTTCTCGCGGCCGCTCCGTTGCTCGCGGCCAGCCCCACGATGCGTCTCGTCGCACGCTATGAATGGGAACCGCTCGGCAAGATCGACGGCTTCATCAACGTCTTCACGGTTTATTCCGATATCGTCGCCATCGGCATGATCGCCGTTATCGTTGCCGCCGGCAGCTGGGCCGTGCGCCACCGCTTGCTCAGCTTTCATCCGTTCGGATGGTGGATCGCCGGTGTCGGCACGGTGGTTTATCTGGCGCTGCCGCGGGTGCTGTTCGACAGCTATATGGCCGATACGCGTATTGCCGTGCCGCTGGTCTATCTCATGATCGCCTGCATCAATGTCGATCTCACGGTGCAGATCATACGCCGCGGCTTCGTTGTGATGCTGCTTGTGCTCCTGGCGGTCCGCATGACCGAAGTCGATGTGTCATGGAGCGACCTGACCGAAGGACAGAATGAACTGCGTGCGTCGGTGCGCCAGTATATTCCGCGGGGATCGAAAGTCTTTGTTGCCTATGCAGACCGGGCATCAGGCAGCGACGTGCGCGATCTCGGCCTTGTTCACGCGCCATGCATTGCCATGATCGACAAGTCTGCGCTCGTGACCACGGCCTTTACCGTGCTGGGCAAGCAGGTCATGCATGTGCGGCCCGAGTATCACGACATGGTCGATACCGAGGACGGCACGCCGCCGTCCGCCGCGCAGCTGGTCCTGTCGGCCGTCCGCCCGAGCGAAGACGAGCCTGCGTTCTGGCAGCGTTGGACTGAATTCGATTATGTCTTCGTGCTCTTCACCGAAGAGGAAGCGGACAATCCCGATCCGGACAAGCTCACGATGCTTTACGAGGGCGATCGCTTCCAGCTCTACAAGGTCATCAAGTCCGCGCCGGCAACCGGCGCGCGCTAGAGTCTGATTCAACAGGGTTGAACCAGACTCGCCGCTTTTCTCTTAGTTGGGCATGATCTTGTCCGAAAACCGGTTCCCATCCCGGATCAAGTCCGGGACAGGCTTTTTCGGGATCATGCCCTAGACCCAGGGACGCGTGGCCTTCAGCTGCGACTCGTAGGCGTCGATCGACGGCTTCTTCTGCATCGTGAGACCGATATCGTCGAGGCCGTTGAGCAGGCAATGCTTGCGGAAGGCGTCGATCTCGAACTTGATCACGCCGCCGTCCGGCCCGCGGATTTCCTGGCTCTCCAGATCGATCGACAGCGTCGCATTCGCACCGCGCTCGGCGTCGTCGAACAGCTTCTCCAGTTGCTCGGGCGTGACGCGGATCGGCAGTATCCCGTTCTTGAATGAGTTGTTGTAGAAAATATCGCCGAACGACGTCGAGATCACGCAACGGATGCCGTAGTCGAGCAATGCCCAGGGTGCATGCTCGCGCGAGGAGCCGCAGCCGAAGTTGTCGTCCACCACGAGAATTTTGGCCTTGCGATAGGCTGGCTTGTTGAGCACGAAATCCGGGTTCTCGCTGCCGTCGTCCTTGTACCGCAGCTCGGAGAACAGGCCGATGCCGAGACCGGTGCGCTTGATCGTCTTCAGATACTGCTTCGGGATGATCATGTCGGTATCGACATTGATGATCTTCAGCGGCGCAGCCACGCCTTCGAGTTTTGTGAACTTGTCCATTGCCGTCTCACTATGTGTCGGGTTGGGATGGGGTTTAGCCCAAACGATCCGGTTCCGAAAGTCCCGATATTTACGACTGTTTCTCGATCTTCGGCTCAACCGCGTCCAGCGCCATGGTCCAAGGCTGTGCCGAGCGGAACCAGACCTGACGCCTGGGTGTGAGGTCGCTGCGTTGGCGCAAAATGCCGACCCGCACCATGTAGATCGGCTGAGGTCCTTCACCCGGCGTCGTCGCGTAGATCGGTGAAGCGCAGGTCTGGCAGAAGGCTTGCGCACGCGGATTGCCGCTGTCGGCGGTTTTCTTGATGTAGATCGTCGGCTTGCCCGACATCTTGAACGTCGTGCCCGATACAGGAATCGAAACCCGAAATGCCGAACCGGTGGCTGTCTGGCAATCCGTGCAGTGGCAGACCGTCACCGTTGCCGGGTCGGCCTCGCCTTCAACAGTGATCGCTCCGCAATGACATGCGCCGTCGATTTTCATGCATCCTCCTCGTCAGTAGTTTTCTCGATCTCTTCCATGTCGTCGTCGGACAGGCCGAAATGATGGCCGATCTCATGCACCAGAACATGGGTGATGATGGAGCCGAGCATTTCGTCATGCTCGGCCCAGTAATCCAAAATCGGGCGGCGATAGAGCCAGACCATGTTGGGCATCGCTGTGGCAACGCTCACCGATTGAAACGGCAGGCCAACCCCCTGGAACAGCCCGAGCAGATCAAACTCGGTTTCGCATTCCATGTCCTTCAGGACGTCGTCGCTGGGGAAGTCATCGACATGAATCACCAGCCCCTCGCACAGCGCCTGAAAGGTTGGGGGCAGGCGGGCATAGGCTTCCTCGGCGATCGCCTCCATCTCGGCGAGCGAAGGCGCGGTGGCGGGGCGCCAGTCGATGGGTGGGGCTTTATCCATACTGCTGGTTCTAGGCGAGAGGGGCGTTGACGCCAAGGCGGCAATAGGGGAGTTTTGCCGCAGCGCATGATCCGGCGAAGTGGGTACCGGTTCGCTGAAAAGATCATGCGCCACTTATTAATTTGCGCGCGGTCGGACGCAAAACCGGTAAGCACTTTTGCTGACCGTGCGCTGAATGGGAGGCTTTGTTATGCGTGCCTTGGCGTTGATGCTGGCGGCGGCAACAGTTGCGATGCTTGGGATTTTCGCGGGCTCGCACGCAGCCATGGCCCAGACGACGCAGGCCGATCCGCCACGCCGCGCGCCGCCGCAGATCATCGTGACGCCGCGCCGTTCTTATGCGGTGCCCGATCGCGGGAACAGCGTCGCCTATCCCGGCCGTGGCTATGTCCGCAGCTGCACGTCCTGGCTGGAGCCGGACGCGCGTCCAAGCGGCACGGTGATCGTGCCCCGCCAGCACTGCGGGTGGGTGCGCGGGCAGTCGTGACGGAATAGTGACGCGGCAAACAGTTGCCCAACAAAAAGCCCGCCGGTGAGGCGGGCTTTTTCATTCAGCGCTGTGCTTACTCTAGTGCCAGTCGCGCACATCGACGAAGTGTCCGGCGATGGCTGCCGCTGCCGCCATCTCCGGCGACACCAGATGGGTGCGGCCCTTGTAGCCCTGACGGCCTTCGAAATTGCGGTTCGAGGTTGAAGCGCAACGCTCCCCCGGCGCGAGCTTGTCCGGATTCATCGCGAGACACATCGAGCAGCCTGGCTCGCGCCACTCGAAGCCGGCCTTGACGAAGATCTTGTCGAGGCCTTCGGCTTCGGCCTGTTCCTTCACAAGACCCGAGCCCGGCACGATCATCGCATTGACGTTGGCATTGACGTTCTTGCCGTTCACGACGCGCGCAACTTCGCGCAGGTCTTCGATGCGGCCGTTGGTGCAGGAGCCGATGAAGATGCGGTCGAGCTTGATATCGGTGACCTTCTCGCCGCCCTTCAGGCCCATGTATTCGAGCGAACGCTCCGCCGCGCGGCGCTTGTGCTCGTCGATGATTTCGGCCGGCACAGGAACGCGTCCGGCGACGGAGATCACCTGCTCGGGGCTGGTGCCCCAGGTAACGAGCGGCGGCAGCTTGGCGGCATCGAGCCGGATCTCGTGGTCGAAATGCGCTCCGTCGTCGGAGCGCAGCGTGTCCCAGTAACGTTGCGCAACTTCCCAGGCGGCGCCTTTCGGCGATTTCGGACGGCCCTTCAGGAATTCGTAGGTCTTCTCGTCGGGCGCGATCATGCCGGCCTTGGCGCCGCCTTCGATCGACATGTTGCAGACCGTCATGCGGCCTTCCATCGACAGCGCGCGGATTGCCTCGCCGGCATATTCCAGCGCATAGCCGGTGCCGCCCGCGGTGCCGATCTCGCCGATGATCGCGAGGATGATGTCTTTCGCGGTGACATGCGGCGGCAGCTTGCCATCGACGATGGCGCGCATGTTCTTCGACTTCGACTGGATCAGCGTTTGTGTCGCGAGGACATGCTCCACTTCCGACGTGCCGATGCCGTAAGCCAGCGCGCCGAATGCGCCATGGGTCGCGGTATGGCTGTCGCCGCACACGATCGTGGTGCCGGGCAGGGTGAAGCCCTGCTCAGGCCCGATGATGTGAACGATGCCCTGACGCTTGTCGTGTTCGTTGTAATATTCGAGGCCGAAATTCCGGGCGTTCTCTGCGAGAGTCGCGATCTGCTCCGCGCTTTCCGGGTCGGGATTAGGCTGCGAGCGATCCGTGGTCGGCACGTTGTGATCGACCACCAGCAGCGTCTTCTCCGGCGAATGCACCTTGCGGCCGCTCATGCGCAGGCCTTCGAACGCCTGCGGCGACGTCACCTCATGGACAAGATGTCGGTCGATGTAGAGCAGCCCGGTGCCGTCCGGCTGCATGTCAACCAGATGGTCGTCCCAGATCTTGTCGTAGAGGGTGCGCGCTTTTGCCATTACCGAGACGCTCCAAGAAGCTTCATTGGAATTGATATAGGGACTGACGGATGATTTAGCCTCTGGTGCGGGTAGGGGAAAGCCCTTTTGTTTGTTCGCCTGCCATGCGCCAAAAACAAAAGGCGCGGGGAGTGCCCGCGCCTTTTGCCTCGAAACTGAAAGCCGAAATTATTCGGCGGCGCTCTTGGTACCGGGTTCCTCGCGCGCATCCTGGCGCTCGGTAATACGGGCTGCCTTACCGCGCAGGCCACGCAGGTAGTAGAGCTTGGCGCGGCGCACCGTGCCACGGCGCACGACCTTGATGGACTCGACGGTCGGCGAGTAGAGCGGGAATACGCGCTCGACGCCTTCGCCGTAGGAAATCTTCCGCACCGTGAAATTCTCGTTCAGGCCTGCGCCGGCGCGGCCGATGCAAACGCCTTCATAGGCCTGCACGCGGGTGCGCTCGCCTTCCGTGACCTTCACGTTGACCAGAACGGTATCGCCCGGGGCGAAATCCGGAATTTCCTTGTTGGCGGAAAGCTTCGCCATCTGCTCTTTTTCGAGCGTCTGAATGATGTTCATGGAAATCTCCGTCTGCAGCGCCAGGGGCGCGCGTTTTCAAAGCGATCCTGTATGGGTCGCGCAGCTTCTAATGCATATGAGCGGATTTGTCACCCTTTTGGAGGCTTTTTTAGGCCCCCGGGGGTGCGTTTTTGATGGGCCGCCCAGAGGTCGGGACGGCGTTCCCGGGTCAGCTTTTCGGCTTGATCCTGCCGCCAGGCGTCGATTTTACCATGGTCCCCGGAAGTCAGGATTTCCGGAATCGGCCGGCCCTCCCAGACCGCTGGCCGGGTGTAGTGCGGATATTCCAGCAATCCGGCGCTGAAGCTCTCGTCCAGGCCCGAGGCCTCCTTGCCCATGACCCCCGGCCGGAGCCGGACGCAGGCATCGATCAGGGCCATGGCGGCCAGTTCCCCGCCGGAAAGCACATAATCGCCGACCGAGATTTCCTCGAGCGCGCGGCCTTCGATCAGCCGCTGGTCGATGCCCTCGAACCGCCCGCAGAGCACGAGCACGCCGGGACCGGCGGCTAGCGCCTCGACCCGGCTCTGGGTGAGCGGCGCGCCGCGGGGGCTCATCAGCAGGCGGGGGCGGGACCCGGCATCGGCGGCATCGACTGCGCGCGCCAGCACGTCGGCCTTCATCACCATGCCGGCGCCGCCACCGGCGGGCGTGTCATCGACGCTGCGATGCTTGTCGGTGGCATGGTCGCGGATGTCGGTGACGTCGAGCGACCACAGGCCGGAAGCCATCGCCTTGCCGGCGAGGCTCAGCCCCAGAGGCCCGGGAAACATCTCCGGGAAAATGGTCAGCACGCTGGCGCGCCACATGCGCTCGCTCCCTGTGCTTACTCTTGCAGTTCCGGCAGCACGACCACGAGCCGTCCGCCCTTGATATCGACTTCCGGCACGGCGGTCTCGGTGAACGGCAGCATCATCGCGCCACCGGATGGCGGCTGAATTTCCAGGATGTCGCCGGCGCCGAAATTATGCACGGCGATCACCGCACCGATTGCGTTGCCGTTCTCATCTTCGGCGCGGAGCCCGATCAGGTCGGTGTGATAAAACTCTCCGTCGTCGGCTTCGGGTAAACGCGCGCGCGGCACGAACAGCTTGATGTTGGTCAGCCGTTCGGCCGCATCGCGATCTTCAACACCGCGCAGTCTGGCGACAAGGTGGTCCTTGGCCTGACGCGCCGTGTCGATCTCGAAGCTGCGCTTGCCGTCTTCGGTCTCGAGTGGGCCGTATTGCGTGATGGCCATCGGCTCCGCGGTGAAGGTCCATAGCCGGACCTCCCCGCGTACACCGTGCGGCGCGCCGATCTGCGCCACGCAAATCCGATCGACCATTGCGTGAAAGCCTTAGCTCGCAGCTGCCTCGGCAGCCGCCTTGGCTGCTTTTGCTTCTTCAGCTTTTGCGGCCTTGGCTTCTTCAGCCTTTGCGGCCTTAGCAGCCTTGGCGGCGGCGTCGGCGGCTTCCTTGTCCTTGGTCTTGGCTTCTGCGGTGGCCTTGCGTTCCTTGCGCGGGATTGCCCGTTCCGGATTGTTGTGCTTCTCGCGCTTCGCAACGCCGGCGGCGTCGAGGAAGCGCATCACGCGGTCGGTCGGCTGCGCGCCCTTGACCATCCAGGCCTTGACCTTCTCGAGATCGAGCTTCAGGCGCTCGGCATTGTCCTTCTTCAGCAGCGGATTGAAGAAGCCGAGACGCTCGATGAAACGGCCGTCGCGCGGGAAGCGCGAGTCGGCAACGACGATGTGATAGAACGGGCGCTTCTTGGTGCCCGCGCGGGACAGGCGAATAACAACAGACATTGGTTTTCCTTTCGGGTGGTGTTCAGTTGAATGCGTGAGATTGGTTGGTCACTTCTTTTTCCCTAATCCGGGAAATCCGCCGAGGCCCGGCTTCGCGCCAGATCCTCCAAGCCCGGGAATGCCGCGGGGCATTCCGGGAAAATTCGGGGGCAGTTGCGGCATGCCAGAGGGAAGTCCGCCCGCGCCGCCCGGCATCTTCTTGGCCAATTCCGCCATCTGCTCAGGGCTCGGGGCACCGCCGCCCATGCCGAGCATGTTGGCGAGGCCGGCCATCGGGCCGCGCTTGGCGCCGCCAACCATGGACTTCATCATGTCGGCCATGCCGCGATGCATTTTCAAAAGCTTGTTGAGTTCTTCGACCTTGGTGCCGGAGCCGGCGACGATGCGCTTCTTGCGGCTGTTCTTCAGCAGATCCGGATTGCGCCGCTCTTTCGGCGTCATGGAATCGATCATCGCCGTCTGACGCTTGAGCAGGCCGTCATCGAGCCCGGCATTGGCGATCTGGTTCTTCATCTTGGCGACGCCGGGCATCATGCCCATCAGGCCGCCGAGGCCGCCCATCTTCGCCATCTGGTCGAGCTGGTCGCGCAGATCGTTGAGATCGAACGCGCCCTTGCGCATGCGCTCGGCGCTGCGCATTGCCTTTTCGGCATCGATATTCGCCGCGGCTTTTTCGACCAGCGATACGATATCGCCCATGCCAAGGATGCGGCCGGCGATACGCGCCGGATCGAAATCCTCGAGCGCATCCATCTTTTCGCCGGTGCCGATCAGCTTGATCGGCTTGCCGGTGACCGCGCGCATGGAGAGCGCAGCACCGCCGCGGCCATCGCCGTCGATACGTGTCAGCACGATGCCGGTGAGACCGACGCGCTCGTTGAAGGCGCGCGCGAGATTGACGGCGTCCTGACCGGTCAGCGAATCCGCAACCAGCAGAACTTCATGCGGATTGACGGCCTTTTTGACTTCGGCGGCTTCCGCCATCATCGCTTCGTCGAGCGTGGTACGGCCGGCGGTGTCGAGCAGCACCACGTCGTAACCGCCAAGCCGTCCGGCTTCGATGGCGCGGCGCGCGATCTGCGGCGGCTGCTGGCCTTCAACAATAGGGAGCGTATCGACGCCGATGTCGCGGCCGAGCACCGCAAGCTGTTCCATCGCCGCGGGGCGACGCACGTCAAGCGACGCCATCAGCGTCTTGCGGTTCAAACGATCGCCGAGGCGCTTGGCGAGTTTCGCGGTGGTGGTGGTTTTGCCGGAGCCCTGCAGGCCGACCATCATGATGGCGATGGGAGCGGCGGCATTGAGATCGATGCCCTGGCTTTGCGCGCCGAGCGTCGCGACCAGTTCGTCGTGCACGATCTTCACGACCATCTGGCCGGGTGTCACCGACTTGATGACGTCCACGCCCACGGCGCGCACGCGCACCTTGTCGACGAAGTCCCGCGTCACATCCAGCGCAACGTCGGCTTCCAGCAGCGCGCGCCGCACTTCGCGCAGCGCCGCATCCACGTCGGCTTCCGACAGCGCGCCGCGCTTTGTGAGCCGATCGAGAATTCCGCCAAGCTTGTCGGACAGGCTTTCGAACATCGAACTTCCGGTTCCTTCACGCGCCAAAACGACTTAACGCCCGAGGGCGCATCGCGCTGTCGGGCGGGGGCCTCCGGTCTCTCGGACCGGTCGGCGGATCGGTAATCTCATCTCTTACGAGAACGGCCGGAAACTAGACGGCGGCCCTGATATGAGTCAACCAAAAGCTCGTAAATTGGGACGTTTATGGGGCGATTCGGTCCCGGGAGAGCCAGATTTTGACCGTTTCGCAATGGAATGCCCGGGTCTGGGTCCTGCTGGGCGTCACGGCAGCTTCGCTGGCAGCCCTGCTGTTCTTGCCGCCCATCCCGCAGGATCAGGCCTACCATCACTATGCCGACCAACGGGCCTGGCTCGGAATCCCCAATTTCTGGAATGTCGTCTCCAACATCCCGTTCCTCCTCGTTGGTGCGGCGGGGCTGCGGCTGTCCGGCCCGCCCAGCATGCGGATTATTTTCCTTGGCATCTTTCTCGTCGGTTTCAGTCCGGCCTACTACCACTGGACTCCCAGCGACGCGACGCTGATCTGGGACCGGCTGCCGATGACGCTCGGTTTCATGGCGATCCTTGCCAACATCATCGAGGAACGCGTGAGCGAGAAGGCGGGCGCGCTGCTGTTGTGGCCACTGCTGGTGCTCGGCATTGCGAGCCTGATCGTGTGGCGCTTCACGGACGATCTCCGGCTCTACGGCTGGGTGCAATTCTTTCCGATGATGGCGCTGCTGCTCATATTCGTGCTGTTCCCGGCGAAACATACCGGCACCGTGAACTGGCTTATCGCGGCAGCGCTCTATGCCGCTGCCAAGCTGCCCGAACTTTACGATGCGTCGATCTTCTCAGCCGTTCACGCCGTGAGCGGACACACGATCAAGCATCTGCTCGCCGCCGTGGCGTGTTTCTTCATCTTGCGGAATTTTCAGACGCGGCAGCCAGTCAGCGCTGCAACTCATAACTGACGGAAACCGATATCCGCTGGGTCTGCTCGCCGACGGAGACCGGTGTGGCATCGCCACCTCTGGCCGCGCGCATCATCACCGACCCGGGCATCGACGTGCCTGCTTCGGAAATGCTGAAGGCTGCGCCGAGCTTTACATTTGCGGCCTTGGCATAAATCTCCGCCTTGCGGTGGGCATCGGCGATCGCCGCTTCGCGCGCCTGATCGAGCGGCTTCGATGGTGACGAGACCACGAACTGAATGCCGGAAATATCGTTGGCGCCGGCCGCGACCAGGCGGTCGATGACGTCGGCAATCTTGCTGACATCGCGGATCTTGATGCTGACCTGGTTGGTCGCCTCAAAGCCAGTGATACGCAGCCCGCCGCCGCTTACTTTGGATGGAAGATCGCGGACGGGAGTAAGTGAGAGCCGCGAGGTCTGCACGTCCTGTTCGGCGATACCAGCCGCTTTCAGCGCCGCCATCACCGCCGTCATCATCTTCGCGTTGGCTTCGCTCGCGTCGCGGGCAGTCTTGCCGATCGTGGTGACGCCGCCGCCCATGATGGCGAGGTCAGGCACGACCGCAACTTCGCCTTCGCCCGTCACGGTGATGAGGCTCGGCACCCGCTCCTGCGCGGCGGCGTTGCCGAGCGCGGCGGCGATGACAACGAAGGCGAGTGCGAAGCGGTTCATCATTTCAGTGGAACATAAACATTCACGACGAGCTTGTCCTCCGGCATCTTCACCGGGTCGGTGACATATTCCTCGATGAACATGTCTTCCGACTCGAGACGCTTCTCGTCGAGATAATTGGTGATGGCTTCATAGGTCGTGTCCATCGCGTCGTAAGAGCCGCGATGCACGAATTGCAGCATCTTGCCACCGGGCGATTTGGCGACGGCGAGATCGCCTTTCGGCGGATTCTTCGGCGCCTCGGCCACCGGAATCCCGACCTGATACTGGAAGCCGGTTTCGTCGGTCTGGGTATAGATCGCCAGCGGTTTGTCGGACGCCGTGAGCTTCTGCTTGTCCATGTAGTCGGTGATGGTCTTGAACGCGTCGACGATGGTCTCGAAGGCGGTTTCCCAGGTCGCGGTGCCCTTCATGTAGATGAAGGTCCTGGGCTCCAGCGTCACTTCCGCACCGAACGGATCTGCCGGGGTGACCGGAGCGGGCTCGGCGGAAACCGGGGGCTTCGGGTCAGGGGTGCTCTTTTCGAGCGGCGTCTGGGCGGAAGCAGCGGCGGAAAATACAGCGATCAGGGCGGCGGCGCTGACCGTGAAAAGCAGGCGGGGCATGGGACGTCCTCATCGGCGCAGGCGAATAACACGCCATAATTGCGATATTACCATGGCGCGCCGGGGCTGGGTCGCTGAAATGCGCCGCAGCCTGCCGAAACAAAGGGCCACTGGTTTATCGGGCACAATTGGCCATATAAGTTTCGCTGGAAATAGAACGATGACAGCGCTCGCAAACCATCCTTTCACCCGCATGAACGGCCTCGGCAACGAGATCGTGGTGGTGGATCTGCGCGCCTCGAAGGCGACCGTCAGCGCCGCGGAAGCGCGCGCGGCGGCGCAGCCTCCGGCGGCTTCCTACGACCAGTTGATGACACTGCATGCGCCGCGCACGCCGGGCACCGATGCCTATGTCCGCATCTACAACAATGACGGCTCGGAAGTGGGCGCTTGCGGCAACGGGACGCGCTGCATCGCTTCGTTGTTGTTCAAGGAGACCGGCAAGAAGGCGCTGACTTTCGAAACCACGGAAGGCTTGCTGAATTGCTGGCAGGCCGACGCGTCGGGGCTCGTCACCGTCGATATGGGCAAGCCGCGTTTTGCCTGGAACGAGATTCCGCTCGCCAAGAAATTCCGCGACACCCGAGGCATCGAGTTGCAGATCGGGCCGATCGACAAGCCGATCCTGCACACGCCGTCGGTCGTCAGCATGGGCAATCCGCACGCGATCTTCTGGGTCGATGACGTGCAAGCCTATGACCTCGCCAAGTTTGGGCCGCTGCTGGAAAACCACCCGATTTTCCCTGAGCGCGCCAACATCACGCTCGCGCATATCGTGTCGCGCGAACACATCGTCATGCGGACCTGGGAGCGCGGTGCGGGTCTGACGCAAGCCTGCGGTTCGGCAGCCTGCGCCACCGCGGTGGCGGCGGCGCGTCTGAAGCGGACCGACCGGAAGGTGCGGATGACAGTGCCCGGCGGCGATCTCTTCATCGAGTGGCGCGAAAGCGACGACCATGTGCTGATGACCGGGCCGGTGGAACTGGAAATGACCGGCACGTTCGATCCCGCGCTGTTCTCACAGGTCGGCGTGGACTGACCATGGGCGTCGATGTCCTCACCTTCGGCTGCCGGCTCAACATCCACGAATCCGAAGTGATCCGCCGCGATGCGGCCGGGCTCGCAGACACCACGGTGGTCAATACCTGCGCGGTGACCGGCGAAGCCGTGCGCCAGGCGCGGCAAGCCATCCGCAAGCTTCGCCGCGAACAACCCGGTACGCGCATCGTCGTCACCGGCTGCGCAGCGCAGGCCGATCCGCAAAGTTTCGCCGCGATGCCGGAAGTCGATCGCGTCATTGGCAACGAAGAGAAGCTCACGCCGCAAAGCTGGGCGCACATCGAGCGCGTTGCGGTCGGTGACATCATGGCGGCCAAACAGATCGCGCTGCCTGTGATCGACGGCATCGAAGGCCATACCCGGGCTTTCGTGCAGGTGCAGAACGGCTGCGACCACCGCTGCACCTTCTGCATCATTCCTTATGGCCGCGGAAACTCCCGTTCATTGCCTGCGAGCGATGTGGTCGATCAGGTGCGTAAGCTCGTGGCCAACGATTACCGCGAAGTGGTGCTGACCGGCGTCGATATCACCAGCTACCAATCGTCCGATGCACCGAAGCTTGGTCGATTGGTGAAGGATATTCTCAAAGCCGTTCCGGAACTGGAGCGGTTGCGGCTGTCATCGATCGACTCCGTGGAGGCCGATGCCGATCTGCTCGATGCGCTGGCCACCGAGGCGCGGCTGATGCCGCATCTGCATCTGTCGTTGCAGGCAGGCGACGATCTCATTCTCAAACGCATGAAGCGCCGCCATCTGCGTGCCGATGCCATCGCCTTCTGCAATGACGTGCGGCGGCTGCGGCCCGACGTGGTGTTCGGCGGCGATATCATCACAGGCTTCCCGACCGAGACCGAGGAGATGTTCACCCGCTCGCTCGACCTTGTCGATGAATGTGGGCTGACGCATCTGCATGTGTTTCCGTTTTCCGCGCGGCCCGGTACGCCCGCGGCCCGGATGCCGCAGCTCGACGGCGCGATCGTCAAAGCGCGGGCGAAGCGGCTGCGCGAAAAGGGCGACGCCGCGTTGCGCCGTCATCTCGATGGCGAAGTGGGCAGGCAGCGGCGCGTGCTGACCGAAGCGGGTGGTGTCGGCCGCACCGAGCAGTTTACGCAGGTGAAGCTGTCATCGCCGGTGGCGCGCGGGAAGATGCTGGACCTCACCATCGCCGGTCACGACGGCCGCCAGCTCATTGCGGCTTAGCGATCCGTCGCCCTTCGAGGCTCGGCTACTTTGTAGCCTCGCACCTCAGGGTGACGGAGATGAAAAGCGCGGATCAATTTCTTGCCATCCGCAGGCCATCAATCTCTCACGCATATGCTGTGGCACCAGGGCTGTCGTTACGACCGGCGGCTTGTTCTTGGAAATCGGCACCACGATCTCGCGCGAGTGGAGGTGCAGCGTCACACTGCCGTCGCGCGCCGCGCCGCCATAAATATTGTCGCCGACAATCGGCCACCCGCTCTCGGCGGCATGGACGCGCAACTGATGCGTGCGGCCGGTGACAGGCCCCATCGCGAGCCAGGTAATCCCGTCGCCGCGCCCCATCACTTTCCAGTTCGTCACCGCAGGCTGGCCTTCCGGGTCGGGCTTCATCCACCAGCCGCGCGTTTCGTCGCGCTTGCCGAGCGGAATGTCGATGCTGCCCTCGTCATCGGCGGGCCCGCCCTGCACAACAGCCCAGTAGGTTTTGCCGACCTTGCCGTTCTTGAACATCTTGCCCAGCGCCGCCAGCGCCTTGCGGTGGCGGCCGAGCACCAGACAACCGGAGGTATCGCGGTCGAGCCGGTGGGCGAGCGAGGGCGCGCGCGGCAACCCAAAGCGCAGCGCGTCGAAATGATCTTCCAGGCTTTCGCCGCCCTTCGGCCCGCGATGCACCGCCATGCCGGCCGGCTTATCGATCACCAGCATCAGCCCGTCGCGGTAGAGGAGCCGCGCTACCATCTCTTCCGGTGTCATGCGGAAACCGCTATCATGGGCGCCCAATGAGTGACAGCACGCAGAAACAATCCTGGTGGCAGCGCCTGAGCGGCGGGCTCAAGCGTACCTCGTCGTCCATCGGCACGGCGATCTCAGATCTCGTCACCAAGCGCAAGCTCGACGCCGCGATGGTCGAGGAGCTGGAAGAGGCGCTGATCCGGGCCGACCTCGGCGTCGATGTGGCGGCGAAGATTGCGGCGGCGATTGGCGTGGGGCGTTACGACAAGACAATCTCTGCGGACGAAGTGAAGAGCATCGTCGCTGCGGAAGTCGAAAAGGTCATGGCGCCGGTGGCCAAACCACTCGCCATCGAAGGCGCCAGGCCGTTCGTCGTTCTCGTCTCCGGCGTGAACGGCTCCGGCAAGACCACGACCATCGGCAAGATGGCGGCCCTATTCAAAGCCGATGGCCACAAGGTGATGCTGGCGGCGGGTGACACCTTCCGCGCGGCAGCCATCGATCAGCTCAAGATCTGGGGCCAGCGCACCGGTGCGCCGGTGATCGCCAGCACGTCCGGCTCCGACGCGGCGAGTCTTGCGTTTGAAGCGCTGACGGCTGCGAAGGCGCAGGACATGGATGTCCTGCTGGTCGATACCGCCGGCCGGTTGCAGAACAAGACTGGCCTGATGGAAGAGCTCGAGAAGATCGTTCGCGTGATGAAGAAGGTCGATCCCACGGCGCCCCATGCGGTGCTGCTCGTGCTCGATGCCACCGTCGGTCAGAACGCATTGTCGCAGGTGGAGATTTTCCAGAAGGTCGCGGGCGTCACAGGCCTGGTCATGACAAAGCTCGATGGCACCGCGCGCGGCGGCATTCTGGTTGCGATTGCCGCGCGGTTCGGCTTGCCCGTGCATTTCATCGGCATAGGAGAGGGCGTGGACGATCTTGCACCCTTCACTGCCCGGGATTTTGCGCGCGCTATTGCCGGGATGGAATGACAATCGCCATCGCGCGCGTTGGACAGGACCCATGACCGAAAAAGCCCATCTCAATCCGATGCTCAAGCTTGTGCTCGATCTCGGGCCGCTGGTTTTGTTTTTCCTGGCGAATGCCAAATTCGGGATTTTCTACGCCACCGGCATTTTCATGGCGGCCGTGCTGGTCGCGCTGGTGGTGTCTTACATCCTGATCCGTCGCCTGCCGGTGATGACAGTCGTCACCGCGGTGATTGTCGGGGTTTTCGGCGGGCTCACAATCTGGCTGGCCGATGAGACCTTCATCAAGCTAAAGCCGACGATCATCTATGTGTTGTTCTCTGTGCTGCTGTTCGGCGGGCTTGCGCTACGCAAGCCTCTGCTGGAGATCGTGTTCGACCAGATGTTTCATCTGACCGAAGAAGGCTGGCGCAAGCTGACAATCCGCTGGGCGATATTTTTTCTGGTGCTTGCGGTGCTGAACGAGATCGTCTGGCGCAATTTCTCCACCGACACCTGGGTTTCGTTCAAGGTGTTCGGCGCGTTGCCGCTCACCTTCCTGTTCGCGATGGCGCAAGTGCCGCTGCTGAACAAATACGCGCCGCCGGAAACCAAGGACTAGCGCTTGATCGGGCGAAGTGGGAACCGGTTCGCCGACAAGATCATGCGCCACGTCTAGCGCGCCAAGGCCTTCTCGATCGCGGGCTTCAGTTCGGTCTCGATATTTTCCGGTGCGATCGGTCCGATCAGTTTGTAAGCGATCTTGCCGTCGCGACCGACGATGAACGTCTCCGGCACGCCATAGACACCCCATTCGATCGAAGCGCGGCCATTGGTGTCGGCTCCGGCAGCGACGAACGGGTTGCCGTAACGGCCGAGGAAGCGGCGTGCGTTTTCCGGCTGGTCCTTGTAATCGATGCCGACAATCTGGATGCGCTTGTCCTGCGCGAGTCGATGCAGCAGCGGCGCTTCGTCATGGCAGGGCACGCACCAGGAGGCCCAGACATTCACCAGTGTGACCTGTCCGGAAAAAAGCGCGGGCGCGATACCGGGCAGCGGCTTGCCGTCGCGCTCCAGTCCTTCCACCGGCGGCAACACAGTTTCCGGCGCGGGGCGTCCGATCAAAACCGACGGCACGCGGGATTTATCGCCGCCCAGCTGCATATAAAACAGCATGGCCAGCGCAAGAAACAGCGCGAGCGGCAGGAAAACGATCAGCCTTCGCCGCGGACGTTCATTCTTTTCGAGAGAGCTCATGGAGATGCGGGCGCCGGCCGGTCGGACGAGCGCCGCTTGATGCCAAGCGCCTCCAGCTCTGCGAGCTTGTGCGTCTGCGCGCGATAATCGAACGCCACCCAGGCAATCAATCCGCCAAGCACGACAAGCGCTGCTGCGTAAGCCGTAACGATGAAAGCGGCGTGCGGTCCGAGGTCCATGACGCTACTCCCCCGCCTTTTGCGCTTGCATCAGTTGCAGCGTGCGCACGCGCCTGCGCAAAATTTCGTTGCGCATGGCGGCGAGATGCAATGTGAGAAACAGAAGTGTGAATGCTAGGGCGACCACGGCAAGCGGCACGAGAATGGCCGGATGAATGCTTGGGCCACCGAGCCGGAACACCGAAGCCGGTTGGTGCAGCGTGTTCCACCAATCGACAGAGAATTTGATGATCGGGATGTTGATCGCGCCGACAAGTGTCAGGATTGCCGCCGCGCGCGCGGCGCGCGAGGGATCCTCAACCGTGCGCCACAGCGCGATCACGCCGAGATAGAGCAGAAACAGGATCAGCACGGACGTGAGGCGTGCGTCCCAGACCCAATAGGTGCCCCACATCGGGCGGCCCCAGAGCGATCCGGTGACAAGACAGAGAAAAGTGAAAGCCGTGCCAATTGGGGCCGCGGTTTTGCCCGCAACGTCCGCAAGCGGATGCCGCCAGATCAGCGTGCCGAGCGCAGCGATGCTCATCAGACCCCAGCAGAACATGCCAAGCCATGCCGACGGCACATGCAGGAACATGATTTTGACCGTAGCGCCTTGCTGATAGTCGTCCGGCGCGACGAAGATTGCCTGGTTGATCCCAAGCGCGAACGTGAGCGCCGTCGCCGCGGCGAGCCACGGCAGAATCGGGTTCACAAGGGCGAGAAAGCGCGACGGATTGGCGAGGTTGGTGATGGCCATCGACCGTTTTTTAGGGCCGGGCGCTTCCGGGCGCAATGCGGTGTCTTTCATCGTCATGGATTGAGCCGATCCTAGTCCGCATTTTTCAAGGCCGCCGCCGCTGCGACAGGCCCCACGACCAGACTCATCAGCGACAGCGCGCAGAGGATCGTGAATGGAGTTCCAAAAGGCACGGGCCCGGCGAGCGCAGCATGCGTTGCCGCCACGCCGAAGATGAGCACGGGAATGGTCAGTGGCAAGATCAGCACCGGCACCAGCAATCCTCCGCGCCGCAATGCCGCGGCAAGTGCGGCCCCAATCAATCCGAGAAAGGTCAGAGCCGGTGTTCCCACCAGGAGAGTGAGCGCTACGGCGCCCATCGATGACAAGTCGATGTTGAAGAAAATGCCCAACAATGGCGCGGCTATGACCAGCGGCAATCCGGCCGTGAGCCAGTGCGCCAGCGCCTTGGCGACGATCGCCAGTTGCAGCGGCGTGCGTCCTATCAGGATAAGGTCGAGCGAGCCATCTTCGCGGTCATCGGCGAACAGCTGATCGAGCGTGAGCAAGCTTGCCAGCAGCGCACCGAGCCACAGGATTGCAGGGCCGATCCGCTGCAGCAATCCACTGTCCGGACCGACAGCGAAGGGAACCAGCGCCACCACGATGAGAAAGAACAGGACGCCCATCCAGGCGCCGCCGCCGACGCGGATCGCGAGGCGCACATCCCGCAGAAAAATGGCAGCGAGCGCGTTCATGGCGCCGCTCCGAGATTCAATTCCTGCGCGCTGGGAAGCCCGATCGGGCCATGCACGGCCGCGAGAATCAAACCTCCGCGCGCGAGATGGGCGTGCATGACGTCGGCGAGGCGGCCCTGGCCTTCGGCGTCAAGCGCCGCAGTGGGTTCATCCAGCAGCCACAGCGGACGATGCACGGTGAGGAGGCGGGCCAGCGACAATCGGCGTCTTTGTCCTGCGGAAAGATAGGCTGCGGGCAGGTCGGCGAGATCCTGCAGTCCGACCCGTTCGAGGGCGAGCGCCGGCGGGTTTTCAGTGGGCCCAAGATAGGCGCTCCAGAACCGGAGATTTTCGCCCACCGTCAGGGAAGGCTTCAGCGCATCCTGATGGCCGAGATAATGCGCTTGCTCTCCGACGGGCAGGTCCATGTCGCCGCCTTCGAGGGCGATCCGCCCGGTTTCGGGGCTCAAAAGCCCTGCGATCATCCGCAACAGGGACGATTTTCCGCTGCCGTTGCGGCCCGTGACCGTCATGGCCTCGCCTCCGGCCAAGGAAAAGCTGAGGCCGGAGAACAGCTCCCGGCCGCCCCGCCGGCAGGTCAGATCAGCCGCGGCAAGCCGCATCATTCAGCGCCTGTTTTCAAGGGGTTGAGCCACACGACCCGGCCATTCGGGCCTCATGGAAACGGCGAGGACAGCCTGCATCTTTGTGATGAACAGCCTTGCAGTGGCGGAACATTCGAAAAGTTCTTATAAGCCGCAAATCATGCGACAGTGGGCTGAAATTCTACGCCAAACGCCCCAAAGTGGGTTGTTGGTATCTTAATACCATGACTTTTTCCTGCCGTTCAGGCCGATAGGGATGGGAATAGCCGTTATGACATCGCTCGACAGTTTTAAGTGCCTCAAGACTTTGAAGGTCGGCTCCAAGACCTATGCCTATTACAGCCTTCCCGCAGCCGAGAAGAATGGCCTGAAGGGAATTTCCCGCCTGCCTTACTCGATGAAAGTTCTGCTGGAGAATTTGCTCCGCAACGAGGACGGCCGCACGGTCAAGAAGGAAGACATCCAGGCCATCGCGCACTGGCTGAAAGAAAAAAGCTCCGATCACGAGATCGCTTTCCGTCCCGCACGCGTGCTGATGCAGGACTTCACCGGCGTTCCCGCCGTGGTCGATCTCGCCGCGATGCGCGATGCCCTCGCGACGCTTGGCGGCGATCCGACGAAAATCAATCCGCTGGTGCCGGTCGATCTGGTGATCGATCACTCGGTGGTGGTGAACTTTTTCGGAGACAAGAACGCGTTCAAGAAAAACGTCGATGAGGAATACAAGCAGAATCAGGAACGCTATGTGTTCCTGAAATGGGCGCAGAAGGCGTTCGACAATTTCCGCGTCGTGCCGCCCGGTACCGGCATCTGCCATCAGGTCAATCTCGAATACCTGTCGCAGACGGTCTGGACCAAAAAAGAAAAGCTCAAGATCGGCGCCGACAAGCCCGCGACTATCGAAGTTGCCTATCCGGACACGCTGGTCGGCACCGACTCCCACACCACCATGGTCAACGGCCTCTCTGTGCTCGGCTGGGGCGTGGGCGGCATCGAGGCTGAAGCCTGCATGCTCGGCCAGCCGCTCTCGATGGTGCTGCCGGAAGTGATCGGTTTCCGTTTCAACGGCAAGCTGAAGGAAGGCGTGACCGCGACCGATCTCGTGCTTACCGTCACGCAGATGCTGCGGCAACGCGGCGTGGTCGGCAAATTCGTGGAATTCTTCGGCCCCGGCCTCGACGATCTCTCGATCGCCGATCGCGCGACCATCGCCAACATGGCGCCGGAATATGGCGCGACCTGCGGCTTCTTCCCGGTCGATGAAGATACGCTCGGCTATCTCAAGGATACCGCGCGCGCGACCGATCGCGTCGCGCTGGTGAAGGCCTATGCCAAGGCCCAGGGCCTGTATCGCGAAGCCGATTCCGCAGATCCGATGTTCACCGATGTGCTCAAGCTCGAACTCGGTGCGGTCGAATCCTCGCTCGCAGGACCGAAGCGTCCGCAGGATCGCGTGTCGCTGAAGGAAGTCAAAGTTGGCTTCAATACTTCGATGGACAAGGAATTCGGCAAGCCCGGCGAAAACGGCAAGCGCGTGCCCGTGGAAGGCCGCAACCACGATCTCGGCCACGGCGACGTGGTGATTGCCGCGATCACGTCCTGCACCAACACATCCAATCCGAGTGTGATGATTGCCGCCGGCCTGCTGGCACGCAAAGCGGCGGCGAAGGGATTGAAGGCCAAACCGTGGGTGAAGACATCGCTCGCGCCCGGTTCGCAGGTTGTCACCGAATATCTCGACAAGTCCGGGCTGCAGAAGGATCTCGATGCGGTTGGCTTCAACCTCGTCGGCTATGGCTGCACCACCTGCATCGGCAATTCAGGCCCGCTGCCCGAGGAAATTTCCGAGAGCATCAGTAAGAACGATCTTGTCGCCGCTGCGGTGATCTCCGGCAACCGCAACTTCGAGGGCCGCGTTAACGCCGACGTCCGCGCGAACTATCTCGCCTCGCCGCCGCTGGTGGTGGCCTATGCGCTCGCCGGCTCGATGAATATCGATCTGCTGAAACAGCCGATCGGCAACGACCAGAAAGGCAAGCCGGTCTTCCTCAAGGATATCTGGCCGACCAACAAGGAAGTTGCAGATTGCGTCCAGAAGAACATCACCAAGGCGATGTTCCAGAAGAAGTATGGCGACGTGTTCAAGGGCGATGCCAACTGGCGCAAGATCGCGGTCAAGGGCGGCCTGACCTACAAGTGGGACAGCAGATCCACCTACGTTCAGAACCCGCCGTATTTCGTCACGATGAAAAAGGCGCCGGCGCCGATCAACGATATCGTCGATGCGCGCGTGCTGGCCCTGCTGCTGGACTCGATCACCACCGACCATATTTCCCCGGCCGGTTCGATCAAGGAAAGCAGCCCTGCCGGCGAATATCTGCGCGACCATCAGGTGCGTCCGGTTGATTTCAACCAGTACGGCACACGCCGCGGCAACCATGAGGTGATGATGCGCGGCACCTTCGCCAATATCCGCATCAAGAACCAGATGATGCCGGGTGTCGAAGGCGGCGTGACGCTGCACTACCCGGACAAGAAGCAGATGCCGATCTATGACGCGGCGATGCGCTACATGTCCGAGAAAGTTCCGCTCGTCATCATGGCGGGCAAGGAATACGGCACCGGCTCGTCGCGTGACTGGGCGGCGAAGGGCACCGCCCTGCTGGGCGTGCGTGCGGTGGTGGCGCAGAGCTTCGAGCGCATCCATCGCTCCAACCTGGTCGGCATGGGCGTGATTCCGCTGGTGTTCGAAGAAGGCCAGTCCTGGCAATCGCTCGGCATGAAGGGCGACGAACTGATCACCATCCGCGGGCTGCACGGCGAACTGAAGCCGCGCATGAAGATGATGGCCGAGATCGTGGCGGGCGACGGCGGGCTCAAGCGCGTGCCGCTGATCTGCCGCATCGATACTGTCGACGAGCTCGACTACTTCAAGAACGGCGGCATCCTGCAATACGTGCTGCGCCAGCTCGCGGCGTAACCTTCGGCCTGCCTGTGACGAACAGGCAGGCAAGCGGCTTCCGCCTCGCGGACTGACCGTGGAGCGCGTTCAGCAAAAGTGGACACCGGTTTTGCGTCCGAACGCGCTCGCACTCCTTAGAGTGGAGCGTTTTCTTCACGCGAACCGGATTCCACTTCGCTTGAAAACGCTCTGGCCGGAGGTCTTATGCAGAAAATCGCTTATCTCGCAGCGCTCGCGGCTTTCGCGGGCGCTGTTGCGTTGCCGCAGGCGCAAGCCGAAACGCGCGGTGTCGTCGAGCTTTTCACCAGTCAGGGCTGCTCGTCATGCCCACCGGCCGACAAGCTGATGGGCGAACTGATCCACGATCCCTCGCTCGTCGTCTTCAGTCTCCCGGTCGATTACTGGGATTCGCTCGGCTGGAAGGACACGCTCGCCGACCCGCGCAATGCCGAACGGCAACGCGCCTATGCCCGCGTGCGCGGAGAGCGCGGCGTCTATACGCCACAGGCGGTCATCAACGGCACCACGCATGTGGTCGGAAGCGACAACGCGGCGTTGCAGCAGGCAGTCGCATCCACGCGCAGCAATCTCACGGTTGCTGTGAATGCGGCGGTCAGCGGCGGCACACTCAGCGTCGATGTGCCCGCGGGCAAGGGCTCTGGCGAAGTCTGGGTTTATGCCCTGGCGAAGGAAGTGCCGGTTGCGGTTGCGCGCGGTGAGAACCGCGGTCGCACGGTGACCTATCACAACGTCGCGCGCAGCTGGCAGAAGCTCGGCGACTGGAATGGCAAGGAAGCGCTCTGGAGCATTCCGCTCAGTCAGCTCACGGCCAGCGGCGCCGATACCGCAGCGGTGCTGGTGCAAGGTGGCAGCGCAAGCGATCCCGGTGCGATGCTCGGCGCTACCGTTGCCTCGCTCCTATAATTCGCAATCGTGCGCGCATGAAAAAAGGGCCGGCTAACAAGCCGGCCCTTAAGAATTGGGGATTGAACGTACACGGAGCTTCGAACTACTCGGTGCCATCAATGGGCCCGGCCCTTACCGAACATCGGGGGGCTGGGGGGCTGAGGAATCCGAAGCTCGTTTTCGGACCGGGCCCTTGAGGCAACAGTCTTCTGTATCGCCTCGCAGCAGGGCGATGGCTTGGCTGAAATCGGGCCGTATTGTGGTGCGGTCTAACGAATCCGTGATCGTTGAAATTGCTTGGAAATTGCTTGAAAAACCGCCGCTCCAAGCCGAAAAAATCAACATCGCAGGGACTTGCCGTGACAAGCGGGCGGCGCGATCATGACGGTTCAACGAAGGAGGCGCCGCCAATGGATTTTGGCTCCGGCGACACTGAACCAAGCAAGCCCCGCGTGGGCGACGTTGCGGGCCGATTTCCCCCCGCCGCCCCCGTCAATCAAGTGACCTTCAGCCGACACGAACTCGACCGCATCCTCAATCTTTATGGCCGCATGGTCGCCATCGGCGAGTGGCGCGACTACGCGATCGATTTCATGAAGGACCGCGCGGTATTTTCGATTTTCCGGCGCACGTCCGAAGTACCGATCTATCGCATAGAGAAAGATCCGAAACTGGCGCGCAAGCAGGGTGTCTATAGCGTGATCTCGGCGACCGGCCTGATCGTGCGCCGTGGCCCAGAGCTTGATCGCGTATTGCGCGCCATCGACAAGCCGCTGCGGATCGTCGCGATTTAGACCGGCGGTTCGTCCGCGCCGCTGCCCAGCGCGCGCTGCATCAGCAACGTATCCAGCCACTGCCCGTGCTTGAAGCCGACGTGGTCGAGCGTGCCGGTGATGCGAAAGCCTGCAGCCTTGTGCAGCGCTATCGAACCAGCCTGTGTGCGTGAATCGCCGATCACCGCGATCATCTGGCGAAAGCCGCGTTTCGAACATTCATCGATCAGGGCGTCCAGCAGGGCGCGGCCGACACCGCGGCGTTGCGCTGCCGGTGCGACATAGACTGAATTTTCGACGGTGAAGCGATAGGCGGGGCGGAGCCGGTAAGTGCCGGCATAGGCATAGCCGGCGACTGCGCCATCCCATTCCGCGGTCAGATAGGGGAATCCGGTTTCGGTGATATGGCGCATCCGCATCGCCATTTCAGCCTGGTCCGGTGGCTCCAGCTCGAATGTCGCCGTGCCGTTGGCGACATCGCCGGCATAGATGCCGGTAATGGCGGGAATGTCGGAAAGGCTGGCCGGGCGGATCGAAAGCATGCGCGCAGTCTAGCTTACTTTAAACTTGGCGCATGATCCGATCCGAAAACCGGTCCCCACCTCCGGATCATGCGCAATAAAAAACGCCCCGGCTTTTGGCCGGGGCGTTTCGGTTTATTGGACCTTAGCGGCGGTCGCCGAACAGGCGCAGCAGCATCAGGAACATGTTGATGAAGTCGAGGTAGAGCGACAGCGCGCCCATCACGATCTTGCGGCCGGAGACGGTGCCGTCGTCGTTGACATCATACATTTCCTTGATGCGCTGGGTGTCGTAGGCGGTGAGGCCCGCGAACACCAGCACGCCGATCGCCGAAATCATGAATGACATCGCCGAGCTCTGGAACCACAGGTTTACCAGCGAGGCCAGGATGATGCCAAACAGCCCCATGATCAGGAACGATCCGATCGGGCCAAGGTCACGCTGCGTCGTGTAACCGTAGAGGCTCAACGCACCGAACGATGCCGCCGTGATGAAGAACACACGCGTGATCGATTGGCCCGTGTAGACCAGGAACACTGAGGCGAGCATCACGCCGAGCAGGCCGGCGTACAGGAAGAAGAGACCTGTTGCTGTGCCGACCGACAGCGTTTGCACGCGGAAGCTCATGAAGAACACCAGCCCCAGCGTCGCCAGGAACAGCACGATCGTTGCCGGGCCGCTGAACAGAGCCTGTCCGAACGACGTCAACACGATCTTGCCGGCTTCGTTGGTGACGGTGGCGGCGTTGAACGTGAACCACGAAACGATGCCTGTGAGCGCGACGCCCATCGCCATCGTGTTGTAGACGCTGATCATGTACGAGCGCAGGCCCGCATCGACGACCGCGCGGTCGGCGCCGTAGCCACGGGCAGACGCTACGTTCCTGTCGAAATTCGACATGGCTTTTCCTCTCCATTGTTCGGCGTGATGCCGGCTTATCAGTTTGGCACGGGACTGAAGTCAGCCTTCGCCATGGGTGGAATCTAGTACGGGCGGGGCATCGGCGCTAGGTCTCGCGCCTGCGGCGAAAGGTTAATTCCGCGACACCTAGGCCTTTGAGCCTGCGGCGAAAACACGCGGCGGCGGTTGCGGCAAATTAAAGGTTGCGAAGGACCGCCGCCGGTTTCTGCCCCAGCGCGGAAAACGTGCCCAACAGACCAAGCGCAACCGTCACAAACAGGGCGATGGCGGCGGCCGCGGCGGCCGGCCCCGGCAGCCAGACGAAGCTCAGGTTCATCACCTTGGTGACGACCAGCGCAGCTGCAATCGAGCCCGCCGCAACGCCGAAGATGGCGGTGGCCAGACCCAAGATGAGATATTCGAGGCCATAGGCGGCCAGAAGCCGCCCGCGGGTCGCGCCAAGCGTTTTGAGGATCACGGCGTCATAGACACGGTTGCGTCTTCCGGCGGCGAGCGCGCCGCCCAACACCAGCACCGCCGCCAGCAAGGTGATGAGGCTTGCGCCGCGAATGCCAAGCGCGAGATTCTGGACGAGTTTCGCCACGGCCTCGATCGCTTCCTTCACCGGCACGGTGGTTACCATCGAGAAGGCGTCCGCGGCCGCTTTCAGGAGTTTGTCTTCCTGCTCGACGCTGCTGCCGTTCGGATAGGTCAGCGTTGCGATATGCGTGTGCGGCGCGCTGGAGAAAGTGCCGGGCGAATAGACCAGTACGAAGTTGATGCCGAGGCTTTCCCAATCCACCTGTCGCAGGTTGGCGATCGTCGCGGTGATCGGACGTCCGAGTACGTTGACTGTCACCGGATCCCCGAGTTTCAAACCGAGCCCTTCGGCGAGCTTCTTCTCGAACGAGACGAGCGGCGGCCCGTTGTAATCCGCGTCCCACCATTTTCCTTCCACCAGCCGCGATCCTGCAGGGACCTCGTTGGCGTAAGTCAGGCCGCGGTCGCTCTGCAGAACCCAGGCGGCGTCGGTTGTGGGTTTCAGATCTTCGGCCTTGATGCCGTTTGCCGACACAATACGACCGCGCAGCATCGGCACGCGCTCAAGCTTCGCGTCAGGCGCGGCGGCATGAATGAAAGCGTCGAAGCGTTCGGCTTCGACTGAAGGAATGTCGGTGAAATAGAACGAGGGAGCCTTGTCCGGCAGCGCAGCATCGAACTGCCGCCGCAAATTGCCGTCGATCTGAACCAGCGTCACCAGCAGCGCGAGTCCAAGCCCGAGCGACAGCACGACGGTCGGCGTCAATGCACCGGGACGATGAATATTGGCGATGGCAAGCCGCACCAGCGCGGAGCCTTTGTGCGGCGTGTGGCGCGCGGCCCACATCAATCCTTCGGCCACGATACGCAGCACGATGAAAACCACCGCGGCTGCGGCGATAAAGAACACGGCGATGCGGCGGTCATAGGCAAGGAAAATTGCGGTGCCTGCCAGAGCAAGTGTTACCAGCGCGGTTGCGATGCTGTAGCCCCACCGTGGGCTGCGGCGCTGACTGTCGATCTCGTCGCGAAACAGCGCTGAGACCGGAACGTCATGCGCACGCCCGAGCGGCCAGAGTGCGAAGGCGCCGGCCGTGAGCAGGCCGTAAAGCAGCGCCAGCACGAGCTGCGCCGGATAAATGTCCGGCTCCATCGGCAGCGGAATAATACTGCCGAAGATCCAGGCGACCAGGAACGGCAGCGCCGCGCCCAAAGCGAGTCCGATCACGGCGCCGATCACAGCCAGCACCATTACCTGGGACAGATAGATCAGGAAAACGCGGGTGCCCGTTGCGCCCACGGCCTTCAGGGTCGCGATGACGTCGCGCTTGCGGTCGAGATGACTCTTCACGGCGTTGGCGACACCGACGCCGCCGACCAGAAGCGCGGTGAGGCCCACAAGGGTGAGATATTGCGTAAAGCGTTCGACATTGCGCGCGAGCTGCGGCGACGCATTGGTGCGGCTGCGGATCTCCCAACCGGCATCCGGCAATTGCGCTTGCGCCGCGTCGGCGATGGCGTTGGTCGCCTGTTCGCTGGCATCCGGAAGACTGAGGCGGTAGCGCCAGCGCACCAGACTGCCGGGTTGCAACAAGCCGGTGGTGCGCAGCGCCGCTTCGCTCATCAACAGACGTGGGCCGAAGTCGATGCCGCCGGCAAGCTTGTCCGGCTCGCTGTTCAACACCGCGCGAATTTCGAAATGGGTAGCACCGACGCTGATGCGATCGCCGGTTTTCAGATTGAGCCGCGCAAGCAAGGCAGGCGCAGCGGCGACGCCGAACACGCCATCGCGCTCCGCCAGCAAGGCGGACAGGTTCATCGCAGGCTCAAGCGAGAGTTCGCCATACAGCGGATAGTGACGATCGACCGCCTTGAGTTCCACCAGCGCCGAGCGGCCGTCGGAGGTCTGTGACATCGCGCGCATGGTGGCGGCGACCGACATGCGCCCACGCTGTGCGACAAACTTATTCTCTTCGTCCGTTGCCTCGCGCTGGATCAGGCTGAAGGAGACGTCGCCGCCGAGGATCACCTTGCCTTCACGCGCGAGCCCATCCCCCAGACTGCTGGAGACCGAGCCGACGCCGGCAATGGCCATGACACCCAGCGCGATGCAGGCAATGAAGACATAAAAGCCGCGCAGGCCGCCGCGCATTTCGCGCAAGGCAAAGCGCAGCGGAATAAATGTCGCGCTGCTCTTGGCAGGCGCCGCGGCAGAACTCATCGCGGCACCGTCAAGCTGTCGCTGTCGATGTGGCCCGATCGCATGCGCATCACACGATCGCAGCGCGCCGCGAGCGACGCATCGTGCGTGACCAGGATCAAGGTGGTGCCGCGCTCCTGATGTCCTGCGAACAACAGCTCAACGATCTGCTTGCCGGTATTCTCATCGAGATTGCCGGTGGGCTCGTCGGCGACAAGGATGGCGGGGTTGGGCGCCAGCGCACGGGCGAGGGCGACCCGTTGCTGCTCGCCGCCGGAAAGCTGCGCCGGATAATGCGACAGCCGTTCGGCGAGACCGACGAGGGCGAGTTCGCGACGGGCGCGGTCATACGCATCAGCAGCACCGGCGAGTTCGAGCGGCACGGCGACGTTCTCGATCGCCGTCATGGTCGGGATCAGGTGGAAGGATTGAAACACGATGCCGACATGGCGGCCACGAAACCGCGCCAGGCCGTCTTCGTCGAGCTGGTTGAGGTCGCTGCCAGCAACCTCCACCGAGCCGGTATCCGGCCGTTCCAGCCCCGCCATCACCATCAGGAGGGTGGATTTGCCGGAGCCGGACGGACCGACCAGCCCCACGGCCTCGCCGCGGCCGATCTGCAACCCTATATCCTTGAGAATGTGAACCCGGGCCGCACCGCGGCCGAGGGAAAGATTGACCCCTGCGAGCGTGATGGCGGCAGGCAATGGCGGCTGAGACCGCGAGATATCGTCCATGAAGTTATTCCGTATCACCTTTCCCGCCGCCGCAAGGGGCTGCGCCCGAGCCTCGACATATGGGGGCGGAATGCGGCCAATAAAGGCACTGATTGTCGCTGCGGGCGTTGTTTTTGCGCTTTTTCAGGGAGCTTTGCCTGCATTTGCGCAGGAGAAGCCGGTGAAGCTGGTCCTGCTCGGCGATTCTTTGACCGCCGGTTTCGGCTTGCCGGCTGTGCAGGCCTTTCCGGCCAGGCTCGGCCGCGCCCTGAAGGATAAGGGAATTGCGGTGGAGATTTCCGATGCCGGCGTTTCCGATGATACCGCGTCTGGTGGCCTTGCCCGCCTGGATTGGTCGGTGCCGGAAGGGACGCAAGCCGTGATTGTCGAACTTGGCGCCAACGATGCGTTACGCGGCATCGACCCGAAGGTGACGCGGTCGGCGCTGGACAAGATCGTGAGCCGCCTGAAAGCACGCAACATCGAAATTCTGGTCGCGGGCATGCAGGCGCCGCGCAATCTCGGCAGCGATTACGCCGGCAGCTTCGACGGGATTTATTCGGATCTCGCGCAGAAATACGGCGCGTTGCTTTATCCGTTCTTTCTCGATGGCGTCGTTGGCGACGCCAAGCTCAACCAGCGCGATGGCGTTCATCCCGGTCCGGCGGGCGTCGATATCATCGTCGACCGCATGCTGCCGAAGGTGGAAGAACTGATTGCCCGCGTGCGCGCGAAATCCGCATCCTGACGCATGGCGTCGAGAGGCAATTTTGTGCATCATTTCGTCAGGCGATTCGTGAGTGACCCATGCTACGTCTCTTCACCGCCCTGGAAATCCCGCCCGATGTGCGGAGCGCGCTTTCCACCATGCGCGGCGGCCTTCCGGGCGCGCGCTGGATCGATCCCGAAAATTATCATGTGACGCTGCGCTTCATCGGCGACGTGGACGAATATATCGCGCGCGAGGCGGCTTTCATTCTCGGGCAGATCAGGCGCGAAGCCTTCGACATCAAATTCGAGATGCTGTCGCCGTTCGGCGGCAACCGCCCGCGCGCAATCGTGGCTTTGCTTGTTCAGACGCAGCCGTTGATGGAATTGCAAGCCGAGCACGAAAGGCTGTTGCGGCGGGTTGGACTCGAACCGGAAGGCCGCAAATTCACGCCGCATGTCACGCTGGCGCGGTTGCGCCATTCATCCAGCTTTGAAGTCGCCGACTATTTTTCGACGCGCGGCGCGCTCCGCGTGCCGGTGTTTGAGCCCGATCGTTTCGTGCTGTTCTCCTCGCGCGATTCTGTCGGCGGTGGGCCTTATGTGGTGGAAGCGGATTATCCCCTGCTGGAGCCGATACAGCCTATGCGTCAGGCGCATCGCTAGCGCGCGCTTACCAGTTTGATTCTTCACGATAATGCCTGGCATGCCAGCATTGCAGGCTGGCCAGCGTACACAGCTTGCGCTTGCAGGCGGTATCGCCGAGCCGCTATGCCTCGCTGACCCTTTTTTCCTCGCGTCTTCACGAACAAAATCCCATGTCGAGCTCCGCCAGCGAGCGTTATGCGGCCCTCGTTGCCGCCGGTGAGATCGAGCGCGATCTCGCGCAGGAAGCGGTGCTTGCAAAACTCACGCAGCTTGAGGAACGGCTGAGGGCGCACCGGCTTGCGCGCAAGTCATCGTCGCTAGGCTGGCTTTTTGGACGCACCGAACCGAAAGAGCCGATCAAGGGGCTTTATCTTCACGGCGATGTCGGTCGCGGCAAGACCATGCTGATGGACCTGTTTTTCGAATCGAGCGCGGTGATCCGCAAGCGCCGCGCGCATTTCCATGAGTTCATGGCGGACGTGCATGAACGCGTGCATGCGTGGCGGCAGAAGCTCAAGCGTGGTGAGGTCAAGGGCGACGATCCGATCGCGCCGGTGGCGGCCGCCATCGCGGACGAAGCCTGGCTCCTGTGTTTCGACGAATTCCACGTCACCGACATTGCAGACGCGATGATTCTCGGCCGCCTGTTCACGAAGCTGTTCGAACACGGGGGCGTCGTGGTGGCGACGTCGAACGTCGCGCCGGACAATCTGTATTGGGATGGGCTGAACCGCGGCCTGTTTTTGCCTTTTATCGCGATGCTGCGCGAGCGCATGACAGTCATGCGGGTGGACTCCCGTACCGACTTCCGCATGGAGAAACTGGCCGGTGCGCCGATCTGGTATGTGCCTGCGAATGCTGCGGCCGATGCCGCCATGGATCAGGCGTGGCGGCGGCTGACTGGCGGGCACGAAGGCGCTGCCCAGGACATCGTTCACAAAGGCCGGGCGCTGCATGTGCCGCTCGCCGCCCTTGGCGTGGCGCGTTTTTCATTCGATGAATTATGCGACCGGCCGCTCGGCGCACTGGATTATCTGAAGCTCGCGCATGAATTCCATACGCTGCTGATCGACCGTATCCCGGTGCTGGATTTTCCCCGCCGCAATGAAGCCAGGCGGTTCATCACGCTGATAGATACGCTTTATGACCAGGCGGTGAAAGTGGTGGCCTCCGCAGACGCCGAACCGGACGGTCTCTATCGCAGCGACGACGGGACGGAAGCGATGGAATTCAGGCGCACGGCGTCGCGGCTGATTGAAATGCGGTCGGATTCTTACCTGGCGCTGCCCCATGGCCGGCGCGATTCACCCGGCCAGCTGCAGGAAGGGATTGTGGAGACTTGACCAGTCCCTAACCGTGCAGTTAATGACCACCAATCCACGCATTTCAGCGGATTTTTTAGGGATATCCCCACATGAAGAGAAACAAGATTGCATTGATCGGCGCCGGCCAGATCGGTGGCACGTTGGCTCACCTGATCGGCCTGAAGCAACTCGGCGACGTGGTGATGTTCGACATCGCCGAAGGCGTGCCGCAGGGCAAGTCGCTGGATCTCGCGCAATCTTCGACTGTCGATATGTTCGACAGCAAGTTCACCGGGGTGAATTCCTACGAAGCGATCGAAGGCGCCGACGTTTGCATCGTCACCGCCGGCGTCGCACGCAAGCCCGGCATGAGCCGCGACGACCTCCTGAGCATCAACCTCAAGGTGATGGAGCAGGTGGGCGCGGGCATCAAGAAATACGCACCGAATGCGTTCGTGGTCTGCATCACCAACCCGCTCGACGCCATGGTCTGGGCGCTGCAGAAGGCCAGCGGCCTTCCCAAGCCAATGGTCGTCGGCATGGCCGGTGTGCTCGACAGCGCGCGCTTCCGTTATTTCCTCGCCGATGAATTCAACGTTTCGGTGGAAGACGTCACCGCCTTCGTGCTCGGCGGCCACGGCGACACCATGGTGCCGCTGCCGCGTTATTCCACAGTTGCCGGCATTCCGTTGCCCGACCTTGTGAAGATGGGCTGGACCACGCAGGCCCGTGTCGATGAGATCGTCAATCGCACTGCCAATGGCGGCGCCGAGATCGTCAATTTGCTGAAGACCGGTTCGGCGTTTTACGCACCCGCGGCTTCGGCCATTGCGATGGCGGAGAGCTACCTGCTCGACAAGAAGCGGGTTCTGCCCTGCGCGGCCTGGTTGAACGGCGAATACGGCATCAAGGATCTCTATGTCGGCGTGCCGGTGGTGCTCGGCGCCAAGGGCGTTGAACGGATTGTGGAAATCGACCTTTCCGGCTCCGAGCGGGACGCCTTTGAGAAGTCGGCCGCGTCGGTTCAGACTTTGGTCGATGCCTGCAAGAAAATCGCTCCTGACCTCGGAAATAAAGGCTAGGTTTCTGGTATTACGTATACCAGGCCGGGACATATCTCATGAATATTCACGAGTATCAGGCCAAAGCGCTGTTGCGGGAGGCCGGTGTGGCGGTCCCGCGTGGGCAGGCTGCATTCTCTCCCGATGAAGCCGTGAAGGCCGCGCAAGCCTTGGGCGGTCCGGTGTGGGTGGTGAAGGCACAGATCCACGCCGGCGGACGCGGCAAGGCGGGCGGCGTCAAAGTCGTCAAATCCATCGATGACGTGAAGAAGGAAGCGGAACGCCTGATCGGCGCGACGCTCGTCACGCACCAGACCGGCCCGCAGGGCAAGGAAGTGCGCCGCCTTCTGATCGAGGAAGGCGCTGCGATTGCGCGCGAGATTTATTTTTCGCTGCTGGTCGATCGTGAATCGTCACGCGTCGCAGTGGTTGCTTCCACCGAAGGCGGCATGGACATCGAAAAGGTCGCGCACGATACGCCGGAGAAGATCATCAGCTTCTCCATCGATCCGGCGACCAACATTTGCCCGTTCCATGTGCGGCTGTTGTCCAAGGCGCTGAAGCTCGAAGACAAGCAGCACAAGCAGATGGGCCCGCTGCTGACCAAGCTCTACAAAGCCTTCACCGAGAAGGACATGAGCCTGCTCGAAGTGAATCCGCTGATCGTCACCAAGGACGGCGATCTGGTTTGCCTCGACGCCAAGGTCAGCTTCGATTCCAATGCGCTTTACCGGCATCCGGAATTGATGGAATTGCGCGACCTCACGGAAGAGGACGACAAGGAAATTGAAGCGTCGAAATACGACCTGAACTACATCTCGCTTGAAGGCAGCATCGGTTGCATGGTCAACGGCGCAGGCCTCGCCATGGCGACGATGGACATCATCAAGCTTTATGGCGCCGCGCCCGCAAACTTCCTCGACGTCGGCGGCAGCGCTACCAAGGACAAGGTCGCTTCCGCCTTCAAGATCATCACCTCGGATCCGAGCGTGAAGGGGATCCTGGTGAACATCTTCGGCGGTATCATGAAATGCGACGTTATTGCTGAAGGCGTCGTTGCCGCCGTGAAGGAAGTCGGATTGAAAGTCCCGCTGGTGGTTCGTCTCGAAGGCACCAATGTCGAACTCGGCAAGGAGATCATCGCCAAGTCGGGACTGAACGTCATCTCCGCCGACGACCTCGACGATGCCGCGCAAAAAATTGTCAAAGCCGTGAAGGAGGCTGCGTAATGGCCATCCTGATCGACAAGAACACCAAGGTTATCTGCCAGGGCTTCACCGGCAAGAACGGCACTTTCCATTCCGAGCAGGCCATCGCTTACGGCACGCAGATGGTTGGCGGCGTGTCGCCGGGCAAAGGCGGCGCCATGCATCTCGGCCTGCCGGTGTTCGACACCGTTGCCGAGGCGCGCGCCGAAACCGGTTGTGATGCCAGCGTGATCTATGTCCCGCCGGCCGGCGCCGCCGACGCCATCACGGAAGCGATCGCAGCGGAAGTGCCGCTGATCATCTGCATCACCGAGGGCATTCCCGTCATCGACATGGTGAAGGTGAAGCGCGCGCTCTGCGGTTCGAAGTCCCGCCTGATCGGGCCGAACTGCCCTGGCGTAATGACCTCGGGCGAATGCAAGATCGGCATCATGCCGGGCAACATCTTCAAGCCGGGCAAGGTAGGCATCGTGTCGCGCTCCGGCACGCTGACCTACGAAGCGGTGTTCCAGACCACGCGCGAAGGCCTCGGCCAGACCACGGCCGTCGGCATCGGCGGCGATCCGGTGAACGGCACCGACTTCATAGACATGCTCGAGCTGTTCCTCGCCGACAAGGCGACGGAATCGATCATCATGATCGGCGAAATCGGCGGTTCAGCGGAAGAAGATGCCGCAACCTTCCTGAAGGACGAAGCCAAGCGCGGCCGCAAGAAACCGATGGTAGGCTTCATCGCCGGACGCACCGCGCCTCCCGGACGCCGCATGGGCCATGCGGGCGCCATCATCTCCGGCGGCAAGGGCGATGCGGAATCCAAGATCGCGGCGATGCAGGCTGCAGGCATCACCGTTTCGCCGTCGCCCGCGCGTCTCGGCAAGACGCTGGTCGAGGTCCTGAACAAGCGCGCCTGAAAATTGCGTCCGCGAGGTAGCCATGTCGCTCGACTTGCGGACGTTTCCAGCCCACTCTTCCCGCTTCAAGTTATTTGCAGGACTGCTGTTTGCCCTGATCGTCGTGACGTTGGGGCTGCGCATTCTGTCGCCGTCCGACATCGTCTCGCGCGATCAGTCGCGCACGGTGTCCTACACCGTCTATATCGTCCGTAACGGCAATCTCATTCTCGCGTCCGACGCGGATGGCTTCCTCGCCACCAAGCCGCCGCTGATGAATTACATCTCGGCGTTGCTGGTCGCGCCGTTCGGTCCGAACGAATGGACCTTCATGTTCCCGTCGCTGCTCGCTTTCTTCGGGACGCTGGCGCTGGTCTATCTGATTGCGCGCGATGTCTTTGCGCAGATGGAGCGGCCGGATGCGGACTGGCTCGGCGTCACCGCGCCGGAATGGGCGACGCTGTTGGCCGTCGCGTTCTATGGCTTGTCGGCAATGGCGCTGCGGCTCGCTTTCGTGGCGCGGCCCGACATGATCCTGGTTTTCTTTTTGACGTTGAGTGTCTATGCGGCCAATCGCGCTCTCACTGCGCAGTCGTCGCAGGGCGGCTGGGCTTTCGTGTTCTGGCTCGCGGCCATTCTCGCGGCGCTGGCGAAAGGCCCGATCGCACTGATCCCGGTGGCGTATGCGTTTCTTGCCGCAAAGCTCTTTTACGGCGGCTGGGATGCGGCGCTGCGGTTGCGTCCCTATATCGGCGCGCCGGTTGCGCTCGTGATTGCGCTTGCCTGGCCAGTGACAGTTTTCATTCTCGCACCGGATCACTTCCGCAACATCCTGGTCAATCAGGAACTCGGCGGACAATTCGAAGGTCATTGGTATTCCGGCATCGTCTCGGCATGGCAGGTGCCGCTGTGGGTGATCTCGCGCTTTCTCCCGTAGTCGCTGTTGTTGCTCGTGGCCGCGTGGTTTTTCCCGTGGCGCGAATGGCGCAAACATCCGCTCGCGCCGGCGCTGCTCTACATCGCGTTACTGGCCATTCCGTTTTTGCTGGTGGCGAGCCGGCGCGGGGATCGCTTCGCGCCTTTCTTCCCACTCGTTGCCGTCATCTGTGCCTGGGCTGCGGTCTATTGCTGGCGCGGGCAGGTGTTGCTGCGCATCGGCGTTGCCGCCATTCCGGCCGTGATTGTCGGGCTCACGGTGTATTTTCATTTCCTCAGCGACCAGGCGCGGGATTTATCCGGCCAGCGCATGCTCGATTTCGTGCGCGAAGTGAAAGTGAAGGCGGTCGGCCAGCCACTCGTGTTCTGCAAAATCGAAAACCGCGGTCTCGCGGTGCAGGCGTTCCTCGGCGTGAATCAGCGCGGGCGCACGCCAAGGGAGGTGCCGGCGTCCGGTGCCTGGGTGATTGCGCAAGGGCCCGGCGATCAACCCGACGCGATCCTCGAATCCCAGCCGATTCCGATGATCGAGGGCCGCCGGCTCTATGCGGCTCCGGCCGAAGCGGGCAGTGCGATCTGCCAGCGCGGGCAGGGCAGCGCGGAATAGAACTGAAGATTAGTTCATAACTTGGCCTTTTCTTCATAAAATACTCGCAATATCGGCGCTACAACGGGCGTATTGGGCCGGGGCGAATAGCCTTGGCTCATGAGAATCACTATCCGGGTGGGTGCCGGCCCGCCCTGCATTTCAGGATCGCCCCATGTCTCGCCAAGACGCGAACGCTGCCTTTGCCCTTTCGTCTTTTCTCTACGGCGGCAACGCTCCCTATATCGACGACCTCTACGCCAAGTACGAGAAAGACCCGCAGGCGGTCGATGCCGAATGGCGCGAATTCTTCGAGAGCCTGAAAGACAATTCCGACGAAGTGGCGAAGATCGCCAGCGGCCCGTCTTGGAAGAAGCCGAACTGGCCGACGCGCGAAAGCGGCGACCTCGTTTCCGCCGTCACCGGCGAATGGACCGAAGCGGCGAAGGGCGTCGGCGACAAGGTCAAGGCTTCCGCCCAGACCCGCGGCGTCGAGCTATCCTCCGAACAGGTGCAGCAAGCCACGCGCGATTCCATTCACGCGCTAATGCTGATCCGCGCGTACCGCATCCGCGGTCATCTGCATGCCAAGCTCGACCCGCTCGGACTCGAACCGGAAAAGCCCGAGGCTGAGCTCGATCCGAACTCATACGGTTTCACTGAAGCCGATTACGACCGTCCGATCTTCCTCGACAAGGTGCTCGGTCTGGAATTCGCCACGCTGCGCGAGATCGTCGCCATCCTGAAGCGCACCTATTGCCAGACCATCGGTGTGGAGTTCATGCACATCTCCAACGCCGAGCAGAAAGGCTGGCTGCAGGAACGCATCGAAGGCAAGGACAAGGAAATCACTTTCACCCGTGAAGGCAAGCGCGCGATCCTCAACAAGCTGATCGAGGCCGAAGGCTTCGAGAAATTCTGCGATCTGCGCTTCACCGGCACCAAGCGCTTCGGTCTCGACGGCGGCGAATCGATGATTCCGGCGCTTGAGCAGATCATCAAGCGTGGCGGCGCGCTTGGTGTGAAAGAGATTGTGCTTGGCATGGCACATCGCGGCCGGCTTAACGTGCTTTCGCAGGTGATGGCGAAGCCGCATCGCATCATCTTCCACGAATTCAAGGGCGGCTCGGCAACGCCCGAAGAGATCGAGGGTTCGGGCGACGTCAAGTATCACCTGGGCGCGTCATCGGACCGCGAATTCGACGGCAACCATGTGCATCTGTCGCTGACCGCAAACCCGTCGCATCTCGAGATCGTCAATCCCGTGGTGCTCGGCAAGGTGCGCGCGAAGCAGGACCAGCACGGCGATCCGCCGGAAGAGCGCATCTCGGTGATGCCGCTGCTGATCCACGGCGATGCGGCTTTTGCCGGTCAGGGCGTGGTGGCGGAATGCTTCGGCCTGTCGGACCTGAAGGGCTACCGCACCGGCGGCTCGATGCATTTCATCGTCAACAACCAGATCGGTTTTACGACCTATCCGCGCTACTCGCGTTCGTCGCCGTATCCGTCCGATGTGGCGAAGATGATCGAAGCGCCGATCTTCCACGTCAACGGCGACGATCCGGAAGCGGTCGTCTATGCGGCGAAGGTGCTGACGGAATTCCGGCAGAAATTCCACAAGCCGGTCGTCATCGACATGTTCTGCTACCGGCGCTACGGCCATAACGAAGGCGACGAGCCGTCGTTCACCCAGCCGCTGATGTACAAGAAGATCCGCGCGCACGCGTCGACGCTGGAAATCTATTCGAAGAAGCTCGTCAGCGAAGGCGTGGTCACCGACGCTGAAGTCGAGAAAATGCGCGCCGACTGGCGCGCGAAGCTCGAAATCGAATTCGAGGCGGGTGCGGGCTACAAGGCCAACAAGGCTGACTGGCTGGACGGCCGGTGGGCCGGGATGAAATCTGCGGCGGATGCCGACGATCCACGGCGCGGCACCACCGGTGTGTCGCTCGACGAGTTGCGCGACATCGGCAAGAAAATCACGTCGGTCCCGGAAGGCTTCCAGGTCCACAAAACCATCCAGCGCTTCCTCGACAACCGCCGCCAGGCCATCGAGACCGGCCAGGGCATCGACTGGGCTACGGGCGAAGCGCTTGCGCTATGCACGCTGTTGCTTGAGGGCAATCCGGTGCGCTTCTCCGGGCAGGACAGCGAGCGCGGCACCTTCTCCCAGCGCCATTCGGTGCTGTTCGATCAGGAGAACGAAGAGCGCCACACGCCGTTCAACCATCTCGATCAGAAGCAGGCGCATTTCGAGGTGCTCAATTCCATGCTGTCGGAAGAGGCCGTGCTCGGCTTCGACTACGGCTATTCCACCGCCGAGCCGAATGCGCTCACGATCTGGGAAGCGCAGTTCGGCGACTTCGCCAACGGCGCGCAGGTGATCTTCGACCAGTTCATCTCGTCCGGTGAGCGCAAGTGGTTGCGCATGTCCGGCCTCGTCTGCCTGTTGCCGCATGGCTATGAAGGGCAGGGGCCGGAGCATTCCTCCGCCCGTCTGGAGCGCTTCCTGCAGATGTGCGCCGAGGATAATTTGCAAGTCGCCAACTGCACGACGCCGGCGAACTATTTCCACATCCTGCGCCGCCAGCTGAAGCGCGAAATCCGCAAGCCGCTGATCCTGATGACGCCGAAGAGCCTGTTGCGTCACAAGCGTGCGGTCTCGCGCCTCGACGAACTCGGCCCGGATACCTCGTTCCATCGTCTGCTCTGGGACGATGCCCAGATACTGCCGAACGAGAAGATCAAGCTCGCAGCCGACAACAAGATGCGTCGCGTGGTTCTGTGCTCCGGCAAAGTCTATTATGATTTGTACGAGGAGCGCGAGAAGCGCGGCATCGACGACATCTACATCCTGCGCGTCGAGCAGCTTTATCCATTCCCGACCAAGGCGCTGGTCACCGAGCTGTCGCGCTTCAAGCAGGCCGAGATCGTCTGGTGCCAGGAAGAACCGCGCAATATGGGCGCATGGTTCTTCGTCGATGTCTTCCTGCAATGGGTGCTCAACCAGATCAACGCCAAATACAAGAACGTGCGCTATGCCGGACGTCCGGCTTCGGCATCGACTGCCGTGGGCCAGATGTCCAAGCATCTCGCGCAGCTCAAGCTGTTGCTCGACGAAGCGCTCGGATAAAATCTTCCGTCATCCCTGCGGTCGCTCACACCTCAGGATGACGGCTGATTGCGGAAACAGAGACAGGAAAAGAAACATGGCTGAAATCCGCGTTCCCACCCTCGGCGAATCCGTCACCGAGGCGACCATCGGCAAATGGTTCAAGAAAGCCGGTGACGCCGTCGCGGCCGACGAGCCTATGGTCGAGCTGGAAACCGACAAGGTGACGATCGAAGTGCCGGCGCCTGCCGCAGGTGTGCTGTCCGAAATCCTGGCGAAGGATGGCGAGACCGTCGCGGTCGGTGCGCTGCTCGGCCAGATCAAGGAAGGCGCGGGCGCTCCCGCCGCCAAGCCCGCGGCTGCGCCTGCCGGCCGTCCCGATCAGAAGACCTCCACCACCACGCCGATTAATGCGGCGGAAGAAACGCAGGCGCTGCGCGTTCCGCCGAAGGCCGATGCCGAACCGAAGAGCAAGGATCCCGACGCGCCGCCTGCGCCATCCGTGCGCAAGCTGTCCGCCGAAAGCGGTGTCGATGCTTCGACCGTTCCGGGCTCCGGCAAGGATGGCCGCGTCACCAAGGGCGACATGCTAGCCGCCATCGAACGCGCCGCGGCGCAGCCGACACCGGTGGCGCAGAGCGCTCCGGTGCAGGCGCGTGCACCTTCTCAGCCCGACGATGCCGCGCGCGAAGAGCGCGTGAAGATGACCAAGCTGCGCCAGACCATCGCGCGCCGTTTGAAGGATGCGCAGAACACCGCCGCCATGCTCACAACCTTCAACGAGGTCGATATGAGCGAGGTGATGAAGCTGCGCGCGCAGTACAAAGACGTGTTCGAGAAGAAGCACGGCACCAAGCTCGGCTTCATGGGTTTCTTCGTGCGCGCATGCGTGCAGGCTTTGAAGGATCTTCCGGCGGTCAACGCCGAGATCGACGGCGCCGATATCGTTTACAAGAATTATTACCACATCGGCGTGGCGGTCGGCACCGAGAAGGGCCTGGTCGTGCCGGTGGTGCGCAATGCCGATCGCCTGTCGCTTGCGGAAATCGAGAAGACGATCGGCGGGCTCGGCAAGCGCGCGCGCGACGGCCAGCTCAAGATCGAGGAAATGCAGGGTGGCACCTTCACCATCACCAATGGCGGCGTCTATGGTTCGCTGATGTCCACGCCGATCCTGAACGCCCCGCAGTCCGGCATCCTCGGCATGCACAAGATCCAGGAGCGGCCGGTCGCCATCGCAGGCAAGGTGGAAATCCGTCCGATGATGTATCTCGCGCTGAGCTACGACCACCGGGTGGTCGATGGCCAGGGCGCGGTGACCTTCCTTGTGCGGGTGAAGGACGTGCTGGAAGATCCGGCGCGGCTGGTTTTGGATCTTTAATCATTCGTCGTCATGCCCGGCCTTGTGCCGGGCATCCCGCTTGGGGGCGAATTGCCTTCATAAGCGAGATGGCCGGGACGCGCCCGGCCATGACGTAAGTGGAGCATTCTTATGGCTTACGACCTCATCGTTATCGGCACCGGCCCCGGCGGCTATGTCTGCGCCATCCGTGCTGCGCAACTCGGCTTGAAGACCGCGGTGGTCGAGAAACGGGCGACCTTCGGCGGCACCTGTCTCAACGTCGGCTGCATTCCCTCGAAGGCGCTGCTGCATGCCTCCGAGCTGTTCGAGGAAGCGGGCCACAAATTCGAGAAGATGGGCATCAAGGTCGGCACACCGAAGCTCGATCTTCCCACGATGCTGAAGTTCAAGGACGAGGCGGTCGACGGCAACGTCAAGGGCGTCGACTTCCTGCTGAAGAAGAACAAGGTCGATGCCTTTTTCGGCACGGGGCGCATCCTCGGCACGGGCAAGGTCGAGGTGAAGGGCGCGGACGGCAAGACGCAGACGCTGGAAACCAAATCCATCGTCATTGCTACCGGCTCGTCGGTCTCGCAGCTCAAGGGCATCGACATCGACGAGAAGCGCATTGTTTCATCCGACAGCGCGATTGCGCTCGACAAGGTGCCGGAACGATTGCTGGTCGTCGGCGCGGGCGTCATCGGGCTGGAGCTTGGCTCGGTCTGGCGGCGTCTTGGCTCCAAGGTGACGGTGGTTGAGTTTGTCGATGGCGTGCTGCCCGGCATGGACGGCGAAGTGCGCAAGCAGGCGCAGCGCCTGTTCGAAAAGCAGGGCATGGTCTTCAAGCTGTCGTCGAAGGTCACCGGTGTCGATGCGTCGGGCAAGACGCTGAAGGCCAGGGTCGAGCCCGCCAAGGGTGGCGCGGCGGAAACGATTGAAGCCGACGTGGTGCTGGTCGCGGTCGGCCGCGTGCCGAACACGCAAGGCCTCGGGCTGGAAGAAGCCGGCGTGAAGAAAGACGAACGCGGCCGTGTTGCGGTCGACAAGCATTACGCCACCAACGTGGCGGGCATCTATGCCATCGGCGACGTCATTGCCGGGCCGATGTTGGCGCACAAGGCGGAAGACGAAGGCGTGGCGGTCGCGGAAATCCTCGCCGGCCAGGCGGGGCATGTGAACTACGACGTGATCCCGGGCGTGGTCTACACGATGCCGGAAATCGCATCGGTCGGAAAAACCGAAGAGGAATTGAAGCAGGCGGGTGTCGCTTACAACACCGGCAAGTTTCCGTTCACCGCGAACGGCCGCGCCAAGGCCAACCAGACCACCGATGGTTTTGTGAAAATTCTGGCGGACGCCAAGACCGACCGCGTGCTGGGCGTGCACATCATCGGTGTGGATGCCGGCAACATGATCGCGGAAGCCGCAATCGCGATGGAATTCTCAGCGTCAGCGGAAGACATCGCGCGCACCTGCCACGCGCATCCGACGCTGCCCGAGGCGGTGAAGGAAGCCGCCTTCGCGGTCGCCAAGCGCGCGATTCATATGTGATGGCGCGGCGGCGTTAGATCAAATGCACGGCGTGCGGCGCCCACAGGCCGATCGCCATGAACACCAGTCCGAGCACGCCCAGGCCGCCGGCAACAAAAGCCAGCGCCATCATGCCGGTGATCACCGCGGCCGACGCCATCACGATGCCGATCTGCAGCGCGGCTGAAGCCACTTCATAGTGATGATACTTCGCGAGCGCCTCGTCCCGCTTGTGCTCATAGCCTTCCGCCTGCGCGCGCAATTCCTTGCGCCCGTCTTTCACCGCGGGGTCTGACTCATAGCGCGCGACGGTGCTCTTCCAGGCCTCGATCTGCTTGGTCATGGTGGCGCGTGCTTCATCGGTGGGCGCCACGCCGAGGTCGGCGGTCATGTTTTCCGCCGCGGTTCGCAACGTGGTCTGCCGGATGGTCTTGGCCTGGAAGAAATTCCAGGTATCGGACGCTTTGATGTTGAGGCCGATGCCCTCGGTTTGCGCGCTTTTGCCGAGCGTCTCGGCAAAGGCAAGGAACAGCGCGATCACCGAAATCAGCAGCGCGATGCGCTTGTTGGAATGCCCGGCATGTTCGGCATGCTCCGCATGTTCCAGATTTTCATGAGCGCCGGCCATGGTAGTCCTCTCCCGATTCGGCGCGGAGGGTGGGCGAAGCCCGCGATGGGCGCAAGCGAGACGAAGGGTGGGTCAGGCGCGCGGGTGCGCGCTTTTATAGACGTCCATCAGGCGCTCGGCATCGACCGCGGTGTAGATCTGCGTGGTGGAAAGCGAGGCGTGGCCGAGCAGTTCCTGGATCGCGCGCAGGTCGCCGCCGCGCGCCAGGAGATGCGTTGCGAAAGAATGTCGCAGGGCATGGGGCGTGGCGGTGTCCGGCAGGCCGAGCGCGCCGCGCAGCCGTTCCATCGTCAGCTGAAGGATGCGCGGGCTCAGCGGGCCGCCGCGCGCGCCGACGAACAACGGTCCGTTGCCCGGCAAGTCATAGGGACAGAGCGCGACATAGTCCGCGATCACCTGAAGCACCTGCGGCAGCACCGGCACCATGCGGGTCTTGCCGCCTTTACCGAGGACCGTAAGCGCGTGGCTCTTTTCGGCCGATGCCACGTCAGTTGGCTTCAGCGACAAGGCTTCGGAGATACGCAGGCCCGATCCGTAGAGCAGCGCCAGCACGGCGGCGTCCCGCGCGAAAATCCACGGCGCGCGTTCTTCGCCGGCGCGCATGTCGGTTTCGGTCATGCGCCGGGCGGCGGTTGTGGCCAGCGGCTTGGGCAGCGTCTTGCTCACTTTCGGCGCGCGCACCGCGGCAAGCGCCGCGACCTTGCCCTTGCCGTTGCGCTCGAGAAAGCGGGCGAAGGAGCGCGCGCCGGCCAGTCCACGCATCAAAGAGCGTCCGCTGATACCCGCCGCGCGCCGCGCTGCCATGAAGGCGCGGACATCCTGCGGCGTGAGTTTGGCAAGCGCCTTCAGCGATAGCGCGCCGCCCTGATGCCCGGCCATGAAAGCAAGGAATTGGCCCACATCCCGCTGGTAGGCTTCCAGAGTCTTTGGCGACATGCGCCGCTCGGCGCCGAGATGCGTCAGCCAATGCGCCAGCTCCGCCGCGACGTCGGCGGCGAAAGAAACCGGCGTCTCCTTGGTCTTCGGCATGACCGGCCTATATGGGGGAAGGGTAAGAGGTGGCCGATGAAACGAGGAAGAACCCGCTGTGGCAGAAGGGTTTTTAGGGCCCCACCGCTCGCCTCGCTCGGCCGGAAGTCATATTGCGCCCTTTTCCTTCACTCTTCCTTAAGCGCGCGGAATCGGACACCCATAGGGCATGACGAAACGAACCGTCGATGTGCTGGTGCCTCTGGCGCTCGACAAAGCCTATTCCTACCGGGCGCCGGAAGGCGTCGAGCTTGCGCCGGGCGATATCGTCACGGTGCCGCTTGGCGCGCGCGACTATGTCGCCGTGGTCTGGGGCGAGGGCACCTCGCGGCCCGGCCTCGATAACCGGTTGAAGGACGTCGAGGCGAAACTCGACTTTCCCCCGCTGAAGCCGGAATTGCGGACCTTCGTCGACTGGGTTGCGAACTACACGCTGGCCGCGCGCGGCATGGTGCTGCGGATGACGCTCCGCATGGGCGCGGATCTTGCCCCGGAGCGCGAGCGCGTCGGCGTGCGGCTTTCCGGCCCGCAGCCGTCGCGGATGACTCCGGCGCGGGCGCGCGTAATCCGGCTGATGCAGGACGGCATGGTCCGCAGCAAGGGTGAAGCGGCACAGGAGGCCGGCGTCAGCGTTGGCGTCATCAACGGGCTGATCGACGAGGAGACGCTGGAGACGGTGGTGCTGCAGGCGGGACCGGTGGCAGAGCCGCCCGATCCGGATTTTGCCCAGCCGGATTTCAGCACGGCGCAGGACGAAGCCGCGGCGGCGCTACGCGAGAGCGTGCGCGCGGGCAGTTTTTCCGCGACGCTGATCGACGGCGTCACCGGCTCGGGCAAGACCGAGGTTTATTACGAAGCCGTGGCAGAAAATCTTCGTCGCGGAAAACAGACGCTGATCCTGATGCCGGAGATCGCGCTCACCGCGCAGGCGCTGGATCGCTTCACCGCGCGCTTCGGTGTCATGCCAGCGGAATGGCATTCGCAATTGTCGCCGCGCAAGCGCGCGCGCACCTGGGCGGCGGTGGCATCGGGCGAGGTGAAGGTGGTGATCGGCGCGCGCTCGGCGCTGTTTCTGCCTTATGCCGATCTCGGCCTGATCATCGTCGATGAAGAGCATGATCCTGCCTACAAGCAGGAGGACGGCGCGCATTATCACGCCCGCGATATGGCGGTGGTGCGCGGCAATGTCGCGCAGCTTCCGGTGATGCTCGCCTCCGCGACGCCGTCGGTGGAAACCGAGGTCAATGCGCGGCGCGGGCGTTACAAGCGCGTGCGATTGCCGGAGCGTTTCGGCGGCCAGAGCATGCCGCATATCGAAGCCATCGACATGAAACGCGAGGGCCCGGCGCGCGGACGCTTCATCGCGCCGCGCTTGGTCGAGGCCGTGAACATCGCGGTCGAGCGCGGCGAGCAGGCGCTGCTGTTCCTCAATCGCCGCGGTTACGCGCCGCTGACGCTGTGCCGCACCTGCGGCTTCCGCCTGCAATGTCAGCACTGCGACGCCTGGCTGGTGGAGCACCGTTTTCGCCGCCGGCTGGTTTGTCATCACTGCGGTTATTCGCTGCCGCTGCCGCCCGAGTGTCCGAAATGCCAGACCAAAGACAGCTTCGTTGCGGTCGGCCCCGGCGTGGAGCGGCTGGGCGAGGAAATCTCCGGACTGTTTCCGGAGAAGCGTGTGCTGGTGCTGTCGAGCGATCTCGTGGAGTCGGTCGAGCGTCTGCGGCAGGAGCTCGATGACGTCGCCGAAGGCCGCTTCGACATCATCATCGGCACGCAGCTTGTGGCGAAAGGCCATCACTTCCCGAAGCTCAATCTCGTCGGCGTCGTCGATGCCGATCTCGGCCTCGGCAACGGCGATCCGCGCGCGGCGGAGCGCACCTTCCAGTTGCTGCATCAGGTGATGGGCCGCGCCGGGCGCACGGCAGGGCAGGGTCACGGCTTGATACAGACGCACCAGCCCGAACATCCGGTGATGCGCGCGCTGATCTCCGGCGACCGCGATGCTTTCTACGATGCGGAAATAGCGTTGCGCGAGCGCGATGGCTATCCGCCGTTCGGACGGCTGGCGGCGCTGATCGTGTCGGGCGGTGACAAGCACGCTGCGGAAAGTTTTGCACGGAAGCTTGCGAGCGCTGCGCCGCAAGACGAGCAGGTGCGCGTGCTCGGGCCCGCGGAAGCGCCGCTCGCGGTGGTGCGCGGACGGTTTCGCTTTCGCCTGTTGGTGAAAGCGCCGCGCGCTTACGACCTCTCCGGTTACCTGCGCGACTGGCTTGCCGCCGGGCCGAAGGTCAAGGGCAATCTCAAGCTTGAGGTGGATGTCGATCCGCAGAGCTTTTTCTGATCGCTCCTCAGGACGAGGATTGCGGTTCTCAATACCCCAAACCCATCCGGATCAGATTGACGCCGGTGATCCAGACCACGCCGAGCACCAGCAGGCGGAACTGGTCGGGATTGATGTAGCGGCGCACGCGCTGGCCGATCAGCATGCCGCCATAGACCGGGATCATCCCGATGGCGGACCATGTCAGCTCGCGCGCGCCAGCAGTGCCCTGCGCCGTCCCGCCGATGGTGAGGCAGACCGCGGCGATCAGATAGAGGATCGAGATCGCCTTGACGAAATCGTCGCGATCCATCTTCAGGCCGACGACATAAACCGCCAGCAGCGGCCCGAACAATGTCGACATGCCGCCGATCACGCCGGAGACAAAACCGAGCGGCGGTCCTAACCATCGCTCGATGGCGGGCGTTACGGTGACATGCGGCTGCAGAATCGAGAAGCTCGACATCACGATGGCGAGCGCGCCCACGATGAGCAGCAAAACATGCCGGTCGAGCGCGGCGAACAATGCGGTGCCGACGAAGGTGCCGCCGATCACGCCGATGATCAGCGGCCAGAACCGCTTGAGCATGGCGGCCGTGCCGCGGCCCTCGATCGCCTGGATCAGGTTGCTCAACACCAGCGGGATCATCAGGATGGCGATGGCGGTCGGCACGTCCACCGCCAGAGTCAGCAGAGGCATGCCGACCAGCGGCAGGCCGATGCTGAGGATGCCCTTCACCACGCCGGACAGAAGCAGCGCAACGGTGCAAGCGAGGATGGTCGGCAGCCACGGAATGATGTCTTGCATCCGCTCAGTGCTCGCGCGGTAATTTCCTGGCCAAAGCCAGCGCCGCTTGCGTATCCGCCTTGTAGCTGACGAGCGGGGGCGTGAGGCCCGCAGCAAACAAGGCTTCGCGCACGCGGTGTCGCGTGTCGGTGAAATAGACGTGCGTGCCGGCGCGGGTGAGGCGCTTCACAAAGCTGCGCAAGGTCGATGCCGCGGTGCTGTCGATCAGCGGCACGTCATGAAAATCAAGAATGAAGGCCTTCGGTCTTTCGCCTGCGCGGTCCAGCACCGTGCTCACCGCGGCGGTCGCACCGAAGAAGAACGCGCCGCTGATCCGGAAAACCATGACGTCGCGGTCCTGGTTCGTGACGCCGCGAGGTTGATCGCTTTCCGAATCCGGGCGGTCCTTCATAACCAGCGCATGGCCTTCGACTTCCACGGCCTCCGCCATCCGGTGCAGGAACAGGAAAGCGCCAAGCACGACGCCGACGGCGATGCCGGTCGTGAGATCGACGAAGATCGTGAGGCCGAATGTCGTCAGCAGCACCAGCGCGTCGCCGCGTGAGGATCGCGTTAAAGCCCAGAACTCGGCCTTTTCCGCCATGTTCCACGCGACGATCAACAGCACGGCGCCAAGGGTCGCGAGCGGGATGTAGGAAATGAGCGGCGCGGCCACCAGCATGAAGATCAGCAGAAAGGCCGCATGCAGCATGCCCGCGACCGGCCCGCGCGCTCCCGAGCGGATGTTGGTGGCTGTGCGCGCGATGGTGCCGGTGACGCAGATGCCACCGAACAGCGCCGAGCCGATATTGGCGACGCCCTGCGCGACCAGTTCACAATTCGACCTGTGGCGGCGGCCGGTCATGCCGTCGGCAACCACCGCCGACAGCAGAGATTCAATGGCGCCAAGAAATGCAATCGCCGCGCCGTTGCGAATGGCCGCCGGCATCTTGTCCAGCGACCAATCGGGCAGCGCGGGCGCGGGAAGGCCGCTCGGGATTCCGCCGAAGCGCGATCCGACGGTGGCGACGTCGAGATGCAGTAGTGCGGCAACGATAGCGGCGCCGGCCACCGCGATCAGAAACCCGGGCGCGCGCGGCGCCCAGCGCGTCATGCCGAGGATGATGGCGATCGACAGCAGCGTGATGGCGACGGTCGCGGGGCTGGTGGTGCCGATCGCACCGGCCAATGCCGCGAGACGCTGGACGATGCTCTCGGCCGCCTGCGGTGCGAGCCCCAGCAGGTCCGGCATCTGGCTGATCGCGATGATGACAGCGATGCCGGAGGTGAAGCCGACTGTGACCGGATAGGGGATGTATTTGATGAAGGTGCCGAGCCGCAGAAAGCCGACCAGCATCATCATCGCGCCGGCCACCAGCATGGCCAGCACCAGGCCGTCATAGCCCTCGCGCGCGACGATGGCGGCCACCACCACAATGAAGGCGGCGGCCGGCCCGCCGATCTGCACGCGGCTGCCGCCCAGGAGCGAAACGAGAAAGCCGCCGACGATGGCGGTGAACAGCCCACGCTCGGGGCCGACGCCTGAGCCGATCGCGATCGCCATGGAGAGCGGCAGCGCCACGATGGCGACGGTGAGTCCCGCGACCACGTCGGCCTGCAGGTCCTTGAGCCCATAGCCTTCGCGCCAAACGGTCACGAGCTTGGGCGTGAACATTTCGGCGAATGTCGGCTGCTGCGCGCGCAGGGGAAGTGGAGGCGTAGCCATGGGGGGCCGTCCGAAGGGAGAGTGAGCCAATCTGACAGGTCGGACGGTGCGATACAAACCCCCGCATGGGGGCCGGTCACTCTATGGTGCACTCTATCGCACAACCTCATTTAACCGGATCGGCCGGCTGGAGTCTGTGGCCCGGAGGCCACATTCACAACCAAAATGACGATGGTGCGAGCGGCCGAAACCGACCGCTTCATCGTGTCGCGCCTCCATTCGTTTTCGCGCCTTTTGTCCAACGCGAGCTATGTTGCACCGCATAGCTCCTTGTGTTAGCAAAACCGCGATTTCATGAGGATTTTCGGGGGCGCACCATGGAGCCCGTGAAATCGGGATTCTCTCACGGATTCCACTACGTTGCGACGCCCTTCGCCGGACGGCGTTAAGCATGTGAATTGGTCAAATAACGAGTTTCCATGGCAGGCCAGGAACCGATCGTCTCAGGAGTAGCGGGCCGTTATGCAACGGCGCTTTTCGAGCTCGCGCTCGAGGAGAAAAAAGTCGATGCCGTGAAGGCCGATCTCGACCGCTTCGGCGCGATGATCGATGACAGCGCCGACCTCGCGCGGCTGGTCCGCAGCCCGGTTTTCACCGCCGACGAGCAGGCCCGCGCGCTCGCCGCGATCCTCGACAAGGCCGACATCGGCGGTCTCGCCGCAAAATTCCTTCAGCTGGTGGCCTCCAACCGCCGGCTTTTCGCTTTCGGCCAGATCTTGAAGGCCTTCCGGCTGCTCGCCGCCCGCCACAAGGGCGAGGTCACCGCCGAGGTGACCGTGGCCGAAACGCTCAGCGACCAGAATCTCGACGCGCTCAAGGGCGCGCTCAAAACCGTCACCGGCGGCAAGGACATCGACTTCGCTGTGAAAGTCGATCCGGCCATTATCGGCGGCCTCATCGTCAAGGTGGGCAGCCGGATGGTCGATAGCTCGCTCCGCACCAAACTCAATTCGATCAAGCTTGCGATGAAAGAGGCCCGCTGATGGACATCCGCGCCGCAGAAATTTCTTCAATCCTGAAAGACCAGATCAAGAATTTCGGCCAGGAAGCCGAAGTCTCCGAAGTCGGCCAGGTGCTCTCCGTCGGTGACGGTATCGCCCGCGTCTTCGGCCTCGATCAGGTCCAGGCCGGTGAAATGGTCGAGTTCGAGAACGGCACGCGCGGCATGGCGCTGAACCTCGAAAGCGACAACGTCGGTATCGTTATTTTCGGCTCCGACCGCGAGATCAAGGAAGGCCAGACGGTCAAGCGCACCGGCTCCATCGTGGACGTGCCGATCGGCAAGGGCCTGCTCGGCCGCGTGGTCGATGCGCTCGGCAACCCGATCGACGGCAAGGGCCCGATCAAGTTCGACACCCGCGCCCGCGTCGATGTGAAGGCGCCCGGCATTATTCCGCGCAAGTCGGTGCATGAGCCGATGGCGACCGGCCTCAAGGCCATCGACGCGCTGATCCCGATCGGCCGCGGCCAGCGCGAGCTGATCATCGGCGATCGCCAGACCGGCAAGACCGCCATCGCGCTCGACACCATCCTCAACCAGAAGCCGCTCAACGCGCAGCCCGACGAGAAGCTCCGGCTCTATTGCGTCTATGTGGCTATCGGCCAGAAGCGCTCCACCGTTGCGCAGTTCGTGAAGGTGCTCGAAGAGCAGGGCGCGCTGGAATATTCCATCATTGTTGCCGCCACCGCCTCCGATCCGGCGCCGATGCAGTTCCTCGCGCCGTTCTCCGGCTGCGCCATGGGCGAATACTTCCGTGACAACGGCATGCACGCCGTCATCATCTATGACGATCTGTCGAAGCAGGCCGTCGCCTATCGCCAGATGTCGCTGCTGCTGCGCCGCCCGCCGGGCCGCGAAGCCTATCCCGGCGACGTGTTCTATCTGCATTCCCGCCTGCTCGAGCGCGCGGCGAAGATGAACGACAGCAAGGGCGCTGGTTCGCTCACCGCTCTGCCGATCATCGAAACCCAGGCCAACGACGTGTCGGCCTACATTCCGACCAACGTGATTTCGATCACCGACGGCCAGATATTCCTGGAAACCGACCTGTTCTATCAGGGCATCCGTCCTGCGGTGAACGTCGGTCTCTCGGTGTCGCGCGTGGGTTCCGCCGCGCAGACCAAGGCGATGAAAAAGGTCGCCGGCAAGATCAAGGGTGAGTTGGCCCAATATCGTGAGATGGCGGCCTTCGCGCAGTTCGGTTCGGACCTGGATGCCACCACCCAGCGTTTGCTGGCGCGCGGCTCGCGCCTCACCGAGCTCCTGAAGCAGGCGCAGTTCTCGCCGCTGAAGATGGAAGAGCAGGTCGTGGTGATCTACGCCGGCGTCAACGGCTATCTCGACAAGTTCGAGGTGTCGAAGATCCGTAAGTTCGAGAACGGCTTGTTGTCGCTGCTCCGCACCAAGAACAACGACATCCTGGAAGACATCCGCAAGACGAGCGACCTCACGGCCGACACCGAGAAGAAGCTCAAGGCTGCGGTCGACGATTACGCCAAGTCTTTCGCTTAATTCTCTTTCGCTTAATTCTCGTTCGCTTAATTTCTGCCTGACGCAGCAAGAGACGAAGAGCACCGATGGCTTCACTCAAGGACATGCGTGTCCGCATCGCCGCCACCAAGGCGACGCAGAAGATCACCAAGGCCATGCAAATGGTTGCGGCGTCGAAGCTGCGCCGTGCGCAGGCTGCGGCTGAAGCCGCGCGTCCCTATGCCGAGCGTATGGACGCGGTGTTGCAGAGCATCGCCACGGGGATGGCCGGTTCGGACAACGCGCCGAAGCTGCTCTCCGGCACCGGCAACGACAAGGTGCATCTCCTGATCGTGGCGACCGGCGAGCGTGGCCTTGCGGGCGCGTTCAACTCTTCCATCGTCCGTCTGGCGCGCGAGCACATCAATCGCCTTCAGGCCGAAGGCAAAGAGGTCAAGATCCTCACCGTCGGCAAGAAGGGCTTCGAGCAGCTTCGCCGCAACTACGAAAAGAATATCGTCGATCGCGTCGAACTGCGCGGCGTGCGCGTGCTGGGCTACAGCAACGCCGCCGACATCGGCCAGAAGGTGGTCGCGATGTATGAGCGCGGCGAATTCGATGTCGCCACGCTGTTTTATTCGCGCTTCCGCTCGGTGATTCAGCAGATTCCGACCGCGCAACAGCTCGTCCCGCCGAAGTTCGAGGGCAAGGTCGCGGAAGGTCCGGCTGCGTCGTACGAATACGAGCCGGAAGAAGAAGAGATTCTCGCCGAACTGCTGCCGCGTTATATCGCGACACAGATCCTGCGCGCGCTGCTGGAAAACAACGCCTCGTTCTACGGCTCGCAAATGTCCGCGATGGACAACGCAACCCGTAACGCCGGCGACATGATCCGCAAGCAGACCATCAAGTATAACCGCACACGCCAGGCCATGATCACGAAGGAACTGATCGAGATCATTTCCGGCGCGGAGGCTCTGTAGTCCCATGGCATATACCACCACAGCGACGACCAAGGGCGGCCGCAACGGCCGCGCCATTCTCGACAACGGCGGTCTTGCGCTCGCGATGGCGCTGCCGAAGGAAATGGGCGGCGACGGCGCGGGCCACAATCCGGAGCAGCTATTCGCGCTCGGCTGGTCCTCCTGCTTCGGTCAGGCCATCCTTGCTCTGGCCAAGAAGCATGGCCTCGACGGTCAGGATGCGCGCGTTACCTGCACAATCACCCTCGACAAGGACGAGACGTCTTTCGCTCTCAAGGCGGAACTGAAGGTCTCGCTCCCGGGCGCCGACAAGGCCAAGGTTCAGGCGCTGGTCGAAGACGCCCACACCATTTGTCCCTATTCAAAAGCAACGCGCGGCAACGTGCCGGTCACGTTGACCGTCGTCTAGAGTTTCAAGGAGATCGTCATGGCCACACCACAGGCAGGGTTAAACAAGTCGGGCAAGATCACCCAGGTGATCGGCGCCGTCGTCGACGTGCAGTTCGAAGGCGATCTGCCGGCGATCCTGAACGCGCTTGAAACCGACAACGGTGGCAATCGGCTGGTGCTCGAAGTGGCGCAGCATCTCGGGGAATCGACCGTTCGCACCATCGCGATGGACGTCACCGAAGGCCTGATGCGCGGACAGCAAGTTGCAGACACCGGCCTGCCGATCACGGTTCCGGTTGGCCCCGGTCTGCTTGGCCGCATCATCAACGTCATTGGCGAACCGATCGACGAAGCCGGCCCGGTGACGTCCGAAGGCATGCGCCCGATTCATGCCGAGGCGCCGAAATACACCGAGCAATCGACCGATGCGCAGATTCTCATCACCGGCATCAAGGTCGTCGATCTGCTCGCGCCTTACGCCAAGGGCGGCAAGATCGGCCTGTTCGGCGGCGCGGGCGTCGGCAAGACCGTGCTCATTCAGGAGCTGATCAACAACGTCGCCAAGGCGCACGGCGGTTATTCCGTGTTCGCCGGTGTCGGTGAGCGTACCCGCGAAGGCAACGATCTCTATCACGAGTTCATCGAATCCGGCGTCAACAAGAAGGGCGGCGGCGAAGGCTCGAAATGCGCTCTGGTGTTCGGCCAGATGAATGAGCCGCCGGGCGCGCGCGCCCGCGTCGGCCTCACCGGCCTGACGCTGTCGGAATATTTCCGCGATCAGGGCCAGGACGTGCTGTTCTTCGTCGACAACATCTTCCGCTTTACCCAGGCGGGCTCGGAAGTGTCGGCGTTGCTCGGCCGTATTCCTTCGGCGGTGGGCTATCAGCCGACGCTCGCGACCGACATGGGCGCGCTGCAGGAACGCATCACCACCACAACCAAGGGCTCGATCACTTCGGTGCAGGCGATTTACGTGCCCGCCGACGATTTGACCGACCCGGCGCCGGCCGCGTCGTTCGCGCATTTGGACGCCACCACCGTGCTGTCGCGCGATATCGCAGCGAAGGGTATTTATCCGGCGGTGGATCCACTCGACTCGACCTCGCGCATGCTGTCGCCACTCGTCGTTGGTGAAGAGCACTACGCCACCGCGCGTGCGGTTCAGCAGGTGCTCCAGCGCTACAAGGCGCTGCAGGACATCATCGCCATTCTCGGCATGGATGAGCTCTCGGAAGAGGACAAGATCGCCGTGGCGCGCGCCCGCAAGATCGAGCGCTTCCTGTCGCAGCCGTTCCACGTCGCCGAAGTGTTCACCGGCGCGCCGGGCGTGCTCGTCAGCCTCGAAGACACCATCAAGGGCTTCAAGGGTCTGGTCGAAGGCAAGTACGATCACCTGCCGGAAGCCGCCTTCTACATGGTCGGCACGATTGAAGAAGCCGTCGAGAAGGGCAAGAAGCTGGCAGCGGAAGCAGCGTAATGAGCAAATGGGCGATCGCGGCGCATGTCGTGATCGTCTGTCTATCGTTTCTCATGGGGACTTTAGGACAAGCGAGTTACGGGTTGGGCTGTTTCTACGAAAAGCACCCGTTCGGGTCTGCCTGTGAAGCGTCTGCCGGCTACTGGGCATTTGCCCAGTTCTTTCTCGCGACAGCAGGATGTTTCTACGGTGCGTGGGCTTTAGGTTTTTTCGGCATCCGGTTGGTTAGAAGAATCAGGACTTAGCGATGGCAACCTTCCAGTTCGAACTCGTCACGCCGGATAAGGTGCTGTTCTCCGGGCAAGTCGATCAGGTCGATGTGCCCGGCGTCGATGGCGACTTCGGCGTGCTCGCCGGTCATGCCCCGCTCGTGGCGCTGATCAAGCCCGGCGTGCTGGTGATCCACGAAGGCGGCAAGAAGCATCGCATCGTGGTGCTGGGCGGCTTTGCTGAAGTGAATCCGCAGGGTCTCTCGATCCTTGCCGATCTCGCCAGTCCCGCCGAGGATTTCGATCGCGCGGTGATCGCGTCGCAGATCGCCGAGACCGAACAGAAGGTCAAGGAGATGGAGCAGGGCTCATTGCTCGACCGTGCTCTTGAACGGCTCGACCATTTCAAGCAGCTGGATACCCACCTGAATTCGACCGGGATGCACTAGCCCTTTTCGTTGCTGGGCAAACAGCATCCACCACCCTCATCCTGAGGAGCAGCCGAAGGCTGCGTCTCGAAGGATGGCTACAGGTGAGGTTGTTGCATCATCATGGCCTGCATGGTTCGAGACGAATTGCTGCGCAATTCTCCTCACCATGAGGGTTTGATTTTGCGCGCCGCAGAAGATTACGGCTTCGCGTATTCCGCGAAAGCCCGCACCATCCTATCGTAAACGGGTTTCTTGAACGGCACCACCAGCTCGGGTGTCTTCTCAAGCTTTTCCCATCGCCATGCGACGAATTCCGGCTTGTGTCTGCCGCCGCCCGGCTCAACGATGTTGATCTCGCTGTCATCGCCGGTGAAGCGGAGCGCGTACCACTTCTGCGTTTGCCCGCGATAGCGCCCGCGCCACGCATGCCCGCCGATCTCGGCCGGAATGTCATAGGTCAGCCACTCCGGCACTTCGCCGAGCTTCTGCACCGAGCGGATGCTGGTCTCTTCGTAAAGCTCGCGCAACGCCGCGCGATAAGTGTCCTCGCCCGGGTCGATGCCGCCTTGCGGCAACTGCCAGGCATGAATGTCGTCGGTGTGTTCCGGTCCGCCCAGGCGGCGTCCGATAAACACCTTGCCCTCGGCATTGAACACCGCGATGCCGGCGCAGGGACGATAGGGCAGGGATTCGTGCGAGGGCATTGTTCCTCAGGCCTCATGCCCGGCGCGCGGGCATCCAGTACTCAATAACGGAAATCGGCGCTTTGCGTTCGATGACTGTTTGCGAAGACTGACGCGCCCGGTCAAGCCGGGACGATGACTAAAAAAGTCTCAGCTCGACTTCGGTCTGTTCGGAACCGCACTGATCGGCACCAGCGTGAAGCCGCGGCCTTCCAGCGCCTTGGCCCATTTGGCGATGCGGTCGATGGCGACGGGTAGTGCGCTTGCGACTCCGACGGCAATGCCGCGCTCGCGCGCGCCGTTCTCCAGCCGTGCCAGCGCGCGGTCGATTTCCGCCGGTGTCGGCACTGCATCGATCACCACCTCGGCCTTGGCGAAGCCGAGATTATTGGCTCCGGCAATCTGGCCGGCAAGACTGCGGGCCGATGTGCCGTCGTCCATGTAGATCAGGCCGCGCTTGGCGGCCTCGCGCAAGACCGGTGAGAGCGACGGCTCCGACGCCGAGAAACGCGCGCCCATGTAATTTGTGAGTCCGACATAGCCCTGGAAGCGGCTCATCAACCACTGCAGGCGATCGATGTTCTGTCCAGCATCGAGCGTGGTCAGCAAGGTCTGCGGACCGGGATCGTTATCGGGATAATCGAACGGTTCCATCGGTACCTGCAGCAAGACCTCGTGGCCTTCGTTGCGGGCGCGCTGCGCCAGCTGCTCGACATTGATGCTGTAAGGCGCGAAGGCAAAGGTCACCGGGCCCGGCAACTTGGAGAGGGCATCGGTTGTGCCGCTGGTGCCGATACCCAGGCCGTTGATCACGATGGCGATGCGCGGACCGTCGGGTTTTCCCGCAGTGGCTTTCACGGCGCGCGCATAAGCCTCGGAGGGTTTGACGCCGTCGGCGCCGATTTTCGGAATCGGGCCGTGACGCGATGTCTCGATCAGCTTTGGATTCGGCCCGTTGGCGGTATCGGCCGCAGGTGTGCTGATGGTGCTGGCGCGCGTCGAACCGGGCGAAGCCTGCGTCGCAGGGATCGTCACGTCTTCGCGCTTGCCGCTGGTGCCGTCGATGATGGTGATGGTCTTGCTGCCGGGCGCGGGGCCGTCATAACGCGACGGCGACGTGACGGTCACCGGTGCTGTGCTGTCTTCCGCTGCTTTGGCTGCTGTTCCTGCCGCCCGGACGGCGACCAGAGCGGTCGGCTCCCCGCCCAGCGGATCGTCGGCCGTCACCGCCCACAGCACAAAGCTGACAAGGCAAAGTCCCAAAGCGCCCGCGGCGGCATGCGGCGCGAAGGCCGCTAATGCCAAGCCGGGCTTGGGTTTTTTGCTTTGCCCCAGGGGGGCGTTCAGGTCATCCGGCACGGGACGATGTCTCGCGAATCATCCCCTGAGGCTGCCTGTGATTCGTTAACCCCTCGTTTACCGTAATCGTCGCCCCACAAACAAAAAGGGCGACCCGGAGGCCGCCCTTTTGAATGCGCGATGTAGGCCGGTTTAGTTCGGCACGCCCGCCTTCGGGTTTGGCGGGAAGGCCGCGTTCTGCACCGAGCCGTGCAGGAGATCGACCGCCATGCGCAGCGCCTTGTCGTCCTTCGGATCCGGCGGGATGTAGGACTGCGAACCGGTCGCCTCGTCGCCTTCGGCCTTGAGATGGCCGCGCAGCGAAGCTTCGCCCTTGGTGTCGGTGCGCGCCTTGATCTCGTCCGGCACGTCCTGCAGCACTTCGATATCGGGCGAGATGCCCTTGGCCTGGATCGAGCGTCCCGACGGCGTGAAGTAACGGGCCGTGGTCAACCGCAGCGCGCCGTTGCCGGAGCCGAGCGGGATGATGGTCTGCACCGAGCCCTTGCCGAACGAGCGCGTGCCGATGACGGTCGCCCGCTTGTGATCCTGCAGCGCGCCGGCAACGATTTCCGACGCGGACGCCGAACCGCCGTTGATCAGCACAATGACCGGCTTGTTCTTCGTCAGATCGCCGGACTTGGCGTTACGGCGCTGCGTCTCTTCCACGTTGCGGCCGCGGGTGGAGACGATCTCGCCCTTGTCGAGGAAGGCGTCCGACACCGAGATCGCTTCTTCCAGCAAGCCGCCGGGATTGTTGCGCATGTCGATGATGTAGCCCTTGAGCTTGTCGCCCGGGGCCTGGGTCGTGAGATCGGTGATCGCACGCTTGAGGCCTTCGGTGGTCTGCTCGTTGAACTGCGTCAGGCGGATGTAAGCGACATCCTCGCCTTCCAGCCGCGAGCGGACCGAGCGCACGCGAATGACGGCGCGCTCGAGCGTGATCTCGAGCGGAGCATCCTTGCCCTTGCGCATCACCTTCAGGCGAATCTTCGTGTTGGGAGCGCCGCGCATCTTCTCGACGGCCTGATTCAGGGTGAGGCCCTGCACCGCGTCGTCGTCGAGATAGGTGATGATGTCGTTGGCGAGGATGCCGGCCTTGGCGGCAGGCGTATCGTCGATCGGCGCCACCACCTTGATCAGGCCGTCTTCCATCGTGACTTCAATGCCGAGACCGCCGAACTCACCGCGGGTCTGCACCTGCATGTCGCGATAGCTCTTGCCGTCCATGTAGCTGGAATGCGGATCGAGATTGGAAAGCATGCCGTTGATCGCGGATTCGACAAGCTTGCTGTCTTCCGGCTTCTCGACGTAGTCGGCGCGTACGCGCTCGAACACGTCGCCGAACAGATTGAGTTGCTTGTAGGTGTCGGCTGCCGCTGCTTTCGCGCTTGAGCCGAGGAGAAGAATGCGCGGTTGTGTTGCCACCACCGTCAACGCCGCACCCGCAACCGCACCGAGGAGAATGAGAGAGGTCTTGCGCATCATCCGCGAACCTTTTCGCTTTCGCTTGTAGCCCACCATGGGCTGGGATCGATCGGCGTTCCGTCCTTACGAAACTCGATATAAAGCACGGGCTGACTCGGGGTTACGGTGGCCGCAGCAGAGGCAATTTGCCCTCCGCTTCCCATCGCGGCCACAGGCTCTCCGGTCAGGACAAATTGTCCGGGATCCACGGATATCCGCTCCATCCCCATCAGGAGCACATGATACCCGCCGCCGGCGTTCAGGATCAAGACTTGTCCGTACGATCTGAAGGGACCGGCGTAAACAACGAGCCCGTCACACGGGGATGTGACCTGCGCGCCCGGCCGGGCAGCGATCGCAAGGCCCTTTTCCAGGCCTCCTGCGGTGTCCTGGTCGCCAAAATTGCGGATTTTAACCCCGTTCACAGGAAGTGGGAGCAATCCGCGGGCGGAACTGAAGGTGACCGCCGGGGTCAGCCGTTCTGCGTCCTGGGTGGAGCCGGGAACCGGACGCCCTTCGAGGGCGGCGCGGGCAGCCGCGCGGGCAGTGCGGGTGGTGGCGTCGAGGCCCTGTTCCAGCTTGGCGATGAGGTCGTTCAGGTTGGTGGCCTGACGCGACAGTGCCGTGGCGCGCTGGCGCTCGGCTTCGAGCTCGCCTTCCGCCGCTGTCTGTCTTTTCTGGCGGCCTTCGACCAAAACCGAGAGCCGCTGGTGATCGTCTCCAAGCGATGCGAGGTCGCGCTTCTGCGTTTCGCGCTCGACCGCGATGTCCTTGCGCACGCGCACAAGGTCGGTGAGATCGCTGGCGAGCGCTTCCGTCTGCTGGCGCATCTCCGGCAACACCGCACCCAGCATGATGGCGGTGCGCACCGATTGCAGCGCGTCTTCCGGCTGCACCATCACCGCGGGCGGCGGACGCCGGCCCATGCGTTGCAGGGCCGCGAGCACTTCCGCAATCACCGCACGCCGCCCGTCGAGCGATTTGCGAATGGCGCTTTCGTTTTCATCGAGGGGCTTCAGCCGGGTCTCGGTTGCAGCGATGCGCTGCTCCACGGCGCGCACACGCGCAGCGGTGTCGATCAGTTGCTGGTTGAACTTGCGGCGGTCGCCTGCGAGGGCATCGATTTCTTCGCGCAGCCTGGCTTCCGCCTCGGCGGCTTTCTTGCGCTCAGCCTGCAGCGATTCGAATTCCTGGTCACGCTGCTGCAGCGCTTCCGGGCTCACGCCGCCGCGCAACGCAGGACGATCCTGCGCGACGGAATAAGACGACAAGGCCAAGCTAACCGGCAGAGCCAAAGCCACTGCCGTCAGGGTCTTGCTGTATTGAGAAGGGATCATTCCCACCGAGCTATTCGCCGCCCCGTTTAAGGGTCCAGATGGCATCTCGAATCGACCGGATTTAAGGCCAATCCGGGTTCCAGCACCCGTTAAATTTTGCTCATGCGCGGTGGTAGGGATGACCCGCCAGCAAGGTGGCGGCCCGATACACCTGTTCCAGCAGCATGATGCGGACCAGTTGATGCGGCCAGGTGGCTGCGCCGAAGGCCAGTTTCAGGTCGGCGCGGTCGCGCAGGCTAGCGCCCAGCCCGTCGGCCCCGCCAATCACGAATACGGCGGTCGGACGCCCGGCATCGCGCCAGCGCTTGAGCCGGTCGGTCAATGTCACGCTGTCGAGGTTTTCGCCGCGTTCATCGAGCGCGATGATGACCGCGCCATCCGGGATCAAAGTGGTGAGCGCGATGGCTTCTTCCATGACGCGCTTCTCGACCTCGCGCGCCTTGCTCTCTCTGATTTCGATGATTTCGACGCCGCGCAATCCAATGCCGCGGCCGGCATCCGTGGCGCGCTTGCGGTAACGCTCCGCCAAATCCTGTTCGGGACCCTGCTTCTGGCGGCCCACGGCGGCGACGATGATGCGCATGGCGCGTCGCCGTTAGCGCTTAATGATGCGCATGATCTTGTCCAAAAACCGGTTCCCACTTTTTGGGATCATGCGCGCTCGCTCGTCCGGCGACCGTCCGGGCGTGCACCGGAGCCCGACCACATCTTTTCAAGATTGTAGAAGGCGCGCACTTCAGGACGGAAGACGTGGACGATCACATCGCCAGCATCGATCAGAACCCAGTCGCATTGCGGGATGCCTTCGGAGCGAACGCTCTTCACGCCGCCCTTGTGCAGATCCTTGATCAGGTTGTCCGCGACAGCGCCGACATGGCGATTCGAACGGCCGTTGGTCACGACCATGTAATCGCCAATCGAGGTTTTGCCGCGGAGATCGAGGGTGAGGGTATCCTCAGCCTTCATGTCTTCGAGCGAGGCGAGGACAAGCTGCAACGTCTCATCGGCTGCGGGACGCGCTTTTGGCGCTTTCGAGACGGGTGCGGTTGCGCGCGATTTGCGGGCCCGCGAAGTTGCAAGGGTGGACAGTGGTCCTTTTCCTTTTGGCTGTCTTTTGCACCCCGATTCATGCCGGAGCCTGGTGAGGATATGGGCGCAACTATAGCAGTTTCAAGCTTTGTGTTGGGCTTTCCGGCGCAGGGCCGTGGACGACAACCCCGATTTCAACCCGTGCAAATAGGCCCAGGCCGGCGGCCTGCGATCGGCCAGGGTTCTGATTCCGGATTCCGGAACCCGCCAGCGTCCCAAAGCCTGCGCGGCGATGCCGCCGGTGGCGGACAGGTCCGGGACCAGACGATCGACAACGGCGATGGGTATCATGCGGGCAATACCCCGCCAGTTCTGCCAGCGATGGAAGCTCCGCAGATTGTCGGCGCCCATGATCCAGACAAACCGCACACCCGGACACCGGCGGCGCAGAAATGAAACGGTCTGGAACGTGTAATGGCTGCCAATCGCTTCCTCGAAGCCGGTCACCACAATGCGGGGATCGCGCGCGAAAGCCTTGATGGTTCGTATGCGGTCCGCGAGCGGCGTGAGTTCCTTCTTGTCCTTGAGCGGATTGCCCGGCGTCACCAGCCACCAGACCCGGTCGAGACCGAGTTTTTTCATCGCCAGCAAACAGGCCGCGAGATGGGCCTCATGCGGCGGATCGAACGTCCCGCCAAACAGGCCGATACGCATGCCTTGAGCATAAGGAGGCAACACCAGCCGCGTGTCCGCTTGAGGCGCGGAGGTCACGGCCGGATCTGCCCGGTTCCGCGGATCCGATATTTGAAGCTCGTGAGTTGTTCGGCGCCAACCGGACCGCGCGCATGCATCTTGCCGGTGGCGATGCCGATTTCCGCGCCGAAGCCGAACTCGCCGCCGTCGGCGAATTGCGTCGATGCATTGTGCAGCACGATCGCGGAATCCACTTCGCTGAGGAATTGCTCCGCCGCCTTCTTGTCTTCGGTGACGATGGAGTCGGTGTGGTGCGAGCCGTAGTGCTCGATATGCGCGATCGCGCCATCGACGCCCTCCACTGTTTTCACCGCGATGATGGCGTCGAGATATTCGGTGGCCCAATCCTCTTCGCTCGCGGCTTTCACGCGCGCGTCCGCGCTGCGCGTCGTCTCATCGCCGCGAATTTCACAACCGGCATCGATCAACATTGTCACAAGCGGCTTGAGGTAAGTTGCGGCGACAGCGCGATCCACCAGCAATGTTTCGGCAGCGCCGCAGACGCCGGTGCGGCGCATCTTGGCGTTCAGCACGATGGCCTTCGCCATGTCGAGTGACGCGGCCTTGTCGACATAGACATGGCAGACGCCTTCGAGATGCGCGAACACCGGCACGCGCGCTTCCGCCTGCACGCGCCCGACCAGGCCCTTGCCGCCGCGCGGTACGATGATGTCGATCGCGCCATCGAGCCCTTGCAGCATGTGTCCGACCGCAGCGCGGTCGCGCGTGGGCACGATCTGGATCGCTTCCGCAGGAAGCCCGGATTCGCGCAAGCCTTCGGCCAGCGCCGCATGGATCGCGCGCACCGAGCGATAGCTCTCCGATCCGCCGCGCAGGATCACGGCGTTGCCCGCCTTCAGGCAGAGCGCCGCGGCGTCCGCCGTCACGTTGGGACGGCTCTCGTAAATGATGCCGACCACGCCAAGCGGTACGCGCACGCGCTCGATGGTCATGCCATTGGGACGGGTCCAGGACTCCGTCACCTTGCCGACCGGGTCGGGCAGGCCGCGCACCACGTCAATGCCGTCGGCCATCGCGGCGACACGCGCGGCGTCGAGCGTCAGACGGTCGAGGAAAGCCGCGCCTGCGGTTTCCGTTTTCATCCTGGCCTCCGCCACGTCCTCGGCATTGGCCGCGAGGATATCCTGGGCATGAAAGCGAACCGCCTTGGCCATCGCCGAGAGGGCGGCATTTTTCTGCGGTGCGGGGGTGAGGGTGAGCGCCCGCGCAGCCGCCCGGGCGCCCCGGCCCAGCGCGCGCATGACGTCGGCGATGTCGCCGGAACCCTCAATTGTCTTCAGCGGAGCGGTCATAACCATCCAATCCTGCAGGATTTTTCCTACCACGTTCGATTCCTGTGGGCGAATCGTGGCAGCCGGGAACGCCTGTCATAGAGCCGCATTAGTTAGTCATTGGTGGGCTTTTGTGGAGGTCGATATGCAAGCGGCTCGTATCCCGAAACGCGTTCCGGTCGGGACCAAATATGTCATCGAAGGCAAGCCTCGTGGCAAAGGCCAGGTGCATGTCTTCTCGCGCTATCTGGTGTTCCCGGACGGGCGCTGTTTCGACCTGCCGTCCGATGTGCCTCCCGCGGCGATTCCCCGCCGGCACCGGCGCTCCAAAGCCCACTGACCCCTTTTTACGGAATCGAAAGCCTCCCAAGCGGGAGGCTTTTTTGTGCCTTGGCCACAAGCAAAAACCCCAGCCTCCGGGGGCTGGGGTTGATGGGCGGCCTCTTCGGCTGCCTTCATACTGAGTCGCGTCGCATGGAGACAACGTCGCATCCCGGAAATGGTTCCAGCGCTCGGCGGCGTTAACCTTTGGCCCATGACCGCGATTGATTTGGTTGGTGATTTGCGTTTTGTCTGCCGCATGCACCCCGTCCTGCGAATCGCCTTGTTGTTGATCTTCTCTGTCGGGCCCGTAGTGGCGCAGGAACGGCCCTCGTCATTTGTTGACGCGGCGACGGTGGTGCCGGGCCTCGTGGCCGAGATGCGCTATGTCGGTGACAGCAATTTTGTCGGACGGCCTATCGACGGTTACGAAAAGCCGGTCTGTTTTCTGACGAAACAGGCCGCCGAGGCGCTGGCGCAAGTGGCGCGCGATATCGCGCCGCAGGGATTGAAGTTGAAAGCGTTTGATTGCTACCGGCCGAAACGCGCGGTGGCGCATTTCGTGCGCTGGGCGCGCGCGATCTCCGACATGAAAAACAAACAAGAGTATTATCCGGACATGGAAAAGACGCGGCTGTTCAGCGACGGCTATATTGCCGCGCATTCCGGCCACTCGCGCGGCTCGACCATCGATCTCACGATTGTCGATGCCTCAGGCGAACTCGATATGGGAACGCATTTCGATTTCCTGAGCCCGCGCTCCAATACCAACAATCCGACAGTGAGTGCGCAGGCGCACAAGAATCGTTTGTTGTTGGCAGCGGCCATGAGCAAGCGCGGCTTCGCGCCTTACGGCAAGGAATGGTGGCACTTCACGCTGCGCGGCGAGCCGTTCCCGAATACGTATTTCGATTTTCCGGTGCGCTGAGCGCTAACGCCCTGCGATCACCATGTCGTCGCGGTGGATCATCTCGGCGCGGCCGTCAAAGCCGAGAATGTCCGCAATATCGCCGGACGGCTTGCCCTTGATCTTGTCGGCTTCGCCCGCGTCATAAGCCACGAGCCCGCGTCCGATCTCCGCGCCATCGGGCCCGCGGATTATCACCGCATCGCCGCGCTCGAACACACCGTCGATGCGGGTGATGCCAGCGGGCAACAGACTCTTGCCAGCGCGCAATGCATTCACCGCACCGGCATCGAGGACGAGCGTGCCCTTGGGCTCGAGTGACCCCGCGATCCATTTCTTCCGCGCTGTCACCGGATTGGCTGGCGTCAGGAACCAGGTGCAAGGCGCGCCTTTGGTAATCGCCTGGATCGGATGCGCGATCTTGCCCGACGCGATCACCATATGCGTGCCGGCGGTGGTCGCGATCTTGGCCGCTTCTATTTTCGTCTGCATGCCGCCGCGCGAAAGCTCGGAGCCTGACGCACCGGCCACGCCTTCGATCTCCGCGGAGATGTGCGGCACCAGCGGAATGAGTTTCGCCTCGCGTCCCGAACCGGGTGGCGCAGTGTAGAGTCCATCGACGTCCGACAGCAGGATCAGCAGATCGGCGCTCGCCATGGTCGCGACGCGCGCGGCGAGCCGGTCGTTGTCGCCATAACGGATTTCGTTGGTTGCCACGGTGTCATTCTCATTGATCACCGGAATGGCTTTCCACTCCAGCAATTTGGCGATGGTCGAGCGCGCGTTGAGATAGCGTCGGCGCTCTTCGGTGTCGCCCAGCGTCACCAGCAATTGGCCGGCGGTGATGCCAAGGCGGCCGAGCACTTCGGCCCAGGTTTTTGCAAGCGCGATCTGACCCACGGCGGCAGCAGCCTGACTGTCTTCCAGCTTGAGCGCGCCGCGCGGCAGTTTCAGCACGCTGCGGCCAAGCGCGATGGCGCCGGAAGACACCACGATCACGTCGCAGCCGAATTTGTGCAGGCCGCTGATGTCTTCGGCCAGGGATTCCAGCCATTCCTGATGCAGCCGCCCCCCGGCCGAATCGACCAGCAGGGACGAGCCGACCTTGACCACGATGCGGCGGAAATCGGCGAGGGCTGGGGTTTTGGCGGACATTCTGGGCTCGAAACAAAGGGCGGTGATGCAGGTTGTCTAGCACGGGGAAACTTGCCCCGTCATGCCTCGGGCTCCGCTTAGAGCGCAATCCGGCGAAGTGGGAACCGGTTCGCCGCAAGGTTGCGCGATAAATCAACGAATCTAGAGTCCGATCCGATTCAATCTAATCGGATCGGACTCTAGAGCGGCAATGGTGAACCTTCGCCGCGCCGGGAAATCACCACCGCCTCTTCCAGATCCAGTTCACGCTCAAGCCGACGCCGCGCTTCGTCGGTGATGCGTCCCTCGCGCAAGAGATCGAACAGGAACTCACGCTCGACCTGCAGGAGTTCGAGTTTCACCTCGCCGACCATCTCGCGCAGCTCGTCGCTGACAAGCTGGCGGGTGCGGTGGTCGTGGCGCGCGCGCAGCAGCTTGACCACCTCGTCGGGAAACTCCTGCCCTGCCAGCAACTCTTCCAGACGTTTGCGTCCGGCCTCAATGGCGTCGCGGCGCGCGGCGAGTTCTGCTTCGTGCTCGTTGCTGCGCTCGATGTTGGCGTCTTTGGCAAGCCCGAGCCAATGGATGACCTTCGGCAACATTAGACCCTGCGCCACCAGCGTGACCACGATCACGCCAAGGGTCACGAACAGGATCAGGTCGCGATACGGAAAAACCTGTCCGCCGGTAGTGAGGAAGGGGATGGCGAGCGCTGCTGCGAGGGAGACCACGCCGCGTATCCCGACGAACGAGAGCAGGAAGGCCCATTGCCAGGGCGGTGCAGGGTCGCGCTTTCTCAGCGATGGGCTGAGCCAGCGCGGCAGATAGACCGCGGGATACACCCAGACGAAACGCGCGAGCACCACAATCACGGTGGTGAGCGCCACCGCTGTCAGAAGATCGCTAACGGAGTAAGCCTCGATCCTTCCCAACAAAGTACGCGCCTGAAGTCCGACGATCAGGAAGATGAAGCCTTCGATCAGGTAAATGATTAAATCCCAGAAGAAGATTCCTTGCAGGCGGGTGGCGGAGGGAATGAGCAGCGGACCTTTCCAGCTCACGTAAAGCCCGGCAGCGACGGTCGCCAGAACGCCGGAGCCGCCGAAATGTTCGGGCACCCAGTAGGCGAGGTAGGGCGTCATCAACGAGAGCGTGATCTCGACGCGTGGGTCGCGCGCCCAACGGCGTACGCCCAGGCTGAACCAGCCAACCACAACGCCCCAGGCGATTTCGCCCACCACGATGGCTGAAAATGTCCCGGCTGCTTCGCCCAGTGAGAACAAGCCGGTCGATACCGCCACGACTGCGAAGCGATAAAGGATCAGCGCCGTCGCATCGTTGGCGAGGCCTTCACCTTCCAGCACAAGCAGGAGACGGCGGGGCAGGCGCAGCTTGCGCGCGACTGCGAGCGGCGCAACCACATCCGGCGGCGCGACGATGGCGCCAAGCAGGAAGCCGACCGCCCAGGGCAGGCCGATGAAGTAATGTGCCGCCGCCGCGACGGCGCAGGTGGTGAAAACCACGCAGCCGAAGGCGAGCAAGAAGATTGGCCGCAGGTTGAAGCGGAATTCGCGCCAGCTCATGGCGACGCCGGCGGAATAGATCAGCGGCGGCAGGATCACCAGCAGCACCAGCTCAGGCGCGAGCTCGACGCTCGGCAGGCCGGGAATGAGGGCCAGTCCGATGCCCGCGATCACGAGCAGGATGGAAGGTGCAACGTCGAGCCGCCGGGCCGCGACGGCCACGACCACAAGCACGGCCAGCAGCAGAAAAAAGATTTGGAGCGTCGCGATCATGGATGAGATTTCCCCTGCGCAATCATCCAGGGCTTGGGCGCTCGCGACAAGGGGAAACGCCGGGCCCATAACAAAATGCCCGGCACAAGGCCGGGCATTTTGCATTTCAGATTTGCTAGATTGTTAGGGGCAGGGATGCCGGAAGCCGTCGTATCCGAGATAGGTTCCGCTCGCCGGATCGTAGGATTGGAAGCGGTTCAGGCAAAAAGCCGCGTCGCCTCCGCCGCCATAACCGCTGCCGTAGGCATAGTAAGGCGCACCGAGGGCGAGGCCAAGGCCGATGCCGCTGCCCCAACCGTAGCCGCGATTCCAGTAGCCGTAACGATGACGCCAGCGCCAGTTGTTGTTCGCCCAGCGCCGGTTATTCGCGCGCGAAACGTTGGACCGGTTTGCACGCGAAACATGCATGGAACTGCCACGCGATGCCCGCGCAACGCTGGAGGAGCGTCCTGTGTTCATACGGACATTGCCGCCACCATTGCCACGACCACCGCCGGCACGGGCTGCATTGCCGCCCCCACCTCCGCCGCGATCGGCATTGCCACCGCCGCCGCCCCCACCGCCGCGTTGATCGCGGACCAGCGTGAGAAGGTGGCTGCTGTCGTTATCGCCGGCTGCGAAAGCCGGCTGGATGCGCGCGACCTGCGCGGAAGCCGGAAGAGCGCCCGCAACGATCATGGCGGTCCCCAGCGCGGCGGCAACAAGGCCACCGGAAAAAATGTGACGCATGACAGAGTCCTAATGTCGGAAGTCGCCTTGGAAAGGAAACGTTCGGCGGCGGGCAGAGTTCCGAAGGAACACGGGAGGTGGACGATCGGTAATCCAACTTACTCTGCTGCGGTGTGGCCCTGACCGAAGCGGCGCTCGATGTAATCCGCAACCATTTGCTTGAAATCGGCCACCAGTGTCGGGCCGCGCAAGGTCGTGGCCTTCTTGCCGTCGATGAAGACCGGCGCGGTCGGCTGCTCGCCGGTGCCTGGCAGCGAGATGCCGATATCGGCATGCTTGCTTTCGCCCGGACCGTTGACGATGCAGCCCATCACCGCGACGTTCAGGTTTTCGACGCCCGGGTAGCGCGTCTTCCATTCCGGCATCGAGACGCGAATGAATTCCTGAATATCCTGCGCGAGTTCCTGAAACGTCGTGGATGTGGTGCGTCCGCAGCCGGGGCATGCTGCGACGAAGGGCACGAAGGTGCGAAAGCCCATGGTCTGCAGGATTTCCTGCGCAACTTTCACTTCGACCGTGCGATCGCCATTCGGCTCCGGCGTGAGCGACACGCGGATGGTATCGCCGATGCCTTCCTGCAGCAGCACACCCATGGCGGCCGATGAGGCAACGATGCCTTTGGAGCCCATGCCGGCTTCGGTCAATCCGAGATGCAGCGCATAGTCGGAGCGCCGCGCCATCTCCCGATAGACCGCGATGAGATCCTGCACGGCGGACACTTTTGCAGAAAGGATGATGCGGTTTTTCGGCAGGCCGATCTCTTCGGCACGCTCCGCCGACAGCAGCGCCGACTGCACCATGGCTTCGCGCGTCACCGCGCGCGCCTCCAGCGGCTTCGGCGCGCGACTGTTCTCATCCATCAGGTGCGTGAGCAATTCCTGATCGAGCGAACCCCAGTTGGCGCCGATGCGCACCGGCTTGTTGTGCTTGATCGCCATTTCGACAATCGCGCTGAATTGCTTGTCGCGCTTGTCCTTGAAACCGACATTGCCGGGATTGATGCGGTATTTGTCGAGCGCTTCGGCGCAGGCGGGATGATCGGCCAGCAGCTTGTGGCCGATATAATGAAAGTCGCCCACGATGGGCACGTCGATGCCCATCCGCATGACGCGCTCTTTGATGTGCGGAACCGCCGCAGCCGCTTCGTCCCGATCCACCGTGATGCGGATGATTTCCGAACCGGCCTGCGCCAGCGCGATGACTTGCGCGGCTGTCGCAGCCACATCGGCGGTGTCGGTATTGGTCATCGATTGCACGACGATCGGTGCATCGCCGCCGACCGTGACGCGGCCAATCTGCACGGGCACCGAACGGTGGCGTGGTTGCGATGTCGCCTCCATCGTTACGCTTCCCGGCAGTGCGCGCAGACGCCGTTGATTTCGATCACCGGAGTCTTGGGCGTGAAGCCTGCCGATTTTGCAGCGGATCGCAGTGTCTCCGCCGCCGCCGCCGAGAGCGCTTCGCCAACCGCGCCGCATTTTTCACAAATCAAAAACACCACCAGTGCTCCCGTGGCATGATTATGAATGCAGGCGATGAAGGCATTGCGACTTTCGATACGGTGGACCAGCCCATTCTCGCGCAGGAAGTCGAGCGCGCGATAAACGGTGATCGGAGCGGGCCGCCCGCCCTGGGTCGCCAGCACGTCGATGATTTCGTAGGCGCCGAGCGGCTTGTGGCTGGCGAGCAGCGCTTCCAGGACCTGACGGCGAATCGGCGTTAACCTTTGCCCGCGCGAGGCACAGATGGCCTCGGCCTGCGCCATGGCGTCGGTGGAACACCGGGCGTGGTCGTGGTCGGGCGCTGGGAACAGTGAAACGGGCGTCACAATAGCCTCAAGGCGTTGCCGTATTTGGGGATTGTACCCCCTGTGGCAGATATGCGGAAATTCCGACGAATAGCCGCATTGCTTATATTCGGATATGCATATTGCAGTGCAGCATAACACGCCCCATTTTATCGCAAGGGCGATGAGTCGTGATGAGTCGTACTGAGATGGTCATGCCAATGCTCAAAGGAAAGACCGCAGTCGTCACCGGTTCCACGTCTGGGATCGGCTTGGCGGTCGCGCGCGCCATGGCCCGGGAAGGCGCCAACGTCATGCTCAATGGCTTTGGCGGTGCGGACGAGATTGAGAATGAGCGCGCCGGCATCGAAAAAGAATTCGGTGTGAAGGCGCTCTATTCTGCTGCCGACATGACCAAGCCCGCGGAGATCGCCGCGATGATCGCGGAAGCCGAAACCAAATTCGGCAGCGTCGATGTGCTGGTGAACAACGCCGGCATTCAGCATGTGGCGGCGATCGAGGATTTTCCCATAGAGAAATGGGACGCCATCATCGCAATCAATCTCACGGCCTCTTTCCATACTATTCGCGCTGCCGTGCCCGGCATGAAGAAGCGCAAATGGGGGCGCATCATCAATACGGCGTCCGCGCACTCGCTGGTCGCTTCACCGTTCAAGGCGGCTTACGTTTCCGCCAAGCACGGTCTGGTTGGTTTGACCAAGACGGTTGCGCTTGAACTCGCGACGTTCGGCGTCACCGTGAACTGCATCTCGCCCGGCTATGTCTGGACGCCGCTGGTCGCCAGGCAGATCCCGGATCAGATGAAGACGCGCAACATGACCGAGGAGCAGGTCAAGCGCGACGTGCTTCTGGCCGCGCAACCGACAAAGGAATTCGTCACGGTGGAACAGGTTGCCGCGCTGGCGGTTTACCTTTGCTCCGATGCCGCCGCTCCGATCACCGGCGCCAACATCCCGATCGATGGCGGCTGGACCGCGCAGTGAACTGACTCAACATGAATAAACTTTTTTCCTGGGCGCTCGGTGGCGAGTCCGCTCAAGGCAGCCATTCCGAGAAACGCATCAACCTTGCGCTGCAGGGCGGCGGCGCGCATGGCGCCTTCACCTGGGGTGTGATCGATCGTCTGCTGGAGGACGGCCGCGTCGATATCGACGGGCTGTCCGGTGCCTCCGCTGGGGCGATCAACGCGGTGATGCTGGCCGACGGCCTGGCGCGCGGTGGACGTGAAGAAGCGCGCAAGCGGCTTGCGGATTTCTGGCGCGCGGCAAGCGTCGATGGCGGATTGTCTCCTGTCCAACGGCAGGTGTTCGACCGGTTGTTGACAGCGGATTCCTTCGCTACGGCGCCGATGAACAGCTGGATGCAGTCGATGGGCCGGCTTATGGGCACCGACGTCAATCCGCTGAACATAAATCCGCTGAAGCGGTTGATCGAGCGTTTCGTGGACTTTGACGCCATTCGCAGCAGCGGCCGCGATCTCTTCATATCCACCACAAATGCCCAGACCGGTGACCTGCGGATCTTCACTGCCGCCGAACTCACACCGGAGGTGGTGATGGCCTCCGCGGCCTTGCCGCCGCTGTTCCGCGCGGTGGAAATCGATGGCGAGCATTATTGGGATGGCGGCTATACGTCCAACCCGCCCTTGCTTCCCTTCCTGCAAACCAAAGACAGCGAAGATGTCTTGCTGGTGCAGATCTTTCCGGTCCGGCGCGAAGAAACGCCAACGTCATCGCGCGAGATTGCCGGCCGCACCAGCGAGATCGCGTTCAATGCGCCGATGTATGCGGAACTGCGTGCGCTCGATGCTGTCGATCGCATAGCCACAGAGCAGGGCAAGGGCGCGCGCCGGCTTCGGCTGCATCGCATCGTGCTCGACGAGCGCGAAGTTGCGACCGATGCCGCCAGCCGCCTGAACAACCAGTTCGATTTCTTCCAGACGCTGCATGAACTCGGCCGCAACGCCGCCGAGCGGTTCCTTGCGGAGCATTTCGATGCTATCGGAAGTCACGGCACCATGGATGCCGCGACTGAGGCCGATCAGGAATATGTCCGCGGGTGATCCTCTGATTGCGAAAGTGGGCAAGGCGCGGCTCGAGATCATCGTTGCCGACATCACCACGCTAGACGTCGATGCCATAGTGAATGCTGCCAACAGCAGTTTGCTGGGCGGCGGCGGGGTCGATGGCGATATCCATGATGCAGCCGGGCCGGAACTACTTGCTGAGTGCCGCCTGCTCGGTGGCGCCGAGACCGGCGAAGCAAAAATGACCCTAGGCTATCAGCTGAGGGCGCGGCACGTTATTCACACTGTTGGGCCGATCTGGAACGGCGGCAAACGCAACGAAGACGATCTGCTGGCGTCTTGCTACCGCCGCTCATTGGAGTTGGCCGCACAGCATCGGCTGACGTCGGTTGCTTTCCCCGCGGTCTCCACCGGCGCTTTCCGCTTTCCACCGGATCGTGCCGCCCGCATCGCCATTGGAACGGTCGTGTTGGAACTGGCGAGCGGACAGTCCAGCATCACGCACGTGATCTTCAGCTGCTTCTCAGAAGAATCGGCGCAGCGCCACCGCACAGCCTTCGCCACACGCGGCCTGATCTAACCGCCGCTCTCACCTCTGCTTTTTTGCATTTCTCCCCTGCGGGCCAAATCTTGAACAATTAGTAAGCTAGCTTATTATACGTACAGCTCTTTGAGGTTATCTCCATGCGCGAACCCACCCCTGCCCGCCAAATCGCATTTCTAATCAGTGACTTGGCTCGTCTTCTGAAAACCTACGTGGACCAGCAGGCCCGCAGCTACGGCATGACCCGGGCCCAGTGGCAGGTGCTGTCTCGGCTGGAGCGGTGCGAGGGGCTGAAGCAATTCGAGCTGGCGGAGATGCTCGATCTCCAGCCGATCACGCTGACCCGGCTGGTCGACCGGCTTTGCGAAAACGGCCTGATCGAACGGCGTGCCGATCCGAACGATCGCCGCGCCAAGCGCCTTTACCTCACCAAGGAAGCGCGTCCGCTGATGGATCGGCTCGCGGTGCTTGGCGAAGAGGTGATGGGCGAGGTGCTGCAGGGGATCGACGACAAGGAAGTGCAACTGATGCTGACGAAACTCGGCCGCGCCAAGAACAACCTGCGCGAGGCCATTCAACGTCCGGCCGAATTGAAGAAAGAAGCACGTCATGGCTGACACTGTCCTCAAATTTTCAGACGCCAAACCCGATGCGAAGCCCGCGGAACCGCGGCGTTCACTGAAGCAGCGTTTGATGCGTGGCCGTTTGCGCCTTGTGCTGCTCGGCGGCGTGCCGGCGCTCGCGCTGACGATCGGCCTCTATTTCTATTTCTCCGGCGGGCGCTACATCTCGACCGATAATTCCTATGTCGGCCAGCAGAAGGTATTGATCACGCCCGACGTTTCGGGCCGCGTGACGCGCGCTGTCGTGACGGAAGGCCAGCATGTCAACGCGGCCGACGTCCTGTTCGAGATCGATCCGACGCCGTTCCGCTTTTCGGCGATCCAGGCCAAGGCCAAGCTCGAATCCGTGCGCGTGGATTTCTCCAAGCTCAAGAGCAATCTGCAAACGCTCGGGACGCTGGTCGATCTCGCGCAGAAGAATGTCGAGATCAAGCAGCGCGATGTGGAGCGCAAGACGGCGCTCGCCAAAAGTCAGGCCGGCTCCGCTGTCGAACTCGACAACGCCAATGCGGCGCTCGTCAGCGCGCAGTTGCAGGCGGAATATGCCGTGCAGCAGCGCTCGGACGTTCTCAACCAGCTGCTTGGCAAGCCCGAGCTGCCGATCGAACAATTTCCGCCGTTCATGCAGGCAGGCGCCGTAATGGATCAGGCGCAGCGCGATCTCGACCATACCGTGCTGAAGGCGTCGATCTCCGGCATCGCGACGCAGGTCGATAACATTCAGCCCGGTCGCTTCGTGATGGCCGGTTCGCCGGTGCTGAGCGTGATTGACGATCAGAAGCCGTGGGTCGATGCCAATCCCAAGGAAACCGACGTCACTTATCTCCACGCGGGCGAGAAGGTCGAGATCACGGTCGATGCTTTCCCCGACCGCGTCTTCAGCGGCACGGTTTCGGCTGTGAGCCCCGGTACGGGTTCGCAATTCGCGATCCTGCCGCCGCAGAACGCGACCGGTAACCGGGTCAAGGTCGTGCAGCGCGTTCCGGTGCGTATCGTCTTCGACGATGGCCAGGACATGACGAACCTGCGCGCGGGCATGAGCGCCAATGTCGAGATCGATACCGGCCGCCAGCGCACGCTCGGCTCACTGCTCGGCTTCAGCGATGTTGAGCAGGCTCCAGCCAAGGTCGCGGGCATCGCGCCATGACGACGAAAACGTCCAGCCCGCGTGTGCTCGTTACCATCTGCACGATGGCGGCAACCATCATGCAGGCGCTGGACACAACCATTGCCAACGTGGCGCTGCCCTATATGCAGGGCAGCCTGTCGGCCTCGCTCGATCAGATCAACTGGGTGCTGACCTCCTACATCGTTGCGGCTGCGATCATGACCGCGCCGATCGGCTGGCTGTCCGAACGCTTCGGGCGCAAGAAGCTGTTCATTGTCTGCGCGGCGGGATTCACCGTCGCGTCGGTGCTCTGCGCGTTGGCGCAGAACATCGGACAGATGGTGGGCTTCCGCTTGCTGCAGGGCATGTTCGGTGCGGCTCTGGTGCCGCTGTCCCAAGCGGTGATGCTCGACAGCTATCCACCGGAAGAACGCGGTCAGGCCATGGCGATCTGGGGCATGGGCGTGATGCTGGCGCCGATCATGGGCCCGACGCTTGGCGCGTGGCTTACGGACAATTACAGCTGGCACTGGGTCTTCCTGATCAACTTGCCCATCGGCATCGGCATCGGCATCGGCATCGGCATCGTGACCGTGATCGGGCTTATTCTCTTCATCGACGAAAGCGACCAGAAGAAGGAAATGCGCTTCGACTGGTTCGGCTTTATTGCGCTTGCGGTCGGTATCGGTTCGCTGCAGCTGATGCTCGACCGCGGCGAACAGGTCGGCTGGTTTGAATCCAACGAGATCATCGCCGAAACCATCGTCTCGGTCAGCGGCTTCTATTTCTTCCTGGCGCATTCGCTGACCACGGCAAAGCCATTCATCCGTTTTGCCTTGTTCAAGGACCGTAACTTTGTGGTCAGCTGCCTGTTCATGGTGGTGATCGGCATCGTGCTGTTCGGCACCATGGCGTTGGTGACGCCGTTCATGCAGCACGTTATCGGCTATCCGATCTTGACGGCAGGCTACCTGCTCGCAGGCCGCGGCATCGGCACATTGATCGCGATGCTGATGGTCGGCCGCCTGCTGAAAATGGTCGAAGCGCGCTATCTGGTGCTGATTGGACTCTGCCTCAGCGCCTTTACCCTGAACTGGATGTCGGGCTTCACCGAGATGGTGTCGTCACAGACGCTCGTGACATCGAGCATCGTGCAGGGCTTCGGCATTGGTCTTGTGTTCGTGCCATTGAGCGCGGTCGCCTTTACCACCTTGCCCGCCTACCTGCGGACCGATGGCGCGTCGATCCTGACGCTGGTGCGCAACATCGGCAGCTCGATTGGTATTTCGGTGGTGATCGCACAACTGACCTCGACCACCATCCGCATGCACGCGCATCTGGCGGAATACGTCACGCCGTTCAACAATGCGTTGCAGATGCCCGATGTCGCCGCTGCATTGCCGATGAACACGCAAACCGGTCAGGCGATGATGGAGCAGATCGTCACCCAGCAAGCGACAGTCATCGCCTATGCCAATGACTTCAAGCTGCTGATGTATCTAACGATCGTTGTTCTTCCGCTGGTGTTTGCGATCGGCACCACGCGCATGCCATCCAGTTCGGCCAAGCCCGCAATGGCGATCGACTAACCTGCCTTCGTCATCGCGTAGGCGGCGCAGCCGATCAGGCCGGGATGCGCGGCGGTGACGAGATAGGTCGGTATGCCTTTGAGCAGATCGCCATAGGGCGGATGCGCTTCAAAGGCATCGCGCAGGATTTTCTCGTCCAGCAGTGCGCCAAGCTTGCCCGCGACGCCGCCGGCGATATAGACGCCGCCGAAGGCCTTGAACGTGAGCGCCACGTCGCCGGCAAAACGCCCCAGCAACCGCACGAAAAGTTTGATGGTCGCAACCGCCGCCGCGTCGCCGGCCTGCGCATGTTTTACGATGGTCTCTGCATGCAGAGACGGCGCTCCAGGATTCAGCGCGCTGTGGAGTCGCGGCAGACCCGATCCGGACACGACGCTTTCGGCGGAAACCGGACCGGCCTCGTGCAGCCGTGCGAACACCGGCTCCTCATCCTTACTCGCAGCACCGAAAGAGACATGGCCGCCTTCGCTCGCGATTGGCTGCCAGCCTGTGCCGACAGGAACCAGCGCGGCGACGCCAAGACCGGTGCCGGGTCCGAGGACGACTTTCACACCGTGGACGGAGCGTGCTGAAGAAACTTCACCGAGATTGCGGTAGTCACCGCTCTGTAACTGCGTCAGCGCCCATGCCTGGGCTTCGAAATCGTTGATGGCGTCGGCGCGGGAGAAATGAAACCGCGTGGCCAGGTGGTCGAGATCGATCAGCCAGTGGCGGTTGGTCAGCGCGACTTTCCGTCCGGTGACCGGTCCGGCGACGGCGAACACACCGGCTGTGGGCTTTACCTTCAACTCGCCAACATAGGACGCGATTGCTTCTTCGAGGTTGGCGAAGCGGTCATTGTCCCACGATACGACCTGTTCCGGACGGTTGTGGGCAGCGAGCAGGGCGAAGCGGCTATGGGTGCCGCCGATATCGGCGAGCAGGATAGGTGATCCACTAAACATCAAAGAACACGGTCTCGTTTACGCCCTGCAAGCGGATATCGAAAACATAGACAGCGGCGCCATCGCGATCTTCGTGTTTCGCGACCAGCGTTTCGCGACGCTGATCCGGAACAAGCGTCAGGATCGGGTCGCCCACGTTGCCGGCCTCATCGGGGAAATAGATGCGGGTATAGGCATGGCGTGGCAGGCCGCGCGCGAAGACGGCGACCAGAATATGCGGCGCCTGCGGCTTGCCATTCGGGCCGGGAACGGCGCCGGGCTTGATCGTGCTGAAGCTGAAGCGGCCTTCGGCATCGGTACCGCAGCGGCCAAAGCCCTGAAATTTTGCATTAGGCCGGCGCTGGTCGGCAGGGTGCGCGTAGCGGCCCGCTGCATCTGCCTGCCAGATTTCGATCATCGCATCGTTGACCGCTGCGCCGTCGCAATCAAACACGCGTCCCTCGATGCGGATGCGCTGGCCGGATGCGTCCGGCGTGATCAGGTCATTCGTGAGAGGTTGTGTCCACGGATAGTCTTTGCCCGGCGTGAGCGCGGGGGCGAAGAACGGTCCGACGGTTTGTGAAGGCGTGATACCGGCCATGGTCTCAGCTTTCCGTTGGAGTCTGCAAGCGGCCGCGCAAGACGATATCGAACCGATAGGCCAGCGCCCAGTTCGGTACGGTCGCGTCCATGTCGAAGGATGAAATCAGGCGCTCGCGGGATTCCTTCGGAACCGAGTCGTAGATCGGATCGAAGGGGATCAGCGGATCGTTCGGAAAATACATCTGCGTCACAAGGCGCGACAGGAATGAATGGCCGAACAGCGAGAAATGAATATGCGCCGGCCGCCAGGCGTTCTCGTGGTTGCCCCAGGGATAGGCGCCGGGCTTGATGGTGAGGAATTGATAGCGGCCCTTGTCGTCGGTCACCGTGCGGCCAGCGCCGGTAAAATTCGGATCGAGCGGGGCTTCGTGTTGATCGACAATATGCGTGTAACGGCCGGAGGCATTGGCCTGCCAGAGTTCGACCAGCGTATTGGGCACCGGTTTGGCATCCTCGTCGAGGACGTGGCCATAGATGATGATGCGTTCGCCGAGCGGTTCGCTCTTGTGCTGCTTGGTCAAGTCGGCATCGCCCGCCTGAACGGTTTCGTGGCCATAGACCGGTCCGGTCAATTCCGAGAGCGTATGCGGCACGATGATCAAGGGCTTCGCGGGCGCACGCTTGCGCGAACTCTGGTAGCCGGGTGCGAGATGACCGGAAAATGCGCTGAGGCTTTCGCGCGGATAAACAATTGTCATCACACCTTCTCCAATGCGAGGGAGACACCCTGGCCTACACCAACGCACATCGTCGCCAATGCGCGCGTGCCGCCCCGCGCATGCAGGCCATGCGCGGCCGTCATGCACAGCCGCGCGCCTGACATGCCGAGCGGATGCCCGAGCGCGATGGCGCCGCCATGCGGGTTCACATATTCGGCATCGTCGGCAACGCCGAGCTGACGCAAGACAGCCAGCGCCTGCGAGGCGAAGGCTTCGTTCAGCTCGAGCAGATCGAAATCGCCGATCTTCAATTTAAGTAGCGCCATCAGCTTCTGTGTCGATGGCACCGGGCCCATGCCCATGATCCGCGGCGCAACGCCCGCCGACGCCATGCCGAGGATGCGCGCGCGAGGCGTCAGGCCGTGTTTCTTTACGGCAGCTTCGGAGGCGAGGATCATCGCGGCTGCGCCATCATTCACGCCCGAGGCGTTGCCCGCGGTAACGGTACCGGGATTGCGGAACGGCGTCTTAAGCTTCGCCAGATCGTCCAGCGTGGTGCTGGGACGTGGATGCTCGTCGCGGTCGACAACCGCCGGACCGGTCTTGCCGCCGGGCACTTCGACCGGAACGATCTCGTCCTTGAAATACCCCGCGGCAATAGCCTTGCCCGCGCGCTGCTGCGAGCGCAGCGCAAAGGCATCCTGATCCTTGCGGCTGATTTGAAATTCCTCGGCGACGTTCTCGCCGGTCTCTGGCATGGAATCGACGCCGTATTGCGCCTTCATCAGCGGATTGATGAAACGCCAGCCGATGGTGGTGTCGTGGATTTCAGCGGCGCGCTGGAATGGCGTTTCGGCCTTGCCCATCACCAGCGGTGCGCGCGTCATCGATTCCACGCCGCCGGCAATCGCGAATTCAATCTCGCCGGAGCGGATCGCGCGTGCGGCATCGCCGACCGCGTTCATGCCCGAGGCGCAAAGCCGGTTTAGCGTGACGCCCGGCACCTTGTCCGGCAGTCCTGCGAGCAGCAGCGCCATGCGCGCGACATTGCGGTTGTCTTCGCCGGCCTGGTTGGCGCAGCCGAAATAGACTTCGTCGAGAGCATCCCAATCGGCGCGGGGATTGCGCGCCACCAGCGCCTTGATCGGCACGGCGGCAAGATCGTCCGGGCGGACTTTGGCCAGCGCGCCGCCGTAACGGCCGATGGCCGTCCGTGCCGCGTCGCAGAGGAAAACGTCACGTGTGCTCATGCCAAAATCTCGATACGCGATCCGTCATCCTGAGGTGCGACCCCGGCCTTGGGCAGGGGGATCCTCGAAGGGCGACGGCCCTGAATTCTTGGCCATCCTTCGAGGCCTGCCTTCGGCAGGCACCTCAGGATGACGGTAGATGGTTGAGGCAAACTCTTCATGTCATCTATGCCGCTTTGCCGTGAGCGGCAGCGGTGCGGGCATGCAACGCGCGCAGGGTCTCTAATTCTTTGGCCGTCGGCGTGGGCGTTTCCGCGACCTTGTCTGCGAACCGCACGGGCCAGCCGGTATTCTCCTGGATCTTCTCGCGCGTCACGCCGGGATGGATCGAGGTGACGATCATTTCCCTGGTCACTGGATCGGGCTGGAAAATGCAGAGGTCGGTGACCAGCTTGGTCGGTCCCTTGGTCTTCAGTCCGAGCCGAGCGCGATGGTCGCCGCCTTCGCCATGGCCCAGCGAGGTGATGAAGTCGAGCTTGTCGACGAAGCTTCGTTTTCCTTGCGCCATGATGATGAAGATCTCGCCGCAGGATGTCGCGATCTCCGGCGCGCCGCCGCCGCCGGGCAGCCGCACCTTCGGCTTGTCGTAAGGGCCGATCACGGTGGTGTTGAGGTTGGCGAATTTGTCGATCTGCGCGCCGCCGAGGAAGCCGACGGTGATGCGGCCGCCTTGCAGCCAGTAGCGGAACATCTCCGGTACCGAGACAGTCGTGAGCGCGGTCTCGCACAACTCGCTGTCGCCGATGGACAGTGGCAACACGTCCGGCTTGGTGGCAATGGTGCCGGACTCATAGATCAGCGTGATGTCCGGCGCGTGGGTCAGCCGCGCGAGATTCGATGCCGCCGACGGCATGCCGATGCCGACGAAGCAGACGTCTTCGTTGCGCATCGCGCGCGCCGCGGCGATGGTCATCATCTCGTTCGATGTGTAAGCGTCTGCCATGACTTACTCCGCCGCCACGCGCAGCGGCCGGGTATGCGCCGCGAAGATTTCCGGACCCTGATCGAGCACGTTGGCTTTCATCCACGCCAGGAAGGTGTCGCGCTCGCGCGCGATCTCGTCCCATTTCTTGTAGAAGGCGTTGTCGCGCGCGTAATAGCCCTGCGCGTAAGAAGGATAGGCGCCACCCGGCACTTCCGCGATGGCCGTGACCGTCCAGGCCGGCAGCACCACGGCGTTAAAGCTCCCGGGTTTTAGGTCATCGACGATCTCTTCCACGGTCACAATCGATCGCTTCGAGGCGAGCACGACTTCCTTCTGCACCCCGGCGATGCCGTCGATCAGCACATTGCCTTGCCGGTCGGCTTTCTGGGCATGGATCACGGCGACATCCGGCCGATGTGCGGGGACGGCCGCCAGCGTTTCGCCGGTGAAGGGGCACTGGATGAATTTGATATTGGGATTCACCTTGGGCAGGTCGGCGCCGATATAACCGCGAAACACTGCGAGGGGCAGACCGGCCGCGCCTGCCTCGTAAGCATTGGCCATGGCGGCGTGGGAATGTTCCTCGATCTCCAGCGGCGCGGGCCAGGCCTTCTCCACCGCATCCCGGAAACGATAGAGCGAGCCGACGCCGGGATTGCCGCCCCAAGAGAACACAACTTTCTTCGCGCAGCCCATGCCGATCATCTGGTCGTAGATCAGATCCGGCGTCATCCGGATCAGCGTCAGGTTCTTGCGCTGCTGGCGAATGATCTCGTGTCCTGCGGCATGCGGGATGAGATGGGTGAATCCCTCCATCGCGACGGTATCGCCGTCATGGATATGGGCCGAAACGGCCTCGGCCAAGGTGGTTATGCGCGGCATTGCAGGGCTTCCACGAGCGTCATGGCCGACATTTAGGGACCATTCCGGCAGGGCGTCAAATGCCCGATGGAACAGGCCGATAGGTGCGATTTGGCCGCTGTTTCAGGGCTGCAATTGCCGTGCGAATGCTGTGGGCAATCGGCAGAAAGGCCGGGCTGCATCTGATACGGTCCGGCCATGGATCTCGCCCACGCCCCCATCATCCCGGAACCGGCTGCCGACACCGGCCGCGTGACTCCGATGATGGAGCAATATGTCGAGATCAAAGCCGCCAATCCGGACAGCCTGCTGTTCTACCGGATGGGCGATTTCTACGAGCTGTTCTTCGAGGACGCCGAAATCGCGTCGAAGGCGCTCGGCATCGTGCTCACCAAGCGCGGCAAGCATCTCGGACGCGACATCCCGATGTGCGGCGTGCCGATCGTCCGCTCCGATGAGTATCTCCACAAGCTGATCGCGCTCGGCCATCGCGTGGCGGTCTGCGAGCAGATCGAGGATCCCGCCGAGGCGAAGAAGCGCGGCCCCAAGAGCGTAGTGCAGCGGAATGTCACGCGGCTGGTCACTCCGGGCACGCTCACGGAAGACACGCTGCTCGATGCCAGGCGCAACAACTACCTGCTGGCGCTCACGCGCGCGCGGGTTTCGACCGACAGCGACCAGGGTCGCTTCGCGCTGGGCTGGATCGACATCTCCACCGGTGAGTTTCGCATTGCGGAATGCGAACCCGGCGCGCTGGCTGCCGAGATCGCGCGGCTGGAGCCGGGCGAGATCATCGTCTCCGACGCGCTCTATTCCGATCCGGAATTTGCCAGCTACTTTCGTTCGCTTCCGGCCGTCACGCCACTGACGCGCGATGTGTTCGACGGCGCCACTGCCGAGCGGAGGCTGACGAATTATTTTGCGGTCGCCACCACGGATGCTTTCGGCACGCTGTCGCGGCTGGAGCTGACGGCCGCTGCCGCCTGCATCACCTATGTCGAGCGCACGCAGCTTGGAAAGCGCCCGCCACTGTCGCCGCCGGTGCGCGAAGCCGCTGGTGCGACGCTCGCGATCGATCAGGCCACGCGCGCCAATCTCGAACTCACGCGCACGCTGACCGGTGAACGACGGGGCTCGCTGCTGGCGGCGATTGACCGCACGGTGACCGCGGCCGGTACGCGTTTGCTGGCGCAGCGGCTTGCCGCGCCGTTGACGGATGCCAAGGCGATTGCCGAACGCCTCGACAGCATCGATATGCTTGTCGCCGATTCCGGTTTGCGCGGCGAAGTGCGCGATCGTCTCGCTGCCGCACCCGATCTCGCCCGCGCGCTCAGTCGTATCGTGGTCGACCGCGGTGGGCCGCGCGATCTGGCGGCAATCCGCGACGGTATTCTTGCGGCGTCATCGATCGCGACGCGCCTCGATGGCCGCAAGGACACGCCGGCCGAAATCGTCTCCGCCATCGCCGCGCTGCGACGGCCTGACCCCGCGGTGGCACAGGCGCTGGCCGATGCGCTGTCGGACGAGTTGCCATTGTTCAAGCGTGATGGTGGTTTTGTGCGCGCGGGCTATGACGCGACACTCGATGAGGCTCGGGCGCTGCGTGACGAGTCCCGTCGCGTGATAGCCGGCTTGCAGGCGCGCTACGCCGACGACACCGGCGTCAAGATCCTGAAAATCCGGCACAACAATGTGCTTGGCTATTTCGTCGAGGTAACCGCGCAGCACGGCGACCGGCTGATGGCGCCACCGCACAATGCATCCTTCATCCATCGCCAGACTCTGGTGGGGCAGGTGCGCTTCACCACCGCCGAACTCGGTGAACTCGAAGCCAAGATCGCGAACGCTGCCGACCGCGCGCTCGTCATCGAACTGGAAACCTACACGCGGCTCGCGGCGATGGTGACAAAGGCGACGGCCGAGATCAAAGCTGCCGCCGAAGCGTTGGCGATGCTCGATGTCTCCTCGGCGCTGGCGCAGCTCGCGGTCGAACAAAACTACCTGCGTCCGGAAGTCGATGACACGCTGACCTTCATCATCGAAGGCGGGCGGCATCCGGTGGTGGAGCAGGCGCTGGCGCAGGACGGCCAGCCCTTCGTCGCCAACGACTGCGATCTGTCGCCGCAAGCGGGCGCGCCGGACGGACGCATCTATTTGCTGACCGGTCCCAACATGGGCGGCAAGTCCACGTTCCTGCGGCAGAACGCATTGATCGCTGTCCTCGCGCAGATGGGCAGCTTCGTTCCCGCGCGGCGCGCGCATATCGGCATTGTCGATAGGCTGTTCTCGCGCGTCGGCGCGGCCGACGACCTCGCGCGCGGGCGTTCAACGTTCATGGTCGAAATGGTGGAGACCGCCGCGATCCTCAATCAGGCGCGTGAAAGATCATTGGTGATTCTGGATGAGATCGGCCGCGGCACCGCAACCTTCGACGGTCTTTCCATCGCCTGGGCCACCATCGAACATCTGCACGAGTCGAACCGCTGCCGTTCGCTGTTCGCCACGCACTTTCATGAATTGACCGCGTTGTCGGCCAAGCTGCCGCGTTTGTTCAACGCCACCGCGCGGGTGAAGGAATGGCACGGCGATGTGGTCTTTCTTCACGAGGTGATCGCGGGCGTGGCCGACCATTCCTACGGCATCCAGGTGGCGAAACTGGCGGGCTTGCCGTCGGCCGTGATCGAGCGCGCCAAGGTCGTGCTGGCGAAGCTGGAAGCCGACGATCGCGCCTCGCCGGTTCGTGGCTTCGACGATCTGCCTCTTTTTGCGGCAACCCCAAAACCAACAGCGGCTCCTGCTGACTCTGCGTTGGAAGCACTCGTGAACGCCCTTACAGCGCTGCATCCTGACGAAATGTCGCCTCGGGAAGCTCTGGAAGCGCTCTATGCTTTGAAGGCAAAAGCACCAGACCGCGCCAAACATTAAATCAGCCGCCCCCCTTCACGCGCCGCTCTGTTTGTATGAAATTAGGGTTCCAATCTGTTCGGGGGGGCAGATGAATCTTATGACGCAGACACCTTTGCGCGTGGCTGAAGACGCGCCCAGTCCTTTGTCGCAATTCATTGCGCAGACTCATGCTTCGCTTGCCGGCGAATTGAGCGGCGCGGTTGCCGACTACATTCCGGAGCTGAGCAAAGCCGATCCCACGCATTTTGGTATCGCGCTCGCGGCCCTCGACGGGCATGTCTATGAAGCTGGCGACAGCGCGGTCCCCTTCACCATCCAGTCGATCTCCAAGGCCTTCGTCTTTGCGCTGGCGCTGGAAAAGGTGGGCGCCGAGCGCATCAACGCGGTGATCGGCGTCGAGCCGAGCGGCGAGGCGTTCAATTCCATTCGCCTGCGCACCGATAACCGGCCGTTTAATCCGATGGTGAATGCCGGCGCCATTGCTTGCTCCGGTCTGATCCATGAAGCGGAAGGTGCTGACGCCTTCGAATGCATCCGCACAATGCTGAGCCGCCTTGCTGGACGCGATCTCGATGTCGAAGAGTCCGTCTTCAACTCGGAGCGCGCGACGGGAGACCGCAACCGCGCCATCGCCTGGTTGCTGCACAACTACAAGATGGTCACGGGCGACGTCGATGCGGTGCTCGATGTCTATTTCCGGCAATGCTCGGTGCTGGTCACTGCGCGCGACCTCGCATTGATGGCGGCGACATTGGCGAACAGCGGCGTGAACCCGTTGACCGGCGAGCGGGTGATCTCGCCTTATGTGGTCGCGCGGACGTTGTCGGTGATGACCAGCTCGGGCATGTATGACTATGCCGGCGAATGGATTTACCGCGTCGGGATTCCCGCCAAGAGCGGCGTTGGCGGTGGCATTATCGCTTCGCTGCCCGGGCAATTCGGTCTCGGCACCTTCTCCCCGTGGCTCGACGAGCATGGCAACAGCGTGCGTGGATTGAAAGTCTGCGAAGCGATATCCGAACGCTTCGATCTGCATATGCTCAACCGCGTCAGCGACATCAGCACCTGCATCGTGGCGGATTACGATTTCGCGCGCGTGTCGCCGCGCGGACGCCAGCCGCACGAACAGAAAATCCTGCACGAGCACGAAAACGCCGTGCGGGTTCTTGAACTCACCGGCGCCTTGTCGTTTGCCAATGTCGATCTGGTCGCACGCCGCATTCACGCGAAGCCGTTACCGCAGGTTCTGATCCTGGATTTCGGGCGCGTGCCGATGGCCAGTTCCGGTGCGGTCAAAATGCTCGCAACACTGATCGACAGTCTGCATGCCATGGGTGGTACGGCGGTCATTTCCGGCATCGAACGGGACTCGCCGACGTTCGAAGCCATTGCCGCGCTGATGGACAAGGAAACGCGCCTGCGCGATTTCTCGCTGCTCGACGAGGCGATTGAATGGGCGGAAGACCAGATCATCTTCCGCTTCGGTGGTTTCGCCAATCTGCTCGACACCACAAATCTGGCCGATCAGGAACTGCTGTGCGGGCTGCAGCCGGAACTGGTCGGGGAGATCGCAAAGCTTGCGCTGGTGCGTCGCTTCCATACGGGCGAGCAGATCATCACCGGTGGCGAAGCATCCGGCTCCATCTTCTTCCTGCAAAGCGGCATGGTCAGCGTGAAACGCGCCGATGGCCTGCGGCTGGCGACGCTGGTACCCGGAATGGCCTTCGGCGAAATGGCGCTGGTGGAAACGCGCCGCAGCGCCGATGTCTGGGCCGACACCGCCGTGCAGTGCATGGAGCTGAAGCTTGAAAGCTTTCAGACCTTCCGGGACCAGCATCCGCAAGTCGGCGAGCAGATCATGCGCAATCTTGCCAGGCTGCTGTCGCGCCGTCTTGGCCGCGCCAATATGCGCATCACGATGCTGGGCGCGCGCTGATCGCCAACCGTCTTACCTCCCCTTGCAAAGGGGAGGTCGGCGCGCAGCGCCGGGTGGGGATCATCTTCCCGGAACTTCTGACCCCCTCCCCAACCCTCCCCCTTGTAGGGGAGGGAGAAGATAGGGTTCAGGCGCGTTTCATCGAGACTTCAACCGGCGGTCCGGACTTGATGGTCTGATAGACCACGCAATAGCGTTCGGTGAGCTTCATCAACTGGTCGAGCTTGTCCTGTGGTGCGTCGGTCTCGACGTCGAAGCGCAGTCGGATCTGCGCGAAGCCGACCGGCGCATCTTTCGCGACGCCAAGCGTGCCGCGGAAATCGAGATCGCCTTCGGCTGAAACGGTGCCGGACTTCAGCGGGATTTCGATCGCGGTTGCGACCGCTTTCAGCGTGACACCGGCGCAAGCCACCAGCGCCTCGAGCAGCATGTCGCCCGAGCATAATTCCATGCCGGTGCCGCCGGTCGCAGGATGCAGACCCGCTACCGCCAGCGCGCGGCCGGTCTCGACCTTGCAGGCAATGTTCTGATCGTCGAGCGTGCCCTTGGCCTTCAGCGTAATGAAAGCGGCCTTTGCGTCGCTCTTGTAGCGGTCCTTGATCGGCGCCTGCAGCGCCCGCAATTCATTGGCGTCCATATAACAAGTCTCCTATTCGGGAGGCTTATATGTCACCGCGCGGGCAGATCGGCAATCACCACCAGAGGGCGGCGCCGGCGTCGGTCTTGGTCTCGCCGCCGGCGGTCGGGATGCGTTCCAGTGAGCGGTCCAGAGCCGCGAGTATGCGGCGTTTGGCGAAATCGAAGGCGGCGGACTGGCGGTCGCGCGGGCGCGGCAAATCCGTTTCAATTTCATCGAAAATGCGGCCGGGACGCGGGCGCATCACCAACACGCGGTCCGCGAGCACGATGGCCTCATCGACGTCGTGGGTGACGAGGATCAGCGTCGGCTTGCTGTCGGCCCAGAGGTCCAGGAGATGATCCTGCAAATCGACGCGGGTAAAGGCATCGAGCGCGGAAAACGGCTCGTCGAGCAGTAGCACTTCCGGGCGCGGCACCAGCGCGCGCGCGATGGCAACGCGTTGCGCCTGTCCGCCGGACAACTCGCGCGGCCACATCGCTGCCTTCTCGCTGAGGCCGACGCGTTCCAGCGCCTTGGCGACTCTTGCCTTGCGCTCGGCGGACGGCAGATGCGCCAGTCCGAAGCCGACATTGTCGGCAACCGTCAGCCACGGAAGCAGGCGCGGCTCCTGAAAAATCACACCGATCTTTTCGTGCGGCGCCCTGATGCGAATGCCGTTGAGCGTGACCGTGCCTTGGGTCGCGGGGTCGAGACCGGAGATGGCGCGCAGCAGCGTGGACTTGCCGCAGCCGGAGCCGCCGACTACGGCGACGATTTCGCCGAGCTCGACACGCAGCGAAACCCCGTCGAGTGCGTGTACGCCGTTGGGGTAGGTCTTGCCGATGCGGTCGAGGGTGAGCATGGATGCCTATCGCCTCGTGATCACGTCTTCCCAGCGCAGGAAAGGCGCTGAGCCAAGAACGATGAGCCAGTCAGTGATTTTACCCACGATCGCAAACGCGACGATGGCGGCGACGATCTGCGCGGGCTTGCCGAGCTGCTGGCCATCGACCAGCAGGTAGCCAAGACCTTCCGAAGCGCCGAGCAATTCGGCGGCGACGACGAACATCCAGCCGATCCCGAGACCTTGCCGTAGCGCAATGACGTATTGCGGCAATACCGCTGGCAGCAAAATCCGTCGGACCATGGCGGTTGGCGATAACCGGAAAACCCGGCCAACCTCGACCAGCTTGCGATCGACCGACATGATCGCGCCCATGATCCCGAGATAGACCGGAAAGAAAACGCCGACCGCTATCAGCGTGATCTTCGAGCCTTCGAAAATGCCGAACCATAGAATGAACAACGGCACCCAGGCCAGCGAGGGGATCGCACGCAACGCTTGTATGGTGGGATCGATCAGCTTGCGGGTGAGTGCGGAATAGCCAGCAAGCGCACCTATCGCTGTTCCCGCGATCACGCCAATGACGAAACCAGCGGCAACACGCTGCATCGTCACCACCACATGGCGTTGCAACTCTCCGGCGACGGCGAGTTCCAGGAAGGTTCTGTAAATAACGGAAGGTGGCGGCAGAAGCCGTCCATTCGACCATTGGAAGTAGACAGCGGCTTCCCAACCGGCGGCCACGACCAGCGGCAATAGTAATCCGAGCCCCAGCCGCGTGAAACGGCCAAGGCCCGACTTCTTTTGCTCCTGCTCAGCCGTTACCGGCTCTGCGACTGCGGTCATTGCACCAAGAGACATAAGAGGCCCGGCGAAGGCAAGACGGCATTGCGCCGCTTGCTGCCCTGAACAAAGTTCGAACCCGGAATCCAGGGATTCCGGGTTCGTTGCTACCACATCCGACGACGCGGTTAGTTCGTAGCGACGTATTGGTCGGCGATCAGGTCATCGACGACTTTTTTCACATCGACATCATCCTTGACCACGCCGGCCTTCTGAAGCGCGAGGCCTGCCTGCAGGATCGAGTCCCGCTGGTCCGGGCCAATCTTGTTGAAGGTGATCGTCGTGCGCTCCTTCAACTGACGGTCGGCAATCGCGTCCGACAGTTTGGTTGCCGCCTGGAAAGACTTTTTTTCGTCGGCGTAATTGGCGAGCGAATGCTTGCGCGCCTCCTCATAGACCGCGATCACGCGCTTCACCAGATCCGGATGGTCCTTCAGGAAGTCCTCGCGGACGTTGAGGATGCCCCAGGTATTGGCGGCCTTGTTGCGGAAGAACAGCTTGGCGCCGTCCTCGATTTCGGCCTGCGCCATCATCGGGTCGAGACCGGCCCAGGCATCGACGTCGCCGCGGATGAGGGCGGTCTTGCCGTCAGGATGCTGCAGCAGCACCGGCGTGATGTCCTTTTCGGTGAGGCCGACGCTTTGCAGCGCGCGCACCAGGAAGATGTGCGGATCGGTGCCGCGCGTGACAGCCACGCGCTTGCCCTTGAGGTCTTCGATCTTGGTGATCTTGCTGTCCTTGGTCGTAACCAGGGCCGTCCATTCCGGCTGGGAATAGACGTAGACCGACTTGATCGGATTGCCGTTGATCTTGGCGACCAGCGCGGCGGAGCCTGCGGTCGAACCGAAATCGATCGATCCGGCATTCAGGAATTCCAGCGCCTTGTTGGAGCCGAGCGACTGCACCCATTGAATTTTGATGCCGTCCTTGGCGAATTCCTTTTCAAGCAGGCCTTTGTCCTTAAGCACCATCGAGACCGGATTATAGGTTGCCCAGTCGAGCGTGATGGTTGAGGGCTTGTCGGCAGCGCTTGCGACGCCGGAAGAAACGGCTCCGGCAAGCACGGCAAAAGCCAGCAAAGAACGTCGCGATACCAAACTCATCTCATCCTCCCGCGCCCACCATTTCGGTGGCGAAAACGTCCGGCTGTTGACGGCATTACGAATGGCCGTGCCGCGGACCCTGCCTTCCATAGCGGCATTTTTTGGTGAAACGCTAGTTTTATTCTTCCAAGGGGGAGGACTGGCAGTCAGTTTGGTAATAATGACTATTATTGGCCTTATAATGAGAATTAATGTCTGAACGGTCGGCGGGCCAATGACAAAGCGGTCATGCCAAGAGATCGTGCCAAGAGTCAGTGACACCGCCAGTCACCTCCGGTATTTCGAAGCATGCTTTCCGACCCCAGCAAGCACGGCGAAATTTTCAACGCCGCAAGCGTTGCCGCCGCACTCGATTTGCTTGTGCCGCAATACAGCGGCCGGGAAAGCGATTTGCGCGCCGCCGTCGCGAAGCAATTGAAGCTCGCGATGACCGAAGGCCGCGCCATCGCTGAGCAGATGCTGCTCAAGGAGCGTCACGGCCGGCTCTGCGCCGAGCGGCTTTGCTTCATGCAGGACGAGATCATTCGCGTCCTGTTCGAATTCATCTGCAAGCATCTTTATCCATCGCAGAATCCGTCGGAAGCCGAGCGCATGGCGGTGGTCGCCACCGGCGGTTATGGCCGCGGGCTGATGGCGCCGGGCTCAGACATCGATCTACTGTTCCTGCTGCCGTACAAGCAGACCGCCTGGGGCGAGTCCGTTGCCGAGACCATTCTCTATTGCCTCTGGGACATGGGATTGAAGGTCGGTCACGCCACGCGCTCGGTGGATGAATGCATTCGCCAGGCCAAGGCGGATATGACGATCCGCACGTCCATCCTCGAGGCGCGCTTCCTGCTCGGCGAGACCAAGCTGTTCGACCAGCTTGTGGCACGCTTCGACAAGGAAGTTGTGCAGGGCACTGCCGCGAATTTCGTAACAGCCAAGCTTGCCGAACGCGAAGAGCGACATCGCCGTTCCGGGCAATCACGTTACCTGGTCGAGCCGAATGTCAAAGACGGCAAGGGCGGCCTGCGCGACCTGCACTCGCTGTTCTGGATTGCCAAATATGTTTATCGCCTGCGCGCGCCCGAAGAATTGCTAAAGGCCGGCGTGTTCGATCGCGAGGATTTCTCGCTGTTCCGTCGCTGCGAGGATTTTCTCTGGTCGGTCCGCTGCCACATCCATTTCGTCACCGGCCGCGCGGAGGAAAGGCTGTCCTTCGATATCCAGCGCGAGATCGCCGTCCGCCTCGGCTACACCGAGCATCCCGGCATGCAGGATGTCGAGCGCTTCATGAAGCACTACTTCCTGGTGGCGAAGGATGTCGGCGATCTCACCGCCGTCCTCTGTGCCGAACTGGAAGAGCGCGAGGCCAAGCCCGCGCCTGTGCTCAGCCGCATGATGGCGAAGTTCCGCCCGACCGGCCGCCGCACGTTGCCGGAGACCGAAGATTTCATCGTCGATAACAACCGCATCAACGTCGCCAATCCCGATGTCTTCGTCCGCGAGCCGCTCAATCTGATCGCGATTTTCCGGTTTGCGCAGGCCAACAACCTTGCGCTACATCCCGATGCCACCCGCGCGATCCGGCGCTCGCTGAAGCTGATCGACCGTGATTTCCGGCAGGACACCAAGGCCAATCACCTGTTCCTGGAGATATTGACCTCGCAGGATGCGGAGACGGTGTTGCGGCGGATGAACGAAACCGGCGTGCTTGGCCGTTTCATCCATGCCTTCGGGCGCGTCGTCGCGATGATGCAATTCAATATGTACCACCACTATACGGTGGATGAGCATCTGCTGCGCTGCATCGGTATTCTTGCCGAGATCGAGCGCGGCGAAAACGATGAATTCACGCTGTCGAACGACCTGATCAAGAAAATCCAGCCGCAGAACCGCGCGGTGATTTACGTCACGCTGTTCCTGCACGATATCGCCAAAGGACGCACCGAGGACCACTCGATTGCGGGCGCGCGCATCGCGCGGCGCATCTGTCCGCGGCTCGGCTTCTCGCCGACCGAAACGGAGACGGTGGCCTGGTTGATCGAGAACCATCTGGTGATGTCGACGATTGCGCAATCGCGCGACCTGTCCGACCGCAAGACCATCGAGAATTTCGCTGCGGTGGTTCAGTCGCTGGAGCGTCTGAAATTGCTCACCATCCTCACCACCGCTGATATTCGCGCCGTCGGTCCCGGCGTGTGGAATGGCTGGAAGGCGCAATTGTTGCGCACGCTTTACTACGAGACCGAGCCGGTGCTCACCGGGGGCTTCTCGGAGGTCAACCGCGCGCAACGCGTCGCCATCGCCCAGGCCGAGTTCAAGGCGAAGATGACGGGCTGGCCGCAGGAAAAACTCGACGCTTATGTGGCGCGGCACTACCCGGCCTATTGGCTCAAGGTCGACCTGCCGCATCAGATCGCGCATGCGCACTTCCTCAGCGCCGTTGAAAAGCAAGAGCAGACGCTTGCGACCAGCATTGCCTATGACGCCGAGCGCGGCGTCACCGAACTGACGGTGCTGGCGCCCGATCATCCCTGGCTGTTGTCGATCATTGCCGGCGCCTGTGCGATGAGCGGCGCCAACATCGTCGATGCACAGATCTACACCACCACCGACGGTCTCGCCCTCGACACCATTGCGGTGTCGCGTGAGCTGGACATGGAAGAGGACGAGCTCCGCCGTGCCGAACGGGTCGCAAAGTCGATCGAGAATGCGTTGCGCGGTACGATCAAGCTGCCGGAGCTGGTCAACCAGCGCGCGGCCGGGAAGGGGCGGATCAAGGCATTCGCCGTCGAGCCGGACGTCAGCATCAACAATCAGTGGTCGAACCGCTATACCGTGGTGGAAGTCACCGGCCTCGACCGGCCCGGTCTGCTCTACGCGCTGACCACGACGTTGTCGAAGCTCAACCTCAACATCGCCTCGGCGCATGTCGCCACCTTCGGCGAGCGCGTGGTCGACGTGTTCTATGTCACCGATTTGCTGGGCGACAAGATCGCCTCCCCGACGCGGCAGGCGGCGATCAAGCGCGCTTTGCTGGCCCTGTTCTCGGGAGCCGGTGAGGCTGAGTCGGATGCCCGCAAGAGCGCCGCAGTGCGCTGATTATTGTCCTTGGCACAACCGGTTAGCGAGCGGTTAACCGGCCCTTAAATCGCCCCCTTTAGCGTGCGGATTGAAGCTTGGCCGTTGTGGGGCGGCCGGGATTTTTATCCACGGGAACAGACATGGCGGGGGGAGGTCGGAAGGACAGCGAACGGCGCGAGCCGGTGTTTGATGTCGAATCCGATTCCGCGCCCAAATCTTCATCCAAATCCAAAGCCAAATCTGCCTCCAACAAGCCCGCCTCCAAACCGCGCGCGAAAAAGAAATCCTCGAGCAAGAAAAGCGCCCGCAAGAGCGGCATGAGTTTCGGCCGCGTGATCTATTGGTCGCTGGTGTGCAGCCTGTGGCTTGTGATTGCGGGTTTGGGCGGTGCGGTCTGGGTTGGCGCGCACCTGCCGCCGATTCAATCGCTTGAAATCCCCAAGCGGCCTCCGTCGATCCAGCTTGTCGGCATCAATGGCCGCGTGCTTACGACGCGCGGCGAGGGTGGCGGTGCGGTGCTGACGCTGAAGGAATTGCCGCCGTATCTGCCGAATGCTTTCATCGCCATCGAGGATCGCCGGTTCTACCAACACTATGGCATCGACCCCGTCGGCATCGCGCGCGCCATGCTGGTCAATATCCGCCACGGCATGTCGCAAGGCGGTTCCACATTGACGCAGCAGCTCGCCAAGAATCTGTTCCTGACGCAAGAGCGCACGCTGTCGCGCAAGGTGCAGGAACTGGTGCTGGCGTTCTGGCTGGAACGGAAATTCTCCAAGGCGGAAATTCTCGAGCTCTATCTCAACCGCGTCTATTTCGGGGCGGGCGCTTACGGCATCGAAGCCGCATCGCAACGCTATTTCGGCAAGAGCGCGCGGCAGGTCACGCTGTCGGAAGCCGCGATGCTCGCGGGGCTCGTCAAATCGCCGTCGCGGCTCGCGCCCACGCGCAATCCGGATGGCGCAGAGCGCCGCGCCCAGACAGTGTTGCTGGCGATGGCGGATGCCAAACTGATCAATGACAATCTGGCGAAGATCGCGATTGCCCATCCGGGCCTCGTGGTGCCGCAGGCAGGCGCCGGTTCCGTCAACTACGTCGCGGACTGGATCATGGACGTGCTCGACGATCTCATCGGGCGTGTCGATGAAGACATCGTGATCGAGACGTCTATCGATCCCGTGTTGCAGGCTGCGGCGGAAAAAGCGCTGGTCGATGAGCTGGCGCAAAAGGGCGGCAAGTTCGGCGTGAGCCAGGGTGCGGTCGTGACCATGACGCCGGATGGCACCGTGCGCGCTTTGGTCGGGGGCAAGGACTATACCGAAAGCCAGTTCAACCGGGCTGTGTCCGCCAAGCGCCAGCCGGGCTCGGCGTTCAAGCCGTTCGTTTATCTAACCGCGATTGAGCGCGGGCTGACGCTGGAAACCCTGCGCGAGGACAAGCCGCTGCAGGTGAAGGGCTGGAAGCCGGAAAACTACACGCGCGAATATTTCGGTAATGTCACGCTCACGCAGGCGTTGGCGATGTCGCTCAACACGGTGTCGGTGCGGCTGACAATGGAATTCGGTCCGACCGCCGTCACCAAGACGGCGTACCGTCTCGGCATCGCATCGAAGCTTGAACCGAATGCATCGATTGCGCTCGGTACGTCCGAGGTGTCGGTCATCGAGCTGGTCGGCGCCTATGCGGCCTTCGCCAATGGCGGGCTGGCCGCCACCCCGCATGTGGTCGAGCGCGTGCGCACCGCCGACGGCACGGTTTTATACAAACGCACGCCCGAAGGTCTCTGCCGCGTGATCGATGGTCGTTACGTGGCGATGATGAACGAGATGATGCGGGAAACGCTGCAGACCGGCACCGCGCGCAAGGCCGATCTTCCAGGCTGGCAGGCGGCAGGCAAGACCGGCACCAGCCAGGATTTCCGCGATGCCTGGTTCATCGCCTACACCTCGCAATATGTCACCGGCGTCTGGCTCGGTAACGACGATGGATCGCCGACGCACAAGACCACGGGCAGCGGCCTTCCGGTGGAAATCTGGAGCAAGGTGATGAAGACCGCGCATCAGGGCGTGCCGGTCGCGGGCCTTCCCGGCTTGAGCGGCGGTGCGCCAGTTGCGAGCGCATTGCCGCCCGGCGATATTCCGCGCCGTCCGCAGGTCGCCGATGCCGGCGCGAGGACACCGGCGCCGACGTCAGCAGTCGGCGGGATGGATGACTGGTTGCTAGGAAAGCTGTTCGGCCGCCGCTGACGCCGTGAGGCCGTAGCGGTGCAGATCGGCACCCTGCACATCGAGCCAGGCCTTTGCCTTTTTCATCTCGGGACAGAGCTGCTCGACGACACGCCAGAAGCGCGGTGAATGGTTCATCTCGACGAGATGCGCAACTTCATGGGCCGCCAGATAATCCAGCACGAAAGGCGGCGCGAGGATCAGCCGCCACGAATAGGACAGCGCGCCGGTCGAGGAGCATGAGCCCCAGCGGCTTGATTGATCGCGCACGGTGACGCGTTTGATCTTGACGCCGGCCTGCTCCGCGTGGCGGCGGCTTGCGGTTTCGAGTTCGCGCCGCGCTTCCTTCTTGAGATAGGCCGTGATGCGGCGGTTGAGATGCGGCGCATCACCGGCAGCGCAGAGCAGCATCTCGCCTTCGGAGCTTGCCTCGATCCAGACGGTGCCGCGCGTCTTGCGGCGGTGCTCGATGCGATGCGGCGCGCCACGCAGCGGAAAGGTGATGCCGTCGGCGAACGGCGTGGCCTTCGGCAACCGGGCGAGCCGCGTGGCGATCCAGGCGCCATGCCTCTGCGCGAATTCCTTCGCATCCCGAAGGTTGCCGCGCGTCGGCATGGTGAGGACCACTTCATGCGTTGCGGCTTGAATGCGCAGCGTGTAGCGCCGCGCCTGACGGTTGCGGCGCAGCTGCACGGCATAGGTTGCCTGATCGAAAGCGATGCAGATCGTCTTCGGCTCAGGGATCTTCCGGCGATAGAGCAGGGCGCGCAGCGACATTGAAAATGCCCGACTGGAGAATCGTCAGGCTGAATATTGCCACAGGGGAGGCCCGCCGGGGAGCTTACTTCACCGCGGCGAGCGTGACTTTCTTGTCACGAATGACGGGCATGGCGTCGTGGGAGAGGATGAAGTCGGCGATGCGCGGGGCGATCTCGCCGCGGAAGCGGGAGCCGTTGAATACGCCGTAATGGCCGACGCCGCGCGCCAGGTAATGCGTCTTCATGTCAGCCGGGATATTCGGGCACAGCGTATGCGCTGCTTCGGTCTGGCCGAGGCCGGAGATATCGTCGTGCTCGCCTTCGACCGTCATCAGTGCGACGCGCTTGATCTGCGTGGGATCGACGGGAACCCCCCGGTGGGTCATTTCGCCCTTCGGCAGCGCATAGTTCACGAACACAGTGTCGAGCGTCTGCAGATAATATTCGGCAGGCAGATCCATCACGGCGAGATACTCGTCGTAAAATTCGCGATGCTTCTGCACGGAATCACCGTCGCCCTGTACCAGGTGCTGGAACAGATCCTTATGCGCCTGAACGTGGCGGCCGATATTCATGCTCATGAAGCCGTGCAGCTGCAGGAATCCGGGATAGACCTCGCGCATGACGCCGGGGCTCGGGAAGGGGACCTTGGTGATGACGTGATGCCGGAACCAGTCGACGCCGCGTTCCTCGGCCAGCTTGTTGACCTTGGTCGGGCTGCAGCGCGCATCGACGGGGCCGCCCATCAGGATCATCGAGCGCGGTGCGTCGCGGTCGCCCTTGGCTTCCATCAGCGCCACCGCCGCGAGCACCGGCACCGACGGCTGGCAGACCGCGATGACATGCGCTTCACCATGCAGGTGACGGAAGATCGATACGCAATAATCGATGTAGTCATCGAGATCAAAACGCCCCGCGGCCATCGGCACCTGTCGCGCGTTCACCCATTCGGTGATGTAAACTTCATGCTGCGGCAGAAAGGCTTCGACCGTTCCGCGCAGCAGCGTCGCGTAGTGACCCGACATCGGCGCGACGATCAGCACCTTCGGCTGCGGCTTCTTCAGCGGATGCGTGAAGACGCGCTTGAAATGCAGCAGGCGGCAGAACGGCTGTTCCCAGACGCACTCGATTTCCACCGGCACACGCTCGCCGCCGACAAGCACGGACTCGATGCCCCATTCCGGCTGCGCGTAGCGGCGCGTGGTGCGCTCGAACAGTTCGGCGCCGGCCGCGACCTGCTTGCCGAAATCGGTTTGCGACATCGGATTGAGCGGGTTCTGATAAAAAATCTTGGTCGCTTCCGCAAGAGCGCGGGCGGGGTTTAGCGCCGCCTGGCTCATCTCATAGAACCAGTACATTGGTGTTGCGAGCACCGGTCCATCGTTGTCCGGGGCGGCGGCCGCGCCGGTAAATTCACCAATTGGCATGGAGGACCTATTTTGCTGCGTTGCAGCAGGGTGTCGCGTTTTTGTCATGCCGTCAATATAGGGCCGACGGCCTTAGCTTTCGTTACGGGCCCTGAAAACAAAGGGAAAACGGCCCTATTCGCCGGTCTGCATCAGTGAGCCCTCGCGGCGGGCGGATTCCAGCAGCCGCAAAAAGGCGAAAGCTGCGGCGCAAAAATACAGCACGTTTAGTGCGAAAGCCTCGAGCATCAGGTCGGCGCGGAAGGTGTGGTCGATCACCAGCGCGCGCAAACCCTCGAACACGTAGGTCGGGGGCAGGGCCCAGGCGACGGTCTGGAGCCATCCGGGCAGCACGGTCACCGGATAATAGACGCAGGTAATCGGCAGGATCAGGAAGGCCAGCGTCCAGGCCAGGCTTTCCGCGCCCATGCCGTTTCGCACCAGCAGGCCCGACACCAGAATGCCGATCGACCAACTGGTGAGGATCAGATTGATGAAGAAGAACGCGAAGGCGAAGCCGAGATCGGTGACATTGAAGCCGAAGAAGGCGAGCGCCAGCAGGAATACCGGCACCATGCCGATGACGAGACGGATGAGGCTCATCACCATCAGCGCGATCACGAATTCCGCCGGGCGCAGCGGGCTCATCATCAGGTTGCCGAGGTTGCGCGCCCACATCTCTTCCAGGAACGAGATGGAAAAACCGAGCTGGCCACGGAACAGGATTTCCCACAGCAGCATGGCGCCGATCAGCGTGGCGCCGGTGCGGGCAAAAAATCCGGAATTCTGCGCGAGGTAAAACTGCAGCAGGCCCCAGGTCAGCATCTGCACCATCGGCCAATAGATCAGCTCCAGCATGCGCGGCCACGACGAGCGCAGCAGGTACCAGTAGCGCAGCACCATCGCGCCGACGCGGTGGAACGAAAAGCTGGAATGCGGTCGCGCGCTCATGGCATCACCTCGCGCGCTTCGCGCCGGCCGCGCGCCACGTCGAGAAACACTTCCTCAAGATTGTCGCGGCCATAGCGCGCGAGCAGGCGCTCCGGCGCGTCGTCGTCCTTGATTTCCCCCTTCTTCAGCATGATCACCCGGTCGCACAGCCGTTCGACCTCAACCATGTTGTGCGAGGCAAGCAGCACCGTCGCGCCGGTAGCCTTGCGGTAAGCCTCAAGCCGCATGCGCACCCAGTCCGCGGTGTCGGGATCGAGCGAGGCGGTGGGCTCGTCGAGCAGCAGCACCTCGGGGCGGTTGAGCAACGACTTCGCCACCGACACGCGCGTCTTCTGGCCGGACGACAGCTTGCCGGTCTGGCGATCGATGAAATCGGTGAGGTCGAATTCCTCCGACAGCGCGGCGATGCGCGCGTTGGCGTCTTCCACGCCATAGAGTCCGGCAAAGACCTTGAGGTTCTGCCGCACGGTGAGCCGCATCGGCATATCGACATAGGGGCTTTCGAAATTCATCCGGTGCAGCACCTGATAGCGCTCGCGCGGCATCTGTGCGCCCAGCACCTGCACGGTGCCTGATGTCGGCAGCGTGAGGCCCATGATCATGGCGATGGTGGTGGACTTGCCGGCGCCGTTGCCGCCCAGCAGCCCGGTGACGGACCCCGGCACCAGATCGAAGGAAATCCCGGCAACGGCGGTGGTGGCCTTGAACACCTTGACCAGCTGGGAAACCGATATGGCGGGCGGAGACGGCATGGCGCAGATGTGACCTCGCCGAGGGGGTTGCGCAAGCGGAGAGTGCGGCCGGGAACAAAGTTGATGAACAAATGTTTTGATTGCATTAGCCAGCAAGGGCCGCATTTCGGCCGATAGCCAGCGAGGGGTCAGAATTTCATGGCCGAGCCAGCGTTCGTCGTTCCAACTCCCGATCCGGTTGCTGCGTCGCCCTACTGCTCCCAGTGCAAAACCGAGATGCGGTTGCAGCGGATCGATCCGGGTCCGTCCAACGGCAAGGATGTTCACACCTATGCCTGCCCGACTTGCGGGCTCGCAGACCGGACGACGCCCCAACCCGAAGCGTGAAACACGCGGGCGGCTGGATTTCCCCCCGGCTTTATGCCTGCATAGGCGCAACCATAACCGGGGGGATTCAACCATGATGCCGATCCGCGCTGTCCTTATAGCAAGCAGTCTCGCATTCCCGCTCGGTAGCGGCGCGGCTTTGGCGCAAACCGCAGCGCCTGCCGCCAAACCGATGCAGACCGTGCAAATGCCGGCCGAGCCGGCGCCAGTGGCCGTCGCGCTGAAACCCGCAACCACCGCGCTGCTGGTGGCAGACATGATCGACCCCACCTGCAAGACGCAGCCGAAATGCACGGGCAGCATGCTGCCCGCCATTGCCGCGCTGCTCGCGCAAGCGAGAAAGGCCGGCGTGATGGTCGTCCATGCAACGCGGGCCGGGGAGGCCGCCAAGTTCCTGCCGGAGACCGCGCCCGTGGCGGGCGACACCATCATCGCGAACAGTGGCCAGGACCGATTCTACAACACCAAGCTCGACGAGGTGCTGAAGGCCAGGGGCATCACCACGCTGGTGCTGACCGGCTGGAAGATCAGCGGCTCCGTGCTCTACACCTCGGTCGGCGCGACGCTGCGGGATTACACCGTCGTCATTCCCCGCGATGCGAGCCTCGCCGGGCCGGACTACGAAGAAGCCATCGGCGTCTACCAGATCCTGAATCAGAGCGCTGCGAACGCGACCAACGAGCCGCTGAAGGCGAAAGCCACGACGATCAGCCGCACGAATATGATCACCTTCCAGTAAGGAGCGCGTACTTCCTCCATGTCCAATGTGACCTCAAGGGACACGTATGGTGTCGTTGCAAAGTGCTTTCACTGGATCATCGTGGCGTTGCTCGCCGCGCAATACGCTGTCGGATGGCTCATGCCCCACATCGGTCGCAACACCAAGAACGAGGGGCTGGTGTCGTGGCATCTCTCGATCGGTGCCGCGATCCTGTTCGTCATTCTGCTGCGCTTGCTTTGGCGCCTTGCCTTTCCGGTGACGCCCGACGGAACTCTTGCGCCATGGGAGCACAACGCCTCCCGCGTCACCCACGCCTTGCTCTACACTCTCGTGGTGGTCATGACGGTGCTCGGCTGGGCCGCTGCTAATTATCAGGGATGGGATATTCGGCTGTTCGGCGTCGTCTCGCTCCCGGCGATTGCGCCCACGGGCGCATCCTGGGCGCACACCGCCGGCGACGTTCACAACTTTCTGCAGTGGGTTTTGCTCGCATTCATCGGGCTGCATGTCGTCGGCGCGGCCTATCACTACTTCATCAAGCGCGATCAGCTGATGCAGCGCATGTTGCCCTGAGCGATCTTGCGGGCGCGGTGTTGCCCGTTGCCGAACGCCGCATGGCGCGGCAGAATCGCAAGAGATTCGGCGGATGCGAGGGAGAACCCGATGCGTTGCGATGCTTGCCACGGCGTGGGAAAGGTCAGGCCGCGCGAGAGCGAAGGGCAACGCGCCGGGCCGGATGTGCCCTGTCCCGAATGCAACGGTTCCGGCTTTGCCCATTGCTGCGATGGTATGTGCGAGCAGCCCGAGAAGCAGGTGCCGCCACGTTTAAACCGGTCGTGAGCAAATCGAACGCCGCCGCCCGGAGGTCGCTTCGTTCATAATGGAACCCGCGATCAACAATGCCGGGCAGAGTTCCATCGCGCTTCTTAAGAGAGTCGGAACAAATATAGGCGATCATGGCTCCATGGTCACCGATCGCCGGACGGAACCTGAGCGCAAAGCTACCCAAATCCAGGGCTGGATAAAGGCTGCCGGGTTCTCGCGCCGCTGCGAGCTGGCCAATGTCTCGCGTTACGGCGCCCGGCTGATGGTGGCGAATACCCATAACCTGCCTGACAAGTTTCTGTTGCTGTTGTCGCCCACGCCTCAGAGCTACCGGGAGTGCGTGGTCAAATGGCGCGCAGCCGGAATGGTCGGCGTCGAATTCAGCGGCAAGCTCTCTCTGTCCAAGCTCCGGGACCCAGCCGAGACCCACGATTTCGCCCTGCTTTGAGGCCAAAGCAAAAAGCCCGGCATTGCTGCCGGGCCTTTTTTCTTCGTCGCGTATCAGCGCATGAAGATCGCAAGCAGCAAGATAATCGGTAGCGGAATTCCGAGAAACCAGAGCAGCGCGCCTCTTCCAAAACCCATAGCAGCCTCCATCATAATGTTGTCGTGTGCGGGTGAATCTTTGCAGGCTAGAAAATGATCATCAGCAGGATGATCAAGCCAATCGGCATTCCGAGCAACCACAGCAATATCGGCATCTGACTCTCTCCTCGTTCCTGAATTAATGGGTGCGCGTAATGCTCGTGCGCCAGCCCGGCTCGTACCATTTGTGATCACGCAGCAATCCGCCTTCGGTTGCGCCGATCATGCTTGCGACCGCGCCGGCCAGCATGGATGCGACAAACCAGAGGGCGAGCGAGCGTGCCGCCTTGCGGGCATCGTCAGCGGCCTTCTTGGCCTGGGCGATCACGTCGGAGACGCGCTTTTCAGCTTCAGCCTGCGGCAAGCCGGTGCGCGCCGAGACAACCTTGGCTGCGTAAGATTGATCAGCCGCAGAGACAGTGCCGCCCTTCTGCAGAACCGGAAGCAACAGCCGTCCCATTTCGCTGCGTGTCGTCTGTTCGTTGTTGCCCGCGGTGGCGAGCGTTGACGAAGGATCCGACCGCAACAGGGAGTCGACGTAGACGTCTGTTGGGCTTGCGGATGGCGCAGCCGAAGCCGCGGCAGTCGTTGCCCCGGTCGTGACGCCGCCGAGGATATGCGTCATTGCGGTGCCGAGAGTCGCGGCCAGCAACACCGTGGCGACTGCCCAGACCGCGAGCCCGTGTGCGGTATCCCGAAAATAAATTTCATGATTGTTGACGCCGATCCATTGCGTGCGCAAACGGCCTGCAAGATATCCGCCGACGGTGGATGCCAGCATGGCAACGGCAACGAGATAGACGCCCGCGCCGACCTTGAAGGTCGTTGCCGAGACGCCTTCGCCGGCCCAGGGCGAGATCGCAGACAATCCAAGCCCGACCCCGAGCGCCGCAAGCAGCAAGGTCAGCGCGGCCGATGTCACGGCGCCGGCGATAACGGCGCTCCAGGACAAAGCCGGAAGTTCGGGTTGCCCGTTCGGGACTACGTCCAGTGATGTCATCATGTCTCTCCCTAAAGATATGTTTGAAATGTCGGCAGGCAGGCGCACGGCCGTGGAAAAGCGAGGGTCGCTGGTGAGGCGGCCCTCGCGTGCGTTACGCGGCTTCGGCCTCCTGATTGACGGCTACCTCGGCCAATCTGGTCAGCGCCTGATCGGTCTTTTCTTCTTCGTTCAGGGTTGCCTGAAGAAGCTTCGCAGCCTGGGGCAATCCAAGTTCTTCAGCCCAGGTCCGCAGGGTGCCGTAGCGTGAGATTTCATAGTGCTCCACGGCCTGTGCGGCGGCGAGCAAGCCGGCGTCGAGAGCGGGCGATCCCTTGTAGTCTTTGCTGATTTCGTCGCCTTCCTTGAGAATGCCGACGATGGCCTCGCACTTCTTGCCTTGCGGCTTGGCTTCGATGATCTGGAACACCTGCTCGAGGCGATCGATCTGTCCTTCGGTCTCGCCGCGGTGCTTTTCGAACGCGGCCTTGAGATCCGGGTTCCGCGCGGCCTTGGCCATTTTGGGCAAGGCGGTCAGGATTTTCTTTTCGGCGAAATAGATGTCCTTGAGCGTGTCGTGGAAAAGCTCGTCGAGTTGCTTTGGTTGCTTGGCCATGGTGCCCTCCGGTGAATGAGTACCGTTTCAACACGACGTCTCATCAACGGTTCCGTGCATCGATATTTTTTCTCACGTGGATGTTGCCCCTGAAAATCCTCGTGGTCCTCCTCGGCGACCGTCACAAGCCGGACATTCACTAGCGCGCGGAGCGACGCTGGCCACGGTGCGCGGCTTATGTGCGGGAATCCGAACCTGAATATTCACGGAATGCGAGGCAATCCGGAAGGAAATTGGAAACCGAAGTTGCAGCCACCGGGCAATAGGTCAGGAACGCTGGCTTTTAAACGCCCGGGCGGCGTGGTGACCATGGAAGGGGGAGGGAAGCCGATCTCAGGAGGGTGACATCATGGTCCCCAGGCATGAAGTAGAATCACTCCGCCGCGCCTTCGACGATCCTCCTCAACTTGAAACTTTCTGCACAAAAGGGGCCATGGCCGCGTGGCTGACCTTGTTTGGCTTGCTGGCCCTCGGCGGTCTTTTAGCCATTTAGGTGCGATGCCGGTTGCGGCACGCTGCATTCATGCGAAAGATGGGTCGCATGAAGCGCGTTCTGATTTTAGGATTGCTTATTCTGTTGTCCGTGCCGGGCGATGCAGCGGAAGTGCTGCCGAAGGCCTTGCGCGGGTTGTGGGCGTATGAGCCCGGGGACTGCGCCAATCCCGACAGCGACGGACGGCTGGCCATCGCGGCCAGAACGGTTTCGTTTTACGCGGCCGGGTATGACATCACGCGCGTTGTGCGAAAGCCCGACGGCTCACTGCGCGCGTCGGGGCTCGTGTCGAACGAGGGCGAACCGGGCCGCACCCGGGATTCCATCACGCTGAAGCTGATTGCGCCGGACAAACTGCGCGTCGGGACGGAAGATGCTCATATCTATCACCGCTGCCCCCGGTGAAGCCGACGCGGGAGCAAACAGAACGGCGTACCGTCCAACATAGCCTTAAGGTCTCAAATACAAGGCTTGGCCTCGTGCTTGAAGCAAAAGGGGGGCTGTTAAGCCTGCTTTCGCCCTTTCCACCAGGACCAGGCGTTTGCCAGGACTACCCCAAGGAGCATGAGGGCGATGAAGTGCGGCCAGTAGTCTTGGACAATGTTTTCCATGGACCGACTGGTAGAGGACTTCGCGTTGAGGGTCACGTTCAATCGGCGGCGCTGACCGGGAGAAAGCCGTGCGTCGCGCGTGGGCGCGGCAAAAACCCGCAGCGTTTTTGGCGGCGCGACCCGGTATCCATGCCTCCGTTTTGAGGGGGAGACACTGGAAATGGGTAGCTTTTCGCTGGGCGATTACTGGCCCCACCTGCTGGCCCTGGCTTTCGCAGGCCTGCTCGTCTGGAACTGCCGCGGCTTGCTGAAGCGTGGCAACGCCTCAGACGAAACCAAGCCGTAGTGCGTCTTTGGCGGTCCGCAGGCGCGGTGAGCCACTGCGCGATTTTGGCATCGGGCTGAGCGCAGCGGCTGCCTATCCGTTGCCGTCTATGCCGGAATCGCCAGCGCACCCTTGCTCAAAACCACGCGCTCGATTTCCCGCTTGAGATCCGCTTCGGTGAAGGGCTTGGCAAGCTTGGGCAAATCCGCGTCCTTTCCCGGCCCCATTTCGGCATATCCGGTCGCGATGATGATGGGGATTTGCGGCCATTGGGCCTGGATCGTGCTTGCGAGTTGCAGGCCGGTCATATTTGGCATGGCCTGATCGGTGATGACGAGATCGACCGGAGAGCTGGCAAGGACCTCTAGCGCCTCGATGGCCGATGTTGCTTCCAAAGCTGTATGGCCGAGGTCTTCCAGCATGGCGAGCGTGTTGGTGAGAACGAGAAAATCGTCATCGACCGCAAGCACGACCAGCGGGCGGAAGGCGATGTTCGGAACTTCGTCCGCATGTCCCAGGTTGAACGCCATCGCGGTTGTGTCCGCAACCGGAAGCCAAACCTCGGCGGTGGTGCCTTTGCCGGGCTCGCTGTGCAAGGTAAAGCAGCCGCCAAACTGTTCAGTCACGCCATGCACCATGGACAGGCCCAGGCCGGTGCCCTTGCCAATGCCCTTGGTCGTATAGAACGGTTCGGTGGCGCGTTTCAGCGTCTCTGCATCCATGCCCATGCCGTTGTCGCGCACGGTGAGGCAAATATAATTTCCGGGTTTGAGTTTTGGATCGCCGTCGGGGATGCGTTCTTTCCTGGTCGCGATCGTGATCTTGCCACCCTCAGGCAGGGCATCGCGCGCATTCACGACGAGATTGAGCAGCGCCATCTCAAGCTGGTTCGCATCGGCCAGCACCGGATGCGTGACGAGGGGAAACCGAGTCTCCAGCGCCACCGAGGGTCCGATAGACCGCTGCAGCAGATCCGTCATGCCACGCACGAGGTTGGGAATATCGACAGCCTCTCGCTTGAGCTCCTGCCGCCGTGCAAAAGCGAGCAGACGGGTGGTGAGCGTTGCCCCGCGCTGAGCGCCCTGCATCGCGTTGTCCAGCAGACCCTGCAGCCTCGGATCGTCCGGCAGACGCTTGCGCATCAATTCCAGGCTGCCCTGGATGGCCATCAGCAGGTTATTGAAGTCATGGGCGATGCCGCCGGTGAGCTGGCCGATGGCGTCCATTTTCTGGGACTGGAACAGCGCCTCGCGGGCTTTCTCCAGTTGCTTCTGGGTTTCCATGCGCTCGGTGATGTCGCGGGTGATCTTGGCATAGCCCAGCAACTCGCCGTGGCTGTCACGAATGGCGTCGATGATGACATGCGCCCAAAAACGGGTGCCGTCCTTGCGCACGCGCCAGCCTTCCTTCTCGAAGCGGCCGGTTTTTGTGACGGTATCGAGCACCTTCTGCGGCTCGCCTGTGGCCCGGTCTTCCTCGGTGTAGAATCGCGAGAAATGGCTGCCGATGATTTCCTCCGGCAGGTAACCCTTGATACGCTGCGCGCCCGGATTCCAGTTGGTGACCTTGCCGTCCTTGTCGAGCAGATAGATCGCGTAGTCCGTCACGCCCTGCACCAGCAGCCGGAACTGTTCCTGGCTTGCCCGCAGCGTGTCTTCGGCCGCCTTGCGCTCGGTCAGGTCGCGCGTGATCTTGGCGAAGCCGACAAGCTCGCCCGACGGCAGATACACCGGATCGATGACCACGGAGGCCCAGAACCGCGTGCCGTCCTTGCGCACGCGCCAGCCTTCAGCCTCGAACTTGCCGGTCCGCAGCGCCTGTTCCAGCGCGCGCCCCGGAAGGTCGGTCGCCCGGTCTTCTTCCGTGTAGAACCGCGAGAAATGCTGCCCGATGATTTCATGGGGCGCATAGCCCTTGAAGCGCTGGGCGCCAGGATTCCAGCTCGTCACCACGCCGGTGGGATCGAGCATGTAGATGGCGTAATCGTTGATCGCCTCGATCAGCAGGCGATAACGGCCATCTTCCGTCAGGGAGGAGCTAAAGCGCTGTTGAACGTTAGACATTGCCCCGCTTTACGCAAACAAGTTGCCCCTCAACCCAATAGTCCAGGACGCCCAAAGTTCCAAGAAACGCGGGCAGGTAGCGGGTCGCCCGATGGCCCAATTGGGCTCAATCCCAAGAGCGGATTGAACCCGGTGCGCGTGGCGAAACTGCAATTTTACAGCCGCGGTGAGTGATGGAAAAATCGTAAGCCCAACGTTTAAGGGCAACGTTGCGCCATGTTGCAGACGTTGACGCATCTCTCTATCCAAAAGTTGTTATCCAGAAAATGCAATGCTGACTTGGGTTTCTGCCGATATTAACAAGCCGCCGTTTCGCGCCGCGCAAAATTCTCGACTTTCCTCCGAACAACGATAGACCAGCAGCACCTTGCTCATCCGGGGGCGTCATCTAGAGGCGTTCTTTATACGGAGTGAGGTGCGGTGCCTGCGGATGTGCCTCGCAAGCCATCTCCGGGACGTTTCGGTTCGCCGTCCGCTCCAACTATGTGGGGCTGCCTTCAATGGCTGGACGTGGCGCGAAGAAAGGTGGCGAAAGCCCCCAGGATTCGCGCCCGGAAGTACGGCTCCGAAGCGAAAAGTCGCCGCAGTGGAGCGCCGAAGGGCGCGGCATCTCACGCGCAGGCTGCGCAGGCTTGATTGCTTGAGATGTCCACGATGCGCGAGGCGGGCTTCGCAAGCCTGTCCTGCGCAGCGTGATTGTTTGATGCGTCGTTCGGCGCTCCACTCCCCCGGTTGGGGAGCAAACATGAGACAGGCACCCGTCGCCTGACCAAAACACGGGCCGCTGGCGCTTGGCTGTTTGATATCGTGAACGTGCAGGAAATTCCAACGTCATCCTGGAGCCCGCCATAGCAGGTGCAGCCTGCGTGCACTTGGCTGCGATACGGTCACGCGCTTCGCCGCCAGCTGCGTTTTCTATTTCTGCGCGGTCAGGGAGATCAGCGGCACGTCCAGAACGTAGGTGAAGCCGGTCGGGTTGTATGCGAGCTGCACGCGGCCCTGCAATTGTTGGCCCAGCGAACCCATCATGCGGGTGCCGAAACTCCGCCTGGTCGGAATCTCGACCGGCGGCCCGCCTTTTTCCGACCATGTTAGTTTCAGATGCTGGTTGTCTTCGATCGCCCATGTGATCTCGACATGGCCGTCAGCCGTCGAGAGCGCGCCGAATTTCGTCGTGTTGGTGCACAGCTCGTTGAAGGTCATGGCGAGCGCGATGACGGCGCCGGAGGTGATGCCGATATCGGGCCCCTCGATGGAAAAATGTCCCTTGCCCTTGCTGTCGTAAGGTTCGGTCGCGCCGCGCACCGTTTGCATCAGGCTGGCATTCGCCCAGCTGCCCTGCATCAGCAGGTCGTGCGCGCGGCCGAGCGCGAGCAGCCGGCCCTCGATCGCATTCTCGGCGTGTTCGATGCTGGTGGCGGCGCGCAGGCTCTGCGACGCGATGGCGCTCACGGTTGCAAGCGTATTCTTGATGCGGTGATGCAGCTCGTCGAGGATGAGCTTCTGCAGCTTGTCGGCCGCTTCACGCTCCTTCGCATCGATGCCCGCTTGCGCCAGCAGGACCTTGGCGTCGATGCCGGCCTGTTCCAGCAACAGCCGCAGGCTGTCATTCTCCGCGGTCAGGACTTCTTCCGCCACCGAGTGCAGTATCGGGTCCTTCGGCTTGATCTTGCGGATCGCCTTGACCGCCAGGGGGAGTGCGTCCTCGGGAACGATCTTGAGCGCGCCCGCACCCAGCATGGCCTGCAGTTCCGCGATCATGCGCTGCACTTCCAGCGGCTTGCCGAAGAAGCGACTGTTGGCCGGCTTTTCCGCATCCGATACTTTAACCTGGCCGGAAACCAGAATGATCTTGATCGCAGGCCAGCGGTCATGGACCGCGTAGGCAAGCTTCAGCCCGTCCATGGTGCCTGGCATCTGGATGTCGGAAAACAGCAGCGAGATATCCGATCGCGATTCCAGGATGGCCAGCGCCTCGTCGGCGTTGACCGCTTCGATCGCGGTAAACCCCGCGTCCTCGACAATGTCGACCGCGCGCATTCTCAGCACCATCTCGTCTTCCACCACCAGAACATTGGTCGTGGGCGCGACGTCAGGAACGAGAATAATGGCGGGGGACGGGACGGGGGACGGGACTTCGGAGGTTGACGTGCATGATCCGATTTTTGGAGCGATGATGGCTATTCGGGCCTTGCCCGCGCCGGCGCTGCGGCGGCTTTTTGCCATATGCGCGCATAGTGCAGCACAAGGCCGCGGCAGGCTGAGCAATATTGACCACCCGGCCGCTGTTGGCGGCGCCGATACGGTCACTTCGGAGCGAGTTCACCGAACCAGTAGGCCGCCGTTACTCCGCCATCCAAGAGGAAGTCGCTGCCGGTGATAAACGCGCCATCGGCGCCCATCAGAAGCGCCGCGACGTTTGCGACTTCATCCGGCGTGTCTGCGCGCCCGGCCGGAGATACTTCGAGCATGCGCCGATAGCCCGCGCCGCGCGGCCCCGTCAGTTCATCCTTCGCAAGCGGAGTGATGATGATCCCGGGGCTGATCGTGTTGATCCGTGCGCCGCGCTTTCCCCACCGCACGGCCTCGGCCATCACGCGCAACGCGTTGCCGCGTTTTGAAAGCTGGTAGGCGTGAAGCGAGTCCTTCACCTGACCGGGCTCGAGCATCGGCAGGGCGAGCAGCTCTTCCACCGGCGTCGTTGCGAGCGCCTTGCTCTGTTCGGCCGGGAGCGGCGGTAGGCGGTGGTCGGACTGCGACGCGATCACCACACCAGAGCCGCCGCGCATGACAACATTGCCAAACAGCTCCAGCAAGAGCGCAGTCCCATAGAGGTCGACCTTGAGAAAACAACAGCGCGTGCTAGGCTGTCCGACTTTCTGGGATATTTTTCAAACAAGCAGTTTCAAACGGGGGAGTGGGGCAACATGATCCGCCAACGGAAATTCTATGGTTGTTTGCTTGCGGCGATCGCAGTGATTTCAACACCTGGCGTCGGGCAAGCGGCATGCGCTGCGACACCGGCCGGCACCTGGTATTTCTTCGCGATTCAGGGGCACACACCGGATATCACGACGACGACTTTACCGGTGCGAACCGGACCTGCGTCAGACACCACCAATGTCACCGTGTTCTAGAACAGCGGCGCGTATCAGAACAGCACGGCGAATGTCATCAAATGCGTGATCACCATCGCTTCGAACGGCAACTTCAGCGCCGATCCCTGCAGCTTTTACGGCGTGACGCCCGGTGAAAGCGGAACCACCACGGTCGGCGGCCACTTCGCGGTTTCAGCCTGCAATATCACCGGCACGATCAACGTCGGCGGCGATCCGACCCCGGTGACGATCCAGGCGGGCCACATCAATGGCAACAGCGCGGCAGGCATCGCAACGCAGGGCGCGAAAGCGGTGATGTACTACACGCTGACCAAGAAGTAGGACGACGTCGGCACCCGCTGCATTAGCAGGTTGCCGGTGTCGGGCAGCGCGCGGGTCAGCGCGATGATCAAAAAGGTAGTGCATTGAAAAATAGAAAGCCCCGGCTTGCGCCGGGGCTTGTTCGCCAGAACGGGGGGGGGAGGGGGAGTGCCCTGATCGAACGACTCGATAAGCCGGGGCCGCCCGTTTGGTTCCCCCGGTTCCGACGGGTCTATCGGAGGCGACATGTCGCAGCGGTGACCGGGCCATGGGCCTTGCGCAAGTCTTTCCGCTAGGATGGCCTCCCGGCCGGCCATCCGGCCCCAGAGGAAACCCATGCACGGGCTTTTGCTCGACCAGCCGCGCCATCTGCAGCGCAATGTGCGTCTCGATACGCTGATGCGGCTGCGCTGGCTCAGCGTGGGCGGGCAAACCGCTGCGCTGCTGATGGTGCATTACGGCCTCGGCTTCGCGTTGCCGATTTACGCTGGCCTTGCCGTCATCGCGCTGTCGGCCTGCCTCAACTTCGCGCTGCGCGTGCGCTTCCGGCACACCAAGCGTCTCGAGGCCGACCGCGCCGCCTGGTTGCTGGCCTTCGACATCGCGCAGCTCGCTGTATTGTTGTTCCTCACCGGCGGCTTGCAGAATCCCTTCGCCTTCCTGTTCCTCGGCCCGGTGCTGATCTCCGCCACCGCGCTGCCGCCGCGCATGACGCTGATGCTGGGCTCGTTTGCGGTGTTCTGCGCCAGTGTGTTGTTCTTCGTGCATTACCCGCTGCCGTGGGACGCCGAAGACTCGCTCGAACTGCCCGCGCTCTACATGATGGGCGTGTGGCTCTCGATCATGATCTCGATGGGATTCATCGGCGTCTATGCTTGGCAGATCACCGAGGAGGCGCGGTTGCTCGCCAATGCGCTTGCGGCAACCGAGCTTGTGCTGGCGCGCGAGCAGCATCTGTCACAGCTCGACGGGCTTGCGGCCGCGGCGGCGCATGAACTCGGCACGCCGCTCTCCACCATCACCGTCATCGCCAAGGAACTGGAGCGCTCGCTCTCGGAAGGCTCGCGCCACAGCGAGGACGTCCGGCTGCTGCGCGAACAGGCGCAGCGCTGCCGCGAGATTTTGGGCAAGATCACCCAACTGCCCGCGGATGCCGAACCGTTCGACGGCATGAAGCTTTCCGGCCTGATCGAGGAAGTGGTCGCGCCGCATCGCAATTTCGGCGTCGCCATCAATGTCACTTTGCCGGCGGATCGCGCGCTGGAGCCAACCGGCGCGCGCAACCCGGCCATTGTCTATGGCCTCGGCAACCTGGTCGAGAACGCGGTCGATTTCGCGAAGGAGAGCGTCGAGATCACCGCGACCTGGGACGAGGAGGAAGTGGCGATTGTCATCCGGGACGACGGCCCGGGTTTTGCGCCGGAGGTCATGGCGCGGCTGGGCGAGCCTTACGTCACCACCCGCCACCAGCGCTTCAACCAGGACAGCGAGGAAACCGGCCTCGGCCTCGGCTTTTTCATCGCCAAGACCTTGCTGGAGCGTTCCGGAGCAACTTTAACCTTCAGCAACCATCGTTCCGCCGGAATTGGCGCGGAAGTCAGTATGCGCTGGGCGCGCAGCGAATTCGAATACCGCGTGCCACATTTGGAGCGACCGGACGCATTTCTCTGGTATGATGAGAGTGAAGACAGGCCGGGAACTCCGGATTCCAGAAATCGTACAAAAGCAGGGACATCATGAGCGCTCAACTTGCCACCGTTGCTTCTGTTGAAAAGACATTGCTGATCGTCGAGGACGACAAGGCATTCCTGCAACGCCTCGCCAGCGCGATGCAGGGTCGCGGCTTTGAGGTCACGGCCGCCGAGTCAGTGTCCGAAGGCCTGCAACATGTCGAACACGCAGCGCCCGCCTTCGCGGTGGTCGATATGCGTCTCGGCGACGGCAACGGCCTCGACGTGATCTCGGCGCTCAAGCGCAGCCGGCCTGAGGCTCGCGCCATCATCCTCACCGGCTATGGCAACATCGCCACCGCCGTGAATGCTGTGAAGCTCGGCGCGGTGGATTATCTCGCCAAGCCGGTCGATGCGGACGATGTGGTGAGCGCGCTGCTGTCGCGCGAAGACCGCAAGATCGAGCCGCCGGCCAATCCGATGTCGGCCGACCGCGTGCGGTGGGAACACATCCAGCGCATCTACGAACTGTGCAGCCGCAACGTGTCGGAGACGGCGCGCCGTCTCAACATGCATCGCCGCACATTGCAGCGCATTCTGGCGAAGCGCGCGCCGCGGTAACGCTTGTTGTTGTCATCCCGGACGGCTGACAGCCGATCCGGGACCCATTATTTTTTGCACCTTCACCAGATCCCGGCTCTCGCTCGCTCGCTCGGCCGGGATGACACGCGAGCGTGTCACTTCTGAAACTTCAGCACGAATTCATCGACCGGCACTTCCGACCGGTTGACGTTGCTTTCGCGCACGTCTTCGGGATGGCGGTTGAAATTGCCTTCGCCGACCAGCTTGAAGCCCGCGGCCTCGACTTCCTTCCGCAACGCGCTTTCCTCGATGCGGTGGAGCGTCTTTGTCACCGTGGTGCCGTCGCCGGTTTTCGCGGAGTGGTCGGCGACGATGTAATAGCCGCCGGGCTTCAGCCCCGCGAACACCTTCTTGTTCATCGCGGCGCGGTCGACCTCCGGCACGTTGACGAGGTCATGATAGGAAAAATAGATCGTGACGATGTCGAGCGAGCCGGCTTCCGGCGGGATCGGATCGTCATAGGGGCGCGGGGTCCGGACCAGACTCTTCACCGCCGCCAGTCTCGGCTCGAAGCGGTCCTTGGTGCGATCGACATTGGCCTGCGAGTCCTGCGCATAGACGGTGCCGGTGGGGCCGACCGAGCGCGCGAGCAGTTCGGCGCTGTAGCCGCCGCTCGACACCAGATCGAGCACCTTCATCCCGGTCTTCACGCCGGTGAATTCCATCATTTTTTCCGGGTTGCGGCGCTGGTCGGTCTTGCGGTCCGCATCGCTGCGGTCGGGCGCCGCGACGATCGCGGTGTAATCCTGCGCTTGCGCGCGCGGTATGCCGAGGCCCGTCGCCAGCAGCGCGATGCCGGCAACGGCGGACAGGGTGCGCAAGGATTTTCTCGCAGCGGCGATTCCAGTCATCACGCATCCTTTCGATCAGCGGTCGATTTGGTACGGCCCGGTCGGGTCGCTCAGCGCCTGCAACCGCATCGCGGCAGTCTGGCCGAAGCGCAACAGCATGCCCTTGCGCGTCGCGGCGGGCAAGCGATGCTCCGGGGCGTCGCACTTCATGTCGGCGCCAAAGGCATCGGCCACGATCAGCCCGGTGTCCGGCGGGAAAATGTCGCAGGGCACGTCCATCGTGGTGGCGAAGAACAGCCGGTCGCAGTGAAGGCGATAGTCCATCCATTTCTGGTCGGCGCGGAAATCCGCTACCGAGGATTTGATCTCGACGATCCAGATGCCGCCACGGTCGTTGACCGCAACGATATCGGCGCGCCGCCCGGAAGGCAGCGGCAGTTCGCTCACGCAATAGAAGCCAAGCGACAGCAACAGCCGGCCGGTGCCGCGCGCCACCGCAAATGCGGTTTCGGACTGGCGGCCATCGACGGGTAACTGGATGACGTGCATCTGCATTCACATGACCATGCCATGCGGGTGTCAGAAATCAAGAACGAAACGACAACAGGGGTTGGGGTGGGACAACAGGCGCGGTAGATTGCCGCTCCCTGCGAATCGAGGTCGCCGATGAAGCATATCTGCGCGCGCGTTCCTGCCCTGGTTGCCTCGCTGCTCATGTCAGGCATCGGTTTCGCGATGGCCGCGCCGCCGGCGGGCAGCCCGGTTGCGCTGCATGGCCAGCTCCATGTTTGCGGCATGAAACTCTGCGACAGCGCCAACCAGCCGATTCAGCTGCGCGGCATGAGCACCCACGGCACCCAGTGGTACCGCCAGTGCATCAACAATAAGTCGCTCGATGCGCTCGCGATCGACTGGAAAGCCGACGTGCTGCGCGTCTCGACCTATGTGCAGGAGGATGGCTACGAGACCAATCCGCGCAAGTTCACCGACATCGTGCATGCGACCATCGCGCAGGCGGAGGCCCGCGGCGTTTACGTGATCGTCGATTGGCACATGCTCGATCCGGGCGACCCGTTTTTCAATCTGGCGCGCGCCACGACGTTCTTCTCCGAGATCGCCGACACGCATAAGGACAAGGTCAACATCATCTACGAAGTCGCCAACGAGCCGAACGGCGTGAGCTGGGCGCGCATCAAGGATTACCACGAGCAGATCATTCCCGTGATCCGCACGCGCGACGCCGACGCGGTCATCCTGCTCGGCACGCGCGGCTGGTCGTCGCTCGGCGTGTCGGACGGCGCGAACGAAAATGAGATCGTCGGCAATCCGGTGAACGCTACCAACGTGATGTACACGTTCCACTTCTACGCGGGCTCGCATGGCGCGGTGTATTTCAACGCCCTGTCGCGCGCGGCCGGCAAGCTACCGATGTTCGTGACCGAATTCGGCACGCAGAAATATACCGGCGACGGCGCCAACGATTTTGTGCAGGCGCAGAAATACATCGATCTGATGAAGCAGAAGACCATCAGCTGGGTGAACTGGAATTATTCCGACGACAAGCGCAGCGGCGCCGTCTTCAAGAAGAAGACCTGTCCGGCCGGGAATTTCGCCGGGACATCTGCACTGAAGCCCGCCGGCAAATGGGTCCGCGACCGGCTGCGCGAGCCGCACTAGAGTATCCCTCCCCTGCGGGGGGGGGGGGGATAACAACTCCTGCCGTCACGCTTCAATCCAAGAAGAACGTTTACGAGAACGCCTGGATGCCGGTGATGGCGCGGCCCTGCACCAGCGCGTGGATGTCGTGCGTGCCTTCGTAGGTGTTGACGGTCTCGAGATTGTTCATCACCCGCATGACATGGAATTCGTCGGCGATGCCGTTGGCGCCGTGGATGTCGCGTGCGGCCCGCGCGATATCGAGCGCCTTGCCGCAGTTGTTGCGCTTCATCAGCGAGATCGCGGGGGGCGCAGCCTTGCCTTGTTCCATCAGCCGCCCAAGCCGCAACGCGCCCTGCAATCCGAGCGCGATTTCGGTCTGCATGTCGGCGAGTTTTTTCTGGATGAGCTGGTTGGCCGCAAGGGGACGGCCGAATTGCTTGCGGTCGAGCGCGTATTGTCGCGCCGCGTGCCAGCAGAATTCCGCGGCGCCCATCGCGCCCCAGATGATGCCGAAGCGCGCGCTGTTGAGGCAGGTGAAGGGACCGGCGAGGCCTTTCGCGTCCGGCAACAGGTTTTCTTCCGGCACCACCGCATCGTCGAGCACGATGCTTCCCGTCGCCGAAGCGCGCATCGACAGCTTGCCGGTGATCTTCGGGGTTTCGAATCCTTTCGTCCCGCGCTCCACGATGAAGCCGCGGATCTCGCCATCGAGCTTGGCCCAGACGATCGCGATATCGGCGATCGGCGCATTGGTGATCCAGGTCTTGGCGCCGTTGAGCTGATAGCCGCCCGCGACTTTTTTCGCTTTGGTCGCCATCGATCCGGGATCGGAGCCGTGATCGGGCTCGGTCAGGCCGAAGCAGCCAACAATTTCACCGCTCGCGAGCTTGGGCAGATATTTGCGCCGCTGCGCATCGCTGCCGAAACGGGAGATCGGCACCATCACCAGCGAGGATTGCACCGATAAAGCGGAGCGATAGCCCGAATCCACCCGCTCGATCTCGCGCGCGATCAGGCCATAGGCGACATAGCCCAGCCCCGCGCCGCCGTGCTCTTCCGGCAGCGTCGCGCCGAGCAGTCCCAGCGCGCCCATCTCGGACAGGATGGCGCGGTCGAAATGCTCTTCGCGGGAAGCCGCGAGCACCCGCGGCATCAGCTTGTCCTGCGCATAGCGGCGCGCGGTGTCGCGCACCTGGCGCTCGTCGGAGGTCAGTTCGCCTTCCAGGTCGAGCGGGTCGTCCCAGGCGAAAGCCGGTTCGCCGCTGGCGCCTGTCTGCTTGGTCGGAACGGGTTTTTGCATCGGTTCGTGGCTCCCCACGCCCTTTATAATGTGCTGCCGGGGGAGGGCGATAGCGCGCCGTTGCCGCTCCGGCGGCAATCCGCTATTGAGGGCGAAGGCACCCGTAGCTCAGCTGGATAGAGCGTTGCCCTCCGAAGGCAAAGGTCACAGGTTCGACTCCTGTCGGGTGCGCCATTCCTTAACCTGATCTATCAACGGTTTCTCTCGTTGATGGCGGCTTCTCAATAGCTCCTCAGACCAGCCGGTCACACCGTGGTCACACAAGAGGAGCTATCCGCATGGCAAGCCTACGATACCGGAACCATAAGTGGCAGGTTCAAGTCCGCCGCTTAGGCCACACACCCCAAGCCAAATCGTTTCAATCCAAAGCCGACGCACAACGATGGGCACGGCACGTTGAAGCTGAACTAGACCGGAGCCTAGTCCCTCACGATCCTCGATTGCTCTCCACAGTTACGGTGGCGGAACTGCTTACGCGCTATCGGGACACGCATACTCGCGATCACCGGGGGGAAATATCGGAAGCCAAACGAATCGAAGTATTTCTGCGACATAATTGGTGCCGCTTGCCACTGGCAAAGGCCAGCCCTGCGGTCTTCAGCCGCTACCGAGATGCGCGTCTCCAGCAGGTTCAGCCAGGCACGGTTATTCGCGAGCTTGGGCTGTTGCGCTCGATCTTTGAGACAGCACGAAAAGAGTGGGGCTATACCGCGTTCGACAACCCGATAGCGAGCATCAAAAAACCCAAGGCACCTGAAGGACGGGAACGCAGGCTAATGCTTGGAGAGTTAGAGGCGTTGACTAATGCTTGCAGTACAGTTGCAGAATCGTGGCTCTTGCATGGCGTTCAACTTGCCATCGAAACAGGCTTAAGGCGCGGCGAGCTACTAGCCATCAGGTGGAGCGACTTGAACTTTGATACCGCGGTACTGCGCGTGCCCGTTACAAAGACGGACAAGGCTCGCACCATTCCGTTAACTGATCGGGCCATCGCAATCCTAACAGAGCGCAAAGCAGCCTCAGCTACGGACATAGAGTACGCATTTCCAGTCAGCGCCAATGCGTTCCGGCTTGCATGGGAACGCTGCAAACGTCGTGCGGAGAAGGCAGGGTGCAAGGGCGTAGGTGGACTACGGTTTCATGATCTTCGTCATGAAGCAGTCAGCCGGTTCTTTGAGAAGGGTTTGAACACAGCGGAGGTAGCATTAATCAGCGGGCACAAGGATATGAGGATGCTGTTTCGTTACACGCATCTTAGGCCGGAAGATATTGTAGCGAAGCTACGTAAGAGCGACATGGAGGTTGCACTATGACAACTCAGGCGCTCGCAATGCCAGACTACGTAGCACAGTTGATTAGGCTCCCGCTGACCCGAATGGGATTGCGCCCATCGGAAGTACAAGATGACGTTATTATATGTCCACTCATCTACGAGCACGGCTCTACGCTTTCCCTACTAACTATGTGCGTAGCAAAGCGCGGATGGTTCAGCCGGGGCAAGCCTCTGATCGTGGTTTCTATCGTAGCGCTGACTGAAGCAATGAGAGTCGCCCAGGTTTACCTACGAGAGACTACGGCTGTACCAACTTATGACGCTGATGTGCCCTTCATGCTGCGCTATGCAGCAGCACCGCAGCGGAGTGGCCAACCGTGCGCAAGGGCCTGGAATCGCGGCTGGCGAAGGGTTGAAGAGCGGGGCTCCTGCGAGCGGATTGCCGTTCCATGTCAGCGTTTATCAAGCTTTTTGGCCTGAATCGTCGGCAAAGATGGCTTTTTGCGCCGTCTTGCTCTAAAGCATTGCCAACTTTACCCAATCCCGTGAACGCAGCCGCGCTGTAACGCGCGGGTGCGTTCGCTTTGCATTTCAGGTCCGTGATCTCGTGAAATTTCTGTCCACCAATCCTTCGATTGCCCGTGCGCTGACCGAGCGCAATTACGACGAGCCGACGCCGGTCCAATCCGCCGTGCTGGCCGATGAAGCTGCCGGCCGTGATCTCTTGGTGTCGGCGCAAACCGGCTCCGGCAAGACAGTCGCTTATGGCCTGGCCATTGCGCAGGATCTGCTGGGCGACAGCGTCCGCTTCGCGAAGGCTGATCTGCCGCTTGCGCTGATCGTTGCGCCGACGCGCGAACTGGCGATGCAGGTGCAGCGGGAACTGACCTGGCTCTATCAATATACCGGCGCGCGGGTTGTTTCCTGCGTGGGCGGCATGGATCCGCGCAGTGAGCAACGCGAGCTATCGGCTGGCGCCCATATCGTGGTCGGCACGCCGGGGCGTCTTTGCGATCATCTGCGCCGTGGCCGCCTCGATGTTTCCGAATTGAAGGCCATCGTGCTCGACGAAGCCGACGAGATGCTCGACCTCGGCTTCCGCGAGGATCTCGAGCTGATCCTCAAGACCACGCCGGCAGAACGCCGCACGTTGCTATTCTCGGCCACCTTGCCGCGCGGCATCGTTCAACTGGCGAAGCAGTATCAAAAGAACGCATTTCGCATCGAAGTCGCCGGCGGCGACGGTGGTCACGCCGATATCGAATATCGCGCCATCCGGGTCGCGGGGCATGACATCGAGCGCGCCGTCGTCAACGTGCTGCGATTTTTTGAATCGCCCAGCGCGCTGGTGTTCTGCAACACGCGCAATGCGGTCAAGCACATGCAGGGTTCGCTGCTGGAGCGCGGCTTCTCCGTTGTCGCGCTGTCCGGTGAGCTGACTCAGAATGAGCGCACGCATGCATTGCAGGCGCTACGCGACGGACGGGCGCGGGTCTGCGTGGCGACCGACGTTGCGGCGCGCGGCATCGATTTGCCGAATCTCGGCCTCGTCATTCACGCCGAACTGCCGAACGATCCGGAAGTGTTGCAGCATCGCTCCGGGCGTACTGGCCGCGCAGGAAAAAAGGGCGTCAGCGCCGTGCTGGTGCCGCCGGCGCGGCGGCGGCGCGCGGAATTGTTCTTTCAGCAGGCCGGGATTGAAGCGGTCTGGGACTCGCCGCCTAAGGCCGAAGACATTCGCAAGCTCGATCAGCAGCGCATGCTGCAGGATGGACTTTTCACCGAGCAGCCGACCGAAGACGATCTGACGCTGGCGCGCGCGTTGATAGGCGAGCGCACACCGGAGGAAATCGCGACAGCGCTGGCGCGGATGTATCGCGCCCGGCTGCCGTCACCCGAGGACATGTCCGATCCCGGTCAGGATATCCGCCGCTCACCGCGCGAGGATCGTGGCGAGCGCCGCGACGTTCATCCCGCGCGCAGCGGCAATCGCGACGCGGCGCCAAGGCCTGAGCGGCCGCGCGGCGACCAGCGCATGCCGGAAGGCAGCGTCTGGTTTCGGGCGAGCATTGGACGGCAGAAGAATGCCGAGGCGCGCTGGCTGTTGCCGATGATTTGCCGCCGTGGCGGCATCGACAAGCATGACATCGGCGCGATCCGGATTTTCGCCTCGCATACCGAGTTCGAGATTTCCGCGCCGATGGCGGACCAGTTCATGGTCAAGGCACAGGGTCCCGACAAGGAAGCGCATATCAAGATCGAAGCGCTGCCGAACGGGCCGCAGGCCCAAAGCCCGGTTCCATCTGAGAAACCAGCGGGCAAGTTCGTTCACAAGAGTGCGGGTTACAAAGGCGCAGGCTACAAGGGCAAGCCTCGGGCCGAGCAAACGCCGGACGAGAACGTTCCCACATTCCACGGCAAGCCCTCGACCGACGGCGCACCCAAGAAGTTCGAGAAGAAATTCGAAAAGGAATTCGACAAACCGGGATTCGATAAAAAGCCGCATCCGGGCGGCGGACGCCCTTATAAAGGCAAGCGCGATGACGCTGCGCCTTTCGCCAAGCCGGCGTTCAAAAAGAACTTCAAGAAAAACAAGGACTCAGGTTAGGACACGTCCCCCGGGAGCGAAGGGCGTGTTGTGAGAGCCCGGCTTCCCATCGCGATGGCGAGTGCGACCGCAATCAGCATCGCCGCGACGGCGAACGTAATCCGCATGCCGATGGCAACGGCCTCGGGATGTGCGGTTGTGGTGTCGGTCGTCGCCGATGCGAGCGCGAACACGGCGCCCATCACGGATGCACCGGTGATGAGACCGAGATTGCGCGACAAGCTCAGCATTCCGGAAATGACGCCCCGCTGGTCCGGGCGGATATCTGTCATGACGGCGGTATTGTTGGCCGTCTGGAACAGCGCATAGCCGATGGTGATGACCGCGAGGGAGGCGATGTAGCCGGGGATGCCGAATGTCGTCGGCATCATGGATAGAAGGAAGCAGCCGGCCGCCAGTCCGATGAGCCCAACGACGGTCATGCGTTGCGCGCCAAAACGGTCCGCAATGCGACCGGCCGGCACGCCGGTCAGCGCGGCGACCAGCGGCCCGACCGAGAGGACAAGTCCGACAACAGCCGCATCGAGCCCAAGCGCGAGGGAGAGATAGAACGGTCCGACCACCAGCGTCGCCATCATCACCGTCGAGACGAGCATGCTCATAGCGAGGCCCGCACTCAGCGCTGGATCGCGGAACATCGCCAATCGGATCAAAGGTGATGCGGATCTCGCTTCGGCGAACACGAAGAGGCCTGTGCCGAAGACAGCAGCCAGCAGCAGAGCCATGTTGAGTAGACCTAAACTGCCGCGCCCCATCGTCATGGCGAGGGCATAAGCCGCGAGCGTCAGAGCAAGCAGCAGCGTGCCCACAGTGTCGAAACCCATCCGATCGGTCTTCGGCCCAATCTTCGACATTTGGCGATCGGCGGGCAGGTAGCGCTGCGCCAGCAAAAAAGCCAGGAGACCCAGCGGTAGGTTGATCAGGAAGATGGCCCGCCAGCTGAGTCCGGAGATCAGAACGCCGCCGAGCGACGGACCGAGCGCGGTGCCGATTGCGGACATCGTTGCCAGCAGCCCCATGGCGCTGCCAGTCTTTGCCTTCGGCACCGTCTCGCCGACAAAGGCCAGAGTAAGCGCCATCATGACGGCCGCTCCGAGTCCCTGCGCTGCGCGTGCGGCAATCAGCAGCCAGAGCGTGGGCGCGACGCCGCACAGGACCGAGGCCACCGTGAACAGGAAGATTCCGGCCAGGAGCAGCCGCCGGCGGCCGGTGATGTCACCGAGCCGTCCGACGCTGACGATCAGGGTGGTGATCGCGAGGAGATAAGCGAGGACGATCCACTGGACTTCCTGGAAGGAGGCGTTGAATGCCTGTGCCAGCGTGGGCAAGCCCACATTGGCAATGCTGGTGCCGAGCGAAGACAGCAGCATGGAGAGCGCAAGGCTGGCGAGCGCCCAACGAACCGCGGGTGTTCGTTCCGCATATTCAGCGACTGCCTCATTTCGTTCTGCAATGATTGGCTTCAACATGAACTCCGTTCGAGCGACTCCCTAATCGCGCTGTCAGAAACCTAGTTCTTTGCCTGACATGGCGAAACCCGCACCACTTGCACTTTATTCGTGCGTTTGACGCCATATCCCGATTGAACGGTGCTAGGGTCGATCCATGGCGACACCCGATCTCAACTTGCTTGTCACTCTCGATGTACTGCTTGCAGAGGGCAGCGTTGTGCGTGCAGCCCAGCGGTTGCGGCTGAGCCCGTCGGCGATGAGCCGGGCGCTGGCGCGATTGCGTGAGACGACGGGCGATCCGTTGCTGGTCAGGGCCGGACGCGGTCTCGTTCCCACACCACGCGCGCTCGAACTTCGCGCGCGGGTCAGTCAACTCGTGCAGGACGGCACAACCGTTCTGCGCCCTGCCGGGATGCTTGACCTCAAACAGCTGGCCCGAACATTCACGCTGCGTACCAGGGAAGGCTTTGTGGAGAACTTCGGACCGGCCCTCATCGCGCGCGTTAGCGAAGGAGCGCCTAGCGTACGGCTGCGCTTCGTGCCGAAGCCAGACAAAGACAGCGCGCCGTTGCGCGATGGGGCCGTCGATCTGGAAACCGGGGTGGTGGGAAAGACGACGGGTCCCGAGGTACGTGCGCAGGCTTTGTTCCGCGACCGCTTCATTGGCGTGGTGCGCATGGGTCACGCGCTGAGCAAGGGCAAGATCACTCCCGCCCGTTATGCGGCCGGCAGGCACATCAGTATCTCGCGGCAGGGTCTCGACAAGGGACCGATTGATGAACTCTTGAAACCGTTCGGACTGGAACGGGAGATCGTGACGGTCGTCGATGGCTTTTCAACCGCGTTGGCTCTCGCTCGCGCTTCCGATCTGATAGCCAGTGTTCCCGAACGACACACCGGGAATCTGCGCGCTGGAATGCACAGTTTTCTTCTTCCTGTCTCTACGCCGGAGTTCACGGTTTCATTGCTCTGGCACCCGCGGTTGGATGCCGATCCAGCGCATCGCTGGTTGCGCGGGTGCGTTCGGGACGCTTGTGCGGAGGGACTCATCGAATCTTCGACGCCTCGGAAGATCCGCCAAAAGCTGAAGTGACGTTGCGAAGTTGAGGTCAAACAAAAAGGGCGCCGTCACAGCGGCGCCCTTTTCAAGAAAAGAATTCAGCCGATCATTTTTCCACGGGGATGATCACCTTGGCCCGCTCGAGCACGGCCGGCGGTGTCTTGAACAGCCGGGCGATCAACTCCTGAACATCCTTGCCGGGAATCGCATTCACTTCGAGATTAGCTTTCTCCATTTCCGCCAGGAAGACAGGGTCCTTCATGGTGTCGTCGAAAGCCTTGCGGAGCACCGCCACCGTCTCGGCGTCGAGTCCCGGCGGCGCAATGAACGGTCGCCCGATCACCTGGCGCGAGAACACCAGTTCGAGCAGCGCGCGGTCTTCAGCATTATTGGCCAATTCGGTGACAAGCGGAACATTAGGCAGGTCTGCGTGCTTGGAGGTCGAGAACTGCACCAGGTTCTTGATCTTGCCGTCGCGGATCCATTCCGGATTCATGCTGGTGATGCTGGACCATGACCAGCCCATGCGGCCTTCAACCTCGCCGCGCTCCATGGCGAGGACGATTTCGTTGCCGCTCTTGTAGCCGGTGATCATCTTCAGCTTGGTGCCGAGCACCGCGTTCATCACCTGCGCGAACAAGAGGCTGTCGGCGATGGCGCCGACGATCATCTCTTTGTTCTTGATGTCGTCATAGGTCTTGATCGGCGAGGTGTGCCAGGCCACGCCGACACTGACCTCGTTGTTCATGCTGCCGACCCAGTTGAACTTCGTGCTTTCGAAGCGGATACCGCCGGAACCGAGAAGCTCGTCGGTGGGCAAGCCGCGGGCAACGGTGGCGATGACCGTGCCGTCCTTCGGCGCGATGTTGTAGAGAAAATTGGCAGCCGTGCGGGTCGTCGCGCCCGGCATGTTCTTGACGATGACCATGGGATTGCCGGGCAGATGCTTACCGATGTGACGCGCCAGCGCGCGGGCGTAGATGTCGTAACCGCCGCCGGTGTCGTAGCCCACGATGATCTCGAAGGTCTTGCCTTTGAACCTGTCGGCGCCCGTCTGCGCGCTTGAAGGCAGGCTTGAGCCCGCAATGATCGCGACAACCGCGATGAATACACTCACCGTCTTCCGCACTGGCTTTCCTCCCGTTCGATCCGCTCACCGGCGGACTTTTCTGAAGCTACTTAGCGCTTCGGCAGTCTTGGCGACAAGTTCAACTCTTGTCGCGCCCACCAGGCATGGCGATCGGATGGGCCTGGGTGCAGTGCGAAAGTTCCGTAAAGGCTGCAAATTTTTTCCGGAACACGCAGCGGTAACCGCGCGTTTCCTGACAGGACAGTTGTAGCCCCATGGAGGAAACAATGGCTGATCGTGAAATCATTCATACGACCGACGGCGGCTCAAGCGGCATGGGAGCAATCCTGGGCATGGTTTTGGGCGTGTTGCTTGTTGGCGGCTTGATCTTCTTCTTCGCCGGAAACTGGGATCGCGGCGGCAGCAAGGTAACGATCAATGCTCCGTCTGCGCCAGCAACCACGGGCACGTCGGTTCCGTCAGTGCCCGCCAATCCGGCCCGCTAGCGGTCAGGTATTGGTGTTGAAAGCCCCGGTCTTCGGACCGGGGCTTTTCTTTTGCCCGTCGTCGCATGACGCGCGATAAGGTTGGGTGAAAAACCATCCACGGAGATTCCCTATGGGCGCGAGCTACAAACCGTCAGGTCACCCCGACATATCGGTCTACATGATGGCTACGGACGCCGAGGCCGTGATGGCTTTTGCCGTCGATGTCTTTGGCGCGCAGGAATTGATGAAAATGACGCGGCCCGATGGCGCCATCATGCATGCCGAATTCCGGATTGGCGACAGTGTGGTCATGTTGTCGCAGGGTACCGATCAATACAAAGCCTTCCCCGTATGGCTGCATGTCTATGTTCAGGACGTCGATGCGACCTACAGGAAGGCGTTAGCGCGCGGCGCCGAGAGCGTGATGGAGCCGGTGAAACGGGACGATCCCGACGATCACGATCGCCGCGGCGGCATCAAGGATCCCGGGGGCAATACTTGGTGGATCGCGACCGCGAGTTAGTCGTTAGCGCGTGAACCGCGTAGAGGTTTGAGCAATCTGCGCGAACTGGTTCGTCGAGAGCCGCATGGATATTTAGCAAGCTTCGTGAAAAGGTGTTCGCCGTATCGAAGGTATATTGGGAGAAATATTCAGGGGAGGAATAAATGAAACAGTTTTTTGGACTGGCTTTCGGCTGTGCCTTGCTCGCTCTTTCTACCCGCGCAGAAGCCCAAGACGATAAAACCTATCTTTCAATGAACGAGCTCGACACAACGCATTTCATGGCTCCTCCACCCTCTAAAGGGGTAACGCGACAGGAGTTGGACCGCATCCTGGTTTTGCAGGAAAAAAGAACAAAGGAACAAGCGGCGAAATCGGTGGCGGATTTGGAGCAAAGCGTCTTTCGCTTCGCGGACGTGATGGGGCCGGAATTCACGGCGGACAAACTTCCGAAGGCTGCCAAGGTGTTCGAAAAAGTTTACAAAACAGAAAGCGCATTTAATAAACAGGGTAAGGAGAAATGGAATCGGGACAGGCCCCAAGTGGTGGACTCTCGTATCCAGCCGGTTGCAACATTTGCCAACAGCGGCTCCTATCCGAGCGGGCACGCCGCATTTGCATACCTGACCGCGATCGTCCTTGCTGACATCGTGCCGGAAAAACGCGATGCGATCTTCGTCCGGGCGGCCGAGTTTGGTCACAACCGCGTTCTTGGTGGCGTGCATTACCCAAGCGATATTGAATCCGGTCAACAGATGGCGGTCATGATTGCCGTCCTCATGTATAAGAATCCGACTTTCCGAAAAGACCTCGAAGAGGCGAGAGCGGAAGTGCGAACTGCCTTGAATCTGGGTCAGTGATCTTGCCAAGGGCCGATGGCCGAGATCATCCGGAGGACAACCGTTGATACTTCGCAGCTAGTCAATCAAAGCTGCAGCGTGAGGCCTTCGCGCGCCACAAAGGCGCCCGGAAATGCGTTACCCGCCTCGGCCTCGACCTTCTGCATGAAGGCATCGTCGTGGTCGGGGTCGTGATGAAACACGGCGAGCTTCTTCACGCGTCCTGATTTCGCGAGCCGCACCGCCTGTTGCCAGGTGGAATGGCCCCAACCGGCGTGGTTCGGATATTCCTCGTCGGTATAGGTGCAGTCGTAGATCATCAGGTCGGCATTGTGGATGAGCGCCAGCACGTTGGAGTCGAGTTCGCCCTGCCGATGCTCCGTGTCGGTGATGTAGGCGACCGCCTTGCCGCCATGCTCCAGCCGGTAGCCGACGGAGCCGCCCGGATGGTTCAACATCCCGGTATGCACGGTGATGCCGCCGCCGAGATCGAGCATTTTGCCGGCGTGGAAGTCACGAAACTGCACCTCCGCCTTGAAGGCATCGATCTCAATCGGAAACAGCGGCGGGCTCATGATGCTGCGGATGGTCTCTTCCAGACGGGTCGCCGGCAGCAGATTGCCGGCCCATAGCGTGATGCGGTGTTGTGGCTCGTAGAAAGGCGCGAAGAACGGCACGCCGCAGACGTGATCCATATGGCAGTGGCTGAACAGGATATCCGTATTCAGGCTTCCGCCCTGACGGCCGAGCCAATCGCCGAGCTTCTTGATCCCGCTGCCGGCATCGAAAATCACCTGGCGCTGGCCGAGATCGATTTCTACGCACGAAGTATTGCCGCCGTAATGCACGGTGTCCGCGCCGGGCGTGGGCAGGGTGCCGCGCACGCCCCAGAACCGGACGGTGAGTTGTTCTGGCGGCATGGGATCTCCAGGGAGCGAAGGAAGGGAAAGCTTAGCGGCTCTTGAGCGCTAAATCACTTGCGCCAGGCGCTCGCCGGAGGCGATTTCTGTGATCTTTTCTTCAAAGCGATTGTAGAAATTGGCCATCAGCGATCCCGCCAGCGCGCGGCAATGCGCAAGGGCCTTGCTGGCATCGCCGATCCTGCCTTCAGCCATCGCCGCCAGCAGCGCGGCGTGGCGCTGCGACAGCTCGATAAATTCCGGACTCGCAGCTTTGCTTTCGTCACCCACCATGCCGAACAGTTTCATCGGCCGCGCCTTGCCCTTTAGCGGCATCGCCCCGGCTTCCAGGAAGGCAAATGCGGGTACCGCCCGCACGATTTCCTCGGAAACCACGATATCCATTCCGACCGCCTTGCAGCTCGATTCGATCCGCGCGCTGGTGTTCACCACATCCCCCATGGCGGAGTAATTGAAGCGCCGTTGCGATCCCATGTTGCCGACGCAGGCTTCGCCGGTGTGCAGGCCGATGCCGATTTTGACCGCCGACAAACCACGTTCGCGGAAACCGAAGGCATCGCGCGCATTCAGGTCGTGCATCGCATCCCGCATCTTCAGCACCGCGCGGCAGGCGCGCAACGGATGCTGTTCGATATCAAGCGGCGCGTTCCAGAAAGCCATGATGGAGTCGCCGATATACTTGTCGATGGTGCCAAGCTCCGACTGGATGGCATCGCTGAGCGGCGACAGCAGCTCGTTCATGAAATCCACCAGTTCGGACGCGGGGAGCTTTTCCGAAATCGACGTGAAGTCGCGCACATCCATGAACATAATGGTGAGTTGCTTGGTCTCTCCGCCCAGCCGCATCAGGGACGGCGCGTGCACAAGTTTGGCGAGGAGGGCAGGAGCAAGATACTGGCCGAAGGCGCGCTGGACGAATTTCTTCTCGCGGTCGGTGGTCACATAGAGCATGCCGATCACGGCGAGATATGTCGTGGCAGCGCCGATCGAAGGATAAACTGGGTCGAACAATAGGCCGCCGTGGGAAAAAGCAAACCAGGACAGGGCGAGGCCTGCAGCGATGATCAGCGCGCCCGCCAAAGCGGCGTATTGTGCGCCGAGCGCGATCAGCAACCAGGTCAGCAATGCTCCAAAGACGACAGTTGCAACGATCTCAAGGCCGTCCGCCCAATCCGGTCGGGACAGGAATTGCTGGCTGATGATCTGCTCGATTGCCTGGGCATGGATCGACACGCCGGGCACAAGTTCGCCGAGCGGCGTCGGCCAGTTATCCAGGAGGCCGGCGGCAGATGTGCCCACCAGCACGATCTGGCCTTCGATCTTGGGCCTGATCTCGGCTTCCTTCGCGGGATCGAGCACGTCCTTGAACGAGACGTAACGCTCCCGGCGGTCGTAGTCGAACCAGACCCACAATTCGCCGGTGGGCGTTGTCGGCACGCGGAAGTCGCCAATACGCAGGTCCACCAGCGCGGGCAGGCCGGTGTCAAACTCACCGCTCGCGGCGGTGCCTTTGACCACGATGCTTTTCTGCTGCTGCGCTACGCGCAGCGCTTCCGCGCTCAGATTGGGATAGGTCTTGCTGCCATCGGTAAACAGCAGCGGCACGCGACGCACGATGCCGGATTTGTCGCGCGCACTGATGCTCAGCGCGCCGACGCCGCTCGCGGCTTTGTCGAGCTGCTCAAGATTGACCGCCGCTCCGATAAAGGGTGGCTGCACCACTTTCGTGGTGTCGGCGCCCGTTATCGCAAATCCGACTTTTACCGGCGGCCGCCGGCCGGTGTCGATCTGTACCGCGGCGAAGCCGAGCACCACCGGTGCCTGCTCGATCGCCTTTGCAAAGACTTCGTCGTGATCCGGAAGCTGGGACATCAGCGTCTTGATCCGTTCCGCTTCCGCAGGATCGGCGATGCCAAGCTGACCGGCGAGGCGGCCCGGCGAGGTGCGGTCTGGCTCCGGGAAAATCATGTCGAGCGCGATCACCGCCGCGCCAAGATCGGTCATTCGGCTGACGAACTGCGCGAGCAGCGTGCGGGGCCAGGGCCACTGGCCGTACTGCGCGAGCGAGGCCTCGTTGATATCGACAACGCGAACCGGAAAGTCCGCGTAGGGTCTTGGTTGCAAGTGCTGATAGATGTCGAAGCTGCGGTCGCGCAGTTGCGCGACAGGCGGGGGATCCCAGGCGCGCAACACAGTCGCGAGCGACAGCACAACGGTTGCCAGGAGCACCGTTGTTGTTGTCTTGCCGCGCAGGTGTTTCCAGATGGCCATGTCCGCCCGTCCCGGACGCAACCAATGGGCATCCCCTTGGGCGTCACTGAGCCATTATCTTGCATATCGCTGTGTTCTGGCGAACCTTTTTCATGGGGCTCACCAAAACCGCGCATCTGCCACGGCCCATCTTCAGCGGGCTGTCATCGTGTCTGTGGAATTGTGAGACGAATCCGCCGCGCTGGCGGGAGTTGACTAGTTAATTTGCGGCGGATCGACCCGGACAAAAGTGCCGGTCAGCGTGATGGTGCAGCCTTCGATATCCCGATAATTATCGAGCGTGCCGGTCAGCGTGACAAACACCGTGTCTGCCGCGACCGTCGCCGGCGTCTGTGTGAAATTATACGTCTGTCCCGAACTCTCGTATTCGTCGTAGTCGCTTGGAGCCTTGGTGAAGCCGCCGCCGGCAATGGTGAAGCTGATGTAATTTCCGGTGCCATTGAATTGCCCGGTGTTGCTGTCTTTTTGAATCAGCTCCGCTTCACCGTTACGCATCCGGGTGAACGACGAGGACGGGTAATCGTTGTCAAGCTTCGGATAGAAAGAAGCGCGATCATTGTCCGGTGAGAAAAACAACCCGCCGCAATCTTCACTCTGATTGGTGACGCGCATCGAGCCATCCCACCGGAAGCGGTCGAGAATCTGAACTGCCTGGGTGGAGGAAGCTAAAACGGTCAGGGCAGCGGCAATCAGCAGGGTGCGGGTCATGGTTTTCACTCTCACTTCTGCTCAGGGCGCTTTAGAAATGCGCCGCGGAAACTCAGAACACAGCCCGCAATATTGCCGAATTTCGTGACCTGGCCGGTGACGCGAATCTCGGTGGTGGCGACGGTTGCAACAGCGGGGGCAATGCTAAAGTCGTATTTTCCGCCGCTCCACTGTGTCGACTCGCCGATCGTCGGATCGAAATCGATTCCGAGATAGGAGCCGGTGCCGTTCATGGTGTTTACGTTGGTCGTCGCCCGCAGCAGGACAATATGGCTGAGGTCATCCGTCTGCAGGATGATTGCAGATTTGGGGTCGGATCCAAGGATACGCGGCCGGAAGATGCCGCGCAGGCTGCCCTTGATATCGCCGATCGCATTGCATTTTGGAGTTGCGCTGGTGATTACGATCGAGCCGTCGTAAAGGCGGGCTTCTGCCCTCGCGCCGGTCGCGAAGCCCAAAGCCGTCGCGGCGGCGACCGCACCTGCAAGCATGAAACGCACGGCGCTCCCCCTCGCCTTTTTGGCAGGACTACGAACGAGTTCCTGCGCCAAGAACGTCACGAAACAATAGCGTGAATACCGGCTCTTTCACAAGCGCGAGCCGGAAGCGATCGATCAGAAGCAGCCGTGGTTTGCGTTTCCGCACCGCGGCTGATTGAAATTGGCGCCCGCATTACCCGTCGTCGTCTGCCGGGTTTTTTCGAGATCACTGGTCTGGCTACCGGCACCGGAACCGGATGGCGCGCTTCCCGGCTGAATGGGTTTGTTGCCAAGGGAACCCGCGTGCTGCGAGGTATTCCCGCTCGCGCCGCCCTTCTGGTTGCCCTTGCTGTGGGTGGCGCGGATGTTCCGCTCGGTGTCCTGCTTGGTGGTGGTTGCGATCTTGACGCTGCCATCCCCCTGAACCGTGGCGGTGTTGCCGGGCGGAATCTGGATGGTCTGGCCGTTCGGAGCCAACAACGTCAGCACGCAAGCTGAACAGTCATTGCTCGCGCTGGTGATCTTGGTCCTTGGATCGTAGCTAAAGCTGCCAACGGCGCCGCGGATGCCGATGGTGGCGGTTGGGGTTTTGACCTGTGCATTGCCACTATGGCTGATCTGCCCGCCGACGAAACGCATCAAACCCTTGCCGAGCGACACCGACATCTTGCCTGTGTTGGTGTTTGGATCGAAGACGTATTCATCGATCAGCACGTCGCTGTTCGGACCGATGTTGAGCGTGGTGCGATCGATAAACAGAAGCTGCAGCGATCCGGCGGCGCTGGTGCGGACCCGTTCCTTGTGAATGATATCCGATCCGAGCGTCAGCGTGCGGCCGGAAGAACTGGTGGCGGCGGGATTGACCGCGGCCGCTTTACCGACCGTTTGGGAGATCGCAGGTCCAGCAGTGAGCGCGACGCCCAGGATCGCCAGCACGAGGGCCGTCTGCGTGGAAAAGAGGCAGCTTTGCATGCACCTATCCCTCCGGGATGATTGCCAGCACCAATATACCTTCCCGGCCGGGGAGGCGCTAGCAGGCGATTTCCCTGCTCATAGCACCAATTTGACCAAATTCGCCTCGAATTCGGCTATCGGATCGGTCCCGGGGTAGGCTTTTCGGTGCCTTTCACCCATTTGTCGCGCCAGGGTGGCAATAGGTTCATCGGCCAGCAGTGCCGCCACGGCTTCTCCGGTCAGCCTCTTGGCGGGGTCATAGATAGAAATGAATTGGCCGATGCCGGCCTCCGCCAACGCTTTGCCGATCAACTCCTTTTCGACATCGATGGCGCAAATGAGCTGCGGCACGCCGGCCATTACACAGAGGCAGGCGGTTCCTTCAGATCCCACGTGAATGACGAGCCGGGCGGCCGCGAAGTCCTTCGCCGGATCAAACGGTTTGGATTCCAGCCGCATCCCCATGTCGGCGAAATGATCACGCTCTGCGTCCGGGAGTCCGGCTGCAAACAATCGCACGCGGTGCGCAAAAGGTTGCAGGACATTGAGGAAGGACCACTGCGGCGCGATCCAGGAAGACAAATAGATCAATATCTCCGATGCGTCATTGGTACTGGGTTTGGGGATTCGCTCCAAAACCGGCCCCCCCAAAGGGTGTTCACGCCATCGCGCATAAGGATCGAGCAGGGGGATCGTATGCACGCAGCAGGCGTCGCCGGAAAAAAGCTCCGGCAAATGTGCGAGGGGTTGCAGTTGCAAATCGCGCAAGACTGAATTTGTCACATCGAGCACGTGTTGCTCGGGCCGGACCGGCGGTGCGAGATGATGCAGCAGCGGGAAAGTTTGCATGCTGCCGGGCGGCAGCGTGTAGCCATTGCCAATCAACCCAAGAGGAATGCGGCCGCGCGCAGCAAGGCTGGCGCCGGGCGCAAAGTCGGCAATCACAAGCGCCGGCGCGGTTTGATCGACAATGCGTATCCACGTTTGTAGTTGTTGCCGCAGAAACTCTGCATCTGCAAAGCCCGCGTCGCCAAGGGCGTCACCCAGCGTGGCCGAGGATCGCGCGACTTTCCAGGAAGGCGCCTGAAGCACCTCGATACCCGCGCCCTTCAAAATGGAAGCGGTCGAAAGATCCTTGACGGCGGCGACGCAATGGAAGCCTCGCGCCATCAGTCTTTCAGCAATACGGCGGAGCGTCAGGGCATGCCCGAAGCCTGCACCAAACTCCCAAGCCAGCAGAACCCTGCGCATGTGGCCTCAATTGCTTGAGCAATGTCCGGAGCGGGAGGCTTCAAACGATCGCTCGCAGCCGGACTACATGTAAGGCGGCGGCGGAGGCGGAGGCGGAGGTGGGGGTGGCGGCGGGGGAGGAGGCGGAGGCGGTGAACTCCCCGCACCAGTGTTGCCGGTCGTCGTCTGCCGGTTCTGGGTGAGATCCTGGATGGTGGCCTGATTGCCGAAGTTCGATCCCGGGGGCGGCGGGCTTGTGGGCGGCGAAAATGGTTTGTTGTTAAAGTTGGCGGCGTTCTGCGACGTGTTTCCGCTGGCGCCGCCCTTCTGGCCGCCCTTGCTCTGGGTGGCGCGAATATTCCGTTCGGTGTCCTGTTTGGTGGTCGGCGCGATCTTGACGCTGCCGTCCGCTTGAACCGTGGCGGTGTTGCCGGGCGGGATCTGGACGGTCTGGCCGTTCGGAGTGAGCAACGTCAGCACGCAAGCCGAACAGTCATTGCTCGCGCTGGTGATCTTGGTCTTGGGATCGTAGCTGAAGCTGCCAACGGCGCCGCGAATGCCAATGGTCGCGGTTGGTGTTTTGACCTGCGCATTGCCCTGGTGGCTGATCTGTCCACCGACAAAGCGCATCAAGCCTTTGCCGAGCGAGACCGACATCTTGCCGGTGTTGGTGTTCGGATCGAAGACGTATTCGTCGATCAGCACATCGCTGTTGGGACCGATGTTGAGCGTTGTACGGTCAAGGAACAGCAGCTGCAACGAACCGCCAGTGTTGGTGCGGATTCGTTCCTTGTGAATGATTTCGGATCCGAGCGTGAGCGTGCGGCCGGAAGAACTGGTGGCGGCGGGATTGACCGCGGCGGCCTTGCCGACCGTCTGGGAGATGGCCGGTCCCGCAGCCAGGACAAAGCCCGACGTCGCCAAAACAAGCGCTGTGTGCGCTGAAATGAGCCGGCTGGCCATGATACCTATTCCTTAGAAACGCAGCGTCGGCCCGAAGGACACCGAAAAGTTTGTCATCGCAAAGTTGGGCAGATTCGAATTGGTTTCCGAATACTGCACGAATGTCCGAACGCCCCAGTTTTGGTAAATTTGGGTATCGAGCGCTGCGCCGACGTGCCATTCCCGGTCTTCGCGGCTAATGGCGCTATTGATGCTCGGGTTAGGCTCCCTGTAGTTGGTAACGCTGAAACCGGCAGTCGGCGTAAAAACAAATTCCCATCGTCGTTCCCACCAGTTGAGCGAGAAGGGCATCGGCAATCCGACGTCACCCGTGATGCGATCGTAGCTGTTGAAGTCGAACGCTGCGGTGTCGGTTCTGTTCCAGCTGGCTGAAAAACGACTTATCCATGCCTGCCCGAACCAGGTGCCGTCGCCATTGATTGCCGCGATCTGCAACACGCCCGACTGTTCGGAAGACGTGGTGTAAAGTTCTGAATTCTTGAAGCTGCGGTCGCGATACTCGTAAGACGGCTCCCACCGTCCGGTAGCCAGCGTGAAGCGCGATGAAACGCCAGCGCCCGCGCCGCTGTAATAGGGGTCCTCGGCCAGCCACGAGGCGGTGCCAATTCCATAGAATTTGATTGAGGCGTCCGAGGCGATGGCCGGAAGGGCGATCCGCGGGCCTGCCTGCAATTCCACGATGCCGAGATCGTACTGCGAAAGCTTCACCTGCTTGGCGTAGTAACCAAAGAGGTTGGCCTCTGCCGAAATGCCATTGCCGAAATCCTGCGTGTAACCGGCGTTGGCGAGCGTGAAATAGTTCCAGTCCGCCGCCGCGGCGAACTGGCTGGGGAGATTCAGGAGGGCGGAGGGACCTGCACTCGCGTTGCTCTGGTAGCGCATGCCGCTATAGACGTAGAGGTTGAAGCCGTTCGGGGCTCCTCCGGCCGTAGCGATGCCTGAGGTGAGGAGTTGCTGTGCGGCCGCCTGCACGTCGGGCGGAACGCCAGGCGTTGCGAGCGCCTGATCGATGTAGCTCTGCGCGACTTCCTTGCCGCCGATCCGCATATAGAGTTGCGCGAGTTCGACCTTCACCCGCGCCAGGTTCGGATTGTAAAATAGGACGCGCTCGAGTGCGCCGATCGCGGCTTCGTAGTCGCCAAGCCGCGTGGCGACTTCCGCGAACTTGAAGGTCGCGTCCATGTCCTGCGGATTGTTGAACATGCGCTTGAACAGCGCCTGGTATTCGGGATTGGCAGCAGCTGCTGCCGATGCAGCTGCCGACTGCGCCAAGGCAGTTCCGCTGGCCGCCCCCAGGCAGCACAATACGGCAATAGCGGTCACAGTGCCGCGAAGCGCTTTTCTCACAACGGCCCCTCAGTTCAGAATCACTTTGCCGCATTTTGGTGGGTGATTGCAATGCGACAGCAGTGGGCGACTGTGGTTTTTATGCCACCAGTTCAGCAACTTGTGATGGTGTCGCTGGGCCCGGGGTGCCGGCTCAGGTTCCCTGAACCTCCTGGCGGGCGGCCAATTGCGCTTCCAGCCGCGCCACGTTTTGCAAAAGGCGCTGGCTGGTCAGCCGCAGGAAATGAAAGCCGAATTCGGGGTTTTCGAAGTAGAGCTCGCGCACCTTGTCATAAGTAATGGTGAGGCAGTGGCCGCCCTGGGTGCAGACCACCGATTGGGTGCGGGTGTTGTCGGGCGTGAGCAGTCCCATTTCCCCGATGATGTGTCCGGGCAGGAGCTCAATGCCGAGTTCCTTAACCATGAACTTGCCTTTGACGATCAGAAACATCTCGTCGGCCTGATCGCCTCTTTTGAACAGCACTTTGCCTTTGCGAAATCCACGCCGCTTCATGAAAGGCTCGAGCCAGTTCATCGAGAGATCGCCGCCGGCCGCGATGCGGACTTTCTTGATCAGTTCGCGGATCTGGAAGAGCCGGATGACGTTGACCGGAAGCAGCATCAGGTACATCGCGGCGGTCGGCAGCGCGGGCGCGAGCGCGCCGTATCCGAGAAAGAAAACCGTCGAGGCGATGCCGGCGATGCGCAGCGGGATCACGGTCTTCATCGATGCCGAGACGACGTAGAATATTGCCCCGAGCAGGCCGAAGATGTTCGCGACCGTCACGAAAGTAAGAAGATGGTCCCACGTCAGGAATGCCATTACGAAGTCCCACGTGAGATAGAGAGTCAGATCCATTGCAGCCCCTCCAAAACCGGCCGCGCATCGTGCGCGGCCCGCCGATCCTGCCGGCTGGGGCAAGCCTACAATGCGATGAAGCTATTGGGGAGACTCGTCCACCGGCGCCGAGGCGAAAGCCTTAGAGCGCAATCCGGCGAAGTGGAAACCGGTTCGCCGCAAGATTGCGCGACAAACTAATGAATCTAGGCCCGATCCGATTAGATTGAATCGGCCCTAGAACCAGCGTTCGCCGATGCGCAGCGTATCGCCGGGACGCAGCGGATAGCTCAGGTTGACGGCTGCGCGGGAGGTCTGGCCGTTGAGGCTGCGAGAAACGGTGACCTTGCCGCGATCGGCACGCGGGCCGAAGCCGCCCGCGATGGCGATGGCATTTTCGACCGTCATGTTGGCGACGTAGGCGTACTGGCCCGGCGTAGTGACCTCGCCGTGAATGAAGAAGGGCCGGTAGGCTTCGACTTCGATCGCGATCTTGGGCTCGCGGACATAGCCCTGCTTCAGTCGTTCGGCGAGCGAGGACGAAAGTTGTTCGGTGGTCATGCCGCGCGCCGGAATGGTGCCGACAAGCGGGAGCGTGACGTTGCCGGCCGCATCCACCGCGTAGGAGTTGGTCAGGCCTTCCTGACCGAACACCGTGATGCGGAGCCGGTCGCCGGCGTCGAGCAGATAAGGCGAGTCGAAGGTCGCCTGCGGGTAGGACGCGTAAGCTGCGGCCCCCGATGCAGCGCCACAACCCTGCGGGCCGCAGACGCTGGGGGCGCGATATTTGGAAGTGCGCGCGAATGAGACGTTTGAACCCATGATGCCGCGCGCTTTCGGCGCCGGTGCCACCGGCTGGGCCTGATAGACCGGCGGATCCTGATAGGCCGGCATTTGGGCGGACGCCATCGGCGCCGTCGCAGCCTGCGGCGCCGGGACATATTGATACTGCACGTATTGGGGCCCGCGCTGGAAACAGCCGCCCAGCGCGAGCGCAGCCACGAACAATGGGAAAAGGCGGCTTACCCGCATGAAAGGCGAATCCGGCCCAAAAGAATTAAGCCGGATTAACGCCTCACATGGTTAACAAAACCTCACCGCTTACTAAAACGGCGCATGATCTGATCCGAAAACCGGTTCCCACTTTTCGGGATCATGCGACGTGGACCATCAGGCCGCGACGCCGGTACCGATCGAGCAGGTCACGCCAGTGCCGCCGAGCCCGCAATAACCACTGGGATTTTTGGCCAGATATTGCTGATGGTAATCCTCGGCGAAATAGAACTCCGGCCCTTCGACGATCTCGGTGGTGATGCCGGGATAGCCTTTTGCCTTCAGTGCTGCGTCATAGGTTTTCTTCGATGCCACGGCAGCGGCGTGTTGCCCCGGCGTCGTGGTGTAGATGCCGGAGCGATATTGCGTGCCGGCGTCGTTGCCTTGCCGCATGCCCTGGGTCGGATCGTGGCTTTCCCAGAAAGTCTTCAGCAGCTTCTCGTAAGAAATCTTCTTCGGGTCATAGACCACGAGCACCACTTCGTTGTGGCCGGTGCGGCCGCTGCAGACTTCTTCGTAGGTGGGGTTTGGCGTTTGACCGCCGGCATAACCGACCGCAGTGACATGGATGCCGTCACCGAGCTGCCAGAACTTCCGTTCGGCACCCCAGAAACATCCAAGCCCGAAGATCGCGGTTTCAAGCCCGGCCGGATACGGCCCCTTCAGGGCGGCGCCATTGACGTGATGGCGGCTGGTGATGGGCATGGGCGTGGTACGACCCGGCAAGGCTTCGCCGGCGGCGGGCATGGCGGTTTTCTTGAACAGGAACATGGCGGCTCCTCCTCGTTGGACTTCATCGATATAAGGCTTCAGCGGGTTATTCGCAGCGTGCGGCCGGAAAGTTACGTGCTTGCATGATCCTCGAAAAGTGGAAACCGGTTTTCGGGACTGGATCATGCGCAAGTCTAAAATCAGCGCGCGTAGCCGATCAGCGGCTTCTTCTTCCGTCCGATCAGGATCAGGATCAGACCCAGGGTGCCAAGCACCAGCCATGTCGGCTGATCGAGGACAGGATGAATGACCGTGGCCCAGAGCCAGGCGGCATTTTTCTCCACCGCGGCTTGTGCAGCCAGCAAGCTCTGCTGATGAATTCCAGCCCAGGTCTGGCTGAATTTGCTGATATAGATCGTCTGGTCGGCGATCGACTTGGTGCCGTCATAGATGACGAAAACAAAGCCGGCGGCGAGCAGCACCAGACCGAGCAAGCGGAACAAAGAACGGATCATGGGGCGAGGTTTCGTTCCTGTTTGTGGCGGATTTGGAGCAGGAAATACTCCTGCTGACGCTGCTCTTCAACCTCAATCGGATAAACCGGCGTCCATAGTCTCATCTTGAGCCCCCGCGGGGGCTTCCTATAACGTCGCATTTCTTTAGGGCCTGAAATGGCCAGGAGTACCAATGTCCAAAAAGCCCGGCTCGCATACGCGTCCCACCTTCACCGATCAGGAAGCTCTCGATTTCCATTCAAAAGGGAAGCCGGGAAAGCTTGAGATCAACGCCACCAAGCCGATGGCGACCCAGCGCGATCTGTCGCTCGCCTATTCACCCGGCGTGGCCATTCCGGTGCTCGCAATCGCGAAAGACGAAAACCTCGCCTACGAGTACACCAACAAGGGCAATTTCGTCGCCGTCATCACCAACGGCACGGCGATCCTCGGTCTTGGCAATCTCGGTCCGCTTGCGGCGAAGCCGGTGATGGAAGGCAAGGCGGTGCTGTTCAAGCGCTTCGCTGATATCGACTCCATCGACATATTGGTCTCGACCGAAGATCCCGACGAGTTCGTCAACTGCGTTAGATTCCTCGGCAAAGGCTATGGCGGTATCAACCTCGAAGATATCAAGGCGCCGGAATGTTTCGTGATCGAGCAACGCCTGCGTGAATTGCTCGACATTCCAGTCTTTCATGACGACCAGCACGGCACTGCGATCATCGCCGCCGCAGGCCTGATCAACGCGCTGAAACTTACCGGCCGCCTTTGACGGGCCTTTACTTTTTATCATGTACTCAGTAATATTAATTTTACTTAGAGTGGGTTTCGAAAGTCATGAAGCGCGCGCGACACGACATGCAACCCCTTTGAATAACGTCGACACCAGCCAATCAACCCCTTTCGAAATTTCCTCTTAGAAGTAGGCCCTGTGATGATTAAAACGCTTCTTACTACTGTCACGCTGTCGCTAGTCTCTTTTGGCGCTATCGCCGCCGACATTCCGCGCCGCGCCGCTGCCGCGTCGCCTGCTCCCTTGTTCGTGGCCGCCGACTGGACCGGCGTCTACGCTGGCGTCGTAGGCGGTTATGTGGACGGCAAGGCTAACTCGACAGCTACGGGTTTCATTTCGTTCGCCCCCCCGTCCTCCGTCGATCTCAAGGGTGCGCTGGTTGGCGGTCAGGTTGGCTACAACCATCAGCTCGCCAACCGTTTTGTTCTGGGCGTCGTTGCCGACGTGTCCTGGTCGGACGCGAAGGGCACGACTTGCGCTGAGGTCGGCGGTTGTGACGGCTCCTCCGACGACTCCTACGGGGAGGGCTCGCTCAGCTGGCTGGCTACAGCCCGTGCAAAGGCTGGCTTTGCTGTCAACAACGATGTCCTGATCTTTGCCACGGGCGGTCTTGCGATGGCTGGCGCAAAGGCCAGCATTTCGCACCTGGTCGATGGCAACTCTCCGCTCGTTAGCGACAGCCAGACGCTTACCGGTTGGGTTGTGGGCGGCGGCGTTGAGTACAAACTCTCGCGGTCCGTTTCCCTGGGCGCTGAATATCTTTACGCCAACTTCGGCAAGCAGGACTTTAACTTCACGAACGCAGGCGTATTAGCAGGAGCCGCGATCGGCTCCGAGTCGGACGCCAAGGTGAACATCGTGCGCGTTTCGCTGAACTATCGTTTCTGACGTTATCGGCATCCAGCGAAAGGCGCTAATCTGATCCAGCTCTTTTCGAAAAGAGCTGGATTTTTTTGTAACCTCGCTTAAGTGTTCTGAGAATGTGCAAGGTAATGTTTGCCTTATTATTTACACCATCAACCAATCCACACCCGTTATGATCGATGCGCCCACACCTTCATGTCC
>CANKHA010000002.1 GCA_947481685.1 Bradyrhizobiaceae bacterium
CGTGCTTCAGCGGCCCGCGCCCGGGCTTCGGCGAGTGTGATCTCGGGGTATTTGCCGATACCCATCTCATGCGACGTTCGGTCGAGCATGTAGCGAAAAACCCAGGAACGTGCCGTGGGCGACGACACGCGCAACCATAAGCCGCCGCCGTCGCAATACATGCCCGGCTTGCGCGCCAGCTTCTCGACGGCGAGCGCCTTCAGCTTTCCAATTGCGTGTCCCACGTGCCCTCTCAATCCAGTAATCATCCCACAAACATGACGCGGATGCTGGCGAGTGTCAACGAAGGCAAGTGAAGGAGAATTGCTTATAAACACCCAATCGACGGGACTTACTTTGTCGTGCGCGAACGGGCGCGATTGCCAGTGAAGAGACTAAAGGCGGACTCCGGCTCCGCCAGCACACTCGGCAAGACGCTGATTTGGCGCATAAATTTTTTTGCAATCGCGCCTACCTGCCATCCCACCTACAACGGAATTTGGACAGCTACGGACACCGAGAAATATTTTTCGGAAGGCCTTTAATATTGACTGTTTCCGCGCGCCGTTCTTATTCTGTTCTCATGGACGGACCGCCCGATAGTTTCGATTTGCTGGCCGAACGATGACCAAGCCGCTGCATGTCGGCAACGGCGCGCGCAGCGCCGTGCTGGCCGCGACCCTCGCGAGCAAGGGCTTTACGTCCAGCCCCGTGGTCTTCGAAGGCGATAATGGCTATTTCGGCAGCTTCGCGCGTGGGCTGAAGAACGACTACGCGCCGTTCCAGGATCTCGGCAAGCGGTGGGATCTCAAGGAGTCCGGCTACAGCATCAAGTTCTATCCCTGCGGCGGGCGCGGCCATACCGCGATCGATGCCGCCATGATCCTGCGCGACAAGGTCGGCGGCAAGCTGGGCGACATCACCAACATCCATTGCTCGATGTCGCCCTCCAGCGCCAAGCGGGTGGTCACCAAATATCCGATCGATGTGGAGTCGGCGAAGTTTTCGGCCTCGTTTGTGATCGCCTATGCGCTTGTCCACGGCGTGCCCAATATCAAGGCCTTCACGCGGGAGGCGCTTAACGATGCGCGCGTGAAGAGCCTGGCCGGGCTGGTGACGGCAAGTGCCGATCCGCAGCTCAGCGACGACTGGGGCAATCCGACCCGGGTGAAAATCACGCTGAAGGACGGAGCGGCCTTCGAACAGCAACGCGACTATCCGATCGGCTCGAAAGAAGTTCCCCTGACGAAGGCGCAGGTCGAGGAGAAATTCATGGACTGCGCGACGCTGACCATCAGCACCGATGCGGCCAAGAAGCTTTTCGCCATCGTGAGCACCATCAACGACCGGCCGTCCTTTGGCGATTTCTGGTCGTTGGTGCGCAAGGCGTAAAGCGAGTCTGACAGGAGATGACGGCGTGGTGGACGTTGACGCAGAAGTGTCTTGTCTTATGCTCGGTATTGCCGCGAAGAAGCGGTGCCAACTGAGCGAGCACGATGGACACGCCGACTGAAGTTGCCAGAGAGGCCCGGTTCCCCAAATGGGCCGCGGCGCTCACCGATCAGGACGCTTTCCAGCAGGAACAGGCGCGTCTGGGGCGCATCTGGACGCTGCTTGGGCTGACGCTGGACGTCGCAAACGACGGCGATTGGTTTACCGCAGAACTCGGCGGGCGCTCGGTGTTCGTGCAGCGCTTTGGCGAGAAGTTAAAAGGCTATGAGAACCGCTGCGCGCATCGCTTCTATCCGTTGCGCACCGAGAAAAATGGCAACGGCCCGATCAAGTGCGGCTTTCACGGATGGACCTATAATCAGGAAGGCCATGCGGTGGGCATTCCCCGCTGCAAGGAATTGTTTGGCGTCTCCCCACGGGAAATGAGTGCGAAGATCGCCCCGATCGAGGTGGCGACCTGCGGCTCGCTGGTCTTCGGCCGGTTCCAGAATCCCCACACCGATGAGACGCTGGAGCAATTCCTTGGCGAAGCCGCGCCGATCGTCGAGGCGATGTGCACCCTCAAACGCCGGCCGCGAACGATCAGCCTCACGGTCGAGGCCAACTGGAAGCTCAGCTACCAGATCAGCCTCGACGATTATCATTCCGCTGCGGTTCATCCGACGACCTTCGGCAAGGGCGGATATCTGCCGCGCAAGGCGCTGCGCTATTTCCGTTTCGGTTCGCACAATGCTTTCTTCCTGGGCGCCGATGAGAACGCGCTGCAGGACATGGTCGAGGCGGTGAAGCAGGGCACCTATCGTCCGATGCGCTACCGCATCTTCCAGATTTTTCCGAACCTGCTGATCTCACTGTTCCACGCGCAGCATTATTGGTACGTCAACGTGCAGCAATATGTGCCGGTGGCGCCGGGACGATCCTTCATGCGCTCCTGGTATTACCGGGCGCCGTTTGAGACCGGTCAGGGCCCGCTTGCGCGGCTATGGGATGCCATGAGCGAGCCGGGCCGCGCGCATATCGTCGAATATTACATTCGTCAGGTGAACTCCGAGGACAATGGAGTGGTTGAGCGACTGCAGGAGTTTGCCTCGCAACAGGGTGGCTGGCCCCGTATCGGGTACGCCGAAGAGCGGATCAAGTGGTTCGAAGAGGCCTATGCCAGGGCGATGACGGATTAGCTGCGCTTGCGCTCGCAGCCGGCCACGAACGTGCCGAGCCTTGCGATCACGTCGTCTTCCACCAGCAAGGGCGCGTGCCCCTGGGCGGGCACTTCCAGCACTTCAAGGTCAGGCCGCCGCTGACGCATCTGTTCCACCGTTTGCGGCGATAGCAGGTCGGAGTTTTCACCCCGCACCACCATCACCGGCACGCCCGCCAGCGCATCGAATTGCGGCCACAGCGGCGGCAGCGGTTGCGCGATGTCGAAACTCGCGAGCGTTTGCGCCAACGCAAGATCGTAGGAGGGGACAATCTTGCCATCGCGCAGCTCGAAGGTGCGTTGCGCATAGGCCGTCCAGTCGTCCGGGGTGAGTTTTGTAAACTGTGCCCCAAACAGCCGGCGCAGCATCTCGCCGCCGTCTTCGAAGCTTGCGGGCTGCGACAGCTTGCCGACGTAGCTCTTGATCCGCAGCAGGCCTGCCGGCTCGATGACGGGACCGATATCGTTGAGGACCGCGCCGGCGATGACGTCGGGGCGGATGCTCGCAAGGACCATGGTGAGAATACCGCCGCGCGAGGTGCCGATGAAGACGGCGCGGCCGATGCTCAAGGCGGTCAGCATTGTCAGGACGTCGTTCATTTCGACGCCGACGTTGTAGTTTGCCGGGGTGGGGTCGTAGTCGGATCGTCCTCGGCCGCGAGCATCCATCGCGAAGACCTGACGCGGCTGCTCGGCGTCGGACGACAGCGCAAGGGCAAGGCGATGGAAGTCAGCGCTGGTGCGCGCAAGGCCAGGAAGACAGACCACAGGCAGGTATTTGCCCGGCGCTCCATAGCGACGCACAAACAGCTTCAAGCCGTCTTGCGTGGAGACGAATTGGTTCTCGTATTCGGACATGGTGAGCGCAATCCGGCGAAGTGGGAACCGGTTCGCCGCAAGATTGCGCGACAAACTAACGATCGGAGATTGGCCAACCCGGATGCGGGGCGCAACAGCGCGATTACTGGGTGCGGGTGCCGCGGTGTAGGTCGGCGTCGATCTGCAGCTTGGAATTGCCGCCGAAGCGGATGCGATAGACCTGCATGGCTTCCAGGATGCGCGGAACGTAGTTGCGGGTTTCCGCAAAGGGAATGCGCTCGACCCAGTCGATCGGATCGACCTTCGGATCGCGCGGGTCGCCGAAACGGGCAATCCATTCCTTCACCCGTCCGCGGCCGGCGTTGTAGCCCGCAAAGGTGAGGATGTATGAGCCGTTATAGAACTGGATCAGGTCGCCGAGCTCGGCCGTGCCCATCTGGGTGTTGTAGACTGGATCGGTCTGCATGCGCCCCCAGTCGAAGATCGCCTTGAACTTCTTGGCGATGTATTTGCCCGCATCCGGTGTCACCTGCATCAGGCCGACGGCCTTGGCGGTCGAGACCACGCGCTGGTTGAAATAGCTCTCCGTGCGGGCGATCGAATAGGCGACGCTGGGATCGATGGCGGGGCCAATCGGCGTATAGCCCGGCAGGCCGACGGTCGGATGCGCGTAATAGTCGAAGGGGTGTCCACGGCTGAGCGAAGCTTTGCCGAGCAACAGCATGCCGCGCGCGTCCTTGGCGCGGGACGCGGCTTCGCCAAGCCCGGCGAGGACATTGAGATCGTCGCTGCGCTCGCCGAGGTCCGCCAGCATGATGTTGGCGAGATCTTTCTCGTCGATGGCGTAAAGGATCTCGGCGGCGCGAACCACGTCCGGGTTACCGGTGCGGTGCGGCGGAGACCGGAGCGGCAGATCGGGCATACCCAATCGCGCACGTGCCACCTGACCGTAATAGACGGTCGTGTGCTGCGCGGCCGCTTCATAATACTTCCGCGCCTCGTCCCGCTTGCCCTGCGCCTCGAGCGCGCGCCCCATCCAGTAGTTCGCCCGCGCCAGCGCGTGCGGGTTCTTTGTCTCGAGGCGTTCGGGGATTTTTGAAAAATGCGTCAGCGCCGTTGCAGGATCGTTCAGGAAGCGCAGAGCGATCCAGCCGGCGGTAAACTGGTGATCGACTGTATAGTTTTCCTTCGGGGGAGGAGACGCGTCGCGCGCGACGATATAGGCGGTTTTGGCGTCGCCGACATCGAGCAGCTTGCGGGCAAGATAGCGTCGTTCCATCCACCACTGATCGAGATCGCCCAGGGTGGCGGCATCGCGCGGCACGGAAAGCATGACCTGTCCGGCTTCCGCAATCTTGTCGGCCTTGCGCAGGTATTGGGCCTGGGCGAACAGGTAACCCGTGTCTCGGCGCCCGTCGGCAGGCACGGCATCGAGCAATGCCTTGATGTTACCGGCCTTGCGGATCATCGCAGTGCGCACTTTGGCGATTGCAATCTGGGTCGGGCCAAGCCGTTGTGCCATGCGGGTGCCGGCATCCACGTCGTCGTCGAAGAAGCGCTCCTCCATCCGAACCTTATGGTCGGCTGCGGTCAGCATGTCGCCAAACGCGCTGGAAGCCATGGACTCCAGCTTGGCGCCGAGAGGGTCGTGACGCCAGGCGGCACGAACCAAAGGTTCGGCGGCCTTTCGGTCGCCCTGTGCCAGCAGCGCCCGTGCCAAAGCCAGGCGGCCCTTGGCGCTCATCGGTTCGCGATCCGCAAAATAATTCCGCACGGTGCGGGTGTCACGATTTTCTTCCCACAGCGAGGCTTCCGCGCGGCGCCGGAAAAGCTCGACGCTCGGCCAGCTCGGATTGTCTTTTATAAAGGCGTTGTAGCGTTCGAAGGTGACTGTGTCGGTGTAGGGCGACCGAAGCGTCACCCATTCCAGGAGCTTGATCGCGGCACTATCGCGAATGCTGCTCCTCATCGCATTGGCGTCCGTCATCTTGCCGCGGCTGATCAGAGTGAGCGCAGCTTTGGTGGCGGAGAGCTCCGGCGCCGAAAGGGGCGGCGAAGCCTTCGACAAGGGCATGTCGGGAGCAGCCGCTGCTGGAACTGGACTCGGCGCGGGAAGGGTGGGCGCAGCGATACTCGGCCGCAGCATGGGATCGGGCGGAACAGGCGCGAGGGCCGCTGTCCTCGTGCTTCCTGTCGGCGGGGCGCGCGGCAACGGGATGCGGCCCTTCACGCTCGCTGTTGTTGTCGACGTCGGTTTCGCGACGGCTTTGGGTTTTGCCGCCGGCTTTGCCGTGCTCGTGACGGCCTTCTTCTTCGCGGGCGCAGCATCGGCTGGCCCGGCATTGCTGCCGAGCAGCAGCGCCAGCGCCGTAGCCGCTGCCAGACGGGCGATCGGGAACCTGCGGGTTCGATTCATCGCAACGGTCATACCTTGTCCGTGCCCTGGGCTACAGGGAATTTTTGGAACGATTTTAGTTGATGTCCGCTAAAACGCCTGATTCGTCGGTCCTTTTTAACTTTATCATCGAAAATTCGGGCGCGGCCTGTCGCCGCGCATGGGCTCTTTCTTCCGTCCCGCCGAGTCGATATCAATGGCTTCGCGGCTGCCAGCCGGCGCAGGAAAATCGGGGATCGCACATGACCGCCAAGACGAGCTTCAGAGGCTCGTTCACCGCTCTCGTCACGCCGTTCAAGAACGGCTCGCTCGATGAAAGCGCGTTCCGCGCGCTGGTGGACTGGCAGATCACCGAGGGTACCAATGGCCTGGTGCCGGTCGGCACCACGGGCGAGAGTCCGACATTGTCGCATCGCGAGCATATGCAGGCGGTCGAGTGGTGCGTTCAGCAGGCCAACGGGCGCGTACCGGTCATCGCGGGCGCAGGTTCGAACTCCACGCAGGAAGCGGTCGAGTTGTCGCGTCATGCGGAGAAGGCAGGCGCCGATGCCGTGCTGATCGTAACGCCGTACTACAACAAGCCGACGCAGGAAGGGCTTTATCAGCACTTCAAAGCGATCAACAATGCCATCGGCATCCCGATCATCATCTACAATATTCCCGGCCGCTCGGTCATCGACATGTCGACCGAAACGATGAAGCGGCTGTTTGCACTGAAGAACATTGCCGGCGTCAAGGATGCGACTGCCAACGTCATGCGCGTCTCGCAACAGCGCGCCGCGCTCGGTCCTGATTTCAATCAGCTCTCGGGAGAAGACGGTACGGCGTTGGGTTTCATGGCGCACGGCGGCCATGGTTGTATCTCGGTGACGTCGAATGTCGCGCCGCGGCTATGCGCGGAATTTCAGCGCGCCTGCCTGAAGGGCGATTATGCCGCCGCGCTCAAGGTGCAGGACAAGCTGATGCCGCTGCATCATGCCCTGTTCATCGAAACCAATCCGTCACCGGCAAAATATGCGTTGTCGCTCCTGGGCAAATGCGAGGAGACCGTCCGTCTTCCCATGGTGCTGCTCTCCGAACCGACCAAAATGGCGGTGCGCGAAGCCATGGTGCATGCCGGCCTGACGAACTAAGCTGCACCTATGAACTTTCCTAAAGTGCCGGAACATTAGCCGGCCTTTCGCGTTAGAATCCGATATTCATCGGGCCTAGGGTGCCGCTTGACGCTTTACCGTCCAAAACAGAACAACCGGTTCTGGAAATCGATCGACTCTGCTCCGCCGGACCAGGAGGTCGAGCTGCAGGTGGCCGATTCCTTCGGCTCCTATACGCTTGCCTTCCCATGCAGGCTGACGGATTCCGGCTGGGTCAATGCCAATTCGCAGGGCAAGCTGGAAGTCGAGCCGACCCATTGGCGCGAGCGCAAGGCGCACTGAGATTTCCCACCAAAATTGACTCTTTCCGTTATCCTGACCCATCACCAACGGAGCGGGCGGTAGCGCGTCCGTGACGCCTTGAAGGCTGGCCAGAAGCCACCGACCATGCTCGCGTAACGGTCGTCTGATTGCTACATAGACTACGCCGTATTCCGGCGTGGCCTTTGACTCGTTGGAAAGACGCAAGAGTAAGAACAAGACAATGGCGGCGAAAACCGAACGCAAGATCAAGATCGTTGCCGACAACCGCCGGGCGCGTTTCAACTATGAGATCGGCGAGGTCTTCGAGGCCGGCATCATGCTGACCGGCACCGAGGTGAAGTCGCTGCGCACGGGCAAGGCGACGATTGCGGAGTCCTACGCCGACGCGCGCGGCGGCGAGCTCTGGCTGATCAATTCCACCATACCGGAATATCAGCAGGCGACGATCCAGAACAACCATGAGCCGAAACGCCGGCGCAAATTGTTGTTGCATAAGCGGCAGGTCAGCAAGCTTGCCGGCGCCGTGGAGCGCGAAGGCATGACGCTGGTGCCGCTGCGGCTTTACTTCAACGAGCGCGGCCGGGCGAAGATCGAGATCGCGCTTGGGCGCGGCAAGAAGCTTCACGACAAGCGCGAAACCGACAAGAAGCGCTCCTGGGACCGCGAGCGCGGCCGGTTGTTGCGCGACAAGGGCTGACGCAATTTAGAGTACGCGTTTCTTAACGCGAACCGGATTCCACTTCGCTTGAAAACGCTCTAGCCGAGATACTTTCGCGCCTTGGCGAAAACATCACGAAACATGTCGGTCGTCAGCACGCCGGTGTTCGTGTTGTAGCGCGAGCAGTGATAGCTGTTGAACAACGCGATGCCGCCGACGCTGTGCTGGAATGCATGGACGAACTTGAAGCTTGAGCGCTTGCCGCCGAGTGCGACGATCGCGGCGTTGTGGGCAATACCTCCAAGCGTGATGAGGGCTCGCAGCTTCGGCATGGCGGCAATCTCGGCCCGCAGAAAATCGTTGCAGGTCTTGATTTCCACAGTGGTGGGCTTGTTTTCCGGCGGCACGCACCGCACCGCATTGCTGATGCGGGCACCGATCATCTGCACGGTGTCGTCGGGGCGTTCCTCGTAGTCGCCTTGGGCGAAGCCGTATTCAATCAACGTTGGGTAGAGGAGGTCGCCTGCGTAGTCGCCGGTGAAGGGGCGCCCGGTGCGGTTGGCTCCCTGCAGTCCTGGAGCGAGTCCCACAATCAAGAGCGGTGCATCGATCGGGCCAAAGGAGGGCACAGGCGCATTGTGCCAAGTGGGTTCCTTCGCACGCCACGCTTCACGAAATGCGACCAGCCGTGGACAACGTGGACAGTCGCGCGACGGCTGCGCGCCAATTTTCACATCCGCGATTTCGGAACGGTTACTCGTCGATATCTTCGTCGACGCCCGCGCGCTGCGGGACAGCGCTGCGTTGGAGGAACTGCGGTGTATGCTGGCGCGGCTCGCGCGTTTCACGGGCTTCTCTTGGCGGACGATCGCCGCGCTCTGTCTGATCGCGTCCGATTTTAGCCTGTAACTCGACGATGTCGATAAACTGATCGGCCTGGCGGCGCAGTTCATCCGCCACCATCGGCGGTTGCGTTGTCACGGTCGATACGACGATGACGCGGACGCCCCGACGTTGCACCGCTTCCACCAGTGAGCGGAAATCGCCGTCGCCGGAAAATAACACCATCTGGTCGATGTGCCCGGCAAGCTCCATGGCATCGACGGCGAGTTCGATATCCATATTGCCTTTGATCTTGCGACGGCCGGTCTGATCGACAAATTCCTTTGTCGCCTTGGTGACCACGCTGTAGCCGTTGTAGTCGAGCCAATCGATCAGCGGCCGGATCGAGGAGTATTCCTGGTCCTCGATGACGGCGGTGTAATAGAAGGCGCGGATCAGATTGCCGCGAGACTGGAATTCCCGCAGCAGGCGCTTGTAGTCGATATCGAAACCGAGAGCCTTGGCGGTGGCATAAAGATTGGAGCCGTCAATGAATAAGGCGATTTTTTCTGAGGACACGGCCATTTTTTTCTCTCGTCATGAAACCTCTTGAAACCAACAGTCCCCGCCGCTGGCGGGCATCAAATTAACGCTTACTATGCTATCGGACCCCGGCTGGGCCGGGATTGGCTCTGAAATGCCGCAATCAACCCCTAAATACCGAAAAACGTGCTTGAATTTCGGGCCCGGGGTGGATAGGTAACGTCCACGTTTCACACAATGTTCCACGGATATAGGAGCGCTGGCCGATGGCCCGTGTCACTGTTGAAGACTGCATCGACAAGGTCGATAACCGGTTCGATCTGGTCCTGCTCGCGAGCCATCGCGGTCGCATGATTTCGTCGGGTTCGCAGATCACGGTCGAGCGCGATAACGACAAGAACCCGGTGGTCGCGCTGCGCGAGATCGCCGACACCACCATTTCCCCGGAAGATCTGCGGGAGGACCTGATTCATTCGCTGCAGAAGTATGTCGAAGTCGATGAACCGGAGTCTGAGGCGGTTCCGCTGATCTGCGTGGCCGCAGCCGGCGCTGGCGTGGATGCCGACGACAAGGAAGTCGTGGGCGAGCGCATGACCGAGGAAGAGCTGCTGAAGGGCCTTGAAGGTCTGGCGCCTCCCGAGGAGCAGCCGGAAGAGGAAGAATAGGCCTTTTTTCCTGCGTGAACCTGGACGGCTCGAAGCTCCCGCTTCGGGCCGTTGTCTTTTTGGAGCGCCCGCGACGGTTTCTTTGCGGCGCTCACGAATCGTCGTGTTATCCTAGGGTTAGGCGGATGTCCGCGTAGGTCAGCTGCCGCCGGGATAATGCATGGCGCGATCGGGTACCGAGCTACCTTTAGCCAAAGCGGGGGCACCCCCCCCGGTGCGCGAGACTGCGCCTATCCGGCCCCTCCCAATCCCTGAACGCCAGCCGCGCGCACGCAAACCTGCGCAGATGATGCGCCAATATGACTTGATCGAGCGGGTGCGCCGGTACAATCCGGACACCAATGAGGCGCTGCTGAATCGCGCCTATGTCTATGCCATGAAGGCGCACGGCGAGCAGACGCGCGCTTCCGGCGATCCCTATTTCTCCCATCCCCTCGAAGTCGCTGCGATCGTGACCGATCTGAAGCTCGACGACGCGACCGTTGCCGCGGCGCTTCTGCACGACACGATCGAGGACACGGAGGCCACGCGTGCGGAGATCGAATCCCTGTTCGGTCACGATATCGGCACTCTGGTCGAGGGCCTGACCAAGCTGAAGAAGCTTGATCTGGTTACCAAGGAAGCCAAACAGGCCGAGAACCTCCGCAAGCTGCTGCTCGCTATCGCCGACGACGTGCGGGTGCTGCTGGTGAAGCTGGCTGACCGCCTGCACAACATGCGCACGATCGAGCACATGGCTCCCGAAGCACGCAAGCGCATTGCCGAGGAGACCCTTGAAATCTATGCGCCGCTCGCCGGCCGCATGGGCATGCACGAGATGCGCGAGGAACTGGAAGACCTGTCCTTCCGCGAGATCAACCCGGACGCCTATGAGGTCGTCACAGAGCGTTTGCTCGCGCTTGCCGAGCGCAATGCGGGCCTGATCAGCGAAATCGAGCAGCAGCTAGCAAGGAAACTTGCCGAGCGCGGTCTGTTGCGCGCCAAAGCGCACGGTCGGCGCAAACGGCCTTATTCGATCTGGATGAAAATGGAGCGCAAGTCGGTCGGCTTCGAACAGCTCTCCGACATCTACGGTTTCCGCATTGTGCTGAAAACGGTGCACGAGTGCTATCAGGCGCTCGGCATCGTGCACACGACCTGGCCGGTCGTGCCTGGCCGTTTCAAGGATTACATCTCGACGCCGAAGCAGAACGACTATCGCTCGATCCACACCACCGTCGTCGGTCCTGGCAAGCAGCGCGTCGAGCTACAGTTGCGCACCAAGGAAATGGACGACGTCGCCGAATATGGCATCGCGGCCCATGCGCTCTACAAGGACGGCGTGGGCTCGCCGAGTGAGATGCTGTCACGGGAGTCCAGTGCCTATGCCTGGCTCCGGCATACCATCGAGCTTCTCGCGGAAGGCTCGAACCCGGAAGAATTCCTCGAGCACACCAAGCTCGAGCTATTCCACGACCAGGTCTTCTGCTTCACCCCAAAGGGCAAGCTGATTGCGCTGCCGCGCGGCGGCACACCCATCGATTTTGCTTATGCGGTCCATACCGACGTCGGCAATATGGCGGTAGGTTGCAAGATCAACGGCCAAATATCGCCGCTCGTATCCCAGCTCAGCAATGGCGACGAAGTGGAAGTTTTGACGTCGAAGGCGCAGACGGCCCCGCCGGCGGCCTGGGAGTCCATTGTCGTCACCGGCAAGGCGCGCGCCGCGATCCGCCGCGCGACCCGCACCGCGATCCGCACGCAATATGCCGGTCTCGGGCGCCGCATTGTCGAGCGCTTTTTCCAGCGCGTGAAGATCGAATATTCCGATGAGAAGCTGCAAGGCGCGCTGCCGCGGTTGGCGCGCGCTTCGATCGATGACGTGATGGCCGCGGTCGGCCGCGGCGAGATGAAAGCCGCGGACGTCGCACGCGCGATGTATCCCGACTACAAGGAAGAGCGTGCGGCCGCGCAGAAAGTGCTGCCGACGAAATCTGAAAGCGGTTGGTTCGGGCTCAAGCGCGGCAAATCGCTGAAGTTCAAGGTGCCGAGCGAGGGCAACGCTCCACTGCCGATCCGCGGCATCAACAGCGACCTGCCGGTGCGCTTTGCCGCCGATGGCGGCGCGGTGCCGGGCGACCGCATTGTCGGCATTCTGACGCCGGGGCAGGGCATCACCATCTATCCGATCCAGTCACCGGGTCTGAAAGACTTCGAGGAAATGCCGGAGCGCTGGCTCGACGTGCAATGGGACATGGACGCGGAAAGCCCGCAACGTTTTCCGGCGCGACTGGAGGTGCAATCGGTCAACGAGCCCGGTACGCTGGCGCAGATCACTCAAATCATCGCGGATCACGACGGCAATATCGAAAATATCCACATGAGCCGCCGTTCACCGGACTTCACCGAACTGACAATCGATCTCGCGGTCTATGACCTCAAGCACCTTACGTCGATCATCGCGCAGTTGCGGGCCAAGGCGGTGGTGGCCAAGGTCTCGCGTGTGAATGGGTGATTTTTGGTGACCGCTCCGAAACTCCGCCTCGGCGTGAACATCGACCACGTCGCCACCATCCGGAACGCGCGCGGCGGCCGGCATCCCGATCCGGTCAAGGCGGCCAGGATCGCGATCGAGGCGGGCGCCGACGGCATCACCGCGCATTTGCGCGAGGATCGCCGGCACATCGTCGATGACGATATCGCGCGCCTGATGGCGGAAATCTCCAAGCCGCTGAACTTCGAGATGGCTGCCACGGAAGAGATGATCGGCATTGCACTCAAGACCAAACCGCATGCGGCTTGCCTCGTGCCGGAAAAACGCAGCGAACGCACCACCGAAGGCGGTCTTAACGTCGCCGGTCAGCAGGCCGTGCTCGCACCCGCCATCGACAAACTCGGAAATGCCGGCATCCGCGTTTCACTTTTCATTGCCGCCGAACCGCGCCAGATCGAGACCGCCGCGCGTCTGCGCGCGCCGGTGATCGAGATCCATGTGGGGCCGTGGTGCGATGCGCTGACCGAAGGCCACCGCGAGGCGGCCGACGCCGAATGGAAACGCATCCGCGAGGGCGCAGGTCTGGCGAAGAGCCTTGGGCTGGAAGTCCATGCCGGGCACGGACTGGATTACGCCAGCGCGCAGACCATCGCGGCGCTACCGGAAATCGTCGAGCTTAATATCGGGCATTTCCTGATTGGCGAAGCTGTGTTCGACAGCCTGCCTCACGCCATCAAGCTGATGCGCGCCGCAATGGATCGCGGTCGCGCGAAGGCAGGCGCGTCATGATCCTTGGCATCGGCTCAGACCTGATCGACATCCGGCGGATCGAGCAGACGATCGCGCGTCATGGCGACCGTTTCATTGAGCGGATCTTCACTGACGTCGAGCGGGAAAAGGCGGAGCGCCGCGCCAACCGGATCGACACTTACGCCAAGCGCTTCGCCGCCAAGGAAGCCTGCGCAAAAGCGCTCGGCACGGGCCTCCGCGCGGGCGTGTTCTGGCGGGACATGGGGGTCGTGAATCTGCCGTCGGGCCGCCCGACCATGAAGCTCACAGGCGGAGCGCTGGAGCGGCTGAAGGCGATTACGCCGGCGGGTTATGAAGCGCGCATCGATTTGACGATCACCGACGAATCCCCGATCGCCCAAGCCTTCGTGATCATTTCCGCGGAGCCTTCCAAGAGCTAAAAAAGGGCGAAGAAAAGCCCTTATCCATCTGAATAAGCTTGCCAAAATTACTTTGGTGCGGTGCGCGCGCCGTTCATTGCGCGGTTCCAGCCCACCGGTTACAAGGTCGGGGGCTTTTCAGACCGAAGGACGGAAGGCGGATGAGTGTAACGACCGCAAAACGCAAAGAAGGTGGCATCGGCGAAACGGTGCGCGTGATTTTTCATGCCCTGATCATCGCCCTGGTGATCCGGACCTTTCTGTTCCAGCCTTTCAACATCCCGTCCGGTTCGATGAAGGAGACGCTGCTGGTCGGCGACTACCTTTTCGTTTCGAAATTCAGCTACGGCTACAGCCATTATTCGCTGCCGCTTTCGCCCCCGATTTTCGGCGGACGCGTCTGGGCATCGCAGCCCAATCGTGGCGATGTGGTGGTTTTCCGGCTGCCGAAGGATGACTCCACCGACTACATCAAGCGCGTCATCGGTTTCCCGGGCGACCGCATCCAGGTCATCCAGGGCGTTCTCAATATCAACGGCGAACCCGTGAAGCGCGAACGGATCGACGACTACATCGACACCGACGAAGGCACGACGACCAAGGTGAAGCGCTGGCGCGAGACGTTGCCGAACGGGGTGACTTACACCACGCTCGATCTGGTCGATTCCGGTTTTGCCGATAACACCCAGGTCTATGTCGTGCCATCGGATCATTACTTCATGATGGGCGACAACCGCGACAACTCTACCGACAGCCGCTTCCCGCAGGTCGGTTACGTGCCGTTTGAGAACATCATTGGCCGCGCCCAGATCATCTTCTTCTCCATCGGCGAAGGCGAACATGCCTGGCAGGTCTGGCGCTGGCCCTGGGCGGTTCGGTGGACCAGGCTGTTCACGCTGGTCAGATGAGGCGAAAGAAAAAGAACGACGCGGAAACGCCGGCAGAAGTCGGCCCGACCGAAAGCACTGCGTCTGACGAGACGGCCGGTGCGGCGCCGCGCAAGCGACGCCGCAAGGGTACCGGACCTCTGGAAGAGCGCATCGGCTATTCCTTCAAGGATGCCGATCTGCTGGATCGCGCGCTGACGCATATCTCCGCGCTGACAACGTCCCGCAGCCGGACCGGCAGCTATCAACGGCTTGAATTTCTCGGCGATCATGTGCTGGGCCTCGTGGTCTCGGACATGCTGTTCCGCACTTATCCCAAAGCGAACGAGGGCGAGTTGTCGCGCCGGTTGGCTGATCTCGTGCGCAAGGAAACCTGCGCGGACATGGCGCGCGAGATCGAGCTCGGCGCCGTGATCCGCCTTGGAGTTTCCGAAGCAGGATCGGGTGGGCGCTCGCGCGACGCCATCCTGGCGGATGTTTGCGAATCCCTGATCGGGGCGGTCTTTCTCGATGGCGGTTATCCGGCCGCTGCCGCGCTGGTGGAGAAGTTGTGGGACGAACGGATGCGCACGCCGGTTCGTCCGCTGCGTGATGCCAAAACGACGTTGCAGGAATGGGCGCAGGGCCGTGGCTTGCCGACGCCGACCTACCGCGAGATCGGCCGCAGCGGTCCGCATCACAACCCGGAATTCCATATTGCCGTCGAGCTTCCCAGGCTCGCGCCCGCGGAAGGCAGCGGCCCGTCCAAGCGCGTCGCCGAGCAGGCTGCCGCCCAGGCGTTTCTGCAACGCGAAGGTGTGACGGTTGAGCGTGGCAATGGTTGATCAGCCCGCAGACAACACCCGCTGCGGATTTGTCGCGCTGATCGGTGCGCCCAATGCCGGCAAGTCGACCCTGCTCAACACGCTGGTCGGTTCGAAGGTAACAATCGTCTCGCACAAGGTGCAGACCACGCGCGCGCTGGTGCGCGGCATTGCTCTCGAGGGTAATGCGCAGCTGATTTTCGTCGATACGCCTGGCATCTTTGCGCCGAAGCGGCGCCTGGACCGCGCGATGGTGACGAGTGCCTGGAGTGGCGCGCAGGACGCCGACGTGGTTTCGGTGTTGATCGATGCCCGCAAGGGCCTCGATGACGAAGCCAACGCCATCCTCACCGGATTGGCGGCGGTTCGGCAACCGAAGATCCTGCTGCTCAACAAGATCGACCTGGTCGAACGCGAGAAGCTGCTGGCGCTGACTCAGGCTACCAATGAGCGCGCCACTTTCGCCGCTACTTTCATGATCTCGGCACTCAAAGGCGATGGCGTCGGCGACGCCAAACGCTGGCTGGGGGAGAAGATGCCGCCGGGGCCGTGGCTTTATCCGCCGGACCAGATGTCGGACGCGCCGCTACGCCAGCTTGCAGCCGAGATCACGCGCGAGAAGTTGTTTGAACGGCTGCATCAGGAACTGCCCTATCAGTCTACGGTCGAAACCGAGAGCTGGAAGGATCTGCGCAACGGTTCGGTACGGATCGAGCAGATCATCTACGTGGAGCGTGAAAGCCAGCGCAAGATCGTGCTTGGCAAGGCCGGCGCCACGATCAAGGCCATCGGCGCCGATGCGCGCAGGGAGATCGCGGAGATCGCCGAAAAGCCTGTGCATCTTTTCCTGTTCGTGAAGGTGCGTGAAGGCTGGGGCAACGATCCCGAACGCTACCGGGGCATGGGACTGGAATTTCCGAAGGAGTAGGCTTGCGTCATGCAATGGGCCGATGACGGCATCGTGCTGGGCGTAAGGCGTCATGGCGAGGCAAGCACCATTGTCGAGCTGATGACCCGCGGCCACGGCCGCCATATGGGCCTCGTGCGTGGCGGTTCAAGCTCCCGCATGCGGCCAATCCTGCAGCCGGGCAACACCGTTACCGCCACCTGGCGCGCCCGGCTCGACGAACATCTCGGCAATTACACCTTGGAGGGGGCGCGGCTTCGCTCTTCGCTTTTCCTCGGCGCGTCGCATGCCATTTATGGTTTGACGCATCTCGCCGCGCTGACGCGACTTCTGCCCGAGCGCGACCCGCATCAGGAAATTTATGAAATTCTGGAAAGTATTCTGGAGCGTCTCGAAGACGTAGATCAGGCCGGACCGCTGGTTGTGCGTTACGAGCTCATGCTGCTGGCAGAACTCGGCTTCGGCCTGGACCTGTCACAATGCGCGGCGACCGGCGCTACGTCCGAACTTGTTTATGTTTCACCGAAGTCGGGCAGGGCGGTATCCCGCGATGCGGGCGCCCCGTGGCAAGACAAGCTGATGCGCCTGCCTGCATTTTTCATGGATGAGGAACTGGAAAAGCCACCGGCAACGGATGTTGCCGATGGCTTTGAGATTACGGGCTTCTTTCTCGCGCGGCATCTGTTCGAGCCGCGTGGGCTGGAGGTGCCGGAAGCGCGGCGACAATTCATCGCCGCGATCCTGCGCGCTCAGCCGAGCGCCGCGTGACTGCTTCAGACCTTAGGGTCTGATCGCGCAATCTTACGGCGAACCTGTTCCCATCCCGGATCAAGTCCGGGACAGGCTTTCGCAGGATTGCGCTTTAGCGATCAGAAGCGGAGCACCACGCCCGGACGGCGATATCCATAACCGTAGTAGCCGTACGGCCGGTAATACGGCCGATAGCCGCCGTAGTAGGCGCGCGGCGCTACGTAGCCATAGTTCGGACGCCAGGAGCAAACCCGGCGCCAGTTGCCGTTACGACGAACGTTACGGCAGACGTACCGGGTCGCTTCGACGATACTCGAGCCTTCGATCGCCGGGCGGATACCCGCCGGAGCCGTCAGTGTAATGGCGTTTGCGCCGGTCGTGAACAATGTACCCACCGACACAATGGCTGCCACAGCCGCTGCAACAAGAGTCTTGCGCATTTTCTCTCTCCCTTGGGTCGGTGAATCCGACCCCCATTAAAATCTCGCCGTAACCTATAATCACGAAGGACGGACTGAGTTCCGTAACCTAGCACCTTTTACTCTGAACGCGTCCCGAGGGGTGCGTTCATCGCTTGTTCAGGTTGGGAGCCTGAGTTAACCCATCCTCCATGGGTAAAAGATCGATTCCCCCAGAAGATCACGATGTCCAGGAGATAGCGCTCCGCGAGGCTCTGGAAGAGCGATACCTTGCCTATGCGCTCTCCACTATTATGCACCGTGCGCTGCCGGACGCCAGAGACGGTTTGAAGCCGGTTCACAGGCGTATCCTCTACGGAATGCGCCAATTGCGGCTCGATCCTGGGGCAGCCTTCAAGAAATCCGCCAAAATCGTCGGCGACGTGATGGGTAACTTCCATCCGCACGGTGACCAGGCGATTTATGACGCTCTGGTGCGCCTCGCCCAGGATTTCTCGTCGCGTTATCCCCTGGTCGATGGGCAGGGCAATTTCGGCAATATCGATGGCGATAATCCTGCCGCCTATCGCTACACCGAAGCGCGGATGACCGAGGTCGCGCGTCTCCTTCTTGAGGGGATCGACGAGAACGCGATCGACTTCCGTCCGAATTACGACGGCCAGTCGGAAGAGCCGGTGGTGCTGCCGGCGGCGTTCCCGAATCTGCTCGCCAACGGTTCGCAGGGCATCGCGGTCGGCATGGCCACCTCGATTCCCCCGCACAATGCGGCCGAACTTTGCGACGCCGCGCTGCATCTGATCGACAACCCGAATGCGCGCAGCCGCACCCTGTTGAAATATGTGCCGGGTCCGGACTTCCCAACCGGCGGCATCGTCATCGATCCGCGCGAAGCGATTGCGGATGCCTATGCGACCGGCCGGGGCTCATTCCGCGTGCGCGCAAAATGGCACCAGGAAGATACCGGCCGCGGCACCTACGCGGTCGTCATCACCGAAATACCTTGGCTAGTGCAGAAATCCAGGCTGGTCGAAAAGATCGCCGAGTTGCTCAACGCCAAGAAACTGCCGCTCGTCGCAGATGTGCGTGACGAGTCGACCGAGGATGTCCGGCTGATCATTGAGCCGCGCGCGCGCACCGTCGATGCCGCGTTGTTGATGGAGAGCCTGTTCAAGCTCACGGAGCTCGAAAATCGCATTCCGCTCAACATGAATGTGCTTTCGAAGGGCCGCGTACCGAAAGTCATGGGCCTTGCGGAAGTGCTGCGCGAATGGCTCGACCACCGGCGCGAAGTGCTGCAACGGCGGTCCAAGCATCGCCTCGACGCGATTGAGCATCGGTTGGAAGTGCTCGGCGGCTACCTGGCCGCCTACCTGAACCTCGACAAGGTCATCAAGATCATTCGGAACGAGGACGAGCCAAAGCCCGTCCTGATCAAGGCTTTCAAGCTGACGGATGTGCAGGCCGAAGCCATCCTCAATATGCGCCTGCGCAACTTGCGCAAGCTCGAAGAGATGCAGATCCGTGGCGAAGAGAAGGAACTCCGCACGGAGATGAAGGAGTTGCAAAAGATCCTCGGCTCCGAAGGTGAGCAGTGGAATCTTGTCGCAGCACAGATCAAGGAAGTCCGCGCCGCCTTCGGTCCAAAGACGGCCATCGGCAAGCGGCGTACCCAATTCGCTGAAGCGCCAGAGCATGACGAGGCCGCAATCGAAGAGGCTTTGGTGGAGCGCGAGCCGATCACTGTCGTCGTTTCGGAAAAAGGCTGGATTCGCGCGATGCGGGGTCATGTCGCCGATCTTTCCAGCGTGACGTTCAAGCAGGACGATTCGCTGAAGTTCTCATTCCAGGGCGAAACCACTTCGAAGTGCCTGATCTTCGCGACCAACGGGCGCTTCTATACCCTCGATGCATCCAAACTCCCCGGCGGACGTGGCCACGGCGAGCCGATCCGTCTCTTCATCGATCTCGAGCAGGAGAGCGATCTTATTTCCGTTGAGGCCTTCCAGGGCGGCCGCAAATTCCTGGTCGCAGCCCACGATGGTCGCGGCTTCGTCGTTCCCGAGGACGAATGCCTGGGCAATACCCGCAAGGGCAAGCAGGTGCTCAACGTCACCATGCCGAACGAGGCGAGGGCGGTGACGCCGATCGAAGGCGATCTCATCGCCAGCATCGGCGAGAACCGCAAAATGGTGATCTTCCCGCTCGATCAGGTGCCGGAGATGACGCGTGGGCGCGGCGTGCGCCTGCAGCGTTACAAGGACGGCGGGTTGGCCGATGTGAAAACATTCAAGGCGAGCGAGGGTCTCACCTGGATCGACAGCGCCGGTCGCAGCTTTACGCTCACGCTAAAAGAATTGGCCGATTGGCGGGGCAACCGCTCCGATGCCGGACGCCTGGCCCCCAAAGGGTTCCCCAAGAGCAACAAGTTCGGCCGCACGGGCTAAAGCGCGGCGCCGCTCGATACGATCATCAGCGACGCCTTGGATTTTTCCATCACCGAGGCGGTAGTTTCGCCGAAGAACAAATCACCGGGACGGCGGCTCGCGCCCATAACCACCAGATTGTGCTTGCTGCGCTCGGTCTCCTTGAGAATGGCCTCATCTGCTGCAACGTCCGCAATGATGGTCGTGCGCCATTTAACGCCGTAGCTTTCCGCCAAACCGGTGATGTCTTTCAGGATGGCTTGTTCGTGGCGCCGCGCGTGAATGCCGCGCCTGCGCTTTTTGCCGGCTTCCAGAGTACGTGCTGCGACGAACAGGATTGTGACGGGCGCCTTGCTCGCGTGCGCGATGACAAAGGCGATCTCTGCCGCATTGCGCGCCGTGTTTGTCCCATTGACCGGAGCGAGAATGCTCAAGCTGCTGTTGAGGGGGTCTTCAAGGTGGCCATTGCGGGCATCCACGATCGCCAGAGGTCCGTTGAAACTGGCAGCCACCCGGTTCACGTCGGCATGGATTTCTCTACCGCGCGTCACCGTTTTCTCCAGGCCGACGACCATGATGTCGTAGCCCTTGTTGGCCTCTTCCGCAATCGACTCTTCCGGCGGCTTGTCTGCAACCGGCGTCTTGGTGGTGACATCGACCGGTTTTGTGGCGGCGTCATCGTCCTTTGACTTCGGTTTAGCGGCGGCCTTCACCTCTTCCTTCGGGGTTTCTTCTGCCTTGGTCTCAGGCTTTGCCGGAGCTTTCCCGCTGGTTTTCTGAAGCTGGACTACGGTGGTCGGCATGCCCTTGGAGCCGGCGATCATGCCCGCAAGGCGGGGGGCGAATTTCCCGTTAGCGCTGTCATCGACGGCAAGCAGCAAACGCTCAAGATTGGGAACAAAGCCCTTGGCTTCCCGCTCTTCGCGCTCCAAGCGGTCTTTTTCCGTCTTGCGCAGAGGAAGGCGTGCCAGTGACCATCGCAGCATCGGCGGCATGGCCATGGTCGTTATCACTGCCATGGTCACGATGATGGTGAAGAGGTTTTGGCTGAGCGCGCCCATCGAGAGGCCGATGCTTGCGACAATGACCTCGGTCGAGCCGCGCGCATTCATGCCGGAGCCGAGCGCGAAAGACTCCTTCATGGTCAGGCCGCCAAGTCTTCCTCCGAGGAAGGCGCCGCCAAATTTGCCAACGCTCGCAATCACGATGAAGCCAAGCGTGACCATTGCGAGTTTAGGGTCGGCGAGCACCGTCAGGTCGGCCGTAAGGCCGGCCATGCCGAAAAAGATCGGCATGAACAGCGCGGTGATCAGGCCGCGCAGTTCTTCTTCGATATGCTTGGTCAGGATCGGGGACTCGCCCACCAGAATGCCGGCGACGAAAGCGCCGAGCACGGTATGCACGCCGATCTCGTGGGTAATCAGCGCCATCGCCAGCATGATCACGATAATCATCGTGATGACCGGAAACTCGCTTTTGAAGTTGTCGTTGGCCCAGCGAATAAGGCTGGCAACAATCCGTCGTCCGATGGTGAGGCTGAAAGCCATGAAGGCGATGGTGCCGATCACGCTTTTCGCCACCGACATCGCATCGACGTGGCCTTGCATCGCGAGGCTGAAGATCACCGCGGTGATGATCCAGCCGATGGTGTCATCGATGATGGCGGAGGCAAGAATGACTTGGCCGACAGTGCGGCGCATGAAGTTCATCTCGCGCACGACCATGGCGACGATCTTGACCGAGGAGATCGACATCGCGGTGCCGAGGAACAGCGATGTGACAAGGCGCTGTTCGGGGTTCGGCAGCATGGTGTCGGGCAGCATCTCGCCCAGCGCAAAGCCGCAGGCGAAGGGCACGAGGATGCCTGTCAGCGAGACCATCAACGATGCGCGGCCGGTTTTCTTCACCAGCCCAAGATCCGTTTCCATTCCGGCGAGCAACAACAGCAACAACACGCCGAGCTGCGCCACGGCGTCGATCATCGCCTTCTGCTCGGGCGTGCGTGGAAAGATCATGTGCTGTAGGTCGGGCCAGACAAAGCCGAGCAGCGACGGCCCCAGCAGAATCCCGGCGATCAATTGCCCCATCACGGCAGGCTGGCCGATGCGCAGCATCGCTTCACCAAGAAGCCGCCCGATGATGAGCAGCACCATGATCTGGATGACGAAGATTGTTTCCGAAGGGCCGGTTTTCGCGTCCTCCGCCAAAGCGGGAAGCACCGACAGCGCGAGCAAAGCTATGCTCCAGGCTGCGCTGCGGAGAGATGCTGAAATTCGCATGATGCGCTCGAAACCTATGGAAAATTCAGGCACGGCGCCGGGAAAAGGCGCGGGAACAACCCTATGGGAAGATTTCAGTTCCAATGCAATTGCAAATTAATCGCAAGAAAGCTAAGGTCATATTCTGACGCATTCAAAAGGCCTTGGAAGAGACAATGGACGCCTCGACTCCCCGAGAAACAGACCTGCCCAGCGCAACCCCCGGTTGGCGCCGCCCCCGCGGCAGGCCGTCCCTAGCGGAAGTTTTCGGGACAATCCGCACCCGGCCGACCGGACCGATGTGGCGAAAACTGCTCGCTTTTCTCGGGCCAGGCTACCTGGTGGCGGTCGGCTATATGGACCCGGGCAACTGGGCGACGTCGCTCGCGGGCGGATCCAAGTTCGGCTACGCGCTCCTGACCGTCGCGCTTTTGTCCAACATGATGGCGATCCTGCTGCAGGCACTGTGCGCGCGGCTCGGCATCGCCTCCGGCCGCGATCTGGCGCAGGCCTGCCGCGACGCATTTCCCCGCTTTGTGTCATGGCCGCTTTGGCTGATGGCCGAGATTGCGATCTGCGCCACCGATCTGGCGGAAGTGATTGGTACCGCAATCGGCCTCAACCTGCTCTTCGGCGTGCCACTCGAGATCGGGGTGATCCTGACCGCGCTCGACGTCTTCCTGATCCTGTGGCTGCAAAATCTCGGCTTCCGCTGGATCGAAGCCTTTATTGTCACCATGCTTGCCGTCATTGCGGCCTGCTTCACTGTGCAAATCGCCATGGCGGACCCGGAGTGGGGCGCGGTGATCCTCGGCTTTGCGCCGACCACGCAGATCGTGACCAATCCCGAGATGTTGTATCTTGCGCTTGGCATCCTCGGCGCCACAGTGATGCCGCATAACCTCTATCTGCACTCCGGCGTGGTGCAGACCCGCAAATACGGCGAGACGCTCGGAGAAAAGCGCGAAGCGATCAAGCTCGCTACCCTCGATTCCACCATTGCGCTGATGTTCGCGCTGCTGATCAACGCCTCGATCCTCATCCTTGCCGCCGCGACATTCAACAAGACCGGAAAGATTGATGTGTCGGAGCTTGGCGAGGTGCATTCGCTGATCGCTCCACTGTTGGGCTCCGCCATGGCGCCGACGCTGTTCGCGATTGCCCTGCTGTGCTGCGGCCTCAACTCGACCGTGACAGCGACGCTCGCCGGTCAGATCGTGATGGAGGGCTTCCTCGATATTCGCCTGCCGCCCTGGGCGCGACGGTTGATCACACGCGCCATCGCCATCATTCCGGCTGCTGCCGTAACGATCTGGTACGGGGAGGCGGGGACAGCAAAACTGCTGATCCTCAGTCAGGTGGTGCTCAGCCTGCAATTGCCGTTCGCGATCGTGCCGCTGGTAATGTTCACCGCGGACAAGCGAAAGATGGCTGAGTTGACGGCACCGCGCTGGGTGACCGCGCTGGCGGTGGCCACGGCGCTCACGGTGATCGCGCTGAATATCAAGCTGCTGCTGGATTTTGTGATCGGCTAGCGCGCGACCAGCAAAAGTGGATACCGGTTTTGTGATAGCAATCAAGCCTGCGCAGATTGCGTAGACTTATCTGCGGATCGCGCGCGCGAGCTTAATGAAGCGGCGCATGATCTGGTCCGAAAACCGGTTCCCGCTTTTCGAGATCATGCGCTTTCGACGCGGCGCCAGCCTTCCGGCATCAGGCGCTCCTGCGGCAGGAAGCGGCCCTTGTAGTCCATCTTGCGTGAGTTGCGGACCCAGTAGCCGAGATAGACGTAGTCCAGGCCCATCCGCTTCGCGCGTGCGATGTGGTCGAGGATCATGAAGGTGCCGAGCGAACGGTCTGCCGCTTCCGGATCGAAGAAGGAATAGACCATCGACAGCCCGTCGCTCAGCACATCGACCAGCGTCACGGCCAGTAGCTGGCCGGCGCTGCGGCCGGTGAAGCCGCTGTCGGGATCCTTGCGGCGATATTCCACGACTCGGGTCTGCACGTGGCTGTCTTCCACCATCATCGCGTAGTCGAGCACGGTCATGTCGGCCATGCCGCCGTTGCGATGGCGGGAATCCAGATAAGAACGGAAAACCGAATATTGCTCCGACGACGGCTGCGGCGACCGCATGTCACCGAGCACATCGGCGTTGTGCTCCATCACGCGGCGCATATTGCGCGACGGTTTGAATTCGTTAGCGACGACACGGACCGAGACGCAGGCGCGGCAGGTATCGCAAGCCGGGCGGTAAGCAATCGACTGGCTGCGGCGAAAGCCGCCATGGGTCAGGAGATCGTTCAACTCGCCCGCGCGTTCGCCCACCAGATGGGTGAACACCTTCCGCTCTTCCTTGCCCGGTAAATAAGGGCAGGGAGAGGGGGCCGTCAGATAGAATTGCGGCGTGTCGCGCGAATGTCTGGTCACCGGGGCAAAAGCTCTCCCGTCGCTGGCTGGAATCCCAGTCTCCCAATCATCGCCCGCGAAAACTGTTCCGTCAAAGGCTCTGAATCCCGATTTATGGCGGTGGTTCTCCTGCCGGCGCGATACCGGTAGGGTCGTTAACGATCACCGCACCGATCGCCATGTCATGCAGAAGCCGTCGGCGGTCATTGAAAAACCCGACCAGCAGGACGAACGGGCTGAGCAGCGAGACCGACAGCCAGAACAGAATGGCGTGCGCCACGCCGTACAGGAAGTAGGACGGCCCGCCATACCAGGTGCGCATCTGCAGGTTCATGACCCGCATGCCAACGGTTGCGGAATGCGGTCCGCCCAGTGTGATGCCGTAATAGAACAGAGTCCAGATGAGGCTTGCCGGATACAGGACCCAGGAGAACAGAAACCAGCCGAGCCCTAACGTGATGAGGCTGAAGAACAGAAAGAAAAATCCACCGAGCATGATCGGCAGAGAAATGACGACGATGTCGATGACAAAGGCGACCATCCGACGCGCCAGCACAGCGTCGAACAGCTCCGGATATCTCAGGGGATCGTAGGCATGCGGCCTATCGGGAGAAAATCCCATGCCGCGGGGGCCGGTTGTGGACATGAATCACGTCCTTTCGTCGCTAAAAGATGGAAAGGAATGGCCCTGGGCGCAAGAGCAAACCGTGCTATGCGCGCATTTGCGCGGCTATATTGGGGGTTGGAGGACCGATGAGTGTGACCCTTGCCGATATTCAGGCCGCCCGCAGTGTGATCGCGGGGCAGGTACTGCGTACGCCCATGCTGCCCGCGCCGCGGTTGTCGGCGCTCACCGGCGCGTCTGTCTTCGTCAAATACGAAAATCTGCAGGTCACGAACTCGTTCAAGGAACGCGGGGCGCTTAACAAGCTGGCCTCGCTGACGGCGGATGAGCGCAAGCGTGGCGTCATCGCCATGTCGGCCGGCAATCACGCCCAAGCTGTGGCCTACCACGCGGCCCGGCTTGGCATTGCCGCCACCATCGTCATGCCGGTGACCACGCCTTACGTGAAAGTGGCGGCGACAAGATCCCACGGCGCTGAAGTGGTGCTCGATGGCGAGACGGTGTTCGAGGCGCAGGCGCGCGCCGCCACGCTGGCAAACGAGCGCAACATGATCTGGGTACATCCCTACGACGATCCGAAAGTGATCGCGGGGCAGGGTACCATTGCGCTGGAGATGCTCGAGGACGAGCCAGACCTCGATATGCTGGTGGTGCCGGTTGGCGGCGGCGGGCTGATCGCCGGCAATGCCATCGCCGCGCGCGGGATCAATCCGAAAATCGAAATCGTCGGCACCGAAGCAGCACTTTATCCGTCCATGTGGAATGTGTTGCGGGGCGAGGATCTGCCGATCGGCGGGCCGACCCTGGCGGAAGGCATTGCGGTCAAGACACCCGGAACAGAGACACTGCCCGTCGTGCGGGAGCTTGTTTCAGCCATCGTGCTGGTCGATGAGGTGCAGCTTGAGCGCGCGGTGAACGCCTATCTCACCTTGCAGAAAACGATGGTGGAGGGTGCGGGCGCGGCGGGACTGGCGGCCTTGCTGGCAGAACCCAGCCGCTTCGCCGGCCGGAAAGTCGGCTTGATCCTGTCCGGCGGAAATATCGACGCGCGCATCCTCGCATCCATCATGGTGCGGGAGCTCGAGCGCGAGCAACGCATTGTGTCGTTCCGTCTCACCATTCCGGACCGGCCGGGCGTGCTGGGCGTGATCGCAACACGGCTGGGCGAACTTGGCGCGAACATCCTGGAGGTCAATCACAAGCGGCTGTTCCTCGACGTGCCGGCCAAGGGCGCACGGCTCGACATCACCGTGGAGGCGCGAGACCGTATTCATGTCGATGAGATCCTCGCCGCCTTGTCGGCGGAAGGTTATCAGCCGCAGCGGATCGAAGCCGGCGACATGGAATAGCCGCGCTAGGCCTGTGCGCTGCTCTCCTGAATGGCGCGCCACACGCGTTCCGGCGTCGCCGGCATTTCCACATGACGGATGCCGAGCGGCGAGAGTGCATCGGCGATGGCACTTGAGACCGCGGGCATGGCGCCGACGCAGCCCGCTTCACCCGCGCCCTTGACGCCGAGCGGGTTGGTTTTTGTCGGCACCGGATTGCTCTCCACCTCAATCGGGCTGAGATCGGATGCGCGCGGCATGGCGTAGTCCATGAATGAGCCGGAGACCAGCTGGCCGTCAGAGTCGAAATGGATGTCCTCCATCAGGATCTGGCCGATGCCCTGCACGACGCCACCAACGATCTGCCCCTTGAGCAGCATCGGATTCATCACCGTGCCGACATCATCGATCACGCTGTATTTGAGGATATCGATCGTTCCGGTTTCGGGATCGATCTCGACTTCGCAAACATGGCAGCCGTTTGGATAATTGGCGGTCTCGACGCGGAATACCGACGACGCACTCATGTTGACGTCCATATCTTCCGGTACGTTTTTCTGGTTCACAGCCTTCTGCGCAAGTTCCTTCATCGTGATCGTCTGATTGCTCTTGGTCGATGAGAAGATGCCTTCGTCGAACTTGATGTCTGCGACGTCTACCTTCCACATGTGCGCCGCAATTTTCTTTGACTTATCGACGATGCGGTCGGACGCCTGATTGAAAGCCGAACCGCAGATGGCAGCGGTACGCGAGCCGCCAGTACCTACGCCAAAGAATACTTTGTCGGTGTCGCCCTGAATGTAGCGAACATCGTCCGGGTGCATGCCAAGCTTGTCGCAAACCAGTTGCTTGAAGACCGTCTCATGGCCCTGGCCCTGGGTGACAGAGCCCGAGAGCAACGTAACGGTGCCAGCGCGGTCGAAACGGATTTCGGCGGCTTCTGTCCCGGCGCCTGCAGCCCGTTCGATGCTGTTGGAGACGCCAAGCCCGCGCAGCTTGCCGCGCCTCTTTGATTCCGCGCGGCGCTTCTCGAAGCCGCTGGCTTCGCCCAAGGCCAACGCCATATCCATGTTCTTCTCGAACTCACCGGTATCGTAGGTGAAGGTGAGACCGGTTTTGAACGGCATGGCTTCGGGCGGAATGATGTTGAGGCGGCGGATCTCCACCGGATCCATGCTGAGTTGAGCCGCGGCGATATCGACCAGGCGTTCGATCACGTAAGCTGCTTCGGGCCGGCCGTTGCCGCGATAGGGCCGGGTCGGGTGCGTGTTGGTCAGCACCGCGGTCAGATCGACGTGGATGGCGGGGGTTTTATAGACGCTGGCCAGCGTGCCAAAATTGCCGGGGAAGGCATCCGAAGATGCCTGCGCATAGGCGCCGATATTGGCAATGGTTGTGACGCGCAGTCCGAGAAAATGGCCTTTCTTGTCGAGCGCCAGTTCCGCGTCGGTAACGTTGTCGCGCGCCTGCGCATCGCTGAGGAATGCTTCCGAACGCGTGCTGACCCATTTCACCGGCCGTCCGATGAGCTTGGAAGCAAGCAGCACCAGTCCGACTTCGGGCGTGATCGACGACTTCATGCCGAAGCTGCCGCCGATATCGCCGGCGACGACCCGTAAATTGCTCTCCGGGATCTTCAGGACTTTCTTTGCCAGTTCACCCCGATAGGTGTGCGCGCGCTGCAGCGTGGTGTAGCAGGTGTAGTGGTTGTCGGCGGCGTTATAGTCGCCGATGCAGGCACGCGGCTCCATGGTCGCCGCGGTGACGCGGTTGATCACGAAGTGATGCTTGACGATGTGATCGGCCTTCGCGAAGGCGGCATCCGTTGCCGCCTTGTCGCCAACGCTCATCTCGAAAATGATGTTGTTCTCGCAGTCATCCCAGACCAGCGGCGCGCCAGGCTTGGCAGCTTGGGCAGTGCTGGTGATGGAGGGCAACGTTTCGTATGCGACTTCGATCAGCTCGGCGGCGTCGGCGGCCTGATGGAGGGTTTCCGCGACCACAAAGGCGACGTAGTCACCGACCCAGCGCACACGGTCTTTCACCAGACCCGGATTGGCCGGCTTGTACATCGGACGGCCGTCCTTGCGCATGCGCTCGTCCGCGCGCGGCATGTCGCCGAAACCTGATGCTTCCCAATCGGCGCCGGTCAGGACCGTCAGCACGCCCGGGGCGGCTTTTGCGGCAGTGGTATCGATGGACAGGATCTTCGCGTGGGCGTGCGGCGAACGCAGCACGAAGCTATGCGCTATGCGCGGGAGAGTCATGTCGCCCACATAGCGGCCGCCGCCACGCAGGAGCCGAGGATCCTCGAATCGAGGAACCGACTGACCAAGCGCAAATTCACCCATTTCAACCTCTTTATTCCGGCAATTCAGCTGGTGTGGCGGTTCAGAAGTTCCCCATACCTCGTGGCTAGGTCGGGAGGGAACTTCTGAACCAAAGCCACACTAGAAACTTAATAATTCTTAGTGTCCCTTTGAATCCGAAGTTCGCAAAAGTGTCAGCAGCAAATGCGTGCGAACTTCGGATTCAGGACACTAGGTCATTCCCTGCCGCAAACCCGGCGGGTTTGGCAACTGCCTCTTTGAAGCAGGCGTTGAGGGGAGGCGGCAGGATTTGTAAGGTCAGGCCGATTGCCGGTTCAGTTTTTCCGCCACCTGTGGCGCGAAATAAGTCAGCACGCCGTCGGCGCCGGCGCGCTTGAATGCGATCAGGCTTTCCATCATCACCTTTTCGCCGTCGATCCAGCCGTTCTGCGCGGCGGCAGCGATCATCGAATATTCGCCGGAGACCTGGTAGGCGAAGGTCGGCATGCCGAATGTGGTTTTGATGGTGTGCAGGATATCGAGATAAGGCAGGCCGGGCTTCACCATGATCATGTCGGCGCCTTCGGCGATATCGAGTTCGACTTCGCGCAGCGCTTCGTCGGCATTGGCGGGGTCCATCTGATACGTACGCTTGTCGCCGGTCAGCGTCGCGTTGGAGCCGATCGCATCGCGGAACGGGCCGTAGAAGGCGGAGGCGTATTTTGCCGAATAGGCCATGATTTGTACGTCGATCATATTGGCGCGGTCGAGCGCATTGCGGATCGCGCCGACGCGGCCATCCATCATGTCCGACGGCGCAATGATATCGCAGCCCATCTCGGCCTGCAGCATTGCCTGCTTCACGAGTACGGCGACAGTTTCATCGTTGAGGATGATGCCATCGCGCACAAGGCCGTCGTGACCGTGGCTGGTGAATGGATCGAGCGCGACGTCGCACAGCAATCCAATCTCCGGCACTTCCTTCTTGATCGCGCGCAGAGCGCGGCAAACGAGGTTCTCCGGATTAAGTGCCTCCGACCCGTCGGCATCGCGCCGTGCGGGATCGGTATGCGGGAAGAGCGCGATGCAGGGGATTGAGAGTTTGGCGGCGCGTTCCGCCGCGCGCACGGCTTCATCGACTGACAACCGCTCCACGCCAGGCATCGACTTCACCGGCGTGCGACCCTGCGCGTCGGTGAGGAACAGCGGCCAGATCAGGTCGTCGGTGGAGAGCACGGTCTCCCGCACCAGCCGCCGGGCCCATTCCGCGCGCCGGTTGCGGCGCGGGCGGCTTGGCAGATCGAGCCGTGCCGCCGCATCGGTGGCAGCTTCGGTTTCGACTTGCGTAAAGCGATTGCGTGCTTCAAGGGGGCGGCCGAACTTGATCGCCATGAAAACTCCTCCGCGGAACCTTCTTTTATCTCATTCTTATCACAAACGGCCAGAGAAGAGGCGCTCATGGTTATCCGGCTGGCTGTGCATCGCAGTGGCATTCGGGTTAGGTTCACCGCATGACTGATCCTGTGATCACCGACCAAGGCCGCACAGACCGGAGCCGCGCGATGGACCCGGTCCGTGCCGGTGAACAACGGGTGCGGGAAGGGGGCTGGACGGCGCGCCTCGTGCTGTTCCTGCGGGTCATGGCTGCGTTGTCGCTGATCAAGGGCCTCTATCACTGGGCAATCGTCTGCGGCATTGGCGATGGACCGGACGCAACCTTCGAGACCGCGCCGCTGCCATGGCAGGCGGCGACCGTATTCTTCGCGGTGATCGATCTCGTGGCCGCCGTGGGATTGTGGCTGACCGCGGCCTGGGGCGCGGTGGTCTGGCTGACCGCCGCCATTTCCATGGTGGCGGTACAAATCCTTTTCCCGAATATCTACGGAGGCAGTTTCTTGCCGGTATTCGCAGAGCTTACCTTGCTCGCGATCTATCTCTGGCTTGCGTTGCAGGCAGCGCGTGAACATGCGTCGTGAAGAGAAATGCTTGTGCGGCGGGGCTTTCCAAGGTGAACGAAGCGTAACGAGAAACCCCTGCAATTGAAGCGTCAATCAACGATTCACCTTTGAAAAATAACCTTCCCTTTATCCTGTTATTTAAGCTGATCTTAGACCGTCTTCGGTAGTTTCCTTCCCGAGCGCGGGGAAAACAGGGCCTCGCGACATATAAAAATTATGGGAAGGCGTCACAATGAAAGCCGTTGCAAAAACGGTCGAACCAGCCGCACACGAGGCCAGGCTCGACCACATCCAGCCGCTGTATCTCGAAGCCTTGACGTTGGTGGAGCGGCTGCACAGGCGCTTGCTTGACGTCATCAAGGACGAGTTCGATCGTCGCGGACACGCCGATATCAATTCCGTGCAAGCGCTGTTGCTCTACAACGTCGGCGACAAAGAACTGACGGCGGGAGAACTGCGTACGCGCGGTTATTATCTCGGCTCCAACGTTTCCTACAATCTGAAGAAGCTCGTCGAGATGGGCTTCCTCGATCACCAGCGGTCGCGTGTCGATCGCCGTTCCGTGCGCATCAAGCTGACCGACAAGGGTCAGGAAGTGCGTAACATCGTCGATACGCTTTACCAGAAGCATGTGCGTACGGTGGAGCAGGTCGGCGGCATCAGCTCCGATGAATTTTCTACCTTGAACAAGTCGCTTCACCGGCTCGAGCGTTTCTGGACCGACCAGATCCTCTATCGCTTGTAACCGGCGCAATACCTGGCGAGAGACTTCAGCCCCGGCTTCGGCCGGGGCTTTTTTGTTGGTGCGGCCGCCATCGCAGAAGCGTCCCGCCTCTAGGCTTTCCCTATGAAATAGCTAGATGTTGCGGCTGGGGGCAGCAATGCTCCCCAAAGCTTGGCGCGTTCTGCCCGATATGCTATCGCCACGTCCTGCCAAAAAAGCTGTGCCCGGCGGCCCTGCCGGGGAGGTTTAAGCACTTAAAGTACCCTCTCAGGAGCTCATGGAATGTCGCTGACCGATAACCCCGCGTCGCTGGCCAAGGCCGACCGTTTTTTTGAGGCCTCGCTGGCCGAAACCGACCGGGAGATTGCCGAAGCCATAGGCCTCGAACTGGGTCGTCAGCGTGACGAGATTGAGCTGATCGCGTCGGAAAATATCGTCAGCCGTGCCGTCCTGGAGGCGCAGGGCTCCGTCCTGACCAACAAATACGCCGAGGGCCTGCCCGGGAAGCGCTATTACGGCGGGTGCCAATACGTCGATATCGCGGAGCAACTCGCGATCGACCGCGTGACCAAGCTGTTCAGCTGCGGCTTTGCGAACGTACAGCCGCATTCCGGAGCCTCCGCCAATGCCGAGGTCTTCTTCGCGCTCATGCAGCCGGGCGACACCTTCATGGGTCTCAACCTCGCCGCCGGCGGACATCTCAGCCACGGCATGGCGCTCAATATGTCCGGCAAGTGGTTCAAGCCGGTGCCGTACAATGTGCGGCGCGACGATCAGCGCATCGACATGGACGAGGTCGAAAAACTCGCCAAGGAACACAAGCCGAAGCTCATCATTGCCGGCGGCTCGGCTTATCCGCGCATCATCGATTTCAAACGCTTTCGCGAGATTTGCGATGAGGTCGGCGCGTATCTGATGGTGGATATGGCGCACTTCGCCGGTCTTGTGGCCGGTGGCGCGCATCCGAGCCCGTTTCCGCATGCGCATGTGGTGACGACCACGACGCACAAGACGCTGCGCGGACCGCGCGGCGGCGTCATTCTGACCAACGACGAAGCGCTGGCGAAAAAATTCAACTCCGCTGTTTTCCCCGGTCTGCAAGGTGGACCGCTGATGCATGTGATCGCCGCCAAGGCGGTCGCCTTCGGCGAAGCATTGCGCCCCTCATTCAAGCTTTACGCGAAGAACGTGGTGGAAAATGCGAAAGCGCTGGCGGAAACGCTGAAGTCACGCGGCCTCGATATCGTCTCCGGCGGGACCGACACCCATCTCATGCTGGTCGATCTCCGGCCGAAGCGGCTGACCGGCAAGGTGGCGGAAGCGGCGCTCGGCCGCGCCCATATTACCTGCAACAAGAACGGCATTCCCTTCGATCCGGAAAAGCCGTTTGTCACCTCCGGTATCCGCCTCGGGACGCCTGCAGGCACGACGCGCGGCTTCGGCGTCGCTGAATTCCGCCATGTCGGCGATCTGATCGCCGAAGTGCTGGACGTGCTGTCGCAAAAGGGCGCCGAGGAAGACTCGCAGGTGGAAGCCGCGGTGCGCGAGAAGGTGAAGGCGCTGATCGATCGTTTCCCGATCTACCAGGGCTAACGCGCCAGAAGAAAAGAAGGGGGAGGGATGCGCTGTCCGAGTTGTGCGAGCCTGGATACCCAGGTGAAGGATTCGCGGCCGACCGAGGATTCCGCGGTGATCCGCCGCCGGCGCGTCTGCCTTGCCTGCAATTTTCGCTTCACGACGTTTGAGCGCGTTCAGTTGCGCGAACTCGTTGTGATCAAGCGCAACGGCCGGCGTGTGCCTTTCGATCGCGACAAGCTGATGCGCTCTGTGCAGATTTCGTTGCGCAAGCGGCCGGTCGATCCGGAGCGGATCGAGCAGACGGTCTCCAAGATTGTACGCGAGCTGGAAAGCCTGGGTGAAACCGATGTCTCGTCTGAGGCCATCGGGGAGATCGTGATGGAGCATCTGCGCGGCCTCGACGACGTGGCTTACGTGCGCTTCGCTTCCGTCTATCGCAATTTCCGCGAGGCCAAGGATTTTGAGGCCGTGCTGGGCGAGTTGTCGAGCGAGGACGATCCGCGTCCGGCGTCCCGGAAATAGCCATGGCCGAGGCGGAAGACTCACGTTTCATGGATTTGGCGCTGACTCTTGGCCGGCGTGGGCTCGGCAATACCTGGCCTAATCCGGCCGTCGGCGCTGTGATCGTCAAGGACGGCAAGATCATCGGTCGCGGGTGGACCCAGCCTGGCGGGCGGCCTCACGCCGAGACGGTTGCGCTCAAGCGCGCTGGCAAGGCGGCACGTGGCGCGACGCTCTATGTGACGCTGGAGCCCTGCTCGCATGAAGGCAAGACGCCGCCCTGTGCCGACGCAGCGATCCGCGCAGGCATCAGCCGGGTAGTTTCCTCGGTGGAGGACGCTAACCCGGATATCTCCGGCCGGGGCCACGAGCACATGCGTGGCAGGAATATTACTGTTGAGGTTGGACTGGGCGCAGCGGAAGCGGAGCGTGCGCATGCCGGTCACTTTCGCCGTATGCGGGATGCCCGTCCGCACGTGTTTCTGAAACTCGCGGTTTCGAGCGACGGCAAGGCGGCTGCCGCGGGTCGGCAACCGGTTGCGATCACGGCCGAAGCCGCTCGCCAAAACGCTTTCCTGATGCGCGCCCAGAGCGACGCGATACTGGTCGGGCTCGGCACGGTCATCGCGGACAACCCGTCGCTCACCTCGCGGCTTTCCGGGATGCGCGGCCGCTCGCCTGTCCGGATCGTGCTCGATGCGCAATTGCGGGTGCCGCTGTCGATGAATGTCGTTTCGACCGCGCGCGAAAATCCCACATGGGTTTTCACTGCGCCGCAGGCATCGCCGATGGCGGAGAAAATCCTGCGTGACAAGGGTGTCGAAGTTTTCCGCGTGCCATCGACGGGTGGCAAGCTCGATTTGGCCGAGATCCTGAAGATCCTCGCCGAACGCGGCATTACGCGGCTGATGGTAGAAGGCGGCCCGCGCGTGGCAGCATCCTTCGTTGCTGCCGATCTGGTGGACGAGGCCGTGGTGTTTCATGCCCCGAATGCGATCGGCGCGTCCGGTGTCGATGCGCTGGAAGGCCTGCCGCTGACGGCGCTGAGCAACCATTTGCATGCTGTCGGCAGCGAACAGGTCGGCCCCGATCGCGCCGAATATTTTGAACGGAACTAATACATGTTCACCGGCATCGTGAGTGACATCGGTGAAGTGATCGCGATGCAGCCGGCGGGCGAAGGCCTGCATCGGCTGAAGATTGCCTGCGGTTACGACCGTGCGTCGATTGCTATCGGCGCCTCCATCGCGTGCTCCGGCGTCTGCCTCACTGTGGTCGGCACCGGCGAGGAGGGCGCGCGGACCTGGTTCGCCGCCGACGCAGCCGCCGAGACGCTCAAGGTCACGACCGCTGGACGCTGGAAGGTTGGCAGCAAACTCAATCTGGAACGGGCGCTGCGGCAGGGTGATGAGCTTGGCGGTCATATGGTCAGCGGGCATGTCGATGGCCTGGCTGAAGTCCTGAGCCGGGAAGATGGCAGTGACTCAGCCCGATTCACGCTCCGTGCTCCGGCTGTGCTGTCGCGCTTTATCGCGACCAAGGGTTCGGTGACGCTCGATGGCGTGTCGCTCACTGTGAATATGGTGGCGGGTGACGATTTCTCCGTCCTGATCATCCCGCATACCCTGAAAGTAACCACGCTCTGGACGTTGCACGCGGGCGACACCATCAATCTCGAAGTCGATATGCTGGCGCGCTATGCTGCGCGGATGGCTGAAGTGCGCTAGCAAACCGTCACCCACACAAATCGGATATATCCGATTTGTGCGCTCATACTGCCGATCTAGGGTAAACTCGAGGTCCGGTGATGACGGCAAGAAAACGTGCCTTGCTTCCGCAGCCCGTCGCTTGCTACGACGCTCAGATTAACGGGACATCGACACCATGGCTGAGCCGCGGCGACCCGCGAGCGACAAGACGGATCGTATAGAAGCGCGCATCCTGATCGTGGAAGCGCGGTTTTATAATGATATCGCCGACGCGCTGCTGGCCGGTGCTGTGCGTGCGCTCGAACAGGCCGGCGCAACATTTGACCGCCTGACGGTGCCGGGCGCGCTGGAGATTCCTTCGGCCATCGCCATCGCAGTCGAGGCAGCCGAGAAGCGTAAACAGCCCTACGACGGAGCCGTGGCGCTCGGCTGCGTGATCCGCGGCGACACCATCCATTTCGAGATCGTATCGGAGCAATCCGCGCGCGCGCTCATGGATTACTCCGTGCACATGCTGTTCCCGATCGGCAACGGCATCATCACCGTCGATAACGAGCAACAGGCCTGGAAGCGGGCGCTTGTAGAAGAACTCGACAAGGGTGGCGGTGCCGCCGAAGCCTGCCTGGCGATGGTGAAGCTCAAGCGCCAGGCTGAGGCAAAGTAATCATGGCTACCGGCGCACCCAAAGATACGCGCAAGGCTAACCGGCGCGGCGCGGCCCGCCTCGCTGCTGTGCAGGCGCTCTATCAGATGGATGTCGCCGGCACCCCGATCCACGAGATTCTCGCACAGTTCGAAAGCCACTGGATCGGCCGGGAGGTTGAGGGCGATCAGTATCTTCCTGCTGAAGCCGCGTTCTTCCGCGACATTGTTGGCGGCGTGGTGCGCGAGCAGCTCAGGCTCGATCCGATGATAGACGCGGCCTTGCAAAACGGTTGGCCGCTCAAGCGGATCGAAGCGGTGATACGTGCGGCGTTGCGTGCCGGCGCTTATGAACTCGATCATCGCAAGGATGTACCTGCGCGCGTGATCGTGTCCGAATATGTCGACGTGGCGAATGCCTTCGTCGAAGGCGACGAGACCGGCATGGTCAATGCGGTGCTCGATCAGCTCGCGCGCGAGATGCGCGCTGCGGAGTTTACCGCGCGGGGGTAAGCGATGAGCAAGACGCCCGCCGAGACCGGCGAGGATCACCTGATCGCGACGTATTTCCGCCCGCTCGCCCGGCATCCCGGTGCGCTGGGCCTCGCGGACGACGCCGCAACGCTGACGCCGCCGCATGGTTTCGACCTCGTCCTCACCAAGGATGCGCTTATTGCTGGCGTGCATTTCTTCCCCGACGATCCGCCGGATGCCATCGCCCGCAAGGCGCTGCGGGTGAATCTCTCGGACCTTGCCGCCAAGGGCACGCGACCGGCGGGTTTCCTGTTGGCACTGGCGCTGCCGGACACCGTAACCGGCGAATGGCTCACGTCTTTCGCGCGAGGTCTCGGTGAGGACGCGCAGACCTACGCTTGCCCGCTGCTCGGCGGCGATACGGTGCGCACACCCGGGCCGCTGATGGTTTCCATCACGGCGCTGGGTTTCGTGCCGCAAGGAAAAATGGTGCAGCGAAAGGGTGCAAAGCCGGGTGACAAGGTCATTGTGACCGGAACGATTGGTGATGCCGCATTCGGGCTAGAGCTTCGGAACAATGCCGGCGCGTTGGCGCTGGATCCAAAGCTGCGTGAGCACTTGCTCAATCGTTATCTGCTGCCGCAGCCGCGCAACACCATCGCATCGCTGGTCCTGGCTTATGCTTCGGCGGCAATGGACATCTCTGACGGCCTTGCCGGCGATCTATCAAAGCTTTGCCGTGCTTCCGGGGTCAGCGCAGAAATCGATGTCGCGCTTGTGCCGTTGTCAGACGCTGCACGCGCCGCTTTGGCTGCGAATCCTGCGGTGGTGGAAACCATTCTGTCGGGCGGCGATGACTACGAGATCGCCTGCACGGTTCCGGCCACGCGCAGCAAGGCGTTTATCGCAGCGGCGCAGTCTGCCGGCGTGCAGGCCACAGAGATCGGTGACGTGGTCGCAGGCGAGGGCGCCCCACGCTTCCTGCGCGACGGCAAGCCGCTGGCCTTGAGCAAGACCTCGTTCAGCCATTTTTGATCCACATCTCTGGCCAGCGTTGATCTGCGGGAATAGAAGAGGATATGCCCTCTGCCACCGCCATCGATCACCCAACCGACGACCGTCTCGCGCGGCGTAATGTCCTGGTACTGGCGATTGCGCAGGCGCTGGCCGGTGGCAACCAGGCGGTGATGGTAACGACCGGCGGCATTATCGGCGCGATGCTTGGACCGAGTAAGGGCTTTGCCACGTTGCCTATCAGCATCATGGTGATCGGCATGTGGGTCGGCACGCTGCCGATCGGTGCGCTGGCCCGGCGCTATGGCCGTCGCCCTGCTTTGCAGGTTGGCGCATTCATGGGTGTTCTCTCGGGAATTCTTTGCTCATACGCTATCCTGCACGGAATTTTCTGGCTGTTTCTGGTCGGCGCGTTCTGCAGCGGAGTCTATGCAGCGTCCCATCATGCGTATCGCTTTGCCGCGGCAGACACTGCGAGCGTCGCTTTTCGCCCGAAGGCGGTATCATGGGTGCTGGCAGGCGGTTGCGCGTCGGCAGTGATTGGACCGCAGCTCATCATCTTCACCAAGGATTTCTGGCAGCCATTTCTGTTCTCGGTCACCTTCCTCGGTCAGGCCGCGCTGGCGGTTTCCGCGATGGTTGTGCTGTCGCTCGTCAAAATCCCGCGCCCGCCATCCACAAAGGAGCACGGCAGCGGCCGCCCGCTCAGCGAAATTGTCCTGACCCCGCGCTTCATCACCGCGGCCGTCTGCGGCGCGGCCAGCTACGCCATGATGAATTTGATCATGACATCGGCGCCGCTCGCCATGCTGGCCTGCGATCACACCATCACGCAGGCGACGCTTGGCCTGCAATGGCATGTGCTCGCCATGTACATCCCGAGCTTCTTCACCGGCTCGCTGATCCTGCGCTTCGGCGTCGAGCGGATTGTCTTCCTCGGTCTCGCGCTGATCATCGCGAGTGGGGTGGTGGCGATTTCCGGCATCGCCTTGTGGAATTTCTGGGGCTGTCTGGTGCTGTTGGGCGTGGGCTGGAATTTCTCGTTCATTGGCGCCACCACCATGGTCACGCAATGTTACGCGCCGTCGGAACGCAACAAAGTTCAGGCCTTCAACGATTTCCTGGTGTTCGGGAGTATGGCGCTGGCTTCGTTCTCTTCAGGTCAGTTGCTGGCCAGTTTTGGCTGGGCTTCCGTCAACTACGTATTGTTCCCGACGATTCTCGCGGCCAGCGCCTTGTTGCTCTGGCGCAAACTGAGTGATCGGCCCGCCACCATCTGATTTTCCCCGTTTAATGGGCGAAATGCCACCGGATATGGCCGTTTCCGGCGTTGCGTACTGCCAATCTTTTTGGCAATGTCCGCGCGAATTCGCATCTGCCGGGTGGGGTTGCCCGGCAAAATCCTAAAATTGAGGTTCTTTCCATGTCCGTTGTCATGAGCGCGATCATTGTCTGCGGCCTGCTTGCCATCGTCTATGGCATCTGGGCGATCGTTTCCGTCATGCGGGCGGACCCCGGCAGCGCCAAAATGCAGGAGATCGCAGCCGCCGTCCGTGAGGGCGCACAAGCCTATCTCAAGCGCCAATACGCCACGATCGGTGTCGTCGGCGTCGTGATCTTCTTCATCGTCGGTTACTTCCTCGGCTGGCTGGTTGCTGCGGGTTTCGCCATCGGTGCGATATTGTCGGGCGCCGCCGGCTTCATCGGCATGAACGTCTCGGTTCGCGCCAACGTTCGCACCGCACAGGCCGCCATCTCCTCGCTCGGAGCAGGTCTTGAGATCGCCTTCAAGTCGGGCGCAATCACCGGCATGTTCGTCGCCGGTCTCGCGCTGCTTGGCGTCGCCGGTTACTTCGCATTCCTCACCGGCCCGATGGGTTTGCAGCCCAATAACCGGCTGGTGATCGACGCACTGGTGGCGCTGGGCTTCGGCGCCTCGCTGATTTCGATCTTCGCCCGCCTCGGCGGCGGCATCTTCACCAAAGGCGCCGACGTGGGCGGCGATCTGGTCGGCAAGGTGGAAGCCGGCATTCCGGAAGACGATCCGCGCAACCCGGCCACGATTGCCGACAACGTCGGCGACAATGTCGGCGACTGCGCCGGCATGGCTGCTGATCTGTTCGAGACCTATGCGGTGACTATCGTGGCGACCATGGTGCTGGCTTCGATCTTCTTCGCGGGCACTCCGGCGCTTCTCAACATGATGACGCTGCCGCTCGCTATCGGTGCAGCCTGCATCCTGACCTCTATCGCCGGTACCTTCTTCGTGAAGCTCGGCGCCAACCAGTCGATCATGGGCGCGCTCTACAAGGGCTTCATCGCGTCCGCGGTCCTGTCGCTCGGCGCGATCTGGTATGTGATCTACGCGCTGATCGGCTTCGGCGCGATCGCCAACGTCACCTTTACCGGCATGGACCTGTTCCTGTGCGGCGTGGTCGGCCTTGCGGTTACCGGTTTGCTGATCTGGATTACGGAATACTACACCGGCACCAACTTCCGCCCGGTAAAGTCCATCGCGGCTTCGTCGGTGACCGGTCACGGCACCAACATCATCCAGGGGCTGGCGATTTCCATGGAGGCCACCGCGCTTCCGGCGCTGGTCATCATCGCGGGCATCCTGTTCTCGTATGGCCTTGCCGGTCTGTTCGGCATTGCCATCGCGGTGACGACGATGCTGGCGCTCGCCGGCATGGTGGTTGCGCTCGACGCCTTCGGTCCGGTAACGGACAACGCCGGCGGCATTGCCGAAATGGCGGGCCTGCCGAAGGAAGTGCGCAAATCTACCGACGCACTCGACGCAGTGGGCAACACCACCAAGGCGATCACCAAGGGCTATGCCATTGGTTCCGCCGGTCTCGGCGCGCTGGTGCTGTTTGCCGCCTATAATGAAGATCTCAAGTTCTTCATTGCCAACGCACAGACCTACAAATACTTCTCCGGCGTGAAGCTCGATTTTGCGCTGACCAACCCCTACGTCGTGGTCGGTCTCCTGTTTGGTGGGTTGTTGCCTTATCTCTTCGGCGCCATGGGCATGACGGCAGTCGGCCGTGCCGCAAGCGCCATCGTCGAGGAAGTGCGCCGCCAATTCCGCGAACATCCCGGCATCATGACCTATCAGGAGAAGCCGGATTACGGCCGTGCCGTGGACATGCTGACCAAGGCGGCGATCAAGGAGATGATAATCCCGTCGCTGTTGCCGGTGCTGTCACCGATCTTCGTCTACTTCGTGATCTATTTGGTTGCGGGTGGTGGCGTTGCAGGCAAGTCCGCCGGCTTCGCGGCCGTGGGCGCTATGCTGCTGGGCGTGATCGTGACGGGTTTGTTCGTCGCGATCTCGATGACGTCAGGCGGCGGCGCGTGGGACAATGCCAAGAAGTATATTGAAGACGGCCATTACGGCGGCAAGGGCTCGGAAGCGCACAAGGCTGCGGTGACCGGCGATACGGTCGGGGATCCCTACAAGGATACGGCTGGCCCGGCGGTGAACCCGATGATCAAGATCACAAACATCGTGGCTCTGCTGCTACTGGCGATCCTGGCTCACTAAACAACCGCCGGCGGTGTGCGCATCAGCGCACGCCGCCGTTTCCCAGGAAGTTTCCGAAGATCGATTGCAGATAGTTCACGTCGCGGCCACCTGTCGGCGTGGTACGGCTGAGATAATCGAACACCTTGCCGTCCTTGATGCCGTAGTCCGCAAGCTTTTCGACGCGGCGGCTTTTGTCGAAATAGATTGCGACAATGCGCTGGTCAGTCGGCTTGTCCGGAATGAAGGCCGCTGCGGACTCGGTGCGTTGCGAGATGTAGTAAAAGGTGTCGCCGCTCACTGTGGCGACCGTGGAGGGGGTCCCCATCACGATCAGCACCTGTTCCTGGGTGGCGCCGAGTGGAATCTGCTGCAAGGCGCCTTCCGGCATAACGTATCCGCGCTGATAGACCTGCCCGAGCGAACAGGCGCCAAGCACGACGCCGAGAGCCAAGGCGGCGGCAGCCATCTTCAGGACCGGTCCGCGAGTGTTTCTGCGATGCTGCATTTTCATTTCGTTCTTGCATCCAAGGAGCCGTTGACGTACCCGCCAGAACGCCGAATTGCAACGCCGGGCAACCGGCTTCTTTCTTCCGGTTTGTGTCCGAGAGACAGGTTATGTCGATGAAATCTGGTCTTTTTTGCCGGGCCCCCAAGCCGGACACCATTGGCGCGCTCTATGGCGCCATCGTGGCGCAGGCCAGGTTGCCGGCCTTCTATCGCAGCTTTGGCGTGCCCGACACGGTGGCGGGCCGCCTCGAGATGATCCTGTTGCACACCCTTCTGTTTTCCCGCCGGGCACGCAGCGGTGCCGAAATCATGGGGGCGCTTGGGCAGGGCGTCTTTGATCGTTTCTGCGACGACATGGATGCCAATCTCCGCGAAATGGGGATCGGCGATCTGGCGGTGCCGAAACATATGCAGCGCATCGGGGAGGCGTTCTATGGCCGAGGGGCTGCTTATGACGCGGGTATGGCCGGTGATGGCGATGCGCTTGGTGAGGCGTTGATGCGAAACGTTTTCGATGGTGCGGTCCCGGAACGCGCTGCGCGTTTGGCGACTTACATGAAAGCGGCCGACGCAGCGCTTGCCCGGCAGCATGACACGGATCTGGCTCAGGGGCGGATCAGTTTTCCAGATCCCCTGACGTTTTGACGGGGAGCCCATGAGTAAACCGACAAGCACGCTTCCCTGGCATTTGCCTGTATCGCTTTCCGAAATTTCGGAAGGCGGTAGACACTTCGAAATCGCCGCGCCGGAGGAAACGCGCAAAGAGATTGCGCAACTCGCGGGAGTGCGTTCGCTACCGAGGCTGCAGGCAACCTTCGATGTCAAACGTTACGGTTCGGATGGGCTTCGCGTTGAAGGCGAAGTTTCGGCAACCGTCGGACAGAATTGCGTGGTGACACTCGAGCCGCTCGACAACGAGATCAAGGAAAAGATCCATCTGGTCTTCGCGCCGCCGCGTGCGCCCGTTACGACGGAAGGCGATGACGAAGACAGCGCCGAGCCTGTAGGCCTCAACGATCCCGAGCCGCTGGAAGGCAACGCCATAGACCTCGGCGTGCTTGCCACCGAATTCCTGTTGCTGGGGATCGATCCCTATCCCCGAAAGCCGGATGCCGCTTTCGAGGCTCCCGCGGCCGCGGATGAATCCGATCATCCCTTTGCGGCTCTGGCGGAACTCAAAAAAGGCCTGGATTCCAAGGAATGAGCCTCAGCGGGCCGGGGCGGCCATCCCCTTTGTGTCGCCTGTCCGACAGGCTATGGTCGCGGCTCGCCACGGCCACTGGCCGTCCATCTCCCGTTTTCCGCTTCTAAGGGTATTTATGCCTGAGAAAGTCCGCATCGCGCTTGATGCCATGGGGGGAGACCATGGGCCGTCGGTGGTTATTCCGGGCGCCGATGTGGCGCTGCGGCGGCACCCGGAGCTTGAGTTTATCCTGTTCGGAGAGGCCGCGCAGATTGAGCCGTTGTTGGAAAAGCATCCCCGCGTGAAAGCGGCTTCGCGGCTGGTCCACACCAGCGTGGCGGTGCGCATGGACGACAAGCCGAGCGCGGCGTTGCGGCAAGGCCGGCGAAACTCTTCCATGTGGCTCGCGATTGACGCGGTGAAAAAGGGCGAGGCGAATGCTGCGATCTCCGCCGGCAATACCGGTGCGCTGATGGTGATGTCGAAGCTGAATTTGCGGATGATGGCCGGCATCGATCGCCCGGCTATCGCGTGCCAGTGGCCTACGCTCAAGGGCGACGCCATCGTGCTCGATGTCGGAGCCTCCATCGGCGCGGATGCGGAGCATCTCGTCCATCTCGCGGCGATGGGCAGCGCGATGGCGCGCGTGCTGTTGCACATCGAGAACCCCACTGTGGGATTGCTCAATATTGGCGTTGAGGAAGTGAAGGGGCTGGAGCCAGTGCGCGAGGCCAGCCGCCGCCTGCGCGAGCAACCTTTGCCGCACATGCAGTATTACGGCTACGTCGAAGCGGATGACATCGGCAAGGGAACGGTCGATGTGGTGGTGACCGAAGGGTTTGCCGGAAATATCGCGCTGAAGGCGGCTGAGGGAACTGCCCGCCAGTTTAGCGCCTATCTGCGTACGCAGATCAGAAGCCGATTTCTGTCCTGGATTGGCTATTTTCTGGCCCGGCCTGCCTTTCGCGCAGTGCGGGAGAAACTCGATCCCGCAAAATCGAATGGCGGTGTCTTTCTTGGCCTGAATGGTATCGTGATCAAAAGCCATGGTGGCGCCAACGCCGAGGGGTTCGCGGTCGCCATTGATATCGGCTATGACATGGTCCAACAGGGGCTGTTGGCCAAGATCGGCCAGGCACTTGGCCATGATCCAGGGCGTGCGGCTTCCGCCCCGCTGGTGGAGGGAGCAGCTTCGTGACTGTCATGCGTTCCGTTGTACTCGGCTGCGGCTCCTATTTGCCCAGTCGCGTCGTGACCAACGCCGAACTGGCGCAGACCGTCGATACCTCCGACGAATGGATCGTGCAGCGCACGGGCATCCGCGAGCGGCATGTCGCGGCGGAAGGGGAATATACCTCCCACCTCGCCATCAATGCGGCGCGCGCAGCGCTCGCCAACGCCGGCGTCGATGCGCAGTCGATCGATCTGGTCTTGCTGGCAACATCGACTCCCGACCGTTCGTTTCCAGCCAGCGCTGTCACCGTGCAGGCGGAGCTTGGGATCACGCAGGGCGCCGCCTTCGATCTGCAGGCGGTCTGCTCCGGCTTTGTCTACGGCCTTACAACCGCCGACAGCTTGCTCAAAAATGGCGTGTTCAAGCGCGCGCTGGTGATTGGTGCTGAGACCTTTTCTCGTCTTGTGGACTGGAAGGACCGCACCACCTGCGTGCTGTTCGGAGACGGCGCCGGAGCGGTTGTGATGGAATTGCAGTCGCAAGCCGGTGTTCGCGAGGACCGCGGGATTCTCACCGCCCATTTGCGGTCCGATGGCCGCCACATGAGCAAACTGTATTCCGATGGCGGGGTGTCGACGACCGGCACGGCGGGGGTGGTGAAGATGGAAGGCCGCGCTGTGTTTAAGCATGCGGTAGCCATGATCACCGACGTCATCGATGCGGCCTTCAAGGCAACCGGATATACCGCCGCCGACATCGACTGGTTCGTCCCGCATCAAGCCAACAAGCGGATTATTGACGATTCCGCTCACAAACTTGGAATTGCACCCAAGAAAGTCGTCATTACTGTCGATAGGCACGGAAACACCTCCGCGGCTTCCATCCCCTTGGCCCTGTGCGAGGCCGTGAACGATGGCCGGATCAAGCGCGGGGATTTGATTTTGCTGGAAGCCATGGGCGGCGGTTTCACCTGGGGCTCGGTGCTTTTACGCTGGTAAGCCCCGTTGACCGGTCGCCTTAATGCTAATATCATCGATATATCAGTGACCTATAATCGCCCATAGCGGGGCAGGCGATGACCAGAAAAACAGTGACACGTGCCGATCTGTGCGAGGCAGTCTACCAGAAGGTAGGCCTGTCACGCACGGAATCTTCCACGCTCGTGGAATTGGTTCTCAAAGAGATCACGGACTGCCTGGAGCGTGGAGAGACGGTGAAGTTGTCGTCCTTCGGCTCGTTTGTTGTGCGCAAGAAAGGCCAGAGGATTGGTCGCAACCCAAAGACCGGCAAGGAAGTTCCGATTTCCCCGCGCCGCGTGATGGTGTTCAAATCATCGGCCATCTTGAAGCAGCGCATCAACGGTGAAGAAGTCACCGCTCTCGAAAACGAAGGCGTTTAGCGCGCCACCTTAGGGAGCAGGCACTTTGGACAAGGCGCCGGACGCCTTTCGCACCATCAGCGAGGTCGCAGACGATCTCGACGTGCCGCAGCATGTGCTGCGTTTCTGGGAAAGCCGCTTCAGTCAAATTCGTCCGATGAAACGGGCCGGCGGGCGGCGCTATTACCGCGCCGACGATGTCGATCTGCTGCGCGGCATCCGTCAATTGCTCTACGGCGAGGGTTACACCATCCGCGGCGTACAGCGCATCCTGAAAGAGCAGGGCGTAAAGTTCGTGCAGGCTGTCTGGCAGGAAGGGTCTGCGCAGTTACCCCCGCCACAAGACGATGACGTGGCGGAGGAGGCGCAAGCGCCCGTCGCAGAAGGTGCAGCCGGGGCCCGTGGCTTGCGCGGTTTGCTGCCCTCTCTTCGCGGCAAGGAGATGGAGCGGCGTGAGCCACAACTCGGCACTCCCGCGGAGGAAGCGGAGACGGACGACGATCTGGAAGTACCGGAGTCCGATATGCCGGTTCTCGTGACAGCAAGTGCTGCCGATCAAGGACTCAAACGGGACGATCTTCAGAGGCTGCAGGCGGTGCTGCACGAATTGGGCGAATGCCGCCGGTTGCTGGACGCCGTGTTGCGTTGATTGTTCAGCCGGTGCGGGCGTTATCATCAATCTGAGCAATCAAACCGAGGCGTTCATCGTTACCGGCGGCACATCCGCTGACACCATCACCACCGGTAATGGGGCTGATACCATCACGGGCGGTAACGGAGCGGATATCATCAGCGCTGGCGGAGGCATCGACACCATCAACGGCTTCGTTGGAGCGGACACGGTTGATGGCGGCGCGCAAACCGACACCATTGTCTTGACCGGGACTTCGGCTGACCTGAACGCGGCTGCAAATGGCGATATCGTAAACGTAGAGGCGGTTTCCGCAGCGGGCGCGGCAGGCAGCGTCACGATCGACCTGCACCTTCAGACCGAAGGCTTCACCATCACGGGCGGCACCTCCGCAGACACGATTACCGGCGGAGCCGGTGTTGACTCCATCAGCGCCGGCGCCGGAAATGACTTCATCAATGGCTTTGTCGGAGCGGACACGGTCGACGGCGGCACGAATACCGACACGATTTTCCTTGACGCAACTTCGACAGATTTGAACGCGGCGATTAATACCCAAATCGTCAACGTGGAAGAGGTGAATGCGTCAGGGGCGAGCGCTGACGTCACTGTCGACCTGCATCTCCAGACCGAAGGCTTCATCATTACCGGCAGCGCGTTTAACGACATCATCACCGGCGGTGCCGCCGCGAACGCGATCACTGCGGGAGCCGGCAACGACACCGTCACCGGTGGTGCGGGCAATGACACGCTCTTTGGCAGCGGCGATGATGACGTGCTGGAAGGCCTCGGCGGCAACGATACGATCAACGGCGGCACCGGCAACGACACCGTGTCCTACGCCAATGCGGCTGCGGGTGTGACCGTCGATCTTGCACTCACGACCCAGCAGAACACCGTAGGTGCGGGATTGGATACGATCACGCTGACCGAGAACCTGACCGGCTCCGGCTTTGCCGACACGCTGCACGGCAGCAGCATCGACAACACGCTGACGGGCGGCGCGGGCAACGACGCGTTCATCTTCAATACAGGGGATGCGCATGACACGATTGCCGATTTCGATGCCGGCGCAAGCGTTAGCGACGTCCTCGATCTGCGTACCTGGGGCTTCGGTGACTTCAGCGAAGTGACCGATCTGGCGACTGACGTTGGCGCGGACATGACGATTAATTTCGGCGGCGGCAATACGCTGACGCTTATCGGCGTGAACAAGGCCGATCTCGTCGCGAACGACTTCCTGCTCGCTTAAGGACGAAAGACGGGCAGGGCGGGCTCCGGCGATTCTGCTGCCGGAGCCGATCCTGCCCAGTTTCCGTGGCCCCTGGGACGGGGCAGACGGATATTGTCTGAGCGTGACATGGTGGCGCAGAAGTTCCAGCGGGCCACATTTAGAGGTTTGCGCCCATACGCGCCTGCCGGTTTTTGAACCGATTGAAAGGCGCCCCTATACCGCGGCGGCCACCCTCCAAGTTACGAAAAGCATTTCGTTTTTTGCCAAAAGCCAGCCTCGATGCGTGTTTCCTCCGCCCTGGCGCAGCGTGCCCAAGGGCGCGCCATCGACCCCGTGGCGTTGTGCCGCCCATGCAACAACCGGCAGAATTTCCGGTGTTTCCGCCAAGCCGCCCATCGCGGAGATTGGTGGAGACCGTTGCTTTTTTTCTCCCGGCGAGTGAACATAGGTTCACGGATGCGATGTGAACCTTGGGAGGGGTCGCCGCTGCCTATCTGCTGCCAGGCCGCGGTCAATGAGTAACAAAGCAAATTCTAAAACAGAATCCGGCTAGACGGCGGCGCGATAACACCACGCACAGGGAACATGCGCCCCAAAGTTTGCCGGCGTTCACATCGCGGCTTGCTTAAACGTATTGAGGAATTAGGGACGGACGGTCATGGATAGTTTTGTTTCAGAAGCAGCTTATATGGCGAGTTCCGCCGGCCAAGCGTTTGTTCTGCTGATGGAGCCTCATCGGCTCGGTTATCTCGGGTTGGGGTGCATCATGGGCCTCGTGCTCGGCATCGTGCCGGGCATCGGCGGACTGGCCGGCACCGCGATGCTGCTGCCTTTCACCTACGGCATGGACCCGTATAGCGCCTTCGCGCTTCTGCTGGGTCTGGGGGCGACAACCGCCACGGGCGATCCCATTCCCGCGGTTCTGTTCGGGGTGCCAGGTGGCGCTGCATCTGCGGCAACCGTGCTCGACGGATATCCGATGGCGAAGCGTGGCGAAGCCGGCCGTGCCTTGAGCGCGGCTTATATGTCTTCGCTTCTTGGCGGCGTCTTCGGGGCTATCCTGCTGGCTTTCACGATCCCGATCCTGCGCCCCATCATGCTTTATCTCGGCTCGCCGGAGCTTCTCGCTTTCGCGGTGCTCGGTATCTCGATGGTCGCGATTCTGTCGGGTAATTCGCCACTGCGGGGCATGACCGCCGGTTGCGCCGGCATCATGCTGGCGATGATCGGTTCCGATCCGCAAACCGGCACGCTGCGCTGGACCTTCAACAGCCTGTATCTGTGGGACGGCCTGCCTTTGACGCCGATGCTGCTCGGCGTGTTTGCGTTGCCGGAACTCTGCGACTTGCTGATCTCCCGCCTCGCCATCGCCAAGACCGGCGAAAAGCTCGATGTCTATAAGGGGCAGTGGCAGGGCGTGGTCGATTGCTGGGATAATATGTGGCTGATCGTGCGCTGCTCCTGGATCGGCGGCGGCATCGGCTCCATCCCCGGCATCGGCGGTTCGGTCATCGACTGGCTCGCCTATGGTCATGCCCTCAAGACGGAAAAGGGTGCGTCCCTGACCTTCGGCAAGGGCGACGTGCGCGGCGTGATCGCTTCCGAAAGCTCCAACAACGCCAAGGAGGGTGGCTCGCTCGTTCCGACCATCGCCTTCGGCGTTCCTGGCAGCGCGGGCATGGCGATCCTGCTCGGCGCCTTCCTGATGCACGGCCTCGTGCCCGGCCCCGACATGCTGTCGAAGAACCTGACCATCACCTATTCGATGGTGTGGTCGGTTGCGCTCGCCAACATCCTCGGCGCCGGCATGTGTTACGCTTTCAGCCCGCAATTCGCGCGGCTGGCGACGTTGCGCTACACGCTGATCCTGCCGGCGGTGCTCAGCATCGTCTATATCGGCGGCTTCGAAGCCTCGCGTGACTGGGGCGATCTCTACAGCCTGCTGTTCTTCGGTCTCGTCGGCTGGCTGATGAAGCAGTTCAAATGGCCGCGCCCGCCGCTGATTCTCGGCGTGGTGTTGGGCGACACGATCGAACGCTATCTGTTCATCTCGATCGAACGCTATGGTGTCAGCTGGTTCGCGCGGCCGGTGGTGGCCATCCTGTTCCTGATGGCCTTCTTCGGAGTTGTGCGGCCGTTGCTGCAGGACATCCGCATCCACGGCGGCGTCAAGAATATGCTGAGTGGATTCCAGGCGCCAAAGTTCCGCCTCTCGCAACTGTTCACGATCTTCGTGATCGCGGTCGTCGTATGCGCGTTGATAGCGGCTACCGGGTGGGGCTTTAAAGCCCAAATCGTGCCGGTGATTGTCGGTGTGGTGGCGTTCCTGACTGCCTCGCTGAGCCTGTTCAACGACATGTGCCGCAAGCCGGAAGAGGACAAGTCGGAAAGCATCGCTGACAAGGAGCAGCACCAGGTTGAGCAGAAGATCCACATGGATATGACGTCCGACACCGGGCATCTCGAGCTTGAGACGATCATCAGGCGCGCCATTCTGTTCTTCAGCTACCTGATCTGCTTCATGGGTTCGATGGCGACCATCGGTTTGATCCCGACAGCATTGTGCTTCGTCATCATCTTCATGCGGATCGAGGGTCCGGAACGCTGGAAGCTGGTGCTGGTCTACGCGACCTGCGTGGTCATCGGCATCTACGTCGCCTTCGACCAGTTCATGGCTGTGCCGTGGCCCCAGACATTGGTCGGAACGTATCTCGCACCGTCGTTCCCATTCCTGAAAATGATCCCTTCGCTCTGATCTCCACAGGCAGAGGGTTTCAAGAACTCCTTTCGGCTGCCGCCTTCGCGGCAGCCGAAATCGTTTGCGCAACCAATAATTTACCATGCCAGGCCCCATTTCCGCCGCCTTAGCGTGGCGGTAATGTGTTTGGTTAATGGTGTCCGTCGCCGTTCTGGCAACGGAGATTCTCTCGGCGGTTTCTTGTAATCGCCAACGCTTCCAGCATTTCCTGGAATGCGCTTACGGGGACGGAATGGGGCGAGGGGAATTGACGAGCTTTGCGCGGACGGGCGTGGCTATGATTGCCTGCCTGACGCTCGCCAATTGCGCGTCCAAGCTCGATCCGAAATATGGCGTTTCCACCAGCCCTCGCGTCGTTGCTGACGGCACCTCGGTTCCGAAGGGCGGCGGCACCTATCGCGTGGGCAAGCCCTACGTGGTTGCCGGCCGCACGTACGTTCCGGAAGAGAACGTCAGCTATCGCGCCGAAGGCATGGCCTCCTGGTATGGGGACGATTTCCATGGCCGCCTGACGGCCAACGGCGAAGTCTATGACATGAACTCGATTTCGGCTGCGCATCCGACACTGCCGATGCCTTGCTATGTGCGGGTGACCAATCTCGCCAACAAGAAATCGATTGTGGTCCGGGTCAATGACCGCGGTCCTTTCGCGGCAAATCGCGTCATCGACCTGTCGGTTCGGACGGCAAAGCTGCTTGAATTCCACTCTCGCGGTCTGGCGCGTGTCCGTGTCGAGTATGTCGGCCGCGCTCCGCTGGAAGGCTCGGACGATCGCCAGCTTGTGGCGACCCTGCGTGACGGCGAGGCGGCCCCGGCGCCGTCCCAGGTCCGCGTTGCCTCGGCAAAACCGTTTTTGCCCGAGCAGAAGCCGGCGATTGCGGAGTCTGAAGACCGCATGCCCAATCTGCCCGAAATCTCTGCCCAGGCGTCATCGCGGGATGGAGAGCCAGATCTCCCGAGGCTCGGCCGCACGGCGCCGGCTCGCAATGCCCGGGTCGAAGCCATGGCTCTGCCGCCTGCGAGCGCGGGATATGAGCCCACCACGGACGCTCCCAGACGTTCGGTCTCGCCTGTTTCGGCTTTCGCGCCAACGCGCTATGATGCCCCCGCTGCATTCTTGAGCGGTCGCGGCCTTTACTGATACGCACGAACCATCGCAAGAGAATTGCGGGCTTGAACGAGCGGCCTCGAAGGAGGGGCGCGGATGCCTGAGTTTTTTGTCCGGATGATTGCCGCTTTGCGGAAACCGTGGCTGTGGGTCTTTGCCGTCGCTCTTGGTGTTGCGGCTGTGCCGGCCGTAGCGCAGAAGGGCGACAATTTCCAAACGAGCGTGCCGCACGCCATCCTGATCGAGGCAGAGAGCGGCAGCGTCCTCTATGAGCGCGCTGCCGACGATCTGGTGTATCCGGCCTCGCTTGCCAAGCTGATGACCGCAGAGTTCGTTTTCAACGAACTCCACAAGGGCAACATCACGCAGGACGATCTGGTGGTGTTTAGCGAAAATGCATGGCGCAAAGGCGGCGCACCTTCGCACACGTCCAGCATGTTTGCGCCGCTCAATAGCAAGGTGAGGGTCGGCGACATCCTGCACGGCATCATTGTCCAGTCCGGCAATGACGCCTGTATCGCAATGGCGGAAGCGCTTGCGGGCAACGAGACCGCATTCGGAATTCAACTGACGAACCGCGCCCGAGAGCTTGGACTGACCAAGTCGACTTTTACGAATGCGACAGGCCTTCACGAACCCGGCCTGAAAGTGACCGCGCGCGAACTCGGCAAGCTGGCGCAGCACATCATCAAGACCTATCCAGATTTCTACACAATCTACGGCGAACGTGAATTCACCTGGAATAAGATCCGGCAATTCAACCGCAATCCGCTGCTGGCCTCCGGCGCGGACGGCATGAAGACGGGTTTCACCAAGGAAGCAGGATACGGTCTCGTCGCTTCATCCTCCCAGAACGGAATGCGGCTCATCGCGGTTGTCATGGGCGCGAAAGGCGAGAAAGAACGCGCTGACGAAGGCCGCAAAATGCTGGACTGGGGCTTTCGGACATTCGAGGCGCGGACACTGTTCGCCGAGGGGCAAACGGTCGGTGAAGCCAAAGTCTTCGGTGGCGAGAAAGGCTATGTGCCGCTCGTTGGCGACGGCGCGATCCAGCTGATGGTTCCGCGCAATCTCAATGAAAAGATCGTTGCGAAGGTGACCTATAGCGGCCCGCTCTCTGCTCCCGTCGAGAGCGGCAAGCGAGCGGGCGTTCTGAAGGTCTGGCGCGGCGATACCCTGGCACTGGAAGCGCCGCTGAAAACCGGAGACGATGTCAAACGCGGAACGCTTACGCAGCGCGCCTTCGACGCCATGGCGGAATCGGTGATCGTGCTGTTCCGCGCAGGAGCTGACCGCCTTTAGGCGGTCAGCGAGATAACAATGCGTGGACGCTTCATCACCTTCGAAGGCGGCGAAGGCACCGGCAAGTCCACGCATACCAAGCTGCTTGCCGAACGCCTCAAAAATCTGGGCATCGAGGTCGTGCTGACGCGCGAGCCGGGCGGATCGCCGGGTGCTGAAATCATTCGCTACGTCATCCTGTCGGGCGCGGCAAAACCGCTGGGAGCAGAAGCAGAAACGATGTTGTTTGCTTCCGCGCGCGACGATCACTTGAAAACCACGATCCGGCCCGCGCTCGCGCGGGGCGCCTGGGTGATTTGCGACCGGTTTGCGGATTCAACGCGTGTCTATCAGGGCATCGTGGGAGCGGTGGATCCGCGGCTGATCGGTGAGCTTGAGAGGATTACTGTCGGCACCACGGTACCGGACCTGACGTTGGTCCTCGACGTGCCGGCCGCCGTGGGAATGGAGCGCGCCAACAAGCGGCGCGGTGCAGGGGAGGCCGACCGTTTCGAGAGCGAGGCGCTGGAGTTTCATGAAAGGCTGCGCGCCGGTTTTCGCGCATTGGCCAAAAGCGAGCCCAACCGCTGCGTGCTCATCGACGTGACTGCGCCACGTCCCGACGTCGCCGCCCAGATCTGGAGCGTGGTCGAACAACGGCTGCGTCCCATCGCAAAGGCGCCGATCGTGAATGAGGCTGGCCAGTGAGCGCGAACGACGAAGACGACTCCGGCGGCGGCTTGCATCCGCGTGAAGCCCAGTACTTGTTCGGTCACGCAGAGGCTGAGCGCACATTGCTTGAGGCGTATCGCGGGGGACGTTTGCCGCATGCCTGGCTGATTGGCGGGCCGCGCGGCATCGGCAAGGCAACGCTGGCTTACCGTATGGCGCGCTTCGTGCTCGCGCATCCCGATCCGAACGCGCCTGCGGTGCAATCCGCGCACTCTCTCGCGATCGATGCCGACCATCCCGTCGCCCGGCGCATGGCGGTGCAGGCGCAGGGCGATCTCCTCGTGCTCGAACGCACGCTCAACGACAAGGGCAAGCTTCGGCAGGACATCGCGGTGGATGAGGTGCGCAAGACGGTTTCGTTCTTTGGCTCGACAGCGGGAGAAGGGGGCTGGCGCATTGCGATAGTCGATGCGGTCGATGAATTGAATGCCGCTGGCGCCAACGCGCTTTTGAAAATCATCGAAGAGCCGCCTCCACGCGCACTGCTGCTTCTGGTCAGCCACGCGCGCGGAACGGTAATGCCCACCATCCGGTCACGTTGCCGCGTGCTCGATCTGCGGCCGCTATCGACTCCGGAAGTGGGCCAGGCTGTGGCTTCGGCGGTCGGCCGCGAAACTGACGCGGAAATGATGGCCGTCGCGGCGCTCGCCGACGGTAGCGTGGGCCGCGCACTGGCCATGCTGGATGGGCCCGCTCTGGCGCTCCGGGATCGCCTGACGCAGATGCTCGAGCGTCTGCCGGAAGTCGATCCCATGGCGCTCCACGGGCTGGGCGAGGCCATGGCTGGCGTCGATCCGCAGCCGCTGGCGACCTTTGTCGATACCGTGAATGCGTGGCTGTCGGCCCGTCTTGCCATGCCCCAGGAGTCCGGACGGATGGCCCGGATCGCCGAGGTCTGGGACAAGGTCAATCGCGCGGCGCGAGACGCCGAAATATTCAATCTTGAGCGAAAGCCGCTGGTCTTTTCCGTCTTTGCGCTTCTCTCCGAGACAGCCCGGACACCCCGCAGCCCTTGATTTCCTCGCATTCTACAGGCACCAACGGCGGCCCGACCCATCAGAAATCCGCCATGGCCAAGCCGAGCTTCTACATCACCACTGCGATCGCTTATCCCAATGGCGTGCCGCATATCGGGCACGCCTACGAAGCGATTGCGACCGATGCGATCGCGCGGTTCATGCGGCTCGACGGCTACGACGTCTATTTCCTCACCGGCACCGACGAGCACGGCCAGAAGATGCAGCAGACCGCCGCGAAGGAGGGGATTACTCCCGCGCAGCTGGTCGAGCGCAATGTGCCGATCTTCCAGGCCATGGTGAAAAAGCTGAATTGCTCCAACGACGACTTCATCCGCACCACGGAAGAGCGTCATCGCGTCTCATCGGCTGCGATCTGGGAAAAGATGGAGCAGGCGGGCGATATCTATCTGTCGAAATACGCCGGATGGTATTCGGTGCGCGACGAGGCCTTCTATGACGAGAGCGAAACCACGCAGGCCGAAGGCGGCCAGCGCTTGGGCCCTCAGGGCACGCCGGTGGAGTGGGTGGAGGAGGAAAGCTACTTCTTCAAGCTTTCCGCCTATGAGCAGAAGCTGCTCGACCTCTACAAGAACCAGCCGGATTTTGTGCTTCCAAAGGAGCGGCTGAACGAAGTGTCGAGCTTCGTGCGCGGGGGTCTCAGGGACCTGTCGATTTCACGCACCACTTTCAACTGGGGCATTCCGGTACCCGGCAATCCCAAGCACATCATGTATGTGTGGGTGGATGCGCTGACGAACTACATCACCGGCGTCGGCTATCCCGATACCGAGAGTGAGAAATTCAAGCGCTACTGGCCGGCCGCGTTGCATGTCATCGGCAAGGATATCGTGCGCTTCCACGCGGTCTATTGGCCGGCCTTTCTGATGTCGGCCGGCATTGCCTTGCCCAAACGCATCTTTTCGCACGGCTTCTTTCTCAGCCGCGGCGAGAAGATGTCGAAATCGCTCGGCAATGTGCTGGACCCCTTTACGCTGGCCGATACCTATGGCGTCGATCAGGTGCGCTACTTCGCGCTGCGCGAAGTGCCGTTCGGGCAGGATGGCAGCTATAGCCATGAGGCGATCATCAACCGCACCAATGCGGATCTCGCCAACGATCTCGGCAACCTGGCGCAGCGTTCGCTGTCGATGATCGGCAAGCAGCTTGGTGGCGTGCTGCCGAAACCGGGCGCGTTCACCGACAACGACAAAGCCATGCTGGCGTCAGCCGATGCGATGATCGACGCTGCACGCGAGCAAATGAACACGCAGCAATTGCATCAGGTGCTTGGGCTTGTTTGGGCCGTGGTGGCAGACGCCAACCGCTACTTTGCGGGCGAAGCGCCGTGGGCGGTGGCGAAGACCGATCCGGCGCGTCAGGGGACGATCCTTTACGTCACGGCGGAAGTGATCCGGCAGGTCGCAATTCTCGCGCAGCCCTTTGTGCCAAACTCCGCAAGCAAATTGCTGGACCTGCTGGCGGTGCCGGAGAATGCGCGTGATTTCAGTGCGCTCGGCAACGGGCAAAGACTGACTCCGGGAGCGCAGCTGCCTGCACCCACGCCGGTGTTTCCGCGTTATGTTGAGCCCGAAGCCAGCGCGCCGAAGTAAGCCGTCATGTTGATCGACAGCCATTGCCATCTGGATTTCCCCGATTTCGAAGCCGAGCTCGATGCGGTTGTCGGGCGTGCAAAAGCAGTGGGCGTGGCGCGCATGGTCACTATCTCGACCCGGGTGAAACGCCATGGCGATCTGATCGCCATCGCCGAGCGGTTTCCCGATGTCTATTGCTCGGTCGGCACGCACCCGCACCACGCGCATGAAGAGCTGGATATCGGAACGGCTGAGTTGGTCGAGCGCACGCGCCATCCGAAGGTGGTCGCGCTGGGCGAAGCCGGGCTCGACTATCACTATGACAACAGCCCGCGCGATGCGCAGGAGCAAGGCTTTCGCGCCCATATCGCCGCTGCGCGCGATACCCAGCTGCCGCTGGTTATTCACGCGCGCGAGGCGGACGCAGACGTTGCCAAAATCCTGGCTGAAGAAACGGGGAAGGGCGCCTTCCCGGCCGTGCTGCATTGCTTCACCGGCGGTCGCGATCTGGCCATGGCCGCAGTCGATCTCGGCCTCTACATTTCCTTCACCGGCATCCTGACGTTCAAGAGCTCTCAGAATCTGCGCGACATTGCCAGGGACCTGCCGGCGGAACGCATTCTGGTGGAAACGGATTCTCCGTATCTCGCGCCGCTGCCGCATCGGGGCAAACGCAATGAACCCGCGTTTGTGATCGAGACCGCCAGGATGCTGGCGGAAACCCGCGGCGTCTCGCCGGAAGAAATCGCCCGTCAAACCACGGACAACTTCTTCCGGCTGTTCAGCAAGGTACCCAGGCCGGAAGCCGCATGACGCTGAGTTTCACCATCCTGGGCTGCGGCGCATCCATGGGGGTGCCACAGGCCGCGCTGGGCTGGGGAGCCTGCGATCCGGGCAATCCGAAGAACCGTCGGCGGCGTTGCTCGCTGCTGGTCCAGCGCCGCGACAATGGCGGCTGCACCACGGTTCTGGTGGATACCTCGCCGGACCTGCGCGAGCAGCTTCTCGGCGCCGAGGTGGGCGCGCTCGACGCCGTGCTCTATACGCACGCCCATGCCGATCATACCCATGGCATTGACGACCTGCGGCCGCTGTTCATTGCCAACCGCAAGCGCGTGGATGTCTATCTGGACGATGCCACCGCAGCCGAGGTGCGCACCAAGTTCGGCTATTGCTTCGAAACGCCGGCTGGAAGCAATTATCCGCCGATCGCACAAGCGCACAGGATCGTGGCCGGCGAACCTGTAACCGTTAACGGGGCCGGGGGTCCGATCACGGCGCTGCCGGTGTTACAGCAGCACGGCGATATCCCCTCGCTCGGCTATCGCTTCGGCGGTCTGGCTTATTCCTGCGACGTCAGCGGCCTGCCAGATGCCTCTACAGAGGCCTTCGCCGATCTCGACGTCTGGATCGTCGATGTGCTCCGCTACAAGCCGCATCCGAGTCATTTCTCTCTCGACGATGCGCTGGCGTGGATCGAGCGGCTGAAGCCGCGGCGCGCGATCCTGACCCATCTGCATTCGGATCTGGATTACGAAGCGCTACGCGCCAAGCTGCCGGCGCATATCGAGCCGGCGTATGATGGAATGCGGATCGTAATGAATAGCTAATCCAGTTTCTGAGAAAAGCCATTTTATGATGATTTTACATAAAGCTATAGCGACAACCTGATCTGCATTTCGATATCCATATATTCCATAATATGTCTTATGCGAATCCGGCGTTCGTGATGGAATAACGGAACGGCTTCGGCTTTTATGGGTTGGTTCCGCGTCCAATCTCTTTAGCCATCGGGCCACCGGCCCTCAATTTCAAGGTGATCACGTGAGCAGCAAAGCCAAGAAATCTGAACCCCGCAAGCCTCCGTCCAGGCTCGACACGCCCACAGACCTTTCCAGCAACGATGTGCGCGACATCGCCCAGGCGCTCAACGGCATCCTGGCGGACGCCTTCGCGCTCTATATGAAAACCAAGAATTTCCACTGGCATGTGAGCGGACCGCATTTCCGTGACTATCACTTGCTGCTGGACGAACAGGCCGCCCAGATATTTGCGGCCACGGACGATATGGCTGAGCGCGTTCGCAAGATCGGTGGCACGACGCTGAGGTCCATCGGCGATATCGCCCGCCATCAAACCATCGAAGATAACGACGAAAAGTTCGTGGCCCCGCTCGACATGCTGCGGGAGCTTGTAGCCGACAACAAATCGGTCGTTGAAGCGATGCGGAAGGCCCACAAGCTTTGCGACGACAAGGAAGACGTCGCCACCGCCTCCATGCTGGAAAACTGGATCGACGAGACCGAGCGGCGCGTCTGGTTCCTGTTCGAGGCCAGCCGTGGCCAGGAAGCCGGACACTAAAGCAGGCAGGAGCGTCCTAACCGGCTTCTCGCCCTTGCAGCGGGTCTGATACGGTCCCTGGCATTCTCCCAGGGACCGTTATGACTCCATCGCGCGATATCTCCCGCCTCATCGAAATCATGGCCGCACTGCGGACGCCGGAAACCGGATGCCCGTGGGACCTACGGCAAGATTTCAGCAGTATTGCCCCCTACACCATTGAGGAAGCCTACGAGGTCGCCGACGCGATCGCGCGAGGCAGCCTTCCCGATCTTCAGGACGAACTGGGAGATCTGCTGCTGCAGGTCGTCTACCACGCACGGATGGCGCAGGAACAAGGCGCGTTCGAATTCGGCGATGTCGTGCAGGCCGTCTCCGAAAAGATGATCCGCCGGCATCCCCATGTGTTCGGCGATGCCCGCGGGCTTGATCATGAAGCGGTCGGCAGGCTGTGGACGGAGATCAAGGCGCAGGAACGGGCCGCAAAACCCGAGGCTGCAAAGGAAGGCGCCCTCGCTGGTGTTCCTGTCGGCCTGCCCGCGCTGACCCGCGCGTTGAAGCTTCAGAACAAGGCCGGCGACGTTGGCTTCGACTGGAACGATCCGTTCGCGGTGCTTGCCAAGATTCGCGAAGAGGCCGACGAAATTGAAGCCGAATTGAAGGCCAAGGATTCGGAAAAAGCGGGTCGAGAAGTCGGCGACCTGCTTTTCGCCGTGGTCAATCTTGCCCGCCACCTGCAGGCCGATCCGGAAGACGTGCTGCGCCAGACCAACGCCAAATTCGAGCGCCGCTTTGCATCGATCGAACACGCGCTCGCTGCGCGCGGAAAGTCTCCCAAACAGGCCACGCTGGCGCAGATGGACACGTTGTGGGATGAGGCCAAGGCCTCCGAGAAACAAGGATAGTCGCCCTTATGCCGAACGTTCACGTCAGCATCGCCACTTGGGATTACGACCACATCCGCGATCTTCGCATCGGCGAAGTCAGGCCCACGGGTATCGACGTGACCTATCTCGACCTCAACATGCACGAGATCTTTGCGCGGTTCCTTGCCAATCGCGAATGGGACGTCTCGGAGCTCTCCTTCGCCAAATATATCGCGGAAGCGAGTGGGCCGGAATCTGACCTGATCGCCCTTCCCGTCTTCCTGCGGCGTGAATTCCGCTACGGCATCGTTTATGTGAATCGCAACCGCATCAAAAAACCGGAAGACCTGCGCGGCAAGCGCATGGGTATTCCGGAATGGGCGCAGACGGCGACGGTCTATATTCGCGGCGCCCTGCAACATGACTTCGGCGTGCCCTTTACCGAGATCGACTGGATTCAATCCGGCGTCAATGCAAAGGGCCGCGACGAAAAGGTCGATATGGATCTGCCGAAGGGCGTCCGTCTCACGCCCATGCCAGACAAGTCGATCAGCGAGATGCTGGTGTCCGGCGAAATCGATGCGGCGATGTGCGCCACAGTGCCGAATTGCTTTGGCAAACATCCTGACGTCGCCCAGCTATGGCCGGATTTCGCCTCGATGGGCGACGCCTTCTACGCCCGGACGCGGGTTTATCCGATCATGCATGTGGCGGTGATGCGCAAGGCGATCCTGAAGGACAATCCGTGGATCGCGCGTAATCTCTACGACGCCTTCGATCAATCCCGGCGACAGAGCCTCGCCCGTTTGCGACGCCCCGGTTATATCGCCCTGCCCGGTCATGGCGAGCAGGCGGAAGCGGCGATGAAAACCTTCGGTGGTGATTACTTTCCCTACGGCATCAAGGAAAATCGTGCAGCGCTGGAGCTGTTCCTGCGCTATGCGCACGAGCAAGGGATTGCGCGGCGCCTGATGACGCCGGAAGAGATTTTTCCGCAAGGCATCATGGTGAAAGCAGCGGTCTGAGCCTACTGGAGGAACTTCGCCCGCACGCGCTGGATGACGGCCGGCTCGGCACGGATAGTGATTTTTAGCTTGCCGTCGTCGTCCATGGTTTTTGCCAGCACTTCAGCATGACGGTAGAGCCAGCTAGCGCCTGCCCCGTCTGAAGCATCAAGCAGCACGTCCTCGGTTATGCGGCTGGCGCCCACGCCCGCCTCGATGGCATCGCGCAGACGATCCATCCCCTCCCCGGTCATCGCCGAAATCAGCACCGGCTTGCGTTCGCCCGACTGTCGCTCGGCGATGTTGGCCAGTTCCAGCCGGCGCTCGGGCGTCAGCCGATCGATCTTGTTCCAGATCTCGACCAGGCGCTTGTCGTTGGGTTCGATGCCGAGCTCGCGCAGGACGTTCTCGACATCGTTCGACTGTGCATCGGCATCCTCATGCGCCATGTCGCGCACATGCAGGATCACGTCAGCCTCGATCACCTCCTCCAGCGTGGCGCGGAAGGCAGCGATCAGCATCGTCGGAAGGTCGGAAATGAAGCCGACCGTGTCGGACAGAATGATATGCGCGCCATGCGGAAGGTTGACCGCTCGCAACGTGGGATCGAGCGTTGCGAACAGCATGTCGGCTGACAGCACGCGCGCCTTGGTGAGTTGATTGAACAGCGTGGACTTGCCCGCATTGGTGTAACCGACCAGCGCGACAATCGGATAAGGCACCCGCTTGCGGCTGTCGCGATGCAGCTTGCGCGTGCGCATGACCTTGTCGAGGTCGCCTTCGATCCGCGCGATGCGCTCTTCGATCTGTCGCCGGTCCGCCTCGATCTGGGTTTCGCCGGGGCCGCCAAGGAAACCGAAGCCGCCGCGCTGACGCTCGAGATGGGTCCAGGAACGAACCAGCCGGCTTTTCTGATAGGTCAGATGCGCAAGCTCGACTTGCAGCGTTCCTTCCCTGGTGCGTGCGCGCCGCCCGAAAATCTCCAGGATCAATCCGGTGCGATCGAGCACTTTCGCGCCCCAGGCTTTTTCGAGATTGCGCTGCTGCACCGGAGATATGGCGCAGTCCATCACAACGATCCCGGCCTCGTTGGTTTTCACCAGACCGGCGATCTCTTCGACCTTGCCTTTACCGATATAGGTCGCGGGTGTGATGGTCGAGAGCCCAACCACGCCGGAGCCGACCACGTCGAGATCGATGGCGAGCGCGAGCCCCACGGCTTCTTCAAGCCGCGTGTCGGGCGGCCGCGTGTCCTGCGTCGCCGGTTTGTTGACAGCTTTTGTCTGGGACGCGCGCCTCAGGAACGGCTCGAGCACAATCGCGCGTCCGGTTGCCGAGCCGGTATCAACTGGGCTCAGACGATCCGCACGCATGCTACGCTGGCGCGATTCCAACTATTCCTTGTCCCCAAGCGGCTCCTCGCCGCCTTCGAACAACTGAATTGGGTGCCCCGGCATGATGGTTGAGATTGCGTGCTTGTAGACGAGCTGGGAATGCCCATCTCGCCGCAAGAGCACGCAGAAATTATCGAACCAGGTCACCACGCCCTGAAGCTTTACGCCGTTCACCAGGAAGATGGTGAGCGGAATTTTTGCCTTCCGGACATGATTGAGGAATGTGTCTTGTAAGTTTTGTGCGCGTTCGGCGGCCATTGCCGTTGTTCCATTTTATGCTCGTCTGAAATGCGAGCTGTTTTTTTTCACCAGACCACCGCCTTTGTTGCGCGCGAGGGTCCGGATACCGTAATTAGACGGTAGGGAGCGGGGTCGCGCAAGCGGAACTTAGGGCTAGGTCGATCAAAAGCGGCCTTAAATAAACTCGCTATGCTTATGGAAATCCTGCCGAAACGCTGCCGCGAAGAGGCCGGGCGCACCGTTTCCAACCGGCTTCCCGTCGATCAGGACCACCGGCATGACGATCTGGCTGGCGGAGGTCACAAACGCCTCCCGGGCCGCATAGGCCTCTTCCACCGTGAAAGCCCGCTCTTCCAGCTCCAGACCCTGAGCTTTCAGCACATTGAGCAGCACCGTACGGGTGATCCCACGCAGGATGCCGTGGTCTGCCGGACGGGTGATCACTTTGCCGTCGCGGCTGATGATCCAGGCATTTGATGAGGAGCCCTCGGTCACATAGCCATCCTTGTCGACAAACCAGGCTTCCTTGGCGCCCTGCTCTTTTGCCGCCTGCTTGGCCAGTACGTTGGGCAAGAGCGCGATAGCCTTGATATCGACCCGATCCCAGCGGTTCTCCGGCACGGTGATGACCGCAATGCCAGTTGCTGCGGCTTTCTCCGCTGCGACGGGATCCGTGCTGCGAGACGTGACAACGACGCTTGGCGGCGTGCCGGCAGCCGGAAACGCATGGTCGCGCCGCGCAACGCCGCGGCTTACCTGAACATAGACGAGGCCGTCGCGAACGCGGTTGCGACGCACTGTTTCGCGCAACACCACGCGCAGAGCGGCAAGAGACATCGGCATGGTAATTTTCAATTCGCCCAGCGAGCGCTGAAGACGGCGCATATGCATGGGCTCATCGACCATGCGCCCGCCCCTCACCTCGCAAACTTCATAGATGCCGTCGGAAAACTGATAGCCGCGATCCTCCACATGCACCGTGGCTTCAGCGAAGGGCAGATAGCGCCCGTTGACGTAAGCAATGCGCGACATTTTTTATTCCTAGCGCGTGATCTATCCGAAAACCGGTTCAAGCTTTCCGGGATCAAGCGCGTGCTAGCCGATACCCAGCGCCTTGAGCTTGCGATGCAGGGCCGAGCGCTCCATCCCGACGAACTCCGACGTGCGTGAGATATTTCCGCTGAAACGGTTGATCTGCGCCACCAGATATTCACGTTCAAACACTTCGCGGGCCTCGCGCAACGGTAGCCCCATGATCTGCTCGCCGCCGTTGCCGCCTGGCATGGCCGGCACCATGGAGCCCACATCTTGTGGCAGCATGTCGGCGGTGATCGGTACATCGACATCGCCACCGGCAAGGATCATCAGTCGTTCGACGTTGTTGCGAAGCTGGCGCACGTTGCCTGGCCAATCGTGCAGTTGCAGAACCGCCATGGCGTCAGGACCGATCGTCCGTTTTGGCAGGCCGGTGGATTGCGAAATCTGGTCCATGAAATATTCGACCAGATGGGGGATGTCCTCGCGGCGTTCCGCCAGCGACGGCACGCGGATCGGAACCACCGACAGGCGATGGTAGAGGTCCTCGCGGAATTTTCCGGCGGCGATTTCCCCTTCGATATTGCGGGCCGTCGATGAGATGATCCGCACATCGACGGAAATCTTGGCGCTGCCCCCAACCCGCTGGAAGGTCTGATCGACCAGCACCCGCAGGATCTTGTTCTGCGTTTCGCGCGGCATGTCGGCGATTTCGTCGATGAAAACAGTGCCGCCATTGGCTTCTTCCAATGCGCCAATCTTGCGGCTTTGCGTTCCGGTGGCTTCATCCACGCCGAAGAGCTCGACTTCCATGAGTTCCGGCGTGATCGCTGCGGCGTTGATCGCCACGAATGGCGCCTCCGCACGGGCTGACAAGCGGTGCAAGGTGCGTGCAGCCAGTTCCTTGCCGGCTCCGGACGGGCCGACGATCAGGATACGGCTGTTGGTCGGCGCAACCTTTTCAATGATCTGGCGCAACTGATTGATTGGCGGCGACTGGCCGATCACCGACGACGGCAAAGGTGCGAGTTGCTTGAGGGTCTTGACCTCGCGCTTGAGACGGGAATTCTCCAGCGCGCGGTCGGCGACCAGCACCAGGCGGTCGGCCTTGAATGGCTTTTCGATGAAGTCGTAAGCGCCGCGCTTGATAGCCGCGACTGCAGTTTCGATGTTGCCGTGACCGGAAATCATCACCACCGGCACCTCTGGATGCTGCTGCACAATGGTGTCCAGCAGTTGCAGGCCGTCGAGCCGGCTGCCTTGCAGCCAGATATCCAGAAAGACCAAATGAGGCCGCCGTGCTGTGATCGCCGAGAGCGCGCTGTCGCTGTCGGATGCCGTGCGCGTGCTGTAGCCTTCATCTTGCAAGATGCCGGAAACGAGTTGCCGAATGTCATTTTCGTCATCGACGACGAGAATATCTGCCGCCATGTTTTACAGTCCGTTCGCAGCTTTGGTGATGTTTTCAGATGCTATTTCTGTTGTGACGTCGCCACCTGCAAATCGCAGGCGCATCCATGCGCCACGGGCGCCTGGATTCTTCTCGGACGCATCGCGCAATTCGATGCCACCGCCGTGTTCTTCCAGAATTTTTCCCACGATCGCGAGACCAAGCCCCGTGCCCTTCTCGCGTGTCGTCACATAAGGCTCGAGCAGCCGGCTGCGGTTTTCCTTTGGTAACCCGATGCCGTTGTCGATCACGTCGATGATAATGTCGTTGCCCTCGCGACCGGCCCTTACGTCGATGTGGCCACGGCCGAGTTCGGCCTGCGGCACCGCCGAGATACCCTCCGTCGCGTTCTTGATGATGTTGGTGAGCGCCTGCGAAATCAGGCGGCGGTCGAAGCGCGCCATCAGCGGCTCCTCTTCGATCTCTGCATTGATGTCGATATCCGCGTGCCCGACCCGCATCAGGAATACGGCTTGGCGCACGGCATCGGCGACGTCATCCAGCGCGATCACGGGTTTTGGAGTCTGTGCAAACCGCGAGAACTCGTCGACCATGCGTTTGATGTCTTCGACCTGCCGGACGATTGTGTCCGTGCACTGCTCGAAAATATCGCGGTCTTCCACGATGATCTTTCCATACTTGCGGCGTAGGCGTTCGGCAGACAGTTGAATGGGCGTGAGCGGATTCTTGATTTCGTGCGCAATGCGGCGAGCAATGTCGGCCCAGGCGGACGTGCGTTGGGCGGAAACAAGTTCGGTGATGTCGTCGATGGTGATGACGTAGCCATGGTCGGCCTCCGTCTCCTGCTCGCTGGTGACGCGGATGGACAGATTACGTTCCTTGCCCCTGCGGCTGATGGTGACCTGTCCCTGGCGGAGAGAGCCCGATTGCGCCGCCGCGAGCATTTCCGCGAGTTCCGGTGCCACATCGGCCAGCGGCTTGCCCAAGGCATCGGCTTCCGAACGATCGATCAAACGGACGGCGGAGCGGTTGAGAATGCTGACACGCCCTTCCGCATCGACGCCGATGACGCCCGCGCTTGCGCCCGCGAGTACGGCCTCGGTAAAAAGCCGGCGGCTGTCGATGAGATCGCGCGCCCTTACCAGGTCGTCACGCTGCGTGCGCAATTCCTGAGTCATCTTGTTGAAGGTCTCACCCAGATGCGCAAGGTCTCCCTCGGAACGCCGTATCGGCAATTTCACATAAAGATTTCCGGTTGAGACGAGATTGGCCGCGCTGATCAGGCGGCGGATCGGAGCAACCAGATAATTTGCGAAATGCAGTCCAATCCATACCGCCGACAAGGTCGCAATCAGCGCGATCAGCATATAAACCAATGAGAAAGCGGTTTGGACGCCGTAGCGGCTTTGCTGGAGGGCTGTGAAATAGCTTACGTTTTCCTGGATCTGCAGCAGCCGGCCGGCGATCTGCGGATCCAGCTCCGTGGCGATGAACAAATACGCATTATCATAATTCTGCAGCTTCACGACGGCAGCAGCATAGTTGTTTTCAGGGAAAAGATTTACTTGTGGATCGTTCTTTCCGAGGGATGTCAGCGTTTCACGCGACGGCAATTGAACTTGTAGTTCCGACTTGGTATCGGCCTTCTCGATGACATTCAGATCGCCGTCGATGATCTGAGCGGCAGCCAGACCGCGGTTGGCGGCGAGCGCTGAAAAGCCTTGGTGAAATTTGTCGCGGTCTGTGTCGAAGTTTTGTTTATTGGAGTCTGTAGTCACCATCATGAACAATGCTTGTCCACGCACCGAGTCAGCACGATCGAGAACATAGGTGTCGGCCATAACACGTAAGTTTTGCACCATCGTCTGAGTGCGTGTTGATAGGTTCTGATCGAGACCGCGATCGAGCGTCACCATGGCCACGATGGCCACCAAGATCGCGGGCGCTGCGGCGATCAAAGAAAACAATGCAATGATGCGCACATGCAACCGGGCAGCTGCGCGCCCGCGGCGCCGGGCCTGCAGGATGAGCCATAACTCCCGGCCAACCAGACAGCCAAGGATCAGGACCGTCACAAAGTCGATCCTTACCAGCGTGACGACGACGTCATTGGTCGGCGACAGCGGGGTCAGATTAGACAGAACGGCAAAGGTGATCAGCGCGCAGATCAGCGCGCCGATAACCGCAATCCGGCCCAGCACGCGGTTTTCGACCCGGGCCGTCGAAGCCTGCGCCACAGCCACAGCCGCTTCCGCGGCGAGGGCCTGATCAACGCTGGACATGAAGTTCCTTTGACGCGCGCGGCCAGCCCCGGAAAACGGGGCCACCCTCATTAAGGGTGATGCTTTTATACAACAATGTTGCCGGATTGCGACATTTCCGCGGCGGGACGCCGCGGATTAACTCCCGCTACGGTAAACCTGAATATCCAGGTCCCGGATCTTCTTGCGCAGAGTATTGCGGTTGACGCCAAGGAGATCCGCTGCCCGGATCTGGTTGCCACGGGTTGCCGCCAGCGCAGCCGAAAGCAGCGGATATTCCACCTCACGCAGAATGCGGTGGTAGAGGCCCGGTGGTGGCAGGCCGTTGGAGAAGCCGGCAAAGTATTCGCCGAGATGACGTTCCACCGCCGCCGCCAGGCCTTCATCGACGGCAGCCTCGCTTTGGCCCATAGGCATCGCCGGTTGCGCCAGCTCGGCTTCGATCACAGCGCCGGAGATGGTTTCCTGCGGATAAAGCGCGGCGAGCCGACGCGCCAGATTTTCAAGCTCACGCACGTTACCGGGCCAGCGATGCCGCTTCAGGCGTTCCAGCGCCGCCTGGTCGAGTTGCTTCAACGGCAGGCCTTCTTTTTCTACCTGCGCGAAGAAATGACGGATGAGGTCAGGCACGTCCTCGGAACGCTCCCGCAGTGGCGGCAGGCGCAGCGGCACGACATTGAGCCGGAAGAACAGATCTTCGCGGAATAGTCCCTGCTGGATCTGCAGACGCAAATCCTTGTTGGTGGCGGCGATGATGCGGACGTCGGTTTTGATCGGCGTGCGGCCGCCGACAGTCGTGTATTCGCCCTGCTGCAGAACGCGCAACAGCCGTGTTTGTGCTTCCATGGGCATGTCGCCGATCTCGTCGAGAAACAGCGTGCCGCCTTCAGCCTGCTCGAACCGCCCGGAGCTTCGGCTGTTGGCGCCGGTGAAAGCGCCCTTCTCGTGGCCGAACAGCTCGGACTCGATCAACTCGCGCGGGATGGCAGCCATGTTGATGGCAACGAAAGGCCCGCTCCGGCGCTTGCCGTAATCGTGTAGTGCCCGCGAGACCAGCTCCTTGCCGGTTCCCGACTCGCCCGAGATCATCACCGTCAGATCGGTCTGCATCAGGCGCGCCAGCAGACGATAGATTTCCTGCATCGCCGGCGAGCGTCCGATGAGAGGAATCGAATCGAACTCTTCCGCTTTGTCGCGAGTCGCAGGCCGTTCTTTCGGCTCCGACAATGCGCGGCCGACGATCGCCATCAGTTCCTTCAGGTCGAACGGCTTAGGGAGATATTCGTAGGCGCCGCGTTCCGAGGCGCGGATCGCGGTCATGAAGGTGTTCTGTGCACTCATCACGATGACCGGAAGATCGGGGCGGGCTTTCTTGATCCGTGGCAGGAGATCGAAGGCGTTTTCGTCAGGCATAACGACGTCGGTGATGACGAGGTCGCCATCGCCTTGGCTCACCCACCGCCACAATGTCGCGGCGTTGCCAGTGGAACGGACTTCGTAGCCCGCGCGCGACAACGCCTGGTTCAGAACCGTGCGGATTGCGGCATCGTCGTCAGCGACCAGGATGCTTCCGGAATTCATTTGCGTCTTCCACCTTTCATGGTGCGTTGCCGCGGCTGCAACGAAGCATCCCCGAGGTCGCTAACGGCGGCTGATCTCTGGTCACTCGCGCCGTTGCTTGATTTCTTGCCTGCTGTCACAGGCGCATCTTCCGTCTCATCCGCTGTGTCCTCTCCGACATAGACCGGAAACAGCACGCGGAAATTGGTGCGGCGTGGCTGCGATTCACATTCGACGATGCCGCCGTGATCGCCGACGATTTTCGCGACCAGAGCCAGTCCCAGGCCCGAGCCCGTAGGCTTGGTCGTCACGAATGGATCGAACAAATGCGGCAATAATTCCTCCGGCACGCCCGGACCATTGTCGCGTACACAGAATTCCATCGGCAGCGAAACCCGCATTTTGCTGCCTGGCAGGGAAAGTCGCACGCCCGGACGGAAGGCGGTCGTGAGCTGGATTTCTCCGCTGTCGGACTCGCCAATCGATTCCGTTGCATTCTTCACGAGGTTGAGAAAAACCTGAATGAGCTGGTCGCGATTGGCATAAACCGGCGGCAGCGAGGGATCGTATTCCTCGACAAACCTGATATTGCGCGCGAAGCCAGATTGCGCGAGCCGCTTCACATGCTCCAGCACGGCATGGATGTTGACCGGTTCACGCTCAATCGGCCGTTCGTCGGTAAATACCTCAAGACGCCCAACCAGTTTTACAATGCGATCGGCTTCGTCGCAGATGAGGCGAGTCAGCGTGCGATCGTCGTCGCTGGCGGACTGTTCCAGCAATTGCGCGGCTCCGCGGATGCCAGAGAGCGGGTTCTTGATTTCGTGCGCCAACATGGCTGCCATCGCGCTGACCGAACGCGCGGCGCCGCGATGCGTGAGCTGTCGGTCCATTTTGTCGGCGATGGTGCGTTCCTGCAGCATCACAACGACCGCATCGAGCGGTTCTGGCATCGGCGCCACGTGCAGATCGACCAGCCGGTCGCCGGGATTCCGCGGCGTGCCGAGATCGACCTTGTACTCATTCACCGCAGAAGCGGTCGCTCGCACCTGATCGACCAGCGTCAGCAGCGGGCTGCCGAATGGCACCAGGTCGCGCAAGAAACGCCGCCGTAACAGCGGCACAGAAACTTCGAAAAAAGATTCCGCAGCAACATTGGCGTCCGCGATTTTGCCGTCAGCCAAAATCATGATAACCGGGTGCGGCAGCGCATTCAGCACGGCATCCGCGGTGATGGCGGGGAATGAAGGCTGCATTTCAATGCTCATGCTGCGGCCCTCAAGCCGAAGGTGTCATAGGCGTCGGTGAGGTGCCGTACCGCCTCGCCTGGTTCTTCCACGGTGAGAACCTGGTTGCGGCATGTCTTCAGAAGATCGGCGGGAATGCCGGCAGTCGCGGCAGCAGCGTCCAGTGCCCACCCGAGATGCTTGCGCGCATGGCGAAGCCCGATGCGCAGTCCGTGATGCGACAGCATCTCCTGGTAGAGCTCGATGACCAGCGCGAGCTGTGTGCCGAGCGGCGGCGCTTCTTCGCGGCTGCCGGTTGCGAGATAGCGCGCCATTTGTCCTGGAAACCAGGGCCGGCCCTGTGCCGCGCGTCCGACCATGACGGCGTCGGCGCCGGAATTGCGCAGCGCGGTATCGGCATCTTCAAATGTTTCGATATCGCCATTGACGACGACCGGAATAGTGACGGCATCTTTCACCGCGCGGACCGCGGTCCAATCCGCCTTCCCTTTGTAGAATTGGCAGCGCGTGCGCCCGTGCACCGTGATCAGACGCACGCCCGCAGCTTCCGCGCGGCGCGCGAGTTCGGGCGCGTTAATCGATTGATGATCCCAGCCCAACCGCATCTTGAGCGTCACGGGTACTGAAACGGCACCGACCGTTGCGTCGATCAATGTGAGCGCGTGATCGAGATCGCGCATCAGCGCAGAGCCGGACTGGCCATTGGTGACGTGTTTGGCCGGACAACCCATGTTGATGTCGATCACGTCGGCGCCGGAAGCTTCAGCGATTCGCGCGCCCTCTTCCATCCAGTGGGCTTCACAGCCCGCGAGTTGCACGACGTGAATGCCGACGCCTTGACCTTCCGCGCGAAGAACCGCGTTGCGGTCGCCATCAACCAGATCCTCACAGGCCGTCATTTCGGACACGACGAGGCCCGCCCCCAGGTTCGCTACCAGGCGTCGGAACGGAGCGTCGGTGACCCCCGACATCGGCGCGAGCACGACGCGGTTTGGAAGAGCTATCGGGCCGACTGAGAGCGGTTTTTGGAATAGTGGGCTCATGCCATCATCTTATGCCCAACATTTGGGCGAATTAAATACTGCATAGAGTTTAGCCAAAATACCGTGCCGCGCAAGTGTTGCAGTGCAACAAATTTAACAGCGGCGGATAAGGCAAAATGTTCATATGGTGGAAGCAATTGGCAGCGATTTCAGGGCTTGGCGAAAATGACTGGCAGCGTTGCAGCGGTAATCGTGGCGGCTGGACGTGGGAGTCGGGCTGGCGACGGAGTGCCTAAGGCTTATCGCTCATTGGGCGGTCAGCCGATGATTCGTTTCAGCCTCGACCTGTTCTCCTCTGACCAAAATGTCAGCGTGGTCCAGCCAGTCATTCACGCGGACGACGTCGGTCTCTACGCCACTGCCGCCGGCGGACTAGACGTTTTGCCGGCAGTATTCGGCGGCGCAACGCGGCAGGCATCTGTGCTTGCCGGCCTGCAAGCGCTGGCAGCACGGAAGCCCGAAATCGTTCTGGTCCATGACGCGGCCCGGCCTTTCGTTTCTTCCGCACTCATCGGGCGCGCCATCTCGGCGGCAAAACGAAGCGCCGCGGTTCCAGGTATCGCCGTAAGCGACACGATCAAGGCCGTGGATGCGCAGGATCGCGTGGCGCAGACGCCCGATCGCTCAATATTGCGAGCCATCCAGACGCCACAGGCGTTCAACTTCGATGCCCTGCTCGACGCGCATCGGCGCGCAGCGGGTGCAGGCCGCGATGATTTCTCCGACGATGCTGCGTTGATGGAATGGGCGGGCCACGCCGTCACTGTATTCGCCGGCGAGCCAGGCAATGTGAAGCTGACGCTTGCCGAGGACTTCACCCGCGCCGAAGGCTTGCGGCTTTCTGCTCTCGCCGACGTGCGCATGGGCACGGGCTATGACGTGCATGCCTTCACGGAAGGCGATCACGTGATGCTGGGTGGTGTCAAGATTCCGCACAGCCGCGGGCTGTCGGGACATTCCGATGCCGACGCGCCGCTGCATGCCCTGGTGGACGCCATTCTTGGCGCGCTGGCGGACGGCGATATCGGTGTGCATTTCCCGCCCAGCGATCCACAATGGCGCGGGGCGGCTTCCGAGAGATTTCTTCGCTTTGCGGTCGAGCGGGTGCAGGCGCGCGGCGGCATGATCGCGCATCTCGATGTGACGGTGATCAGCGAAGCGCCGCGCGTCGGGCCGCATCGCGATGCCATCCGCGAACGCATAGCCTCTATCGCAAGTGTGTCGCTCGATCGCGTTGCTGTGAAAGCGACCACCAGTGAAAAACTCGGCTTCATCGGCCGCGGCGAAGGTATCGCGGCGCTGGCAACGGCAACACTCCGCCTGCCCTGGAGCCCTTGATGGACGAGGCGATGCAGAAGGCAGCGAAAGCGCTGCTGGATTTGTGCGGACGAAAAAAGCTTACAATCGCGGTGGCGGAATCCTGCACCGGCGGCCTGCTCGCGGCGGCGCTAACGGAAATTCCCGGTTCCTCAAGTGTGTTCGACCGGGGCTTCGTTACCTACAGCAACAAAGCCAAACAACAGCTCGGCGTTGCTGCCGCAACTCTCGAGCAGCACGGGGCCGTGAGCCGCGAAACAGCGGAAGCCATGGCGAAGGGCGTGCTCGCCAATGCGCCGGTCACCCTTGCGGCTTCCATAACGGGCATCGCCGGGCCAGGCGGCGACACACCGGACAAGCCAGTGGGATTGGTGCATTTCGCGGTCCGCGCTTTGCTTAGCGGCAAGCTCGTGCATCACGAGCACCGCTATGGCGCGATTGGACGCGAGAATGTGCGCCGGGAATCCGTGCTTCGTGCCATCGCCATGCTGCAGGAACTCGCCGAAGGCGAAGACTTCACAAACTAGGTTGCAACTTTGCCGGTTGGTGCTGTGCGCCCGCCGTAAATCTCGTCGGCGCGCTTTTCGAATGCTTCCGCGAAGCGCCGGAAAGCTGCGTCGAACATTGCGCCCATCAGCGCAGCCAAAATGCGGCTGCGGAATTCGTATTCGATGAAGAACTCGACGTCGCAGGTTTGTGCATCGACCGATCGGAAGGTCCAGCGGTTTTGCAATCGGCTAAAAGGCCCGCTGAGATACTCAACGAGGATGTGCAATTTGGGTCGGTCCAGCGTTACGCGGCTGGTGAAGGTTTCGTGCACGAGTTTGTAGGCGACGGTCATGTCGGCCACCAGCACTTCGATGCCCTCTTCCTTGTTCGTCCGTGTCTTGACCTTCAAGCCGCTGCATAACGGTACGAATTCCGGATAGCGCTCGACGTCCGCGACGAGGTCGAACATCTGGTCCGCAGCGTGACGTACACGGCGTCTGGTGGAGAATTGCGGCATGCTCAGCCGCGAGCGCGCGCCGCTTTAAGCCGCGCGAAGTCCTCGCCCGCATGGTGCGAGGAGCGCGTCAGCGGCGACGCCGACACCATCGAGAAGCCCTTGGCATAAGCCACTGTCTCGAGCGATTTGAATTCTTCCGGCGGAACGAAACGCATGACTTCGTGATGCTTGCGCGTCGGTTGCAGATACTGGCCGATGGTGAGGAAATCGACGTTGGCGGCGCGCAGGTCATCCATCACCTGCAGGATCTCGTTTCGCTCCTCGCCAAGCCCGACCATGATGCCAGACTTGGTGAAGATGGTCGGATCAAGCTCCTTTGCCTGTTGCAGCAAACGCAGCGAAGCGAAATAGCGCGCGCCCGGTCGCACTGTGACATATTTCGACGGCACCGTTTCGAGGTTGTGGTTGAACACATCCGGCCGCGCGTCGATCACCAATTCCAGCGCGCCGTCCTTGCGCAGGAAATCGGGCGTCAGCACTTCGATGGTAGTCTGCGGGCAATGCGCACGAATGGCGCGGATGGTTTCAGCGATATGCCCTGCCCCGCCGTCGGCGAGATCGTCGCGGTCCACGGATGTAACAACAATATGTGCAAGCCCGAGCTTGGCCGTGGCTTCTCCCACTTTTCTGGGTTCATCCGGATCAAGCGGTCCCGGCAATCCGGTGCGCACATTGCAGAAGGAACAGGCGCGGGTGCAGATGTCGCCCATGATCATAAAGGTGGCGTGCTTCTTCTCCCAGCACTCACCGATGTTAGGGCAGCCGGCCTCCTCGCAGACGGTAACGAGGCCGTTGTCGCGCATGATCCGGCGCGTTTCCTCATAGCCGCGCGAGATCGGCGCTTTCACGCGGATCCAGTCCGGTTTTTTCGCGACGGGGGTGTCGGGCCGATGCGCCTTTTCAGGATGGCGCGGCCGGTCTTTCACCGTATCGAGGAGGACGACCATGGAATCTCCGACAATTCCTTATCTAGGTACGGATTCCCGTCCGTAACCGCAAGCAGGCCGGCCCGGTAGCTGGCATGCAGGTCAGGCATTCAATACACGGCCATAAGCATCCAGCACTGCTTCCTTCATCATTTCCGACAAAGTCGGATGCGGGAAGACTGTATGCATCAACTCTTCTTCGGTGGTTTCGAGATTCATCGCGACCACATAGCCCTGGATCAGCTCAGTGACTTCAGCGCCGACCATATGCGCGCCAAGCAACTGGCCGGTTTTCTTGTCGAAGATCACTTTCACCATGCCCTGGTCTTCGCCCAGCGCTATGGCCTTGCCGTTGGCGGCGAAAGGGAAGCGGCCGACGCGCACATCGAGTTTCTTTTCCCTGGCGGCCTGCTCAGTGACGCCGACCGAGGCAATCTGAGGTGAGCAATAGGTGCAGCCGGGGATAAGGCTCTTGTCCATCGGATGCACCTTCATCCCCTTGATGGCCTCGATGCAGATCACGCCTTCATGTTCGGCCTTGTGCGCGAGCATCGGCGGACCGGCAACGTCGCCGATGGCATAGATGCCAGGCACGTTGGTGCGGCTGAACTGATCGGTGACGACAATGCCGCGATCGGTTTTCACGCCGACCTTTTCCAGTCCAAGATTTTCGATGTTGCCGACGACACCCACAGCAGAGATCACGCGATCGACTGTGAGCGTCTGCGTGGTCTTTCCGTCGTCAATGGTCGCAGTGACGCTGTCGGCTTTCTTGTCGAGCTTCGTCACCTTTGCGCCGGTGAGGATTTTGATGCCCTGCTTCTCGAATGCCTTGCGTGCGAAGGCCGCGATCTCTGTGTCTTCCACCGGCAGGATTTGCGGCAGGAGTTCAACGATCGTCACTTCAGCACCGAACGCGCGATAGAAGGATGCGAACTCGACGCCGATGGCGCCGGAGCCGACGACCAGCAGTGACTTCGGCATTTTCTCCGGGACCATGGCTTCGAAATAGGTCCAGACCAGTTTCTTGTCCGGTTCGAGTCCGGGCAGCACGCGCGGACGCGCGCCGGTTGCGACGATGATGTGCTTGGCCTGATAGCTTCCCGGCCCGAGCGTGCCTTTCGGCGCCTCAGTCTTCGATGCCTTCACCGTGACCTTGCCCGGGGCGTCGATCATCGCCTCGCCCCAGATCACCGAGACCTTGTTCTTCTTCATCAGATAGCCGACGCCGTCGTTCAGACGCTTCGACACACCGCGCGAGCGCTGTACCACCGCCTTGGCGTCGTAGCCGACCTTTTCCGCCGAGAGCCCGTAATCCTTGGCGTGCTGCATGTAGTGGTAGACTTCCGCGGAGCGCAGCAGCGCCTTGGTCGGAATGCAGCCCCAGTTCAGGCAAATGCCTCCGAGGTGGTCGCGTTCGATGATGGCGGTTTTGAATCCGAGCTGTGCGGCGCGGATGGCGGTAACATAACCGCCAGGGCCCGAGCCAATGATCAGAACGTCGAAGGAAGTATCAGACACTTAGTTCTCCAACCGCCGCTTGTGGATGATCCGTCTGACCCACCACTCCAACACCACAAGCAGGACAACGACTGCAAGCGCCGTGAAGAAAATTGGCTGGGCAATGTTGCGGGATAACTGCTCGCCCGAGAAAAACGCCAGATAGATGAAATCCTGTCCGACCGGAAACACGGCCAGCGCGACAGCCATCAGCACGGTGATCCAGGGCCAACGGTGCATGCTAGCTCCTCCACCGCAGATAGTAACGCAGCAGGTACCATTGCAAGGTCACGGTCAGGCACATGGGAACGATGAATTGCAACGCGCCCTGTCCGTCGCGCCCGAAATTGATGTTTCCGCCGCTCTGGCTCAGGCCAATCAGGACAATCGCAGCAATTGGAGCCAGCAAAACCCACATCGCGATCTTGATGGCGCGTTCAGTACGCGCACGCCACAGCGTGATCCCCATGACCAGCATCGTCACCACCGCATAAAAGATCGTGCCGACAATGCCGTAAACTTCTCCCATGCCCACCGACGCTGCGTCGTCAAAGCGTGGCAACCAGTGGGTTGCGACGTAAACCAGTGAAATACCAACGCCGAAAGACAAGGCGGCGGCGAGTGGAACCATCAGCAACAGGGGCATCGGTCTCCTCGCCTGGTGGTTAGACCACCATCATCACCGGATTTTCGATCATCGATTTGATGGCGCCGAGAAGCTGAGCGCCGAGAACGCCATCTACCGCGCGATGATCGGTGGAGAGGGTCGCGCTCATCACGGTCGCCGCTTCGACCTTGCCATTGCGCACGATGGCGCGCTGTTCTCCGGCGCCGACAGCGAGAATGGTCGCATGCGGCGGATTGATCACGGCGGAGAATTCGCGGATGCCGTACATGCCGAGGTTGGACACGGCGCTGGTGCCGCCCTGAAATTCCTCGGGCTTGAGTTTCTTGGCGCGCGCGCGGCCGGCAAGATCCTTCATCTCGTTCGAGATCGCCGAAAGGGATTTGCTCTCCGCGTTGCGGACGATGGGGGTGATCAGCCCGCCGGGAATGGACACTGCCACGCCCACGTCGGAATGCTTGTGCTTGAGCATACCGACTTCGGTCCAGGTCACATTGGCATCCGGCACGCGTTGCAGCGCGACGGCCAAAGCCTTGATGACAAAGTCGTTGACCGAAACCTTCCAGGCTGGCTTGCCGTCCTTGTCCTTCGGCGCGGCGTTGTTGATCTCTTCGCGCGCGGCCAAAAGGTTGTCGATGACGCAATCGACCGTCAGATAGAAATGCGGGATGGTCTGTTTCGCTTCGACCAAACGCTTGGCAATGATCTTGCGAATATTGTCGTGCGGAATGATCTCGTAGCTGCCCTGCTCGAACAGCGCGCGGATTTTGTCGTCGGACTGCGGTGTCGCAAGGCCTGCCGCCGCAGCCGGAGCCTTCAGGGCCCCGCCGGATTTTGCGGCGTCGATGTCACGCGCCACGACGCGGCCATGTGGGCCGGAGCCTGCGACGCGCGACAGATCGATATTGGCTTCCTTTGCCAGCCGCTTGGCGAGCGGTGACGCAAATATCCGGTTGCCGTTCTGAACGGATGGTGCGGGTGCGCTTTGCGGAACAGCGGCGGCTTGCTTTGGTGCCTCTGAGGCTTTGGAAGTGTCCGCGGGCTTTGCCTCAGCCTTCGGCGCGAGAGCAGACTGTCCACCGGAAGCGGCAGCCTTCACGTCTTCGCCTTCACCGGCGAGGATTGCGATCAGCTGATTGACCGGAACGTCCTGTGTGCCTTCCGGCACGATGATCTTGGCGAGTGTGCCTTCATCGACCGCCTTGACTTCCATGGTCGCCTTGTCGGTTTCGATTTCGGCCAGCACGTCGCCGGGAGCGACCTTGTCGCCTTCTTTCTTCACCCATTTGGAGAGGTTGCCCTTTTCCATCGTGGGCGAAAGCGCGGGCATGAGGATGTTGGTCGGCATGTGCGTGTTACCGGTAGCAGACGGCTTTGGCGGCGGCGACGACTTCGCCGACGGAGGGCAGCGCCAGTTTTTCGAGATTGGCAGCGTAAGGCAGTGGGACATCCTTGGCGGAGACGCGGATCACGGGAGCATCGAGATAGTCGAAGGCTTCTTCCATGATGCGGGCGGAAATCTCGGCGCCGATGCCGGACTGCTTCCAGCCCTCCTCGACCGTAACGACCCGGCTCGTCTTTTTCACGGAATTGACGATGGTCTCGGTATCCATCGGGCGCAGCGTGCGCAGGTCGATGACTTCAGCGGAGATGTTTTCCTTCGCCAGTTCTTCTGCCGCCTTCAGGGCGTAGCTCATGCCCATCGCGTAAGCGACGAGTGTAACGTCGGTGCCCTCGCGCGCGATGCGTGCGCGGCCGATCGGCAGCACGTAGTCATCGAGCTTCGGGACCGGGAAGGATTGGCCGTAAAGGATTTCGTTTTCCAGGAAGATGATCGGATTGGGATTACGGATCGCAGCCTTCAGCAGGCCTTTGTAATCGGCGGCCGTATAGGGCGCGATCACCGTCAGTCCGGGAATGTGCGAATACCAGGAGGAGAAATCCTGGCTGTGCTGCGCGGCGACGCGCGAAGCAGCGCCGTTCGGACCGCGGAAGACAATCGAACAACCCATCTGTCCGCCGGACATGTAGAGCGTCTTGGCGGCTGAGTTGATCAACTGGTCCATCGCCTGCATGGCAAAGTTCCAGGTCATGAACTCGACGATCGGCTTCAGGCCTGCAAGTGCGGCGCCGACGCCAAGGCCGGCGAAGCCATGCTCGGTGATGGGCGTATCGATGACGCGCTTCACGCCGAATTCCTGCAACAGGCCCTGGGTGACTTTGTAAGCGCCCTGATATTCCGCGACCTCTTCACCCATGACGAAGACGTCCGGATCGCGACGCATTTCCTCGGCCATGGCGTCGCGCAAAGCTTCGCGCACGGTCATCATGACCATCTCGGTGCCTGCCGGCACGTCGGGATCCGGTAGTGCTTTCGGCTGTGCGGGCACTGTGGCCCTGGGCGCCTCTGCGGTTTTCTCTTCTTTTGCGGGCGGCGTGGATTCCGCGGCCTTTGGCGCAGGCTGGGCGGATTTTGCGGCGGAAGCGTTTTCGCCTTCCGACAGGATGGTCGCAATCGGCGTATTCACCGCAACGTCTTGCGTGCCTTCCGGCACGAGGATCTGGCCGAGCGTCCCCTCGTCCGTGGCCTCAACCTCCATCGTAGCTTTGTCGGTTTCGATCTCGGCGATCACGTCGCCGCTTTTGATCGTCTCGCCCTCTTTCTTGAGCCATTTGGCAAGATTGCCCTTCTCCATGGTGGGCGACAGGGCGGGCATGAGAACTTGAATCGGCATGGGCTTCTGAACTCTTAAATCAAAGGACCAATAGCTATCGCGCTGTTCAGCGCATCACGTCGGTATAAAGCTCGGAGGGATCTGGCTCCGGATCGTTGGTGGCAAATTCGCCGGCTTCATTGACCCTGGCGCGCACTTCGGCATCGATTTTCTTCAGCGCGTCTTCGGTCATACCCTTCTCGAGCAAACGATGGCGGACCTGCTCGATCGGGTCCTGCTCGCCGCGCACCTTCTCCACTTCCTCGCGCGTCCGGTACTTCGCCGGATCGGACATGGAATGACCGCGATAGCGGTAGGTGAGCATTTCGAGGATATAAGGGCCCTTGCCTTCGCGGCACCGTTTCACGGCCTTTTCGCCGGCCGCTTTCACGGCGCGGACGTCCATGCCGTCAACCTGTTCGCCTTCGATGTTGAAAGAAATGCCGCGGCGGGAAAGATCGACGGTGGAAGACGAGCGATTGATCGAGGTGCCCATAGCGTAGCGGTTGTTCTCTATCACGTAGATGACCGGGAGCTTCCACAACGAGGCCATGTTGAAGCTCTCATAGACCTGGCCCTGGTTGGCAGCGCCGTCGCCGAAATAGACCACGCTGACATTGTCGTTGCCGCGATAGCGGTTCGCAAAAGCCAGGCCGGTGCCAAGCGGCACCTGAGCGGCAACGATGCCGTGACCGCCGAAGAATCCTTTTTCGACCGAGAACATATGCATCGACCCGCCTTTGCCGCGGGAGTAGCCGTTCTTGCGGCCGGTGAGTTCAGCCATCACGCCTTTCGGGTCCATGTCGCAGGCCAGCATGTGGCCGTGGTCCCGATAACCGGTGATGATTTGATCGCCCTGCTTCAGCGCCATCTGCATCCCAATGACGACCGCTTCCTGTCCGATGTAGAGGTGGCAGAAACCGCCGATCAGGCCCATGCCGTACATCTGGCCCGCTTTTTCCTCGAAGCGGCGGATGGAGAGCATGTCGCGATAGGCGACGAGATCCTGCTCTTTGCTGAATTCGGGCACCGCATTGGGGCTGCCTTGACCGGTTGAACCGGCCCGGCTGGAAACATCTGGTGTGGCGGATTTGGCGGAGGAGACGGCGGCCATGGGACTCCCTGGGAACGATTTTTTTTAAGCGACTGCAAACCAATAGCCCAATTCGCCTAAAGGCGGAAGCCAAGGGCTGTTGCGATCAGAGGGTGGGCTAGAGCAACTTTTAGGCAGGACAGGCGATGTTGCCCGCAACATTCGGTCTGCAGCTTAGCGTGGCTTCAAAATCAAGGTCACTTCGCGAGGGTGGATGTATTGCAATTCCGCCCGCGCCCGCTCGTCCAACAGGTCTGGATCCAGGCGATCCGAACGCAGCAGCGAGACACGGCGTTCCCACTGTGCCCGCTCCTGCTGGGTGCGGCCAAGCTCGCCTGACAGCTCGGCGATCTGCTCGTCGAGCTGCTGTTTGGCGCGCAGACCGTGATTACCGGAGAAGGCATTGGCGGCGAAATAGCCGACGAACAGCACAGCGATTGCGTAGAGGCCGAGTGCCGTGAAAAAGGAGCGCAAACGTTTGCGGGTGACCATGAATCAAGCATGGCCGGTTCGCCCTTAATGTGGCTTTAACGCGCGACGCTTCGGTCGACTGAATAGAACGAAGGCAATCAAGATCAGATGGATGGACTAGCTTGCTGCCAGATCGATCGAAGGATCACCGTTGCCGGTTCTTGCGCCCCGCAAAGGGATTCTCTTTTTCACGCAAGGTCAGCCGGATCGGCGTTCCCGGCAGATCGAAAGTCTCGCGCAGTCCGTTGATAAGATACCGCCGGTAGGCCTCCGGGAGGGCGTCGGCCCGGGTGCAGGACAGGATGAAGCTCGGTGGCCGCGATTTCGGCTGGGTGATGTAGTTCAGTTTCAGCCGGCGACCGGACACTGCTGGCGGCGGATGATGGTCCAGGGTGTCGCCGAGCCAGCGGTTCAGCGCTGAGGTGGACACACGGCGATTCCAGACGGCGTGGCTATCGGTCACAGCCTTCAGCAGCCGCTCGATGCCCTCGCCTGTGATGCCTGACACAGCCACCACCGGCACGCCTTTTACCTGAGGCAGCCGATGGTCGGTTTCCTCCCGCAGCTTTTGAAGCGCGCCGCCTTGTTTCGGCATCAGGTCGGACTTGCTCACGGCAACCACCAGCGCACGGCCTTCGCGCTCGGTCAGATCGGCGATGCGCAGATCCTGTTCTTCAAAGGCATGTTCGGAATCCATCAGGACGACGACCACATGAGCGAAACGGATGGCGTTGAGCGCATCCGCGACCGAGAGCTTCTCCAGCTTTTCGTCGATCTTGGACTTACGGCGCATGCCGGCCGTGTCGTAGATCAGGAAATCGCGGCCATGCCATTGCAACGGCACGGCGATGGCGTCGCGGGTGATCCCAGGTTCGGGACCTGTCAGCAGGCGTTCTTCCCCGAGCAGGCGATTGATCAAGGTGGATTTGCCAGCGTTCGGCCGGCCGACAACCGCGACGCGAATGACTTCGGTTTCCGGCGCAGGCGTTTCGCCCTCTTCGTCCTCGGATAACTCGGTCGCTTCCGGCAAGGCCTCGCGCAAAGCCTCGTACAGATCGGAAAGTCCCTCGCCATGCTCGGCGGAGATCGCCACGGGATCGCCCAGTCCAAGCGCATGAAATTCGGCGGCACCCGCGGTCCCGCCCTTGCCCTCACATTTGTTGGCGACCACCACGACCGGCTTGCCCGTACGCCGAACCAGGTCCGCAAAGCCTCGGTCGGGTGGCAACAGGCCGCTACGCGCATCTATGACGAAGAAGATTGCGTCCGCGTCGGCCAGCGCGGTTTCCGTCTGCGCACGCATCCGGCCGGACAGCGTTTCCGCCCCAGCGTCTTCCAGACCGGCGGTATCGATGATGGTGAATTCCAGATCGCCCAGCCGCGCATGCCCTTCACGGCGGTCGCGGGTCACGCCTGGCTGATCATCAACCAGCGCGAGTCTGCTTCCCGCAAGGCGGTTGAACAGCGTCGATTTGCCCACGTTGGGCCGGCCGACAATGGCAACTGTAAAGTTCATGACGCGATGATCCAGCCACGTTGGAATAACGGGCTTCAGGTTATCGCGTAACGTGTGTCAGCGCGAAGTAGTGTTGGTACCGGGCGTCGGCCAGTTGGCCTGCGCACCATTGTTAGCAGGTGCAGTTGCCGCCGGAGTCGGCCACGGCGACGCCGCGGACTGACCCGCTGGCTGCGCGGCAGGTTGGGCGGGGACGCTGGCCGTTCGCGGCTTTGGTGCTGCCGGCCGGACGACTTTGGGTTTCGGCGCGGGCTTTGCGGCGGGCGCGGGTTCAGCAGCGGGAGCAGCGTCAGCATCGAGCGTGGCCTGCTGATTGCCTTTGTACATCTCTTTAGGCACGCCTTCCGGCACGCCGGGCACGCCACCTGGGAAGACATCCTTGCGGTCTCCAGAAATCTTCGGCTTGCTGTCAAAGAAATCGCCGGTGATCCAGTCGGTCGGATCGAAATTGCTGCTGGTGCCACTGCAGGCGGAAAGCGCCAGGCCAGCGGTCAAGATCGCAACGGTGGGGAATACACGAACGCGGGACATGTAGTGTCTCCTGCTCAACTGTTGCCGCCGTCGCCGGACAGCGCCATCAGCATCTGGATGCGCTGGCGCAATGCGGCCGAAGCGGCCGCATCGGTGACGATCTGGTCAAACCATTTGCGCGCGCTCGCTGTGTCGTTGGCTTTCATAGCCGACAACGCCAGCATTTCGCGGGCGGAGTTGCGGAAAGGATGGTCTGCGCTCGCTGCCGACTCGAGACGCTTGCGCATATCCTCATAGGAAGCGCTATCGACCAAAATGAATGCCGCGCGCACGGCCGCGACATCACGCAGGGTGTCATTCAATCGGCTGTCGTTGGCGATCGCGTCATAGGCTGCGACTGCCGCCTTCGGGTCCCGCTGTGCGGATTCACCCGCCGCCTGCAGCCGCGCGAGGTCACGATAACCAGCCGTTCCCTGCTCTGCCACCTTGGCGAAGGCCGCTTCGGCCTCGACATGCTTGCCTTCGCTGCTGAGGGTCATCGCTGCCTGGAAGGCGCCACCGGCTTCGGCCGACTGCTTGGCCTGCCACCAGGCATAGCCACGCCACCCGCCAACCGCGAGGACGAACAGAACCACCGCGCCGATGATGAGGCCCTGGTAGCGCTCCCAAAGCTTTTGCAGCTTCTCGCGCCTTACCGCCTCATCGACCTCATTGAAAATATCGGACACGAAATTCTCCAACCCTCTGCAAACACATCAATTCCCGGATGGGCGCGTAACCTATCGATATGGCGCGGGCAAGGCAAAGGATTAGCGCTTGATCCGGCGAAGTGGGAACCGGTTCGCCGATAAGATCATGCGCCCGTTAACAATTAGCGCGCGATACCGCAGATCTGTATACGCAATCTGCGCAGGCTTGATTGCCCCGCAAAACCGGACCCACTTTTGCTGATCGCGCGCATAAACGTAAAGGCTTCGCTGCAAGCCCTTAATGCTCAACTAGTCCTTGCGTTTCATGGGATAAACGTGGTCCGGCCCGGGGAAAGCCCGGGCCCGCACCTCCGCCGCGTAGACCTCCACGGCCTTCCCAATCGACGGCCCCAGATCGGCATAGCGCTTGACGAATTTGGGCACCTGCGGGGACAGGCCCAGCATGTCCTCCAACACCAGAACCTGCCCGTCGCAGGCCGGGCTGGCGCCAATCCCAATGGTCGGGACCGGGATCTGCCCTGTCAGCTTCCGGGCCAGCGGTTCCGCCACGGCTTCGATCACCACGGAGAAAGCGCCGGCATCAGCCACTGCCCGGCCATCGGCCTCAAAGTCGGCCCACTCGGATTCTTCCCGTCCGCGCGCACGGAACGAGCCGAGCACATTGATCGACTGCGGCGTCATCCCGATATGCGCCATCACCGGAACGCCGCGCTCCACCAGGAAGGCGATAGTCTCCGCCATCCGGCGGCCACCTTCGAGCTTGATGGCGCCACACTGGGTTTCTTTCAGCACGCGAACCGCTGAATGGAACGCCTGCTCCTTCGACGCTTCGTAGGAGCCGAACGGCATATCGACCACGACCAGCGCGCGTTTCGAACCGCGCATCACCGCGCGTCCTTGCAGGATCATCATGTCGAGTGTGACAGGAACGGTGTTCTCCAGCCCGTGCATCACCATGCCAAGCGAGTCGCCGACAAGGATGATGTCGCAATGCTGATCGAGGATGCGCGCAGTATGAGCGTGATACGAGGTAAGGCAGACGATCGGTGCGCCGCCTTTGCGCGCGCTGATGTCCGGCGCCGTGAGCCGCTTGATATCCTGCTGCACCGACATGCCGTCTCTCCTGCTGCTCAGCCTAGCGCTTTAAGCGCGGCGCGGCCGGCATATATGGCTTGCGGTCCCAGTTCTTCCTCGATGCGCAGGAGCTGATTGTATTTAGCAACCCGATCGGACCGCGCGAGCGATCCTGTCTTGATCTGTCCGCAATTGGTGGCGACCGCAAGATCCGCAATCGTGGCATCTTCGGTTTCACCCGAGCGATGCGACATCACAGCCGTGTAACCAGCCTTGTGCGCCATCTCGACTGCCGCAAGCGTTTCGGTGAGCGTGCCGATCTGGTTGACCTTCACCAGAATGGAGTTGGCGAGGCCGTCCTTGATCCCCTGCGACAGGCGCTTCACGTTGGTAACAAAGAGATCGTCGCCGACGAGCTGGCATTTGCCCCCGATCATGTCGGTGAGAATTTTCCAGCCCTCCATGTCGTCTTCCGACATGCCGTCTTCGATGCTGACGATGGGATAGCGCCCGACAAGATCGGCGAGATATCTTGCCTGCTCCTGAGGCGTGCGCGTCTTGCCCTCGCCTTCGTAGATGTATTTTCCGTTCTTGAAGAACTCGGTGGAGGCGCAATCGAGGCCCAGCATCACATCCTTGCCGAGCGCATAGCCCGCCTTCTCCACCGCCTTGGCGACGAATTCGAGCGCGGCATCGGCCGACGGCAGGTTAGGTGCGAAACCCCCTTCGTCGCCAACATTGGTGTTGTGGCCGGCAGCTTTCAAAGCAGACTTCAGCGTCTGGAAAATTTCCGCGCCGGTACGCACGGCATCGGCGAAAGTGGCGGCGCCGACCGGCAGGACCATGAATTCCTGGAAGTCGATCGGGTTGTCCGCGTGCACGCCTCCGTTGACGATGTTCATCATCGGGAGCGGTAGAAGGCGCGCAGAGGTGCCCCCTACGTAACGATACAGCGGCAGATCGTTGGTATTGGCGGCGGCCTTGGCAGCGGCAAGGGAGACGCCGAGCAAAGCATTAGCACCGAGCCGGCTCTTATTCGGCGTGCCGTCGAGCGCAATCATCGTCTCGTCGATCTTGACCTGCTCTTCGGTATCCATGCCGCCGATGGCGTCGAAAATCTCGCCATTGACCGCATCGACCGCCTTGCGGACGCCCTTACCGCCGTATCGCTTCTTGTCGCCGTCGCGAAGCTCTACCGCTTCATGCGCGCCGGTCGAGGCGCCGGATGGTACTGCGGCACGGCCAATGATGCCGTTTTCCAGAACAACATCGACTTCCACGGTCGGATTGCCGCGGCTGTCGAGAATTTCGCGTCCAATAATGTCAACGATAGCGGTCATGACTGGCAGGTTCCCGGTTCTTCTGCGGGGCTTCTACAGGATAGAAATTGAGGCGGAAAGAGCGGCAACGCCCCCTTGCGGGGTTAATTGTTACGGAGAACAATCTCCGCGGGAGGCGACACCATGAAAACCACCATTCAAACGGCATTTGCCGCTGCCGTTTTTATGGCCGCCTTGTCGGTTATGCCGTCGCAGGCGGCCCCCCTCGCCCAGACACAGCTTGTCGATACCTTTGATACGCCCGTCTATGTCACCGGAGCTCCCGGCGCCTCGTCCAGCACATTGCTGTTCGTGGTCGAGCAGCAGGGTACTATCCAGGTCCTCGACAACGAGGTGACGGAATCTACGCCCTTCCTCGACATGACATCCGTCGTCAACTTCGATGGCGAACGCGGACTTCTGTCGATCGCCTTCCCGCCGGACTACGAGACCAGCAAGTTGTTCTATGTGTGCTTCACGAATGACGACGGCGATGTCGAGGTTGCTGAATTCACGCGAACCTCCGCAAAAGTAGCCGATGCCAATTCGCTACGTACCGTTCTGGTTGTCTCCCATCGTGAAGCGAGCAATCACAATGGTGGGCAGTTGCAATTCGGGCCGGACGGTTTTCTCTACATTTCGATTGGCGACGGTGGAGAGGTGTTTCCACGCGGCAAGTATTCTCGCGATTTGACATCGCTTCTGGGCAAGATCCTGCGCGTCGATCCGAAACAGCAAGGCATGAATGCCTACAGCATTCCCCCGGATAATCCGTTTGCCGGAACGGCAAACCGCGGCGAGATTTTTTCCTACGGTCTGCGCAATCCATGGCGGTTCTCGTTCAACGGCAACAACATTGCGATAGGCGATGTTGGCCAGAACAAAGAAGAAGAGATCAACTTCCTGCCGGTTGCGACAGCCAAAGGAGCGAATTTTGGCTGGCCGGAATTCGAGGGAAAGAAGAAGTTTGACAAAAAACAGCCCGGTCCGGACAAGCCTCTCAAGCCGATGTACGTCTACGACCACAAGAAAGGCGCATGTGCGGTGATTGGCGGCTATATCGTCAGCGATGCGGCTTTGCCAGCGCTCAGCAGTCAATATCTGCTGGGTGATCTCTGTACGGGACGCATCACGAGTTTTCGTCCGGACCCCAAAGGAAAGAAGGCGATGATGGTGCGCGACACGGGGATCGTGGCAGGCGGCCTCAGCAGCTTTGGCGTCGGCCCGGGCAACAAGATCTACATCACGCAGACAGGCGGTGAGCTTTCCCGCATAGAGGAAGCGCATTAACAACGCACTCGCACATGGCCGCGAGATGATTTAAAAGTCCGCGCCATGTCTAAGCCCCCACTAAAGCCGCGTCTGCTCGGCAAACAAAGCAGGCTTCCGTCGTCTCCCGCCGATGCCGTGCTGGACCGGGTTCCAAACCCGCATCCCGACACGGATTATGTCGCGCGCTTTACGGCGCCGGAGTTCACCACGCTTTGCCCGATCACAGGACAGCCGGATTTCGCGCATCTCGTCATCGACTATGTGCCGAGGGAATGGCTGGTCGAATCGAAGTCGCTGAAACTTTATCTCGCGAGTTATCGCAACACCGGGACGTTCCACGAAGACTGCACCGTTGGTATCGGCAAAGAGCTAGGAGCCCTGTTGAAGCCGAAATTCCTGCGCATCGGCGGCTACTGGTATCCGCGCGGCGGCATGCCGATCGATGTGTTCTGGCAGATGGGAAAAGTGCCTGCAGGTGTTTGGCTGCCGGATCCTGGCGTCGCTCCCTATCGCGGACGCGGCTAACCCTCGGCCGCGATCAAGGCGCCGAGCAGCTGCATGACGGCACCAGCCGGATTCTTCGCGCGCATGACGCCCCCCATCACGGCGACGCCCGCAGCACCCGCAGATCGGCAGGTCCGCACAGTCTGCGGCTCGATCCCGCCGATGGCGATGACAGGAACGGCGCAAGACTTGGCAATTGTTGCCAGACCCTCGGCACCCAACGCTGGACCATAACCCGGCTTGCTCGCCGTTTCGAAGACAGGCCCGGCGATCACGTAATCGATGCTTTTTTTATCGATCATGCGCGCTTCGTCGGCGCTGTGGATCGAAAGACCGATAAGCGCGCCTCGGCCAAGAATGCGGCGCGCTTCGCCGGCATCGCCGCCCGCCGGCAGATGGACGCCCTGCGCTCCGGCTTCGTGCGCCAGTAACGGATTGCCATGCAACGTCACTGAGGCGCCGCGCCATTGCGCACGGCTCACGAGCGCGCACAGCAAGGCAACCTGGTCCGCCTGCGGCAGATCCTTTTCGCGCAGGCTGAGCCAACGGCATCCCGCCAGCAACGCGAGTTCTGCAACGTCAAGAATATCGCCACGCGCATGATGCCGGTCCGTGATCAGCAGAAACGGCGGGTCAGGCAGCGTCACGTTCCAACCAGGCCGAATTGCGGGCTCGAAGGCTCCGCATGGGTACGCTTCGGAATGCGCCCGGAGAGATAGGCCAATCGGCCGGCTTCAACGCCGGCGCACATCGCGGCCGCCATCTGTACGGGATCGTTCGCTCTCGACACCGCTGTGTTCACCAGCACGGCGGAGCAACCGAGCTCCATCGCCTGTGCTGCGTCCGACGCCGTGCCGATGCCCGCATCGAGCACTACCGGGACTGTGCTGCGCGCACAGATCAACTCGATCAGATGCGGATTGGAGATACCGAGGCCCGAGCCGATGGGCGCGCCGAGCGGCATCACCGTGGCGCAGCCGAGATCGGCAAGCTTCTGACAGGTCACGGGATCGTCGTTGCAATACGGCAGGACGATAAAACCCTTGGCGATCAGTTCCTGCGCGGCGAGCAGAAGCTCTTCCACGTTGGGATAAAGCAATTCACGATCGCCGATCACTTCCAGCTTCACCCAGTCGGTCTCCAGCGCCTCACGCGCCAGTTCGGCGGTGAGCACGGCATCCTTGGCAGTCTGGCAGCCTGCGGTATTGGGCAGGAAATGCACGCGGCCCGCGAGAAGATCGAGCAAGCTTTCTTCCTCGCCCGCGAGGCTGATGCGCCGGATCGACGCTGTCGCCATCTCGGTGCCGCTCGCCGCCACCGCGTCCAGCATCACCTGCCGGTTGGGATAGCCCGCAGTGCCGAGAAATAAACGCGAGTTGAACGTGCGTCCGGCGATCACGAGCGGGTCTTTGTGTTTCTGCATGTCCTTCATCCGCCTTGCCGCACGCGCACGATTTCCACATCGTCACCCGGCGACAGCTTTGTCTCCGCCCATGATGCGCGCCGCACCACCTGACCGTTCAGCGCTACCGCGACACCCTTGCCGTCCGCATCGACGCCGCTTTGCACAAGCAGTTCCGCGAGCGTTGCGGCGGCTAGCGGCGCGCCTTCGCCGTTGATGCGGATCATCCCTTGAATCATGCCCATGGTCTACTCCGCCGCCATCCACCAGTGTCGTGTTCAGAAATTCACTTCATGCCTGCCGCGAGTCCTTCAAGCGAATTTCTGAACCAAACGACACTGGAACGTTACATTTTGCTAGTGTCCTTGGAATCCGAAGTTCGCTCCCGAGGGCGCCGCAAGATCATGCGAACTTCGGATTCGGGACACTAGCCTCGCGAAGCGCTCGAAGCTGAAATTATTCATCCGCGGATCGGCCTTGCCGTCCATCACCAGCGTCGCGATGGCGTCCGCCGTGATCGGCGTCAGCAGGATGCCGTTGCGATAATGGCCGGTGGCATAGACCAGACCCGGCATCGCGCTTTCCCCAATGATGGGAGCATCGTCGCGGCTGCCGGGACGGAAACCAACCCACATTTCATCGATCGGCAATTCCTCGATCCCGGGCAGCGCACGCCAAGTCGCTTCCAGCAGCGCGAGCTGGCCACCCGCGGTTAGATTGGTATCGAAACCCTTTTCCTCAACCGTGGCGCCGATCAGCAGTCGGCCATCCTTGCGCGGCACAAGATAGGCGCCGGGCGCCCAGACGACATGCGAGAGCAGTGGCGCTCGTGGGTCCATGCGCAAAGCCAGCATCTGGCCTTTTACCGGACGCACCGGTGGCAGCACAGACTTTGGCAAACCGTCGATGCTGCGCGACCAGGCGCCCGCGGCAAGAATGACGACGTCGGCTGCAATCGTGTCTCCCGCGATGCCGACGCCGGTCACGCGACTGTCCGAGGTAACGATGCGTTCGACGGGTGTGTTCTCGCGCAGCGTGACACCAGCTTTGAGCACCGCCGCGCGCAGCGCTACTGCGACCGCGCGGTTGTCCACCTGGTGATCCTGCGGGCTGAAGATTGCGCCACTGATGGTCGGTGTCAGATAGGGCTCGCGCTTGCGAACTTCCGCAGTCGTCAGCCATTCCAGCGGCAAGCCGAGCGACTTCTGGAAAGCCAGAACGTGCTTCAGGCGCGATTGATCGTCGCCCGTGAGCGCAAGCAGGAAAGTGCCTTCGGTGCGCAGATCGACCGGCAGGCCGCTCGCTGCTTCCAACTCCTCCGCGAACGCAGGCCAAAGCTGCTGGCTGGCGCGGTTGAGCGCCACCAGATTTTCCTCGCGCGGTTCGGCTTCCAGATGCGCCGCCAGCATGCCGGCGGCTGCGTGCGTTGCGCCTGATCCGGCGGTGCCTTTGTCGAAGACAATCACTTTCGCGCCGCGCTGCGCCAGCCGCCAAGCGGTAGCGAGACCGATTACGCCCGCGCCAATAATGGCAACGGTCGGCGACGGCGAAAGCGATCCACGTTTACTCATCGGCGCCTTCCTACGCTGGCATGACCCAGACAGGTTCGATGGGTTTGATCTCAGCCGCGAAGGTTCGCGGCACCCCAGGCCGTTGCAGACATATTTGACACTTTTCCCGCCCGAAACAAGCGCGTCGGAAGGTTAGTGCTTAGCGACGGAATCGAATTCCATCAACTTGCGAAGGAGGCCTTCCAAGTCCTTGATAGCAATCATATTCGGTCCATCGGATGGTGCGCGATCCGGGTCCTGGTGGGTTTCGATAAAAACGCCTGCCACGCCAACGGCCACGGCCGCACGCGCCAGCACGGGCACGAATTCCCGCTCCCCGCCCGAGGACGTTCCCTGTCCGCCCGGCTGCTGCACCGAATGGGTGGCGTCGAAAATTACCGGCGCTCCGGTGGTGCGCGCCAGGATCGGCAGCGCCCGCATGTCGGAAACGAGCGTGTTGTAGCCAAAGGAGGCGCCGCGCTCGGTCACCAGAATGTTGCGGTTACCTTCTCCGGTGATCTTGGCGACCACATTCTTCATGTCCCAGGGAGCAAGGAACTGCCCCTTCTTCACGTTGATGACGCGGCCGGTTTGCGCAGCCGCCACAAGTAAATCCGTCTGCCGGCACAGGAAAGCGGGAATCTGCAAGACATCGACCGCCTTTGCTGCTTCCGCGCATTGCGCAGCATCGTGCACGTCGGTGAGAACCGGCAGCCCCAGCTTTTCGCGGATCTCGGCAAAGATCGGCAGCGACTGCTCCAGACCCAGACCGCGTGCGCTGCCGCCGCTGGTGCGGTTGGCCTTGTCGAAGGATGTTTTATAAATGAGACCGATCTTCAGGCGTGCTGCGATTTCTTTCAACGCCGAAGCCATCTCAAGCGCGTGGGCGCGGCTTTCCAACTGGCACGGACCGGCGATCAGCGAAAGTGGCAAGCTATTGCCGAAGCGCGCGTCGCCGACTTCAACGTTCAGATTCGGTATGGTGTCTGTTGTCACGGGCCGGACCATGCCGTCGCCCGCGCGCCGGGTCAACCGCACGGCGAAAGCATCCGAAAACGCTACTTCACGATCCGTACGAGGCGTTTCGGCTCGGTCGGGCGGCGGCCGACGAGGTCGGTATAGTCTTCGATCGGCAGCGGGCGGCCCACCACATAGCCCTGCACCTGATCGCAGTCTTCACGCACCAGGAATTCAAGCTGCGACTTGGTTTCGACACCTTCGGCGAGCACCGGCAATCCGAGACCGCGACCAAGACCGATCACCGCGCGAACGATGGCTGCCGACTGTGGATTGTGATCGAGGTTTGAAATGAACGTCTTGTCGATCTTGATTTTGTCGAATGGGAACGACTGCAGGTAAGACAGCGAAGAATAGCCGGTGCCGAAGTCGTCCATCGCTATACGCACGCCGAGAAGCTTAAGCCGGCGCAGGATCGAGACGGCGCTCGAGAAATCTCCGATCAGGACGTTTTCCGTGATTTCCAGTTCAAGCCGGTGCGGCGCCAACCCGGTTTCGAGCAGCACCGAATGCACCATGCCGACGAGGTCGCCGTGCTGGAACTGCACCGGCGACAGATTGACCGCGACCTGCAGGTCCTTCGGCCAGCTTGCGGCCTCACGACATGCTTCGCGCAACACCCATTCGCCGATCGGGACGATCAGTTCGCTCTCCTCCGCCAGCGGGATGAAGTTGTTGGGCGAAATCACCCCGCGATGCGGATGATGCCAGCGCAGCAAGGCTTCAAAACCGATGATGTCGCCGTTGATCTGCGACTGCGGCTGGAACGCCAGTTTGAGCTCCCCACACGCTGCCGCCGAACGGAGATCAAGCTGCAGTTCGCGCCGCTCGCGCAGCAGATGGTCCATCTGCGCCTCGAAGAAGCGAATGGTACCGCGCGCCTCCAGCTTCGCCTGGTCCAGCGCGGAAGCCGCGTTACCCAGCAGGGTCGTGGCGTCATAGCCGTCGGTCGGGTAGAGCGCGACGCCGATAGTACCGCCGACCTGAAATTCCTGACCCTCGACTTCGATCTCTTCGCTGGCGGCAACACGGATCCTGTCTGCCACAGCCTCGGTGGTTGCGGGTTGCGGGCCTTCGACGATCAGCGCGAACTCGTCACCGCCCATGCGGGCAAGGAAGGCGCCGCCTGCTGTTTCCTGAAGTCGCTTTGCCATTTCGCACAACAGATGATCGCCGCCGGCGTGACCGAAGATATCGTTGACCTCCCGGAAGTGATCGAGATCCAGGCAGACCACCGCGAAAGTATCTCCACGCTCAACGGCCGTTTCGAGCTGCCGCGTAAAGGCGGCGCGGTTTGGCAAACCCGTCAGCGAGTCGTGGTTGGCGAGATATTCGATGCGCGCTTCCGCTTGCTGGCGGTTGGTCACATCCTCGATCACATTGACGAAATACTGGGGGCTGCCATCTTCATCGCGGATTGTCACCTTCTTGTTGGTGATGAGGCGCGTGCCTTTACGTGGCGTTTTCAGCGGATGGTCTTGGACGAACATCTCGGTGTTGGCATGGAGCAGCTCCTCGTCGCGCGCAGCGATGATGTCGGCCTGCGCCTTGCTGAAAATGTCTTCCGATGTTTTCCCAATGATTTCCTCGCGCGGGAGGCCGAAGAAATTTTCCCCCGCACGATTGATCAGCACGTAACGGCGGTCGTGCACGCTCTTCACCACCAGCGTGGCGGGGACATGGTCAACAATGGTGTCCAGGAAGGTTCGCGTTCGGTCCCGTTCGCGCTCGGCGTTGCGCTGTTCGGTGACGTCGGAATGCGTCGAAACCCAGCCTCCGTCATGCATGCGGTGGTTGGTGACGGAGATGCAGCGGCCATCAGGCAGCTCGACCAGCTTGGTCTCATGACCTTTGATCAGGAACTCGCCGGCATTGGGGTTGCCTCGAAACCTGCCGCTTTCATCCATCACGCGGGCTAGATACTTCACCAGGTCCGGCGTGAACGTTCCGGCCTTTTTTCGCAGCCGGAACTGCTCGGTGAAGTTTGACCCCAGTTCGATATCGGTCGGATTGAGTCGATATAATTCCGCGTAACGCTGGTTGAACAGGATCAGCCGATCTTCGGCGTCAAACATCAACAGTCCCTGGGATATGTTGTCCAAGGCCGCTTCAAACAACACATTCTGATTGCGTGATGTTGCTTCCGCCCGCCGGTCGGTGAATGCAGCTTACGCTGGCGACAACAAGCAGCACGAAGGCGCTCGTCACCAGGCTCACCATCAGCGCTTGCGATGAAAAATAGAGCGATGTGGCGGTCCAGATGCCGCACCCGATTGCGGCGACACCAGACGGTATCATCCAGATCACCCGTTGACGGCTGCCGGATGCGCGCGCGCGATGAACAAGATTGACGGCGCTCAGGAGCGCCAAAACGCAGGACAGGCCCGCCAGGACGACGAGCCATCCTTCATGCTGCCCGGTAATGCTGCTGATCGCCCGGAACATACTGAGTTTGCGCCAATCTTTGTTCAGCGCACTCTAGGAACCATGCCTTTTCTTGAAGTTAAAATTAGAATGAGCATTTTACGGCCGAGCTTAAGTGACGGCTGTGCGGACGCTATCTCATTGAAATTATTTGAGTTAGGCAAAGGTCCTGAGCCGATGCGCCAAACGACCTAGCGGGATTTTCTGGGCGGTAACGCACAGACGATCGTCGTGTCGCTGCCGTGTTGAGCGGGCTGCTAGACCAACCGGCTCTGAACGACCGCCGCCTCTACGAAAGACGCAAAAAGCGGATGGGGCTCGAACGGACGTGATTTCAGTTCCGGATGGAACTGGACTCCGATGAACCAGGGATGGTCCTGGTATTCGATGATTTCCGGTAGCACGCCATCAGGCGACATGCCCGAGAAGCGCATGCCGTGCTGCTCCAACCGGGCCTTGTAGGCGGTATTGACCTCGTACCGGTGCCGGTGACGCTCGGAGATTTCCGTGGAACCGTAGATGCCGGCGACGCGGCTGCCGCGCTGCAGCGTCGCCTGATAGGCGCCGAGCCGCATCGTGCCGCCGAGGTTTCCATTCACCGGGCGCTTCTCCAGTGCATTGCCTTTCAGCCATTCCGTCATCAGGCCGACCACCGGCTCGGGCGTCGGCGCAAATTCTGTCGAGTTGGCTTCGGGTATCCCGCAGAGGTTACGCACGGCTTCGATCACGGCCATCTGCATACCGAAGCAGATGCCGAAATATGGCACGTTGTGTTCGCGCGCGAACTGCGCTGCGCGGATCTTCCCCTCAGCCCCGCGCTGGCCGAAGCCGCCTGGCACCAGGATTCCGTTGACGTGTTCCAGGAACGGCGCTGCATCTTCATTCTCGAAAACTTCGGATTCGATCCAGTCGAGATTGACCTTCACAGTGTTGGCTATGCCGCCGTGCGACACCGCCTCGATCAGAGACTTATAGGCGTCCTTCATGCCGGTATATTTGCCAACAATCGCAATTGTGACCTGCCCTTCCGGGTTGCGCACGCGGTCGTTGATCTTGCTCCAGGTGGAAAGGTCCGGTGCGCTGACGGCATCGAGGCCAAAAGCGGACAGCACTTCGTTATCCAGTCCTTCGGCGTGATAAGCCTCCGGCACGGCATAAATGTTATCGACGTCGCGGGCTTCGATCACCGCGCTTTCGCGCACATTGCAGAACAGACCGAGCTTCTTTCGTTCCGCTTGCGGGATAGGACGGTCGGTCCGGCACAGCAGGATGTCGGGCTGAATGCCGATCGAGAGCAGCTCCTTCACCGAGTGCTGGGTGGGCTTGGTCTTCAACTCACCAGCGGTCGGGATGTAAGGCAGCAGCGTGAGGTGAATGTAAATCGCGTGGTTGCGCGGCAGATCGTTGCCGAGCTGGCGGATCGCCTCCAGGAACGGCAGGCTTTCGATGTCGCCAACCGTGCCGCCGATCTCCACCAGCACGAAGTCAAAGCCATCGTTGCCGTCCCGGATGAAGTCCTTGATACCGTTGGTGACGTGCGGAATCACCTGAATGGTCGCGCCGAGATAGTCGCCGCGCCGCTCCTTGGCGAGGATGTCCTGATAGATGCGGCCGGTGGTGATGTTGTCCTGCTTGGTGGCGGGACGTCCGGTGAAACGCTCGTAGTGACCGAGGTCGAGGTCGGTTTCCGCGCCATCGTCGGTGACGAAGACCTCGCCGTGCTGATACGGCGACATCGTGCCCGGATCGACATTGAGATAGGGATCGAGCTTCCGCAGCCGGACCTTGTAGCCACGCGCCTGCAACAGCGCGCCGAGGGCTGCTGAAGCGAGACCTTTGCCGAGGGATGAGACCACGCCGCCGGTGATGAAAATGTACCGCGCCATAGGGCTCAACCTTTAGCCCTGCCAAATCGATTCGACGAGCCCTTATCGGCGGAGGCAGTTCTGCTGTGGAGAAGGGTAACAAACCATTGCTCCAAAGCGATCTGCATCCTGCGATTACTTCCTCAGGTATTACTTTAAGAGACGAGCCAATTCGCTGGCCCAGTTATCCAGAAATCGCGGCCGCTTATTGCGACCGTGGGGCCTGCGGCGTTGTGGGCTGGGCCGGCGCATTCGGGAATTGGTCGAGCAGGCTGCCACCGGGAGCCGTCGGCGCGGTGTTGCCCGGCTGACCCGCAGGTGGTGTCGAGCCGCCCAAAATCGATGTTGGACGGCGATCAACTCCTGCCAGGACGGACAGGATCAGGCTTGTTGAGAAGAAAACCGCCGCTAGGACGGCCGTTGCGCGCGTCAGCAAGTTGCCGGTGCCGCGGCTGGACATAAATCCGCCGCCACCGCCCATGCCAAGGCCGCCGCCTTCGGATTTCTGCAGCAGCACAACGCCAATCATGGCGAGCACCACTACCAGGTGAATGACAATGATCACGTGTTGCATAAGCCAGTCCAATCAGAAGCCGCAGCAGCCTCGAGGCTGCGCGGGCGATAATCGCCATATGGGAAGTCGGGGCGGTCTCTACACGATCCCCGATGATAATTCCACCCTTCGCGGGCTAACGGTAGGCTGCTGCAATGCCGAGGAAATCGGAGGCTTTCAGGCTGGCCCCACCGACCAGGGCCCCGTTGACGTTGGGGACCGCCATCAGTTCGCTGGCATTGGAGGGCTTCACCGAGCCACCATAAAGGATGCGGATGCCCTGCCCCATGGCGCCATAGCGCGAAATAAGCCGTTCCCGCAGGAAACCATGAACCTCCGCAACGTCGCCGGACGTCGGCGTGAGGCCGGTTCCGATTGCCCAGACCGGCTCATAGGCGACGATCAGGTTTCCGGCCGAATCCGGCAGCGAACCGTCGATCTGCTGTCCCACCACGGCAATCGTTTCCCGCGCCTCGCGCTGGGCCCTGGTCTCACCGACGCAGACGATGGCGGTCAGTCCTGCACGATGGGCTGCCACCGCCTTGCGACGGACCAGATCGTTGCTCTCGCCATGCAGGCTGCGGCGTTCCGAATGTCCAACGATGACGGCGGTGGCGCCGGCATCCGCCAGCATCTCGGCGGAAATGTCGCCGGTGAACGCGCCGGAAATCTCGGGATGGCAATCCTGCGCGCCGATCGCGATCGGCGAGCCAGAGGCCCAGAAGGCAAATTCCATCAGCAAGGTTGCCGGCGGGCAAACCATCAGGTCCGCCTTACCTGCGAGATCGTGACAGCCCTCTGCAATCGCCTTGAGTTCCTCGAGCGAGCTGCGCAAGCCGTTCATTTTCCAGTTGCCCGCAACCAGCGGACGCGGCGTGTTCGCCATCACCACCCCCCCGAAATGCCTCGTTCCTGTGTGCGGGTAGCAGACCCGCCGGAACCACGCCAGAGGCGCTAACCTTGCCGCGAGGTAATGTCGCTGGAGCGTCAAAATGTTGCGGCATGCCAAGGCGTTCTCTATGATAGCGACTGCGGCGCTTGACGGCGTCGGCGTCCGCGCAATCCCAACCATGCACAGGTCCTATGCTTAGAGGTATCCAGAAAGCCTCCACCGGTCGTATCGGCAAAGCCATCATGACGGTGGTTCTGTCCGCACTCGCGCTCAGCTTCGCGATCTGGGGCATCGGCGACATTTTCCGCGGCTTCGGCCGGTCCGCGCTGGCCAAGGTCGGTAGCACCGAAATCGGCATCGAGCAGTTCCGCAACATTTATAACGACCGGCTGCAGCAACTCACTCGCGAGGCTGGCCGGCCCGTTTCGCAGGATCAGGCGCGGGCCTTTGGTTTCGACCGCCAGGTGCTGGGCCAAATGGTGGCTGAAACTGCGCTCGATGAGCGTGCGCGTCAGATGGGTCTGAATATTTCCGACGCCGATGTCGCGAACTCAATCAGGCAGGACCCAAGTTTCCGCGGTGTGGGCGGCGGGTTTGATCGTGCGCGTTTCGAGGCGATCATCCGTCAGGCGGGCTACAACGAGCCGCGCTATGTGGCAGAGCAGCGCAAGCAGATCCTGCGCCGGCAGATCGTGAACACGATCGCCGGTGAGCTGACAACGCCAAAGGCGACGATTGAGGCCGCGTACCGTTACGCCAATGAAGAACGCGCCATAGAATATGTGGTGCTTGATCGTTCGCAGGCAGGCACCATCGCTCCGCCCTCCCCCGAACAACTGGCCAAATATTTCGAAGAGCGCAAAGGACAGTTCCGCGCCCCGGAATATCGCAAGGTCGTGCTGGTCGTCATCACGCCGGCGGACATCGCCAAATGGGAAGTCATCCCTGACGATGAAGCCAAGCGTGTCTACGAAGAGCGCAAGGCGCGTTACACGACGCCGGAGCTGCGGCAGGTCCAGCAGATCGTATTCCCCAATGCCGAGGAAGCGCAGGCAGCGGCAGCGAAGCTTGCGCAGGGCACGACCTTCGAAACCCTGGCTACGGAGCGCGGCCTGAAAGATACCGACATTGATTTGGGCACGATTCCGAAGTCCGGCATCATCGATCAGGCTGTTGCGGATGCTGCCTTCTCGCTGAAGGAGGGTGATGTCAGCGCTCCCACGCAGGGCCGGTTCGGCACTGCGATAGTGCGCGTGGCGAAAATTCAGCCCGGCAATACCAAGACCTACGAGCAGGTAACGAGCGAGATCAAGAGCGACATCGCGCTGGAGAAAGCCAAGGCTCAGGTTTCGGGGCTGCGCGACAAGCTGGAAGACGCACGCGCCGGCGGTGAAACACTGGCCGAAGCCGCGGAGAAACTGAAGATCGCGACCCGCACGGTCGAGGCTATCGATCGCGGCGGCCGCATGCCGGATGGCGTTCAGCTCACGGATTTACCGAAGCCGGTCGAACTCCTGCCTGCTGTCTTCAGCAGCGATGTCGGCGTGGAAAACGATCCGCTGCAATATGAGAACGGTTACGTCTGGTACGACGTCGCCGGAACGACACCGGCGCGGGACCGCACCCTCGACGAGGTCAAGACCGAGATCGAGATCCGCTATACCAATGACGAGATCGCAAAGGCGTTGAAGACCAAAGGCGACGCCATGGTCGAAAAGCTCAAAACCGGCGGCGTGCTGAGCGCTGTCGCGGCGGAAGACAAGTTGAAGCTGGAAACCGCGGCATTCATTAAACGCGGCGATGTGACTGACACGCTGTCCACCGCAACGATCGATGCGATATTCCGCGCGCCCAAAGATGCGCCCGGTTCCGCTGAAGGCGTTCAGGCAACGCAGCGCGTGGTATTTCGCGTCACCGACGTGAAGATGCCGGAACTCGATATGGCCTCCCCCGATGCCAAGCGCCTCTCGGACAGCATTCGTGCGTCTTTGGGCGACGAGTTGCTCGCCGGTTATGGCGAGCGGCTGGAAAAGGACGTCGGTGTTTCGATCAATCCGAGCGCCCTCCTCCAGGCCACCGGTGGCGCCCCCAGCACGAACTGAGTTTTCCGATGCAGATCGAACCATCGGCAGAAGCTTTCGCCGACTGCTATGCGCGCGGCGACGCGCAAGTGGTTTGGACAACGCTGGTGGCCGACCTCGAAACGCCGGTCTCTGCTTTCATCAAGATCGCCGGTGGGAAGCCGATGAGCTTTCTGCTGGAGTCGGTAGAAGGCGGCGATACCCGCGGCCGCTATTCGATCATCGGGCTTGAGCCTGACCTGGTCTGGCGCACGCTGGGCAACGCAGCTGAGATCAATCGCTCGGCACGCAGCAAGCCAGACAGTTTTTCGCCGTGCGAAGAGTCCCCGTTGCAGGCGTTGCGCGCGCTGCTAGCCGAAAGCCGCATCACACTGCCGGAGAAGCTGCCGCCGATGGCGGCCGGTGTCTTCGGTTACCTCGGCTATGACACAGTGCGGCTAATGGAGGATCTGCCCTCACCCAACCCGGACCCGATCGGGATTCCGGATGCGGTGCTGATGCGGCCGACGCTGATTGTGATCTTCGACGCGGTGGAAGACACGCTGACCGTGGTGACGCCGGTACGTCCCGAGCAAGGCGTTACGGCGAAGACAGCGCTCGCGCGCGCGGAGGAGCGGTTGTCGCGGATCGTCGACGCGCTTGACCGGCCGCTCGACAAGGAAACCGTACACGGCCACACCGGCCCGCTGACCGCGACCCCGGTTTCCAATACATCTGCCGCCGAATACCGGCAGATGGTGTTGAAGGCGAAGGAATACATCGCAGCCGGCGATGTCTTCCAGGTGGTGCTGGCGCAGCGGTTCGAAGCGCCTTACGAGCTTCCGCCGTTCTCGCTCTACCGCGCATTGCGCCGGGTCAATCCGTCGCCTTATCTTTATTTCATCGATCTCGGCGATTTCGCCGTCACTGGATCGAGCCCCGAGATTCTGGTGAAGGTTGAAAACGGCAAGGTCACGATCCGTCCGATCGCCGGCACGCGTCCACGCGGCGCGACGCCGCATGAGGACAAGGCGCTGGAAGAAGAGCTTCTGGCCGATCCGAAGGAACGCGCGGAGCATCTGATGCTGCTCGATCTCGGCCGCAACGATGTCGGCCGCGTCGCCGAAATCGGCACGGTGAAAGTCACCGATCAATACTTTGTCGAACGCTACAGCCACGTCATGCATATCGTATCGAACGTGGAAGGCCAGCTCAGCGGCAAATACGATGCGATCGATGCGCTCGCCGGTGGTTTCCCCGCAGGCACCGTTTCCGGCGCGCCAAAAGTGCGCGCGATGGAAATCATCGACGAGCTCGAGAAGGAAAAGCGCGGGCTTTATGCCGGCGCGGTCGGCTATTTCTCTGCCGCGGGCGAGATGGACACCTGCATCGTGCTGCGCACCGCACTGGTGAAGGACGGCATGATGTATGTGCAGGCCGGCGCCGGCATCGTCGCCGACTCCAATCCGGAGTCGGAACAACAGGAATGCGTCAACAAATCAAAGGCGCTGTTCCGCGCCGCTGAGGAAGCCCGGCGTTTCGCCAGCAGCGCCAAGCGCGGGCAATAGCGGACGCAAGGGAGATCACCCATGACGCGTGATCGCGATTCCAAATGGAAGCATGAGGGTGTGCGGGTCATTCCCGCTGATACGCTCGATCCCAACACCGCACAGACCCCCGGCATGGACCGCAAGGCCGCAATCAATCTTGCGCGCGCTGGTGCGCAGAAGTTGTGGGCCGGTACGGTCGCGATCCATCCCAATGCCAAGACCGGCGCCCATCACCACGGTGCGCTCGAAAGCGTGATCTATGTGGTGCGCGGTCGCGCCCGGATACGCTGGGGCGAGCGGCTCGAATTCACCGCCGAAGCCGGGCCCGGCGACTTCATCTTTGTGCCGCCTTATGTGCCGCATCAGGAGATCAATGCCAGCCCGACGGAGCCGCTCGAATGCGTGCTGGTGCGGAGCGACAACGAGGCGGTGGTGGTCAATCTCGACATCGCCCCGGCCGAGGTGCCGGAACAGGTCAAATGGATCGATCCGATCCATAAAGCGTGACGTTTACGCCGAAATTTGCCGTGCCTTGACCCCCCTCCGGCACAGCCTTAAGACCTTGAGTACGCAAGAAAACGGCCGACCATGATCCTGCTGATCGACAATTACGACAGCTTCACTTTCAACCTGTTCCATTACCTGGGCGGGCTGGGGGCGGACGTTGCTGTGCATCGCAATGACAAGATCAGCGTGCAGGATGTCATCGCCGCGCAACCGGACGCCATCGTGCTTTCCCCCGGTCCCTGCACGCCCAACGACGCGGGCATCTGCCTCGACCTGATCAGGCAAGCCTCGCCGACCATTCCGATCTTTGGTGTCTGCCTCGGTCACCAGGCCATCGGCCAGGTGTTCGGCGGCGACGTGGTGCGCGCGCCGATCCCGGTGCATGGCAAACTGTCCGAGGTGAAACACAAGGGTCAAAGCGTGTTCCGCGGCATCAACGGCCCATTCAAGGCAACGCGCTATCATTCGCTCGTGGTTGATCGCAAAACCTGGCCGCAGGAACTGAACGTCACCGCCGAAACCGATGACGGGCTGGTGATGGGTCTCGCACACAACACGCTGGCCGTGCACGGCGTGCAATTCCATCCCGAGAGCATCGCTTCGGAGCATGGCCATCTGATCCTGCGGAATTTTCTCGAGCTTGCCGCCGACTGGAACGCAAAACACGGGCGCGGCAAGACCGCGCCAGCGCGCAAGCAGACGCATTAAGGGGGGCGAGCGTGACTGACGATTTCAAGCCGCTCATCGGCAAAGTAGCAACCGGTGCGTCGCTGACCCGCGATGAGGCGGCGAAAGCCTTCGACCTGATGATGTCCGGTGCCGCAACGCCCTCACAGATGGGCGCGCTGCTGATGGCGCTGCGCGTGCGCGGCGAGACCATCGAGGAGATCACCGGCGCCGTGACGACGATGCGCGCAAAGATGCTGCGCGTCGATGCGCCGCCCAACGCGATCGACGTGGTCGGTACTGGCGGCGATGCGTCCGGCACCTACAACATTTCCACCCTCGCCTCGTTGATTGTGGCTGGCGCCGGCGTGCCGGTCGCCAAGCATGGCAACCGGGCGCTGTCTTCGAAGTCCGGCGCGGCCGATGTGCTGACGGCGCTCGGGGTGAAAATCGATCTGACGCCCGAACAGGTTGGGCGCTGCATCACGGAAGCCGGCATCGGTTTCATGTTTGCGCCCGCGCATCATCCGGCGATGAAGAATGTCGGCGCGACACGCGTCGAGCTCGGCACCCGCACCATCTTCAACCTGCTCGGTCCGCTTTCCAATCCGGCCGGTGTGAAGCGGCAGATGGTCGGCGTCTTCTCCAGGCAATGGGTTGAACCGCTGGCGGAAGCACTGAAAAATCTCGGCTCGGAAGCCGCATGGGTGGTGCACGGCTCCGATGGCCTCGACGAGATCACGATCTGCGGACCAACAACCGTCGCCGCGCTGGAAAACGGCAAGGTGCGCACATTCGAAATTAAGGCCGAAGATGTCGGGCTCACGCCGTGCAAGGCGGAAGATTTGCGCGGCGGAGATGCTGCGCACAATGCCGCGGCATTGCTCGACGTGCTGAAGGGCTCCAAGGGACCGCATCGCGATGTTGCGGTGATGAATGCCGGTGCGGCATTGGTTGTGTCCGGCAAGGCGGCTAATTTGAAAGCCGGCGTCGTACTGGCGCAGCAGTCGATCGATTCCGGCGAAGCCAAGAAGCGGCTCGATCGCCTCGTTGCGGTTTCGAATGCCTGACCATGGCTGACATCCTCACCCAGATCGAAACCTACAAGCGCGAGGAGATCGCGGCGGCGAAACGCGGGCGGCCGCTCGGCGCGATCGAAGCTGAAGCGCGTGCAGTCTCCGCGCCACGCGGCTTCCTGCATGCCATCGAGCGCAAGCTGAAGGCAGGCGATTACGCGCTGATCGCGGAGATCAAGAAGGCCAGCCCGTCGAAGGGGCTGATCCGCGCCGACTTCGATCCGCCGGCGCTGGCCCGCGCTTATGCCGCCGGTGGCGCGGCGTGCCTCTCCGTCCTGACCGATGGGCCGTCGTTTCAGGGCCGGCCGGATTTCCTCAACGCGGCGCGCGCTGCGACTTCCCTGCCCGTGCTGCGCAAGGACTTCATGTACGACCCCTATCAGGTGACTGAGGCGCGGGCCTGGGGCGCCGATTGCATCCTGATCATCATGGCTGCCGTCGATGACGCTGTCGCGAGCGAGTTGGAACAGGTTGCCTGCGCGCACGGGATGGACGTGCTGATCGAAGTGCACAACGAGCCAGAACTCGAACGCGCTCTGAAGCTGAAGTCACGTCTGATCGGTATCAACAACCGTAACCTGAAGACCTTCGAAACGTCGCTCGATGTGAGCGAGCGCCTCGCACCTCTACTGCCGAAGGACCGCATTGCCGTCGGCGAGAGCGGCCTCTTCACACCCGTCGATCTGGCGCGGCTGCGGCGCGTCGGCATCGCGACTTTCCTGATAGGCGAAAGCCTGATGCGGCAAACCGATGTGGAAGCGGCAACACGCGCTCTTTTGCAAACGGACGCACCCGCTCCGTGGGTTCCGCATGGCGCCTAAACTCACCCATCTTGGCAAGAGCGGCGAAGCGCGCATGGTCGATGTGTCCGCCAAGGATGTCACAGCGCGGGTCGCAACGGCCGAGGGCCGCGTGACCATGTCGCGCGCCACGCTCGATCTGGTGCTGAAGGGCGACGCCAAGAAAGGCGACGTACTGGGAGCGGCCCGCATCGCCGGCATCATGGCGGCGAAGCGCACCCATGACCTGATCCCACTCTGCCATCCGCTGCCGATCACCAAGGTCGAGATCGCCATAGAGCCGGACAAAAAAGGATTGGTCGTCACCGCGACGGTCAAAGTGACAGGCCAGACCGGCGTCGAGATGGAAGCACTGACCGCGGTTTCAGTCGCGTGCCTCACCATCTACGACATGGTCAAGGCGGTTGAGCGCGGTATGACCATCGAAGGCATTCATCTCGTCGAAAAGCGCGGTGGGAAATCCGGGCACTATCGCGCGAAGGAGTAGCCCGTGGCGTTGTTGCCGGTAGCCGATGCGCTTGCGCAGATCCTCGCGGATGCGAAACCGTTGCCCGCGGAAGATGTGTCGCTCGCGGAGGCGCCCGGGCGCGTGCTCGCCGCTGACGTTGCCGCGCGCATCACACAGCCGCCGTCCGATGTCTCCGCGATGGATGGCTATGCCGTGCGCGGCGACGACGTGGCAAAGGTGCCCAACACCCTGAAAATCATCGGCGAGGTTGCCGCCGGCCATCCGTTTGCGTCACCGGTTGGTGCGGGCGAAGCCGCGCGCATCTTCACCGGCGGCGTTTTGCCGGACGGCACTGACACCGTCGTCATTCAGGAAAACACCACGAAACAGGACGGCGCGGTCGTCATTAACATTGCGGCGCCGCGCGGCAAGAATGTCCGGGTGCGCGGCCTCGACTTCAAAGAAGGCGACGTGCTGCTGCCGAAAAGCCGCCGCCTCAGCGCGCGGGACGTCATGCTGGCGGCCGCCTCCAACCATCCAACGCTGCCGCTGCATCGCATCCCCAAAGTGGCTGTGCTCGGCACCGGTGATGAGTTGGTGCCACCGGGCTCGACTTTGAAAACGGGCCAGGTGGTTTATTCGAATGGCTTTGCGCTCGGCGCGCTGGCGCGTCAGGAAGGCGCGGAGGTGATCGATCTTGGCGTCGCGCGGGATCGCGTGGAAGACATCGCTGCCGCCGTGCGCAAGGCGCGCGCGATGAACGCCGATATCCTGCTCACCGCCGGGGGTGCGTCGGTCGGCGACCACGATCTGGTGCAGCAGAGCCTCGCCTCAGAAGGCCTCGCGCTGTCCTTTTGGAAGATCGCCATGCGCCCTGGCCGCCCGATGATGCATGGAAAGCTCGGCGCGATGCATGTCCTCGGCCTGCCCGGCAATCCGGTGTCGTCCTATGTCTGCGCGCTCTTGTTTCTAGTGCCGCTGATCCGCCGCATGGCGGGGCGCACTGACCTTTCGGCGGTCAACGAAACCGTGATCCTGGGCAGCGACCTGCCGGCCAACGACGAGCGGATGGATTTCCTGCGCGCAACGCTCAGCACCGGACGGGACGGACGGCTGATTGCCACCGCGCTGCCGCTTCAGGACTCGTCGATGATGGCGGCGCTGGCCAAGGCCGACTGCCTGGTGATTCGGGAAGCCAACGCCCCGGCGCTTGTGTCCGGTAGCGTATGTCCCATCGTTAAGCTGCGGTTTTAGGGCACGCCCTAATTCTTCACCCGAAATTAAAGGGTTGCGGAACACATATGGAACGGATAGGGTATGTTCATGATTTGTTTCTAACCCTGTCCCGTGTTTCGCACCTTTCCGGGAGAAGAGTCACCGATGCTGACCCGCAAGCAACTCGAACTGCTCCGCTTCATCCATGAGCGCCTCAAGGAGGCCGGGGTGCCCCCCTCCTTCGACGAAATGAAGGACGCTCTGGACCTGCGGTCCAAGTCCGGCATCCACCGGCTCATTACGGCGCTTGAGGAGCGTGGCTTCATCCGCCGCCTCCCGAACCGGGCCCGGGCCATTGAAGTCATCAAGCTGCCCGACAGCGTCCCCCAGAGCATGGGTGGCAATGGCCGCCGGGGCTTCACTCCGAGCGTGATCGAGGGCGACCTTGGCCGCGTGCGCCAGATCTCCCAGGACGACGAGGGGGGCAACAGCAACCGTCCTGTGGCCATCCCGATGATGGGCAGGATCGCGGCCGGCACGCCAATCGAGGCGATCCAGACCCGCACCCACACCATCAACATGCCGCCCGACATGCTGACGTCCTCCGGCGAACATTACGCCCTCGAAGTGCGCGGCGATTCGATGATCGAGGCCGGCATCCTCGACGGCGACACCGTGCTGATCAAGAAGAGCGACGCCGCCGACACCGGCGACATCGTGGTGGCCCTGATCGACGACGAGGAAGCTACCCTCAAGCGCTTCCGCCGCCGCGGCGCCTCCATCGCGCTCGAACCCGCCAACACCGCCTATGAGGTCCGTATCCTGCCGCCCAACCGCGTACGCATTCAGGGTAAGATGGTCGGGCTGTTTCGGAAGTATTAATCGCCCGGTTCCATATCCTCCCCGCGCGGCGTTGCGTCGCCCGCGGCAGGTGGTGGCGCTTGAGTTGTGGGAAATGTAATCGGAACCGCGCGCGACCATGGGCGATCGTAATTAGCTGCCCGTGAGGGCGTCACGGTAAATCCTTTCCCTTCCCGTACGAGTGAAACTGCACCGGTTTGCGTCCGCAATTTCCGGTCAATCACAAGCGCTGCGCATTCCGCAGGCGCATTGCCTTGGGTCACCACGACTGCCGCGTGGCAGCAATCGTCTTCTTGCGATTCTGCGGAAAGCGATAACGCCACAAACCGGCCATCAGGCAGCCGCGTGACGCAACCGGCCGGATCGCATTTTGTCCCGTCGCTCAGACTTTTGTCCTTAGGCTGGCGATCATCGCCAGAAGAAGGCGTCGAAGCCGAAAGGCATGGCCAGAAGGCCAAACAGACCCATGGGCATAACCCAGGCAGATACCACCGGCATCGCGAAAAGGTTGGCAATCACCCCGTAAGGGGCCGCGCGATGAAAGTGGTAAGCGGCATACGGCATGGTTGCGAGGCCCGCGACGAGCGATGCTAGGATCAACGCGACTACTTCGCGGCCGCCCCATAAAGCGATCCGCGCGCTCAATGAATTATCCGCACTTGGCCGCCCAAGAGCCAACCCATTGGAGTAGACGGCAATCAGCGCCAGCGTCGCGGCAAAAGACATCTGAAAGCTCGGATGAACAACCGATTCAGGCGACAGCAGCAAAACGGCTAGCGCCGCGATCGCGAGTGTTCTCAAAGTTAGCGCGGTCCGATCGACCAGCACCGCCAGCAGCACGATGATCAGCATGATGTAGGAGCGCTGCGTTGCAACTTCGGCCCCGGAAAGAATGAGGTAAAAGGTGGCAACGAAGAATGTGATGACTGCCGCGAGCTTTTTGATCGGGTACCGGCTGGCAAAAGTAGGCAGCAAAGCCAATCCGGCACGCACAATGAAGAAGACGACCGTTGCGACCAGCGCCATATGGTAGCCGGAAATTGACAGCACATGCGCCAGACTCGAGACATACATTGCATCGTTGACGTTCTGCGTTATCGCGTCGCGCTTGCCTGTAAGAAGCGCCGATGCGATCGAGCCTTCGTTGCCCGGGATCACAGCCCGAATGCGCTTGTCGATGCTCTCGCGAATACCATCGACAACTGCTGCAAATCGCAGTCGCAATGTGTGTTCACCCGGAGGGTCTGCGGTCTTGATTTTTCCCAAGACAAAACCCGATGCGCCGATCCGCTGAAAATATTGATCACGCGCAAAATCGTAGCCACCTGGGCGGAGGGGTGTTACGGGCGGAGACAGTCGCGCCCGCAGTTCTACAAAAGCGCCGACGTCGGGTGCGGTCCCCTTGCGGACTGCAACGCGGACACGATCCGGCGTCTCCGTCATCCGTGCGCCGTCAACGCGATGCGCGCGAATGACAATGCGATCGCTTCTTTCCCGTTCTTCACGAACCTCGACCCAACCGCTAACGTTAGCCACAACGGGGCTCTGCAGAACGGGATGCGCGATGATGGCTGCACGCAATGTTGCTGTTGCGAAGCCCGCGGCTGAAGCGGTGAAAGCGAGCGCAATCGCGAACGCCATTGCACGGCGGCGCAGCAGGACGGAAAGCGTCGTGCAAACCAGGAGCAGGATAACACTCGCCCACGTCGACGGTTGGCGTTCGGCAGAAAAGTAGAGAGCAATGCCCGCACCGAAGGTCACAGGGAGCCAAGGCAGCAGGCGACCAGGTGCGACATCGGCCAAAACCCAGCCCGTCAATGTCGATTGAAGGTTTTGCGCGAAGCGAGGCAGACCGACCGGCCATCCCCATACGGCTGCGCGGCGGCCACCCAGCGGCCATGACGCCACACGCCCTCGCGCTTTATCCGGATCCAAACTCACGCAACGCTCCCCAACGGGAGCATGCTACACAGCAACCGCGCAAAAGGGCTAGCCGCTACCCCTTCTGCGCCACCTTGGCCCAGGTGTCGCGCAGGCCGACGGTGCGGTTAAACACCGGCTTGCCGGGGTGGGAATCCCGGTCGCGCACGAAATAGCCATTGCGCTCGAACTGCACCGGCTCGTCGGAATTGCCGTCGGCGAGCGCGGGCTCGAGCTTGGCGTCGTGCAAGACTTCCAGCGACTGCGGATTGATGTCGGCGGCGAAATCCGCCGCGTTCGGGGCCTCGCTCTTGAACAGCTGGTTATAGATGCGGACCTCGGCCGGCACGGCATGGGCGGCCGAGACCCAGTGGATGGTCGCCTTCACCTTGCGGCCGTCATGGGCATTACCGCCGCGCGTGGCGGGGTCGTAGGTGCAGCGCAGCTCCACCACCTCCCCTGCGGCGTTCTTGATCGCCTCGCGGCAGGTGAGGAAATAGGCGTAACGCAGGCGTACCTCCGCGCCGGGCGTGAGCCGGAAGAACTTCTTCGGCGGGTTCTCCATGAAGTCTTCCTGCTCGATATAGAGCTCCCGGCCAAACGGGATCTTGCGGGTGCCGGCTTCCGGCTGGTCGGGATGGTTGACCGCGTCCAGCTCCTCGGTCTGCGCCTCCGGGTAATTCTCGATCACCACCTTGAGCGGCCTCAGTACCGCCATGTACCGCATCGCGGTCTTGTTCAGCGCCTCGCGCACGGAGAAATCGAACATCCCGACATCGACCATGCTGTTGGCCTTGGCGACGCCGATGCGGCTGACAAAATCGCGCAGCGCCTCGGGCGGCACGCCGCGGCGGCGCAGGCCCGCCAGCGTCGGCATGCGGGGGTCGTCCCAGCCGTTGACATGGCCGTCGCGCACCAGTGCGTTGAGCACCCGCTTCGACAGCACGGTGTAGGTGAGATTGAGCCTGGCGAATTCGATCTGCCGCGGCCTCGACGGCACCGGCAAGTTGGCGAGGAACCACTCGTAGAGCGGCCGGTGGTCCTCGAACTCCAGGGTGCAGAGCGAGTGCGTGATGCCCTCGATGGCGTCGGACTGGCCGTGGGCATAGTCGTAGCTCGGATAAATCTTCCAGGCCGTGCTGGTGCGTGGATGCGTGGCATGCAGGATGCGGTAGAGCACCGGATCGCGCAGGTTGATGTTGCCCGATGCCATGTCGATCTTGGCACGGAGCACGCGTGTGCCGTTCGGAAACTCGCCCGCCTTCATGCGGCGGAACAGGTCGAGGTTTTCCGCCACCGGGCGCTCCCGGAACGGGCTGTGCTTGCCGGGCTCGGTCAGTGTGCCGCGGCTGGCGCGCATTTCGTCCTGGGTCTGGTCGTCGACATAGGCCTTGCCGGCGTTGATCAGATGCTCGGCCCAGGTCACGAGCTGCTCGAAATAATCCGAGGCGTAGAACAGGTTCTTGCCCCAATCGAAGCCGAGCCAGCGGACGTCGGCCTGGATCGCGTCGATATATTCCTGCTCTTCCTTGGTCGGGTTGGTATCGTCGAAGCGCAGGTGGCAGCGGCCGCGGAATTCCTGCGCCGCGCCGAAATTCAGGCAGATCGACTTGGCATGGCCGATATGGAGATAGCCGTTCGGCTCGGGCGGAAAGCGCGTGACGATTTCCGTATGCTTTTTGGCATCGAGATCGGCGCGCATGATGTCGCGAATGAAATCGTGCCCTGCTTCCGCCCCGCCGCTGTCGCTTGTGGTCATGCCATGGTCCTGTCGAATGCGTTGGGGGCTATTTGCCAGTTTCGCCCCCCCGCGCCAAGCGGCCCGGTGCAAGGAAAAGCTGACATCGCGCCCCACAGCTATGCTAAGGGGGCGCGAATGCGTCGCTCTGTCCATAGATCGCAATGACACAACCTGTCGTTACCCGTTTTGCGCCCTCCCCAACCGGCTTCCTGCATATCGGCGGGGGCCGCACGGCATTGTTCAATTGGCTCTATGCGCGCCGCTTTGGCGGCAAGATGCTGCTGCGGATCGAAGACACCGACCGCGAGCGCTCCACCGACGCCGCCATCGCCGCCATCCTCGACGGGATGAAATGGCTCGGCATCGATTGGGACGGCGATACCGTCTATCAGTTCGCCCGCGCCGCGCGGCATCGCGAGGTCGCGGAGCAACTGCTCGCGACAGGCAAGGCCTACCGCTGCTACGCCTCGCCGGAAGAACTGACTGCAATGCGCGAGGCAGCGCGGCGCGAAGGCCGTTCCAAACTCTATGACGGCCGCTGGCGCGACCGCGATCCTTCCGACGCGCCGGCTGGCGTGAAGCCGGTAATCCGCCTCAAGGCGCCGCAGACCGGCGAAACCATTGTCGACGACCAGGTCCAGGGCCGGGTGACCTGGCAGAACGACAATCTCGATGACTTCGTGCTGCTGCGTTCGGACGGCAACCCGACCTACATGCTCGCGGTGGTGGTGGACGATCATGACATGGGCATTACCCACATCATCCGCGGCGACGATCATCTCAACAACGGCGCGCGCCAGACGCAGATCTACGAAGCGATGGGCTGGAAGGTGCCGGTGATGGCGCATATCCCGCTGATCCACGGACCGGACGGATCGAAGCTATCCAAGCGCCATGGCGCGCTTGGCGTCGATGCTTATCGCGCGATGGGTTATCTACCCTCTGCGATGCGGAATTACCTGGTGCGTCTCGGCTGGGCCCATGGCGATCAGGAAATATTCTCCACCGAGGAAATGATCGCGGCATTCGACCTGCCTCAGATCGGCCGATCGCCCGCACGCTTCGACTTCGCCAAGCTGGAGAGCCTGAACGGCCACTATATCCGCCAGAGTTCGGATGCCGACCTGGTGATGGAAATCGAAAAGCTGCTGCCGCATATCGCGGGCGGCGCTGAATTGAGCGCGACGATGACGCCTGAGCTCCGCAGCCGGCTACTGGCTGCCATGCCGGGATTGAAGGAGCGCGCCAAGACGTTGATCGAGCTGATCGATAGTGCCGGCTTCCTGTTTGCAGAACGGCCAATCGGGCTCGACGACAAGGCCAAGGTGGTGATGACCGACGAGGCTCGCGAATTGCTCAAGGCGCTCCTTCCCGACCTGGAAGCTGTCGAGCCGTGGGCTGCGGCGAGTGCAGAACAAACGGTTCGCGCCTTTGCAGAACGCGCCGGCGTCAAATTGGGAGCCGTCGCCCAGCCCTTGCGTACGGCATTGACCGGGCGCGTCACCTCGCCCGGTATTTTTGACGTGCTGATCGTGTTGGGAAAAACCGAAAGTCTGGGACGGCTGCGGGATCAGGCTGACAAAGCTGGCGGCTAGACAGCGCCGCAAATTGTGGCAGCCCCCTAGGGTGCCATCTTGCAGTGCACACTAGGATGCGGTACCCTAATTCAAGAGGATTTCCCTGCCAGCGGCTCCCGCCGCTTCGATGGCTCGACCGGGCTTGATGGGAGGTCCACTCTCAGTTTCGAGGGCATGACCATGGATGCGAAGACGGCAAAAACGAAGAACGCCAAGCTGACCGTCGGCGACAACAGTTGGGATTTCCCGATTTACGACGGGACCATCGGCCCCTCCGTCATCGATATTTCCAAGCTCTACGCCGCTACCGGCCAGTTTACTTACGATCCGGGTTTCACCTCGACAGGAAGCTGCGAGTCCAAGATCACCTATATCGATGGTGACGAAGGCATCCTCCTCTATCGCGGTTATCCGATCGAACAGCTCGCCGAACATGGCGACTTCCTCGAGACCTGCTACCTGTTGTTGTACGGGGAGCTTCCGACGCCTTCCCAGAAGGCCGAGTTCGACTACACCGTCACGCGCCATACCATGGTGCATGAGCAGATGAGCCGGTTCCTGCAGGGCTTCCGTCGCGACGCGCATCCGATGGCCATTCTCGTCGGCAGCGTCGGGGCGCTTTCGGCCTTCTATCACGACTCGACCGACATTTCAGATCCGGTTCAGCGCATGATCGCGTCGATCCGCATGATCGCGAAAGTGCCGACGCTCTCGGCCATGGCCTACAAGTATTCGATCGGCCAGCCGTTCGTTTATCCGAAGAACGAGCTCGATTATTCCTCGAATTTCCTGCGCATGTGCTTTGCCGTGCCGTGCGAGGAATACAAGGTCAATCCGGTTCTGGCGCGCGCCATGGACCGCATCTTCATCCTGCACGCCGATCACGAGCAGAATGCCTCGACTTCGACCGTGCGCCTCGCCGGTTCTTCCGGTGCCAATCCGTTCGCCTGTATTGCCGCTGGCTGCGCCTGCCTCTGGGGCCCCGCGCATGGCGGCGCCAATGAGGCAGCGCTGAAGATGCTCGCGGAAATCGGCACGCCGGAGCGCATTCCGGAATACGTCAAGCGCGCCAAGGACAAGAACGACAGCTTCCGCCTGATGGGCTTCGGCCACCGGGTCTACAAGAACTACGATCCGCGCGCGAAGATCATGCAGAAGACCTGCCACGAAGTGCTGGCAGAACTTGGCATCAAGGACGATCCGCTGCTTGACGTCGCCATGGAGCTCGAGCGCATCGCGCTGCACGACGAATATTTCATCGAGAAGAAGCTCTATCCGAACATAGACTTCTATTCGGGCATCACACTGAAGGCGATGGGCTTCCCGACCACCATGTTCACCGTGCTGTTCGCGCTCGCGCGGACTGTCGGCTGGATCGGTCAGTGGAAGGAAATGATCGAGGATCCGAACCAGAAGATCGGCCGTCCGCGCCAGCTCTATACCGGAGCCACGTCGCGCGACTACATCCCGATGTCGCGGCGGAAGTAATCCGCCGCTACGTCCGCGCCCGCAGCGCTTCTTTCAGGACGATATCGGCTGCCCGCACGCTTGGGTGAGCGACTCCGATTTCCATCACGGAATCGAGCCGTGCGAAGGCGTAAAGCTGGCGCTGTCGCTCCGGTCTATCCGAAAATAGCGGCATCAAAGCACGGGTCAGGTTCTCGACCGTGCAGTCTTCCTGCATGAATTCCGGCACGACATTCTCGCCCAGCACCAGATTGGCAAGGATTGCCGAAGGGGCCTTGATCAGGCGCCGCGCGATAGGCGCCTCAAAGGCGGTCACCTTGTAAGCGGTCACCATCGGCACGCCGGCCACGGCAAGCTCCAGCGTTACGGTACCGGATTTGGCAAGCGCCGCGCGCGCGATGCGGAAGGCAGCCTGTTTCTTGTCGGGATCGGCAACGATACGCGGCTGTTTTGCCCAACCCGCAACGTGTTCGCGAACGGCCGCCTCAACATGCGGCACCGTCGGAATCACCACATCGATTGGCCCCACGCGCCGGTCCAGTTCCTCAACCGTTTTGGAAAAGACACCGAGCAAACGTTTGACTTCACCGGTTCTGCTGCCGGGAAAGACCAAAAGAACGGGCGGTTGAGCCGCCCTTCGCGCCGTCTCGGTTTCGTTCGGACGCAATGCCGAAGCGGTTTCCGCCAGGGGATGACCCACATAGCTGCAAGGCGGTCCACCAAGTCGCTCATGCACTTCGGGTTCGAACGGCAGGAGCGCCAGCACATGGTCGATATAGCGGCGCATGCGGCGCGCCCTGCCCGGACGCCAGGCCCAGACCGACGGCGATACATAATTCACGATGGGAATCGATGGCGCGCGTTTATGGATCCGCCGGGCGACTCGATGGGTGAAATCCGGACTGTCGATGATCACCACCACATCGGGATTGGCTGCCGCCGCCGCCGCCGCCGTTTCCGAAATGCGCCAGAAGATCAACGGCAGTTTCCGCGCCACGGCATTGAAGCCCATGATCGCGAGGTCGCCGATCGGAAATAGACTGTTCAGTCCTTCGCGCGCCATCTCCGATCCGCCGACTCCTGAGAAGCTCACATTGCTGTGCCGCTCCTTCAGCGCGCGCATCAAGGGGCCACCCAACCGGTCGCCGGATTCCTCCCCTGCGACCAGAAAAACATGCAGCGGCTGCAATGCGGCAGCGCCATTCATTCCAGCGATCCATCCGGGTTAGCGCCGACAAGGAAAATGTCGTGCGTATCGGCGAGCGCATTCATGCGCTGCGGTTCAGCAACGATGCTCGCGCCTGCGACCACCGCCACGCCGGCAAGCCCTGCACGGGCCGCACCTTCAATGGTCTGGGGACCAATGGACGGCAGATCGAAGCGCCAGTCCTGTCCCGGCTTCGGAGCCTTCACCAGCACGCCACCTGCCCCACCGACACCTCGACCGCGAAGCTCCGCGACACGCTCCAGCATTCTGTCGGTGCCTTCGGCGCCTTCGACCGCAAGGATATGGTTTCCCGCAACGACCGCGGCCTGACCGACATCGAATTCCCCGATGGCGTGCAGCAGCTTCAGAGCCTGCACAATATCCGCCAATTCTTGCGTGTCGGGGCGGCGTTTGCTGAGCACGCCTGCCGGCATCAGGATATCGGGCGCAACTTCATGCGCGCCTACGAGACGAAAGCCTTCCTGCTCGAATGCCTGCGCGACACCCGACAAGAGATGATTGTCGCCGCCGCGATAGGCTGCGATGACGCGTGGCAGGATCCGCAACGTTCCCCAATCGAAGCGCAGGCGCCAAAGCGTTGGTCGCGCAAGGGTGCCTATAAAAACGATCTCGCGACAGCCTTCAGCGCGGGCCTGACGACAGACCCAGCCGAACCGACCGAGAGCGCCCCAATAATGCTTGTAGTCCGCGACGCGTTTCGGATCGGCCCAGCCGCGCAACGCGAACAGGACAACATCGCGGCCGTGCTGCCGGACCGACTCGGCCACCGCAAAGGGTAATGAACCGCCCCCGCAGATGATCGCTAGCGGACCTTGACCAGCCGGTCCGGCGTCCGCCACAGCGCTCATGCCGCATCCGTCTCTGCGTTCGGGCTGCCGCTCCGCGGCGGCTGCACCAAAGCGCGCGACCCACCCTCGTGGATAAAGGCTGTGACCTTTCCTACGACCGGATCGTCCCCATAGGTTTTGACCGCAGCGTCAATGCGTTCCTTGAAAGTACCGGTTTCCGCGAAGATCTCGGCCAGCGCACGACGCAGCCGATGCATATCGTCGCGCTTGAAGCCGCGACGCTTCATTCCGACCACATTGATGCCGACCAGCTCTGCGTGTTGTCCGCTGACAAAACCAAAAGGAATGATGTCACCGCGCACACCGGTCATACCGGCGATCATCGCGTTCTCGCCAATGCGTGAGAACTGGTGGATCGCGCAGATACCACCAAAGAAGACTTTGTCGCCGACAGTGACATGCCCGGCGAGCGTTGCGTTGTTGGCCATGGTGACGTCGTTGCCGATATGACAATCATGGGCCACGTGGGTTGCCACCATGAAGAGACAGCGCGCACCGACCTGGGTGACGCCGCCGGCGTCTTCGGTGCCGGTATTCATCGTTACATGCTCCCGGATCTCACACTTCGGTCCGATCACAAGCCGGGTGGGACCGCCCTTGTATTTCACCGATTGCGGCGGTGTTCCGAGCGACGCAAAGGGATAAACGATGGTGCCCGCGCCCAGCGTCGTATGCCCCGTGACATAGACATGCGAGACCAGCTTGCAGCCGTCTTCGATCGTAACGTTTGGACCGACCACACAATAGGGGCCGATCGATACGTCTTTGCCGAGGGCCGCGCCGGGCTCGATCCGCGCAGTTTGATCAATCGTGGCCATGGTGGTGCTCACGCGTCCGCAATCATGGCGCCGACTTCGGCTTCAGCAACAAGTTTGCCATCGACCTTTGCCTCACCACGGAACCACCACATGGCTTTGCGGCTGGAAATCTTCGTCATGTGATACTCGACGGTATCTCCAGGCAGCACGGGCTTCCGGAATTTTGCCTTGTCGACGGTGAGAAAATAAACCGACTGCGGCTTTGCCTGACCGCGCCGCGAGTGGATGCAAATCACCCCACCGGTTTGCGCCATGCCTTCAATCAACAGCACGCCGGGGAAAACCGGATTACCCGGAAAGTGGCCCTGAAACTGTGGTTCATTGATCGAGACATTTTTGATGCCGATGGCGCGTTGATCGCCTTCCATCCCAATCACGCGATCGATCATGAGAAACGGATAGCGGTGCGGAAGATATTTGAGGATCGTCGCGATATCCACGGTCTCCAGCGTTGTAGCGTGGTCGTTCATGCTCTCCTCACCGGTCATCGGCGCTCGCCAGGGGCGAACCATCGTTTCTGTTTTCCCGCGCCAGTTTTTCAACCAGCAAGATCTCGCGGAACCATTGCTTCACCGGTTTTGCCGGCGTACCGCCGTAACGTCCGCCGGAGGGAATGTCGCTGTTGACGCTGCTGGTGGCGGCTATCTGCGCTCCTTCGCCGATCGTCACGTGATTGTTGACCGCCACACGCCCGCCCAGGACAACCATATCTTCCAGCGTGGCGCTGCCGGAAATTGCCGTGTGGGCAACGATAATGCAATGACGGCCAACCGCCACATTGTGACCAATCTGCACAAGGTTGTCGATCTTGGTGCCTTCGCCGATCACCGTGTCGCGGATCGCACCGCGATCGATAGTGGTTCCGGCCCCGATCTCCACGCTGTCCTGAATGATGACGCGGCCGATCTGCGGTATCTTCAGATGCGCGCCCTTGTCGAACACGTAACCGAAGCCGTCCTGACCGAGATGGCAGCCTGGATGAATGATGACGCGGTCGCCAATCAGGCAATGCATCAGCGTCGCACTTGCGCCAATTGAACAGTCCCGGCCGATCCGGACTTTCGCTCCTATCACTGCATTCGGGCCGATGACCGTACCGGCGCCGATTTCGGCGCGCGGCCCGATAACAGCACCAGGATCGACCGTCACTCCGTTCTCCAGCCGCGCGGACGCGTGCACGAATGTACCGGGCGCGACGCCCTTGGCATCGAACAACGATGATGGGCGCAGAGCTTCCGGATAAAGCTCACGCATGACGGAGACAAAAGCGCGATAAGGATCGCGCGCCAGCAGAACGGCCATGCCTTTTGGCGCATCCTTCTCAAAACGCGATGTCAGTAGACATGCACCGGCGCGCGTTGTCGCGAGCTGATCGGCGTATTTCGCGTTTTCGAGAAAAGCCAGATCGTGGGGGCCGGCCCGATCCAGCGGAGCGACATTGACGATGGGCCGATCAAGCGGCGCCCCGTCACGCACCGCCGCACCGGTCAGGCGAGCAATGTCGCCAACCGTCAGCTTCTGCGCCGGCTCAAAGTAAAAGGGCTCGGTCATCCCACCCGTACCGGCGGCGACGGCGCAGACCGCTATTAGAACTTGGTCCCGCCGCCGAAGCTGATTTCCTGAGTGACGTCGTAGCTCGCCTTGGTAAGGGCGATCGCATAATCGATGCGCAGCGGCCCGAACGGAGACGCCCACACAAGTCCGGCACCGACAGAACTCCGAATCTTGTTGTCATCATCGTAGCGCAACGTTTCCTTCGTCGCGCTGAAGTAAGTAGGTCCGCGATAGTCCCATAGACTTCCCGCGTCTGCATAAACCGCCCACTTCACGCCAACTTCCTTGGGCAGGAAGAACAGAGGATACTGCAGTTCGACGCTGGCTCCCCAATAGTTTGTACCGCCGATGGCACCAAGAGATTGCTGATCGCGTGGACCGATGCCACTTGGAGCAAAGCCACGGACTACTGTCGGACCAAGCTGGAATTGATCCAAGAACCGGAGATCTGCCCCGCCCCAGCCTGTCAGGTTACCCGCCTGAAGGTGCAAGACACTAACAATGTCCGATGTCACTTCCTGGTATTTTCGGAAGTCAACCGTGGAGCGGATGAAGTTAACGTCGCCACCAATGCCGGCAAAATCTTGCTTGAAGTCTACTACCAAGCCTTTTCTCGGATCCTGGTTGTTATCGACGGTATTATAGGTAAGTGAATATCCAATGAGCGACGTCAAAGATGGTCCCTGAGCCAGTTCTATTCGAGCGGGCAACGGCGCTTCGATATCCAGGCACGGATTGTTATTTAATACCGGTGGCTTGTAATTAATACAGTTATTCAACTGACCCGACAGTGAAAGGTCGCTGCGATAGATCGAATATCGAAGGCCAAGCCTCACTTCTTCGGTTAGTGCAAAGCCAAGCTTCAGATTCGTGCCAACGGTATTCGTTGAGTAAGAACTGTACGGCGTTGGATCACTCTGTTTGCCGAACAGATCGATTCCAGCGGCTACACGGTAACCGAGGAAAAAAGGTTCCGCATAGGATAGCTCGAACCCCTTCGAATATTGACCATAGCGCACCGTGGCCCGCGCGTATTTTCCTTCGCCCCACAGGTTCTTTTCTCCGACACTGACTTCAGAGACGATACCGTCGGTAGAAGAATAGCCGCCTGAAAGCGAGAACTCCCCTGTGGCCTGATCTTCCACATCAACGTTCAGCACCACCCGATCAGGCGAAGACCCTGGTTCCGAGCTGATTTTAACGTTTTTGAAATAGCCAAGATTTTTCAAACGCCGTTCCGCGCGATCGAGCAGCGCCCGATTGTAGGGATCTCCTTCAGACACGTCGAACTCACGCCGAATAACGAAATCGCGGGTTCTTGTATTTCCGCGAATGTTGATGCGCTCGATATAGGCGCGAGGGCCCTCTTCAACTATAAACGCTAGATTGACCTTCAGGTTATTGTAGTCGCGGTCACCACGAGGCCGCACGGCCGCGAAGGCATATCCACGCTTCGACACTTCCACGGTCAGAGCTTCGACAGTTTTCTCAACAGCTTCCGCGCTGTAAACTTCCCCCGGGGCTGTCCGCAAAACCGTCTTCAGCGAAGAGCCATTGACCGAAGCCACGCTGGATTGAATATCCAGGGAGCCAATCCGGTACTGCGGGCCTTCGTCGATGTTGAAAGTGACGATAAAACCCTTGAGCGCCGGGTCATATTCACTCATCGCAGAGATGATGCGAACATCCGCATAGCCGTGATTCAGATAGAAGCGCCGCAGCAAATCGCGATCCGCTTCTATCCGATCAGGATCATAAACGTCTGCTGTCTGCAAAAAGCTTAGCCAGTTGCTTTGGCTGGTTTTGATTACGTCCTTCAGGCGGAAGGATGAATAGGCTTTGTTGCCGCCAAAATCGATCCTCTTGACCCCAGTTTTCTGCCCTTCGGTAATCTCAAATACGAGATCCACCCGATTGTTGGGAAGTTCGATCACTTTTGGGTTCACACGAACATCAAACCGCCCACTACGGCGGTAGATTTCAACAATGCGCTGCGTGTCGGCCTGAACCATGGCGCGCGAGAAGGTGCCGCGCGGTTTGGATTGAAGCTCGGTGGTGAACTGCTCGTCCTTGACCTTGCGATTGCCTTCCAGGGCAACACGGCTGATCACCGGATTTTCGACCACCGTCACGACCACGCGGCCGCCCGGCTGTGTGATCTTCACGTCCTGGAATAGACCGGTGGCGTAGAGCGCCTTCAGACCATTATCGATCGCGGCAGCGTCGAGGCGTCCCGAACTGCTATTGAAGTATGAGCGGATGGTGCTGGCTTCGACCCGACGATTGCCTTCCACGACGATGTTTGCAGTTTGTGCATAGGCCGCGGTCGCCGACAGCAACGCGCCACCGACAGAACCCACAACGACACCGCCGAGAACACAGCCGGCCAAGGCTAGCCCCCGGAAAAACCCCACCCTAAGTCTCATCCGCAACACGCCCTTTTGTAATTTTTGACCGTCCCAGGGGACGATAACGGAGCCCACCGAGTCACCGTTTTACAGGCTTTCCCCCGAGAGGCAACCAAACTTTCCCCTTCGCGAACCCTTTGCCCTGAAAAAGTTGCTTTCCTGCAACGATTTAGGACCATAGCCAGCTAAAGCGCAGAACGTCGTTATAGGTGGAAAAAAGCATCAGCATCAGAACCAAAGCCAAACCCACCCGGAATCCCAATTCCTGCGCCCGCTCGGAGAGAGGGCGTCCCCGCAATGCCTCAACGGCGTAGAACAAAAGGTGACCACCATCGAGCAGCGGAATCGGGAATAAATTCAGCAGACCGATGGAGACGGAGAGCAAGCCGGCTAAATTAAGAATCGCCGGGAAGCCCAAAGTCGCAACCTGGCCGGAAAGATGGGCAATACCGATGACGCCGCTAATCTGATCGGGTGATTCCCTTCCAGCGAAGATTTTGCCAATGTAACCGAGGGTCGTTTCAATAACGTCCCACGTCCGTCCGATACCAAGGCTGATAGCCGTGATTGGATTTACCGCTTTCATTCCCGGTTCGTCGGCGGCATTTGGCCCACGAGTTATGCCCAGCATGCCCATGCGTTGGGTACCGAACGGGCCTTTTTCTTCTTTCAGGGTAGGTGTTGCTTTCAGCACGAACTGCTGGCCACCGCGGTCAACCGCGACGTCTAACGTCTGACCTGCGTTAGGGATCACGATCCGCTGTACCTCGTCAAAGCTCTCGATCGCGCGACCATTGATCGAAACGATGATATCGCCAGGTTTAAAGCCCGCTTTTTCTGCCGCGCTACCGGCGACGATGGTGTCAACGCGCGCGGTGGTAGACGGCTTGCCATAGACCATGAAAATGCCGGCGAAGATCACAGTCGATAGGATGAAGTTCGCGAGTGGACCTGCAACCACAACCGCGGCGCGACGCGGCAGCGACTTGTGCACGAAGCTCTGCCCGCGCTCCTCTTCCGTCATCGTCGCGATGGCGTCTTGGTCAGGAACACTCGCGGCATTCTGATCACCGAAGAACTTCACATAGCCGCCAAGCGGAATGGCGGAGAGCTTCCAGCGCGTGCCATGCCGGTCATTGAAACCAACGATTTCAGGACCGAACCCGACTGAGAAAACCAGGACCTTCACACCCACCCAGCGGGCGACAATAAAATGGCCGAGTTCATGGAAAAATACGACCACGCCCAACCCGAACAAAAACGGCAGGATCCAGCCCGTCCAGCCACCGCCCCAAAATCCGAAATTACTCAGAAAACTCATAGACATCCGATCTCCATGGGCGGTACGGCCCGCCATATTGGGCGTTAGACTTTACTTTTCAGTTTAGGACGCCTTTGCGGCAATTTCGGGCAGAAGCGCCAGCGCACGGGCGCGCGCCGCATGGTCGATCGCCAGCGCATCCTCTAACGATGCCGGTTCCTCGGTGATGCCGGCACGGGTGGAAGCGTCGAGTACCGCTTCCACCAACGCGGCTATTCCGTTGAACGCGAGGCGATGCTCAACGAATTCTCGGACCGCGACTTCATTCGCCGCGTTCAACACCGTCGGCGCTGCGCCACCCATCGCCATCGCACGCCGCGCAACCGCAAGCGCCGGAAATCGATCGAGGTCCGGGTGTTCGAAACTGAGATTGGCAATGGCCGCGAGATCGAGCCGCGCCGCGGGCCCGTGAATGCGCGCGGGCCATGCCAGGCAATGCGCAATGGGAATGCGCATGTCGGGTGGACCAAGCTGCGCGATCATCGAACCGTCGCGAAACTCTACGAGACCGTGGACGATGGATTGAGGATGCACGAGCACATCCAATTCATCCGGCGAGAGAGCGAACAGGTGATGCGCCTCGATCAGTTCGAGGCCTTTGTTCATCAGCGTCGCTGAATCGATGGTGTTCTTCACGCCCATCGACCAATTCGGATGGCGCAATGCTTGTTCAGGCGTGGCTAGGGCGATCTGGGCCTGTGTCCAGCGTCGAAAAGGCCCCCCTGAAGCGGTCAGAACAACGCGATGAACGTCTTCACGCCGGCCTGCGCTCAGCGCCTGGAAGATCGCATTGTGTTCGGAATCCACCGGCAGGATCGTGGCGGCGGCGGCGGCGGCCTTCCGCATGAAAAGTGCGCCCGCGCAGACCAGACACTCCTTGTTCGCGAGTGCAACTGTCGCTCCGCGCTCGACTGCAGCCAGCGTGGGCCGCAAGCCGCTCGCCCCGCTGATGGCTGCCATAACCCAGTCGGCCGGACGAAGCGCGGCTTCGATCAATGCGCTCTCCCCTGCGCCGGCCTCGATACCGGAACCGGACAGCGCATCCTTCAGTTCGTTATATGACGCTTGATCGGCCACTGCCGCGTATCGCGCGCCGACATCGCGCGCGATACGCGCGAGCGCCGACGCATTGCGATGGGCGGTTACCGCTTCGATGCGATAGTTCTTGCTCTCGCGTTTGAGCAAATCGATGGTGCTCGTGCCGATCGACCCGGTGGCGCCCAGGAGCGACACAGCACGTTCAACCGGGATAGCCGACGATTGTGTTCGTACACGCGGCACGGTCATGCGGTCACCACACCAGCAGGCCTTGTGCCGCGGTATCCATGCCGACGCGCGCTACGCCGAGCGCCATGGCCGCGGCGGCGGCCGCAATGAATCCGTCCATCCGGTCCATGACGCCGCCGTGCCCCGGGATGAGATGGCCGGCATCCTTGGCACCGAAACGGCGTTTAACAGCGGATTCAAAAAGGTCGCCGGCCTGGGCAACAGCCGAAAGAAACACTGCAACGATGGCGATGGCGAAAAGATTGTCGATATGCGCAAGAGCCGCGACGGCGACACCGGCGATCATGGCTCCGAGCGTTCCACCGATCGCGCCGGACCAGGTCTTGTTGGGGCTGATCCCGGGTGCGAGTTTCGGACCGTCAAAGGTGCGACCGGCAAAATAACCTGCGATGTCCGTTGCCCAAACGAGCGCAAACAGGAACAGGATTGCAGTCAGGCCGAAGGGAACATCACGGCGCAACAGGATGGGCGCCGTAAGCAACACACCGGCATAGATAACGCCTCCTGCCACCCAGCTTCGTCGTTCGGCGCGCGCAAATACGCCTGCGGCCAGTGCGCCGAGAACGATGATCAGCATTGGAGTTCGCGTACGCGCCGTGCTGAATTCTGCAACGACCATTGCCAACACCAGCGCACTGGATCCCAGGAAAAACAGCAACCGATTATCGGGACCAGCCACCAGCGTCGTCCACTCCCACCAGACCGCTAACGCTGCAATCAGCCAGAAAAACCCAAATATCCAACCTCCGATCTGCGGATAAGCGCTGCTCGGGAGCCATGCGACGAAGATTGCCAGTGGCGCAAGCACCAGCGCGGACAGAACGCGCGGCAAGAGGTCACTGCCTTTGGCGATCTTGGGCGTGGTTGTAAGATCTGCGGGTTCGGCAACCATTGCGTTACGACCCGGTGCGGGCAACGAGCCCGCCGAACCGTCGCTCGCGCCGCCGATATTCGGCAATCGCGCCTTCCAAAGTCGCGCGATCGAAATCCGGCCAGTAGGTTGGTACAAAGACCAGTTCGCTATAGGCGGCTTGCCAGAGCAGAAAATTCGATAGCCGCTGCTCCCCGCTTGTGCGGATGATCAGGTCCGGATCCGGCAGATCGGCGGCATCGAGATTTCTTCCGAGCGCCTCTGCGGTGATCCCTTCGATCGGCATGTTACCGGCAAGCACATCGGCGGCAAGCTTTTGCGCGGCGCGCGCGATCTCCTGCCGTGCGCCGTAGTTGAACGCAACGATCAGGATCAAGCCATTATTGTCGCGGGTAAGCTCTTCGGCCTCCTCCAGCAAACGGCGGATATCCGGCGCCAGGCCCTCGCGCTCGCCTATGACCCGGACACGCACGTTGCTTCGGTGTAATTCCGCAAGATCGTGACGGATGAAAAGCTTCAGCAAGCCCATCAAGTCGCGCACTTCAGCCGGCGGCCGCGACCAGTTTTCCGAACTGAAGGAAAAGATCGTGAGCACTCCGATGCCCATATCACCCGCAGCGCGCACGGTTTTGCGCAGCGCTTCTACGCCGCGGCGATGGCCCTCGGTGCGCGGCAGACCACGCGCGGATGCCCAGCGCCCGTTGCCATCCATAATGATGGCGACGTGGCGCGGCACCTCGAAGGTGGCGTCGTCAACAGCTGCGGGCGCTTCAGCCTTCGGCATTGGCATGACGGGCGCGCGGGCCCTGCTCCTTAAACAGTGAGTATCTCTTTTTCCTTGGCCGCAAGCATATGATCGATCTCGGTAATGGTCTGATCGGTGGTCTTTTGAACCTGCTCAGCGTCGCGGTCGTGATCGTCCTTGCTGATCTGGTGATCTTTTTCGAGCTTTTTCAGGACATCGAGTCCGTCACGGCGCACATGGCGTACCGCGATACGCGCGGCTTCCGCATATTTGTGCGCGACCTTAACCAATTCCTTGCGGCGGTCCTCGTTCAATTCCGGAATCCGCAGCCGGATCACCTGGCCTTCGGTTGCCGGACTCAGACCGAGGTTGGCGTTGACGATCGCCTTTTCGACGGGATGCACCATCGATTTGTCCCAGACCTGGACACTGATCATACGGGGCTCCGGCACGCTCACGGTTGCCAGCTGATTGAGCGGCATGGTTGAGCCGTAAGCTTCGACCTGAACCGGATCGAGCATGGCAGCAGTGGCGCGACCGGTACGAAGTCCGCTCAGTTCCTGTCTGAAGGATTGCAATGCGCCCTGCATGCGCCGTTTCAGTTCATTTGAGTCGTGCGTCGTGACCGCCATGGCATCCTCTAAACAGGTTTTATCGGATCGCGGCGCGATCCGGCTTGATAGCGACCGGCGTTATTGACCGACGATGGTCGCCTTTCCCTCTCCGCGCAGCACAGCGCCAATCGCGCCCGGCTCCCGGATCGAGAAGACAATGATAGGCATACGGTTTTCCCGGGCAAGCGCGAAGGCAGTAGAATCCATCACCTTGAGGTTTTTCTCGATGGCTTCCTGATGGCTGATGCGGTCATAACGGGTCGCCTTGGGATCCTTCTTGGGGTCGGCGCTATAGACGCCATCGACGTTTGTGGCCTTTAGAACGGCCTGCGCGTCCAGCTCTGCCGCCCGCAACACCGCGGTTGTGTCGGTAGTGAAGAATGGACTGCCGGTACCCGCTGCCAGAAATACGACGCGTTTCCTGGAAAGGTGCTTCAGCGCGCGGGGGCGATTGTAGTGCTCGCAAACCGCCGGCATCGACAGCGCGGAAAGCGTGCGCGCGCCAACGCCGCGATGCTCGATGGCCGCCTCCAACACGAGGCAGTTCATGACCGTCGCCAGCATCCCCATGGAATCGCCGGTGGGCCGCGCCACGCCGCGCGCGGAGACATCGACGCCGCGGAAGATGTTGCCTCCGCCCACGACCACGCCGAGCTCAATGCCCAGTTTGGTGCAGGCGATGAGATCATCCGCGATGCGATCGACAATAGGCTGGTGAATGCCGAAGCCTTCGGGACCGGCAAGCGCCTCGCCCGAAAGCTTGATAACAACGCGACGGTAGCCAGGCTCGCCCATGATGCGATCGCTCCGTCCCGTAACGCCGCGGCGTGCTGATCGCCGTTAGACGGCGAACGTCAGCTCTGACCGGCGGCGGCCGCAACCTCGGCGGCGAAATCCGATTCCTGCTTTTCTATACCTTCACCAAGCGCGTAACGCACGAAGCCCGTGACCTTGATCGTTCCGCCGACCTTGCCTTCCGCTTCCTTCAGCGCCTGGCTGACGGTCTTGCTCGGGTCGTGAATGTAGGCCTGATCGAGCAGACAGACTTCCTTATAGTAAGTCTTCAGCCCGGATTCGACGATCTTTTCAATGACATTCGCCGGTTTGCCCGAAGCCTGGGCCTTGTCGGCAAGCACGGCCTTTTCGCGCGCGATCAGCGCGGCATCGAGGCCGGTCAAATCCACAGCCTGTGGATTAGCCGCGGCAACATGCATCGCGATCATGCGTCCGAGCGTCGCGAGCTCGTCGGTCTTGCCGGGGGATTCGAGCGCGACGATAACGCCGATCTTGCCCAGGCCATCGGTCACCGAGTTGTGCATATAGCTTGCAACGACGCCCTTGCTGACCGACAGAGCGGCAGCACGGCGTAGCGTCATGTTCTCGCCGATCTTGGCGATGGTATCGGTGATGGCTTCCGCAACCGTGATCGATCCAACCTTCGACGCGTTGATCTTCTCGACGTCGGTGCCGGCCTCGAGCGCGACCTGCGCGATCATCTTGACCAGTCCCTGGAACAGGTCGTTACGCGCGACAAAGTCGGTTTCTGAATTGACCTCAACCACCACGCCTTTGGTGCCGGCCAGCGCAACGCCAATCAAGCCTTCCGCAGCAACGCGACCGGCTTTCTTGGCGGCCTTGGACAGGCCTTTCTTGCGCAGCCAATCGACCGCAGCTTCCATGTCGCCGCTCACTTCGCCGAGCGCGGCTTTGCAATCCATCATGCCGGCGCCCGTGGAGTCGCGCAGCTCTTTCACCATCTGAGCAGTGATATTTGCCATTGTCGGATTCCCGGTCGGAATTTTTTGGAACGCCGCGCCCCAAAAAGGAGCGCGGCGGTGCTAACTACTCGGCTTCGGCAGTGATTGCCTTGGCCTGCGAGATCCAGCCCTCAACGCGGCCTGGAAGCCCGACCTCTTCGCCCACATTATGCGCAGCAGCCGGATTAAGCTCTGCAATCTGCCAGTAGTGGAAGATGCCGAGGTTGTTAAGCTGCTTTTCGATCGCAGGCGAAATGCCCGTGAGCTTCTTGAGATCGTCGGCAACGCCACGCGGACCGGGCAAAGCCTCAAAGCCAAGGCCTTCGGGCTGCGCCGGGATGACTTGGGCGGCCGGCTGAGCGGCTGCACCGAGATCGATTCCCGAATCGCCCTGCGCACGGGAGATGCCGTCGATCGACGCCTTGGCAATCAGCTCGCAATAGAGCGCGATGGCGCGAGCCGCATCGTCGTTACCCGGAACCACATAGGTGATGCCGTTGGGATCGCAGTTGGTATCGACCACGGCCGCAACCGGGATGCCGAGACGCTGGGCTTCCTTGATCGCCAGATCTTCCTTGTTGGTGTCGAGCACGAACAGCAGGTCGGGCAAGCCGCCCATGTCCTTGATGCCGCCGAGTGCGCGATCGAGCTTGTCACGCTCGCGCTGCATATCGAGGCGTTCTTTCTTGGTGTAACCGCCGGCCTCACCCGAACCCAACATCTCGTCGAGCTTCTTCAGTCGCGAGATCGACTGCGAGATCGTCTTCCAGTTGGTCAGCGTGCCGCCGAGCCAGCGCGAGTTGACGTAATACTGCGCCGACTTCTTGGCAGCTTCAGCGATCGCTTCCTGCGCCTGGCGCTTGGTGCCGACGAAGAGAATACGGCCGCCCTTGGCGACAGTATCGCTCACCGCCTGCAGCGCGCGATGAAGCAGCGGCACGGTCTGCGCGAGATCGACGATGTGAATGTTGTTGCGGGTGCCGAAGATGTAATTGCCCATCTTCGGGTTCCAGCGGTGGGCCTGGTGGCCAAAGTGCACGCCAGCTTCCAATAGCTGACGCATAGAAAATTCAGGTAACGCCATAATCCATTCTCCGGTTGATCCGCCGCGAACCCGTGAGCCCCCGACGGGAGCACCGGACGGCTTCTGACCCATTGTCGGGGCCGAAAGCCAAGGTCCGCGTGTGAGATGGGCGGCTTATAGAGGCGAAACCGCTCGGATGCAACCTAAACCGCTACGCCGGAAAGGGTAGCTAATTACTGATAAAATCGTGGTTTTTCGCCGCGTTCCGCACTGCGGCCGCGCCCTTGTTCATCTCCTGCGACCCTGAGACTATGGCCCGTGAATCGCGGGTTATGGCGGACGGCGGGCATGCATCAGCTTATCCAGGACATTACCTTTTCGATCGTCACAGCCTGGGTCCTCGGCGTTTGCGCCCAGTTTTTCCGCCAGCCGCCCATTCTCGCTTACCTCGCCGGCGGCTTTCTGCTCGGGCCGTCCGGACTTTATTGGGTGAAGTCGGAAGAATCGATCCACGTCATCTCCGAACTCGGCCTGATCCTGATGCTGTTCATGATCGGGCTTGAGATCGACCTGAAGAAGATCATCCGCGCCGGCGCTGTCATCATTGGCGCGTCGGTCATACAGATTGCTGCCACCTGCATTCTCGGTGTTGGATTTTTCTGGCTGGTCCTTCCGCTCGGCGGCGCCCGATGGGATCCACTCTACCTCGCCATTGCCGCGGCCCTCTCCAGCACCGTCATCATTGTCAAAGTCCTGTACGAGAAACGCGAGCTCGACACCCTCCCCGGCCGCATTACACTCGGCGTTCTGGTGTTACAGGACCTGTTCGCGATCCTGTTCCTCGCGGTGCAACCCAATCTCGACAACCTGCAGATCGGCATCCTTGCGCTCTCAATCGGACGCGTATTTGTCCTGGTTGGTGCGGCGATGGTGATCAGCCGCTTTGTATTGCCATGGATCTTTCACCGCATCGCACGCTCTCCCGAACTTGTTCTGGTCGGCGCGCTGGCCTGGTGTTTCTTCCTGGGTGAAGTGGGCGAGCGTCTGCACTTGTCACGCGAGATGGGTGCGCTGATTGCGGGCGTTGCCATCTCCACGTTTCCTTACGCACTTGACGTTACCGCCAAGGTGACGACGCTGCGTGATTTCTTCATCACGCTGTTTTTCGTTGCGCTCGGCATGACAATTCCTTTGCCGACACCTTCGATCATCGGCCTTGCCCTTGTCATCTCAACCTTCCTGCTCGTCAGCCGATTTGCCACGGTCTTCCTGCCACTCTACTTCATGCGGCAAGGACTGCGCGCCAGCCTCCTGCCCGCGATCAATCTTTCGCAGATGAGTGAATTTTCGCTGGTGCTGATCCAGGTGGGCGTCGCCGCCGGTCACACCAGCACCCAGGCCGCAAGCGCGGCATCGCTGGCATTTGTTATCCTGGCGGTGCTGAGCACTTTTGCCATTACGCAAAGCGATCCCATCACGCGCGCGTTGATCGGGCCACTCAAGCGCCTCGGCTTTCGCGATCTCGATCACAAGCATGACGAAGCGGAAGACGGTCATGGTGCGCCACGCCGGATCGTGCTGTTGGGATTCTTCCGTACCGCCAGTTCGTTCCTGAGCGAGATGCATCGCAAGAACCCGGCAATGATCGAGCAGGTCGGGGTGATCGACTTCAACCCGCACGTATATCAAACGCTCACTACCAAGGGCGTGCAGGTCACCTACGGCGACATCAGCAATCCCGACACGCTGGTGCATTCCGGCATCGCGCATGCCGAGATCGTCATCTCAACCGTGCCGGATTATCTGCTCAAGGGCACCAGCAACGAGAAACTCGTTCGCAAAGTGCGTGCGCAAAACACAACCGCAAAAGTCATTGCTGTTGCCGATGTGCTGGAAGACGTGCAACGGCTTTATGCCGCCGGCGCCGACTACGTGTTGTCCTCGCGCATTGTCGAAGCCCGAGAATTGATGACCATCATCGAAGCCGCCCAGAACGATCTTCTGCCTGATCTGCGGGCCAAGTTCGACGCGCGCATCGACAGGCGCGAGGAAGTGCTGCCCTAGCCCTTTAAATTGCGCCTGATCTATTCCGAAAAACCGGTTTCCACTTTCGGGATCAGGCGCTAAAGCGCTTCCACCCGTTCCACGCCTGGCACGGCCTTGATCGCGCCGGCGATCTGCGGCGAGACGTTGAAGCGTCCGGGCAGTTTCACTTCGACCTCGGTGTTATCTTTCAGCATCAGGATCATGCTGACTTCGCCGTCTCCCTTGGCAACAAGGCGCTTGGCCACGCTTTCGATCGGCGCGCGATCGCGCAGGAACACGCGCAGGCCTTTCTGCAATTTGGCAGCAGCTGCCTCCAAAGGCTCAACCGACTGGATACGCGCGCGAACCTCATCGCCCTGCAACTCAGCCGAAATGAACAACAGCACCGCCGTGCCAGGCTCCAGGAGATCGCGATATTGGGCGAGTCCTTCGGAAAACAGCACAGCCTCGTAATGTCCGGTCGGATCGGACAGCCCAACGATACCCATCTTGCTGCCGGAGCGAATGCGCCGCTCCTGGCGCGAGACCACCGTTGCCGCAAGCCGGCCGGCACTGACGCCGGCCTTCACCGAACGGGAGAATTCCGCCCAGGACTGCACCCGCATGCGCTTGAGCGTCGCTGCATAATCATCGAGCGGATGCCCGCTGAGGAAGAACCCGATCGCGTCATATTCTTTCTGCAACCGTTCCGCAGGCAGCCATGACTCGACTGCCGGGATCGCAAGCGTTTCCCGCACCGACTGGCCGCCGAACAACTCGCTCTGGCCGCGCACTGCGCCATCATGGGCGCGCTGACTCGTGGCCAACATGGCATCGACGCCGGCGCAGGCATGGGCACGATCCGGATCCAGCGCGTCAAAGGCGCCGGCAGACACGAGACTTTCCAGCACGCGCTTGTTTACCGCGCGCGGGTTGATGCGTGAGGCAAAATCGGTCAGGTCGGCAAAAGGCTTTTGACCGCGTGTTTCCACGATGGACAACACCGCCTGCGCGCCGACGCCTTTCAACGCGCCAAGCGCGTAGTAGATCTTGTTACCCTCAACTTCGAAAGCGAGCCCCGAACGATTGATGGACGGCGGCACGATATCGATGCCGAGCCGCTTCGCCTCCTCGCGGAATTCCGCGAGCTTGTCGGTGTTGCCCATGTCGAGCGTCATCGACGCCGCCATGAATTCCACCGGACAGTTGGTCTTCATATAGGCGGTTTGATACGCGACCAGTGCGTAAGCCGCCGCGTGGCTCTTGTTGAAGCCGTATTCCGCGAAACGCTCAAGCAGATCGAAGATGCCGTTGGCCTGCGCACGTTCCAGTCCGCGATCGGTTGCGCCTTTCACAAACTCCGCGCGCTGCGCTTGCATCTCGGAACGGATCTTCTTGCCCATGGCGCGGCGCAGAAGGTCGGCTTGGCCGAGCGTATAGCCGGCAAGGATCTGCGCAGCCTGCATCACCTGTTCCTGATACACGATGACGCCGAAAGTCTCCTTCAGGATCGGTTCAAGCTTCGGATGGATGTAGTCGGGCTTTTCCGTTCCATGTTTTCGCGCGCAATAGGTCGGAATATTCGCCATTGGGCCGGGCCGATAGAGCGCGACCAACGCGATGATGTCTTCGAAGCGGTCGGGCCGCATGTCGAGAAGCGCGCGGCGCATGCCCGCGCTTTCCAGCTGGAACACGCCCACCGCTTCTGCGCGCGCCAGCAATTCGTAGGTTTTCTGATCGTCGAGCGGGATGTTCAACAGGTCGATCTCGATGCCGCGGTCGCGCACCAGTTTCACAGCGGTGTCGAGCACCGTGAGTGTCTTCAGGCCGAGGAAGTCGAACTTCACCAGCCCGGCCTGCTCCACCCATTTCATGTTGAATTGGGTCACCGGCATATCGGACTTCGGGTCGCGATACAGTGGCGCAAGCTCGCTCAACGCACGATCGGCGATGACAATGCCCGCGGCGTGGGTTGAGGCGTGGCGCGTCAGGCCCTCAAGCTTCTTGGCGATCTCGAACGCGCGCCGGACAACGGGGCTTGCTTCGGCGGCGGCCTGCAGTTTCGGCTCATCGTCGATGGCCCGCGCCAGTGTGACAGGATTGGCCGGATTTTGCGGCACCAGTTTGCAGAGCTTGTCGACCTCGCCGTAGGACATCTGCAGCACACGGCCGACGTCGCGCAGCACGCCACGCGCCTGCAGAGTGCCGAAGGTGATGATCTGCGCTACCTGATCGCGGCCGTAGCGACCCTGCACATAGCGGATCACCTCATCGCGGCGCTCCTGGCAGAAGTCGATGTCGAAGTCCGGCATCGACACGCGTTCGGGATTGAGGAAGCGCTCGAACAGCAGTGCAAAGCGGATCGGATCGAGGTCGGTAATCGACAGCGAATAAGCAACCAGCGAGCCTGCCCCCGAACCGCGGCCCGGACCGACCGGAATGCCCTGATCCTTCGCCCACTGGATGAAGTCGGCAACGATCAGGAAGTAACCGGGATATTTCATCCCTTCGATGACTTTCAGCTCGAAATCGATGCGATCACGATATTCCTGCAGGGTGTGATTGGCCGCGACACCATAGGCCGCGATGCGCCGCTCCAGACCTGCTTCTGCGCTGCGCCGAAGTTCAGCGGCCTCATCCACGGCTGCGCCATCGACGCCACGGGAGAAACGCGGCAGCACTGGCGCATGAGTACGCGGACGGAATGAGCAGCGCTGCGCGATCTCGACCGTTGATGCGAGCGCTTCCGGCAGATCGGCAAACAGCGCGGCCATCTCCGCACGGGACTTGAAACGATGTTCGGGCGTCAGTTGCCGCCGGTCGGTTTCCACCAGCAGCCGACCCTCAGCGATACAGATCAGCGCATCGTGCGCCTCATAATCCTCGCGGCGCGCAAAGAATGGCTCGTTGGTTGCGACGATCGGGAGATTCATCGAATAGGCGAGATCGAGAAGTCCGGGCTCGACCTGCTTTTCGGTAGGCGTCCCATGACGCTGCAACTCGATATACAACCGGTCGCCGAACAGCCGCAGCAAGGCTTCAGCGCGCGTGCCGGCCAACGCGCTCTGACCGGCTGCGAGCGCCGTGTCGAGAGGCCCGTTCGGGCCGCCCGACAACACAATCAAGCCATCTGCTTCGGCTTCGAGCCACGCAAGTTTCACATGCGGCGCTTCGTTCGGCGGCGTTTCCAGAAAAGCGCGCGAATTGAGCCGCATCAGGCTGCGATAGCCGTCTTCGCGTGCCGCGAGCAGGACGATGCGCTGCGGCGCCAGCGAATGGACGCCGCGAGGGGTCTGTTCCTGATCGCCGAAATCCACAGCCATCGCGCAACCGACAATCGGCTGAATTCCATAGCCCGCGATCTTCTCGGAGAATTCGAGAGCCCCGAACATGTTGTCGGTATCGGTGAGCGCAAGCGCCGGCTGGTGGTCGCCCTTGGCCAGCTCGGCGAGCTTGGCGACGGTCAGGGCGCCTTCCAGCAACGAATAGGAGGAGTGGACGTGCAGGTGAACAAAATCCGGTCCACCCGCAGCTTTGCCATCGCGATTCTTCATCCGTCCGATGGTGCGGAAGGCCTCCCGGCCTGTCTATGGCTCAAATGAGGAAACCGGCGGTCATGCCCGTTTTCCCCCGGGGTCAGACAACGGACTTAATAGCTGGTGAAAAGCTGGGCCCAGACGGCAACGGTCGCCAGAAACAGGCTGATTGATGCCAAAGCTGCGGCTTCTTCCATAAGTGCGCGAAACATAAATGCCTCCTCGAACTGGAACGAAGAGGGAACATAGTTCACTTTATGTTCTGAAGTCAAGTCTCGCGATTCCGGCGCCCAAAACTCCCCTAGAATGGGCCCGGAACACGTGAGGAGACGACCATGAGCAAGCCGTTCAACCTGCCAGCCTTGCGCGGAAAGCTCGGCCTCGAGCAGGCGCAAATGGCAGAGCGCATGGGGCTTGAGATCGGGGACTATCTCGAACTCGAAGCCACGCCCGCCAAGGTGCAGCGCCTGCATGCCACTCTGGCGCACATGGCCAGCCTGGATGTCGCTATCGAACGCGGCGAACCAAAGCTTGCGAGCACCACCGTCCGGGAAAAGATCATGGCATGGCACCGGCTGCACACTTCCGGGACGCCCGCTTAGTCCAGTTCGACGACCAAACCTTCTTGGATTGTCACCCGCCGGTCCATGCGCGCGGCCAGCTCCATGTTGTGGGTGGCGATGATGGTGGCGAGACCGGATGAGCTTACGAGCTGCATCATGGCGTTGAACACGTGGTCGGCGGTGTGCAAGTCGAGGTTGCCGGTCGGTTCGTCGGCCAGAAGAATCCGCGGCGCATTGGCCACCGCGCGCGCGATTGCCACGCGTTGCTGTTCGCCGCCTGACAGCTCGGCAGGCCGATGCTGAACACGATCCCGCAGACCGAGATAGCTTAGCAACTCCGAAGCACGCTGCCGTGCTTCGCGGCGCGCCAAGCCGCGGATCATCTGCGGCAGCATGACGTTTTCCAGCGCGGAGAATTCGGGGAGCAACCGGTGCGATTGATAGATGAAGCCGATATCGGAGCGGCGGATGCGCGTCCGTTCGGCGTCCGAATGGCCGGAGGTCGGCTGGCCATCGACATAGACTTCTCCCGTGTCGGGGTGCTCGAGCAACCCGGCAATATGCAGCAACGTGGATTTGCCGGCCCCGGACGGTCCCACCAGCGCCACCGATTGCCCTGCCCACACAGCAAGGTCGGCGCCGCGCAGGATATCGAGCATTTCCTCACCCTGCTGGTAGTGCCTCGCGACCCCATGCAGGTAAAGGACCGGTATTTCCTGATCGTCCGCCTGCGTTGCGTCACTCATAGCGCAGCGCCTCCACCGGATCGAGGCGTGCCGCCCGCCATGAGGGATAGAGCGTGGCGATGAAGGACAAGGTGAGCGCCATCACCACCACCGAAGTGGTTTCGCCGACGTCCATGTCCGCAGGCAATGTCGAGAGGAAATAAATATCGGGTGGAAACAATTCGGTGCTGGACATCCAGGAGAGGAATTGGCGGATGGATTCGATATTCAGGCATACCACGGTGCCAAACAGGAATCCGACCAGCGTGCCGACAACGCCAATGGAGGCGCCGGTGATAAGGAAAATACGCATAATGGCGCCCTGTGTCGCACCCATGGTGCGCATGATGGCGATATCGCTGCCCTTGTCCTTCACAAGCATGATCAGGCCAGAGACGATATTAAGCGCGGCAACCAGCACGATCAGGGTGAGGATAAGAAACATCACGTTGCGCTCAACCTGCAGCGCATTGAAGAAGGTCGCGTTGCGCTGCCGCCAGTCGACCATGAAAATCGGGCGGCCGGCCGCGGTTTCCACCAGCTTGCGGTACGTTTCCACCTTGTCCGGATCTTCGCCGTAAACCTCGATCGAGGTTACATCTCCGTCACGGTTGAAATAGGCCTGCGCCTCCTTGATCGGCATGAAGACAAAGGCGGCGTCGTATTCCGACATGCCGATCTCGAATACCGCCGCGATCTTGTAGGATTTGATCCGCGGCGTGGTGCCCATCGGCGTCACAGCCCCACGCGGCGCCACGAGCGTGATGTTGTCGCCGGAGCGCAGCGACAACTGGTCCGCCAGCCGCCGGCCGATCGCAACGCCCTCGCCCTGGTCAAAGCCTTCCAGCGTGCCCTGCTTGATGTTCTTGGCGATGGATGTGAGCTGGTTCAGATCGTTGGACCTGATGCCGCGCACCAGCACGCCAGAAGCATTGAAAGGTGATGACGCCAGCGCCTGACCTTCGACGATGGGCGACGCCAGCCGGATGCCCTTCACCTTGGAGATGCGCTCGGCCACGGCTTCCCAATCCGTCAACGGCGAATCGATGGGCTGTACAAGGAGATGGCCGTTAAGGCCGAGAATCTTATCGAGGAGTTCCTTGCGGAAGCCGTTCATCACCGCCATGACGATGATCAACGTCGCCACCCCCAGCACGATGCCGAGGAAGGAAAAGCCGGCGATGACCGAGATAAAGCCTTCCTTTCGGCGCGCGCGCAGATAGCGCCGCGACAACATCCATTCAAACGGTGCGAAGGCAGACGTGCCGGTGGGTTCGCTCATAAGGGTGTCCCTGCGTACCCGATTTCATCAGATTCTGGAGAGGTCACGCTAGCGTCCCTGCGCTGGATCGAACGCAGCACACAGATTCATTGCGTAAGGAAGGCAAGCGCATCGGCCGGCGTAAGCAATTGACGGCTGCCGTCGGCGCGCTTCTTGAGCTCGACCCTGCCTTCGGCAAGCCCCTTCGGGCCAACGATGATCTGCCAGGGTATGCCGATGAGATCGGTTGTGGCGAACTTGGAACCAGGCCGCTCGTCGAGGTCATGGTAGAGAACATCAATGCGTTTGGCCTCAAGATCGCGATAGAGCTGCTCGCACGCCGCATCGGTCTCCGAGCCGCCCTGCTTCAGGTTGAGGATCGCGACCTTGAACGGCGCCACCGCCTCGGGCCAGATAATCCCCGCGTCATCGTGTGAGGCCTCAATGATGGCCGCAACGAGGCGGCTTGGTCCGATGCCATAAGAACCCATATGAACGGGCTTTTCGGCGCCATCGCGTCCGGCCACCACCGCCTTCATCGGTTCGGAATATTTTGTGCCGAAATAGAAGATGTGGCCAACCTCGATTCCGCGCGCCGACACTTTCGCGGGCTCCGGCAACACGCCGAAAGCGTCGGCGTCGTGCATGTCCGATGTTGCAGCGTAAAGCGAGGTCCATTTTTCGAAAATGCCCTGCATGGCAGCGACATCATCGAAATCGACACCTTCGCCCGGCGCGTCGAAATCGAGGAAATCCTTGTGGCAGAAAACCTCACTCTCGCCGGTGTCGGCGAGAATGATGAATTCGTGGGAGAGATCGCCGCCGATCGGGCCGGTGTCCGCACGCATCGGGATCGCCTTCAACCCGAGCCGCGCAAAGGTCCGCAGATACGCCACGAACATCTTGTTGTAGGAATGCCGCGCGCCCGCCTGGTCGACGTCGAACGAATAGGCATCCTTCATCAGGAATTCACGGCCGCGCATTAGGCCGAAGCGCGGGCGCACCTCGTCCCGGAACTTCCACTGGATGTGATAAAGATTAAGCGGCAGGTCCTTGTAGGAACGCACATAGGACCGGAACACATCGGTGATCATTTCCTCATTGGTCGGACCGTAGAGCATCTCGCGCTCGTGACGGTCCTTGATGCGCAACATTTCCTTACCATAGTCGTCGTAGCGCCCGCTTTCGCGCCAGAGATCCGCAGACTGGATTGTCGGCATCAGCATCTCGATGGCGCCGGCGCGGTTCTGCTCCTCCCGCACCACCTGGCAGACCTTCTGCAGCACCCGATGGCCAAGCGGCAGGAAAGCATAAATGCCCGCCGCCTCCTGGCGCATCATGCCGGCGCGCAGCATCAGCCGGTGGGAGACGATATCGGCCTCCTTCGGAGTCTCGCGCGAAATGGGCAGGAAATAGCGGGAAAGGCGCATCAATACTCGCTTATTGGATTCGGACCCTGCAGCAGACAAAGCCGGATAAGACGTGAAAAGACAAGGGGTCCGGGAAGAGCCTCCGAGCAACAATTGAAGCGTGACAGCCAAAAAAAACTCGGCTAGCGTCCGCGACGTGCTCAAGGGCCGAGGCTGCCACGCCAACGGTCAGGGAGCGGGGTCCAAGTTTTCAGGGCCAAGTCTAGGGAGCTGCCCGCAACCCGCTCAGGCTGCGATTTGCCAGGATCGACAAGGTCCGGCTCGGGAAAAATCACCGATAACTTCAATTGAGCAGGGCCAAGTGCCCTGCTCTTTTTATGGTGCCAGGCCCATCCAGCCCGCCAGTCTATCGAGCGGCAGCAGACGGTATTCATAGACCACGTAGCAGATGCCGAAGACCACGCTCGCAACGAGCGTGGTCCAGACCAGCTTCATGCCGACCCCGGCAATGGCCGGCGCGCCCGGATCGGTTCCCGGGGCGATATCACCATCCTCGTCCTGCCGGTGGACGCCGAACGGCAGCACCGCGAACAGGGTGATCCACCAGATCAAAAAGTAGATGGCGATGGCGGTCGTTACCGTCACGGGCGGCCTATGGCTGAAGCGGGTTAAGGCAAAAAATACGTCTGTCCAGCATGATGCCTACCATGGCTTGGGCGCAGGCGTCATCAGCGCGCCTGCCTTGGGGTAATGTCATGGGTATGCGCGTATTGGGATTGGCTGCCGCGGCTTTAGCCTGCGGCTTGGTATTCGCAACGTCACCAGCGATGGCCGCGGATTACGCACCGCCCCCAGTTTATACGCCGCCGCCACAGCCGGTCTATGTCCCCGCACCACAATCATGCTGCTGCCCGACCGTGCGGCGAGGCCTCTATCTCAACTTCTCGTCCTGCGGCTACCGTAGCGCCCAGTATGGAGCCTATCCGAACTACGGCAGCTATCCGCAGTATCCGGTTCAGCAGCCTTATGCGGCGCCTGCCTATTATCAGCCGCAGCCCTATCCTGTGCAGCCTTATCAAGGCTACCCGCAGCAATACAGCAGCTACGGTCCCGCTTATGCACCACAAGCCGGTGTAGGCGTTGGTGTCGGCCCGGTCGGTGTGGGTGTCACGGCGCGTGTCGCCTATCGCGGTTCACGGCAGCATTGCTGGAAAAGCCACGGCCGTTGGATCTGCCGCTGAGGTTTCAGACCGTCAGCACATGAATGTGACAGGTCGGCTTCTTATTCCATTCCCGCGCGATGGTGCTGCGGACCGTTCGAGACACTGATTCCGAGACGGCATCGGCATCGCGTTTCCGCGCCTTCGGCAAGTTTTCCACGACCTCAAGCACTGCATTGTAGACGATGTCGCTGATGTTCTCACCGGCTGCGTTGGTTTCGGGAATGCCGGTGAGTTCGATCTCCGGATCCGCAAGCAACTCGCCCTGTTCGCTCAAGGCCAGCGCGACTGAAACGATGCCGGCGAAGCCAAGCCGCCGCCTGTCCGGAATGGTGCGGGCCTGCGCGTCGACCAGAATACGGCCGTCCTTGTAGAAACGGCCGACCGGCACTTCATCGATGATGGCCGGCCCATTGGGCGCAAGCCGCACCAAGTCGCCATCCTGACAGGTCGCAACCTTAGGCACGCCCACGCGACGCGCCAGGGCGGCATGCTCGGCCATATGGAGCGCCTCGCCATGCACCGGAAGCACGATCTGCGGACGCACCCAGCTCAGCATCTCTTCCAGCTCGGCCTGACGCGGATGACCTGAGACGTGGACGAGATGGGTACGGTCGGTGATGACTTCGACGCCGCGCACCACAAGCCCGTTGATCACCCCGCCAACCGCCTTTTCGTTTCCCGGAATCGCCCGGGACGAAAAAATCACGCGGTCGCCGCGATTGAAAGTTACTTCCGGATGGTCGTCGCGGGAGATGCGCGAGAGCGCGGAGCGTGGTTCGCCCTGGCTGCCGGTACACAGCGCCAGCACCTTGTCCGGTGGCAGGTAGCCATAGGTTTCGAGACTGCGGAATGGCGGCACGCCCTCGAAGTAGCCGGTCTCGCGCGCGACTTGCACAATCCGCTCCATGGCGCGGCCGACGACAATGACCTCACGACCACAAGCGCGCGCGGCATCCGCCACGCTGCGCAGGCGCGAGACATTGGAGGCGAAGGTTGTCACCGCAACGCGCCCGGGCGCACTTTTGATCAACTCAGCGAGGCATTTGCCCACATCGGCTTCCGAAGGCGAGCGGCCTTCGCGCACCGCATTGGTGGAGTCACCCACCAGCGCCAGAACGCCTTCGTCACCGATGGCGCGCAGCTTCGCTTCATCGGTCGGCAGGCCAATGACCGGCGTCAGGTCGATCTTCCAGTCGCCGGTGTGATAAACGATGCCGAGCGGCGTGCGCAGGATCAGCCCGTGGGACTCCGGGATCGAATGCGCGACCGGAACATATTCCACATCGAACGGGCCGACCGTGAAACGGCCGCCCACCGGAATAACGTTGATCGGAATTTGTGGCGCGCCCGGCTCGCCTTGCCGCTTGGCTTCAATCAAAGCCGCCGTGAATGGCGTGGCATACAGTGGCACTTTCAGCTTGGGCCAGAGGTCGATGATTGCGCCGATGTGATCCTCGTGGCCGTGGGTGATCACCATGCCAACGAGGTTTTTGCGCTCTTCCACCAGATAACGGATGTCGGGAAGGACAATATCGACGCCTGGCACCTGTTCCTGCGAGGCGAAGCCAATGCCGCAATCGATCGCAAGCCAGGTCCGTTGTCGCTCGGTGCCCAGTCCATAGATCGACAAATTCATGCCGATCTCGCCTACTCCGCCGAGCGGAGCGAAAACCAGTTCCTGCTGAAGCGCCATTCCGTCAACCTGTTTCCGCGAGCGCGAAGACTTCGCCGCTGCTCACCACCTGAATTTTTCCGTCGGGAAGACGCAATAGCAAATGACCCGTCGCGTCGAGTCCCTCGAAATGTCCGACAAGTTCCTGGCTGGGAAGCCGGACCCGAATATCCTGTCCCACGCCCCCCGCGCGGATCAGCCAATCGGAACGTATTGCAGCGAAACCCGCGCCATCAGCCCATTGCCGCAGGCGCACCAGCAAAGTCCTCGAAAGCCGGCAAAACACTTCGTCGGAAGATAATTCAGCACCGGCAGTCTTCAGATCGGTCGCCGGCTGCGCGATCCGCTCGGGGTGATGCGCGCAGTTGATGCCGATGCCGATCACGGCCCAGCCATTTTCGGCCTCAATCAACATGCCGGCAAGTTTCTGACAGCCAAGCAAGACGTCGTTAGGCCATTTCAGCGACAGCTGCGCTGCGATCCGGGGCGCCAGTTCGGCGATGGCGTCATAGACACCGAGGCCGGCAACGAAAGCCAATTCTCCCGCACGACCTGCCGGGACACCAGGCAGCAGAAGGCTGGCGTAAAGATTGCCCGGCTCCGATATCCAGACATTACCACGCCGCCCCCGCCCCGCGGTTTGCTCCCGTGCGGCAATCCAAAGCGCTCCATGCTCGCCGGCGCGTGCGCGCTGGCACGCCAGCGTATTGGTGGAATCGATGGTGTCGAGCGCCTCGAGCTTGACGCCGGCAGCCGCGGCGATCGGGTCAAGCTTCATTGCCTAGAACAGCGATTTCGCCGCCGCTGCCGCGGTCGCGACCAGCGGTGCAGGATAAATGAAGAAGGCAATGTTGAGCAGCCCGCTGACGCCAAACACCGCTTTCAGCATGCCCGGCATCGGCACGAAGGCCTGCGCCGGATCGTCGAAATACATCAGCTTCACGATGCGCAGGTAATAGAAAGCGCCCACCACGCTGGCGAGCACGCCGATCACTGCGAGCGCATAGAGCCCGGCCTGAATGGCGGCGAGGAATACATAAAACTTGGCGAAAAAGCCGGCGAGCGGCGGAATGCCCGCCAGCGAGAACAGCAACATCGCGAAAAAGAATGCCATTCCGGGATTGGTGCGCGACAGGCCAGCGAGATCGGCGATCTCTTCGACCGGTCCCTCGGCGCGGCGCATCGACATGATCGCGGCAAAGGTACCGAGCGTCATGACGAGGTAGATGCCCATATAAACGAGCACGCCTTGCACGCCTTCGGCGGTTCCCGCCGCCAGGCCGATCAAAGCAAAACCCATGTGGCCGATTGATGAATAGGCCATCAGGCGCTTGATGTTGGTCTGGCCGATGGCAGCAAATGCCCCCAACAACATCGAAGCAAGCGAGACGAAAACCAGAATCTGCTGCCACTGGGAAGCGATCCCCGGGAACGCATCGATGGCGACCCGAACGAAGATCGCAATCGCCGCAACCTTTGGCGACGCCGCAAAGAAGGTCGTCACCGGCGTGGGCGCGCCTTCGTAGACATCGGGTGTCCACATGTGGAACGGCACCGCGGACACCTTGAAGCACAAGCCCGCAAACAGAAAGACAAGCCCGAATACAAGCCCAACACCGCCCTGCCCCGCCGCCTGTGCGATGCCGGTGAAGGTGACCGTCCCGGTGAAGCCATAGATCAGCGAGCAGCCGTAGAGCAGCATTCCGGACGACAGCGCACCAAGGACGAAATACTTCAATCCGGCTTCCGAAGCGCGCACGTTTTCGCGGTGGAATGCCGCGAGCACATAGAGGCAGAGGCTCATCAGCTCGAGACCGAGATAGAGCGCGATCAGGTCGCCGGCAGATACGAGCACCAGCATACCGAGCGTGGAAAACACCACCAACACGGGATACTCGAAGCGCCGTTGGCCTGCGCCTTTCATGTAGTCGAGCGACATCAGGATCGCGATGGCCGATCCGGCCAGCGACAACACCTTCATGAAGCGCGCGAACAGATCGACGATGAAGCTGCCGTTGAACAAGGCAACTTTTTCCGCCGGCATCCACACCACGAGGCCCGCAACGCCGGCGAGCAGCAGCACGGCCAGGCCATTGACGACGCCGGTGGCGCGTTCCCCGCCATAGGCACCGATCATCAGCAGCACCATGCCGCCAAGGGCGAGCGTGATCTCCGGCAACAGCGGTTTCAGCGAAAGCAATTCGGCGGGTAGCATCATTGTCCAACCGCCTTTACCGCGACTTCAAGCGCGCGTTGATAATTGGCAACAATCTGCTCGACCGATGCGGCGGACATCTCGAGCAAAGGCTTCGGATAAATGCCGAAGAAGATCGTGCCGACAACCAGCGGCGACAGGCAGATGATCTCGCGGTAATCGAGATCCTTGATGCCGGCGAGTGACGGCTTCTCAAGTTTTCCAAACATAACTCTCGCAGCGAGCCAAAGCACATAAGCGGCAGAGAGGATGACGCCTAACGTGGCGACAATCGCCACCCAGGGATTGACCTTGAAAGTGCCAATCAGAATCATGAGTTCGCCGACGAAGCCGGAGGTTCCGGGCAAACCCAGATTGGCCAAGCTGAAAATCAGGAAGGCGACTGCGTAAAGCGGCATGCGATTGACCAGACCACCATAGGCCGCGATCTCGCGCGTGTGCATGCGGTCATAGACCACGCCAACGCAGAGGAACAGCGCGGCTGAAACGATGCCGTGCGACACCATCTGGAACTGGGCGCCGGCCACCGCCTCGGTGGTCACCGCGAAGATACCCATGGTGACGAAGCCCATATGCGCGACGGACGAATATGCGATCAGCTTCTTCATGTCTTCCTGCACCAGCGCCACCAGAGAGGTGTAGACGATGGCCACGACTGACAGCACGAAAATGATGATCGCAAAGTCCTGCGTCGCCAGCGGGAACATCGGCAGCGAGAACCGCAAGAAACCGTAACCGCCCATCTTCAGCAGGATCGCAGCGAGGATGACGGAGCCCGCCGTCGGCGCCTCAACGTGCGCGTCGGGGAGCCAGGTGTGAACCGGCCACATCGGCATCTTCACGGCAAAGGACGCAAAGAAGGCAAGCCACGCAAATTTCTGCAGATTCGGCGACAAGGCGGTACGCATTAGCGTCGGGATATCAGTCGTTCCCGCAACCCAGTACATCGCCATGATGGCGAGCAGCATCAGCACCGAACCGAGCAGCGTATAGAGGAAAAACTTGAAGCTCGCATAGACGCGCCGCTGGCCGCCCCAGATTCCGATGATCAGGAACATTGGAATGAGGCCGCCTTCGAAGAACAGATAGAACAGCACGAGATCGAGCGCGGAGAAGGTGCCTATCATCAAGGTTTCGAGCGCGAGGAACGCAATCATATATTCGCGCACGCGGGTCTGGATCGGTCGCCAGCTTGCAATGATGCACAGCGGCATCAGCGCGGTGGTGAGGATCACGAACGGCAGCGAAATGCCATCGACGCCCATGTGGTAGCCGATGCCGGACGCAAGCCATGCATGCTTTTCGACAAACTGGAATTCGGCCAATTTCGTGTCGAAGTGCCACAGCATTATCAGCGAGGTGCCGAAGGTGATGATGGTGGTCCAGAGCGCTACCCAGCGTGCGTTGCGCGCGCCGTCATCCCCGCCGCGTAGCAGCAGGATGAACAGCACGCCGACAAGCGGCAGGAAGGTGACGACCGAAAGGATTGGCCAGGACATCAGTGCGGCCCCGCAAAACTGAACCATGTAATGAGCGCCGCAGCCCCGATGAGCATGGCGAAAGCGTAATGGTAGAGATAGCCGGTCTGCAGGCGCACGACGTTACGCGACGCATCGAGCACGCGGGCCGAGATACCGTTCGGACCAAAACCATCGATCAGCCAGCCGTCTCCACCCTTCCAGAGCAGGCGGCCGATCCACAGCAACGGGCGCACGATGATGAAATCGTAGATCTCGTCGAAGTACCACTTGTTCAGCAGGAAGCGATACAGCACGTCGTGTTCGCGCGCGAGATTGACCGGGATTTGCGGGCTGCGGATATAGAAGAGATAGGCGACGAGGAAGCCCACCACCATCATGACGGTGGGAAGGAAGCCGATCCAAGGCGCGATATGATGCATGGCATCTATGATGCCTTCATCCTGCCTGATCGAGTCCCGGAAGAACTCGTGAATATGGTGACCGGCGAATACATCCTTGAAGAGGTAACCAGCGACGACCGCGCCGACCGCGAGCACGGCCAGCGGAATCAACATCACCTTCGGGCTTTCATGCGCCGCTTCGTAGTGATGATGGTCGTGCGGCTTTCCATGGAAGGTCTTGAACACCAGGCGCCACGAATAAAATGAGGTCAGCCCGGCCGCACCGACGGTGCAGAGGAAACCATAAAGCGCCATCGGGTTCTTGCTGACGAACGCCGCTTCGATGATGGCATCCTTGGAGAAATAACCGGCAAACAGTGGAAAGCCCGTCAGTGCGAGCGTCCCGATTGTCATCATCGCGTAAGTGAAGGGAATCTTCCGCCACAACCCGCCCATGTTGCGGATGTCCTGCTCGTGATGCATCGCGAGGATCACAGAGCCGGAACCGAGGAACAGCAGTGCCTTGAAGAAGGCATGGGTAAACAGGTGGAACATGCCAACCGAATAGGCCCCTGCTCCCATCGCAACGAACATGTAGCCGAGTTGCGAACAGGTCGAATAGGCGATGATGCGCTTGATGTCGTTTTGAACGAGCCCGACGGTTGCAGCAAATAACGCCGTCGATGCACCGATGAACATCACGAAGGTCTGCGCATCGGGCGCCATTTCAAATAGCGGCGAAAGTCGCGCCACCATGAAGACGCCGGCAGTTACCATGGTCGCCGCGTGAATGAGCGCGGAGACCGGCGTTGGGCCTTCCATCGCGTCCGGCAACCAGGTGTGCAGGAAAAGCTGCGCCGACTTGCCCATCGCGCCCATAAACAGCGCAAGGCAGATCAGCGTCAGCGCGTTAAAGTCATGCCCGAAAACATGAATGTTTCGGCCGGCGATCGACGGCCCGGCGGCAAAAATAGTCTCAAAATCGGTCGACTTCGCCAGCATGAACAGCGCGAAGATGCCAATGGCAAAGCCGAAATCGCCGACGCGGTTGACCACGAAGGCCTTGATGGCGGCAGCGTTTGCACTCGGCCGCTGATACCAGAAACCGATCAGCAAGTAACTCGCAAGGCCCACACCCTCCCAGCCAAAGAACATCTGGACCAGGTTATCGGCCGTCACCAGCGACAGCATGAAAAAGGTGAAGAGCGACAGATAAGAGAAGAACCGCGGGCGGTGCGGATCGTCGGCCATGTAGCCGATGGAATAGAGATGCACGAGCGCTGAAACGGTCGTCACCACGACCAGCATCACTGCCGTCAGGCTATCGACGCGGATGGCCCAGTCGATCTTGAGATCGCCCGAGGTGATGAAGTTCAGCACCGCGATACGCGCCGTGTTGCCCTGGAATCCGACGGAAACGAACGCGTACCAGGACAAACCGGCAGCAATCATGAGCAAGCCGGCGGTGATGATCTCGGCAAGGCGCGAACCCGCCGCCGGGGGACCTTCGGTGTGCGACTCGTCATGGGTGTCATGGATCACCGCGCCATGCTCGGGCAGCGGCTGATGTATGTGCGGGCCATGATCGTGGGCATGATCCTCCGCGCCGGACGCAGCGCTGCCACCGGGATGCCGCGCACGCGCGCCGGCAAGCGCAATGAGGCCGGCGATGATCGCGCCGATCAGCGGCAGGAAGACGATGGCGTGAAACAATCCCACCGGTCAGCCTTTCATCATGTTGATGTCTTCCACGGCAATCGAGCCGCGGTTGCGGAAATAGACGACGAGAATGGCAAGACCGATCGCGGCTTCCGCGGCGGCTACCGTCAGCACCAGCAGCGCGAACACCTGTCCGACCAGATCGCCGATGAAGGCGGAGAACGACACCAGGTTGATGTTGACCGCGAGCAGGATCAGCTCGATCGACATCAGGATGATGATGACGTTCTTGCGGTTAAGGAAAATGCCGAAGATGCCAAGCGTGAACAGAATGGCGGCAACGGTGAGGTAATGGCCCAGCCCGATGGTCATGACACCTTCTCCTCGATGTCTTCCTTGATCCCTTGCCCGGACGGGACCTGCTTGATTTCGATGGCGGTCGCCTTGTTGCGCGCATTCTGCACGCTCGCAATTTGGCGCTTCGCCGACTGGCGGTGCTGCAGCGTGAGCACAATCGCTCCGATCATCGCGACCAGCAGCACGAGACCGGCAAGCTGAAAGTAATAGACGTACTTTGTATAAAGCACGAGGCCGAGCGCCATGGTGTTGCTGACGTCGGTGGGAATTGGCGTCGTGATGCTTTGCGGCATCGTTGGCGCAATGGTCCACGCGCCGACCACCAGCAGCAGTTCCGCCAGCAGGATGCAGCCGACCACGGCGCCGATCGGCAGATATTGCAGGAAGCCTTCGCGCAACTCGGTGAAGTCGACATCGAGCATCATCACCACGAACAGGAACAGCACGGCGACCGCGCCGACATAGACCACGACAAGGATCATGGCGACGAATTCAGCACCGAGCAGCACAAACAGGCCGGACGCATTCACGAAAGCGAGGATCAGGAACAGCACGGAATGCACCGCGTTCTTCGACGCGATCACCATGAATGCCGAGGCAATGCACAGGCTGGCAAAAATGTAGAAGAACAAGGGGGCGATCATCGACGGGGCTTCCTCACCGGTACGGCGCGTCGAGCGCGATGTTCTTGGCGATCTCGCGTTCCCAGCGGTCGCCATTCGCAAGGAGTTTGTCCTTGTCGTAGTAAAGCTCCTCGCGGGTTTCCGTCGCGAATTCGAAGTTCGGCCCTTCCACGATCGCATCGACCGGGCAGGCTTCCTGGCACAGGCCGCAATAGATGCACTTCACCATGTCGATGTCATAGCGCGTGGTGCGGCGCGTGCCATCGTTGCGCCGCGGACCGGCTTCGATGGTAATGGCCTGCGCCGGGCAGATCGCCTCGCACAGTTTACAAGCGATGCAACGCTCTTCGCCGTTGGGATAGCGGCGCAGCGCATGTTCGCCGCGGAAGCGCGGCGAGATCGGTCCCTTCTCGAACGGATAGTTCAGCGTCGGCTTCGGTTTGAAAAAATAACGCATCGCCAGAAAGAAGGCGGATACGAATTCCGTCATGAAGATGGTGCGCGCGGCTTGATCGAGTTTCATCGCTCTACCTCGGCCCCAATCCGCCGAATTGCAGCACGGCGGCCACAATCACGACCATCGCCAGCGACAACGGCAGGAAGAACTTCCAGCCTATCCGCATCAACTGGTCGTAGCGATAGCGTGGCACCATCGCCTTCGCCATGGCGAAGATGAAGAAGATGAAGAAGACCTTGAGCAGGAACCAGACGATCCCCGGCACCCAGGTGAAAGGCGCAAACGGGATCGGTGAGAGCCAGCCGCCCAGGAACAGAATTGTCGCCAACGCGCACATCGTGGTGATGGCGACATATTCACCGAGCATGAACAGCATGTAAGGCGACGCGCTATATTCCACCATGAAGCCGGCAACCAGCTCGGACTCCGCTTCCACCAGATCGAACGGCGGCCGGTTGGTCTCCGCCATCGCCGAGATGATGAAGATCACGAACATCGGGAACAGCGGCAGCCAGTACCAGCTGAACATGCCGTAAGGCCCGTTCTGCGCTTCGACCACGGCCGTCAGATTGAGCGAGCCGACACACAGCAAAACGGTAATGATCACGAAACCGATGGAGACTTCGTAGGAAACCATCTGCGCGGCGGAGCGTAGCGCTGCGAGGAACGGATACTTCGAGTTCGATGCCCAGCCGGCCATGATGATGCCGTAGACGCCGAGCGACGAGATCGCGAAGACGTAAAGGATGCCAACGTTGAGATTGGCTATCACCCAACCGGCGTTGACCGGAATCACAGCCCAGGCGGCAAGCGCCAGCACGGTGGTGATCAGCGGCGCCAGCAGGAAGACGCCCTTGTTGGCGCCGTCCGGAATGATCGGCTCTTTCACCACGAACTTGATCAGGTCGGCGAAGGATTGCAACAGCCCGAAAGGACCAACTACGTTCGGCCCGCGGCGGATCTGCACCGCCGCCCAGATCTTGCGGTCGGCCAACAGCAGATAGGCGATGATGATCAGTAGCGTCACCATCAACAGCAGGCTTTGCGCCACCATGATGATGAGCGGCCAAAGATAAGTGGACCAAATCTCGGTGAGTGTCATGCGATCACTCCGCCGCCGTCAGTGCCGCGCCGCCGGAGGCGAGCGAGGCGCATTCCGCCATCACGGCGGATGCGCGCGCGATGGGATTGGTGAAATAGAAATTCTCGACGCTGGAACGGAACGGCGTCTTGCCCAGCGCGCCGCCGAGCGATGCGAGTTTGTTGATGTCGCCGGGCTGACCCGCTTCGATCTGGTCGAGCCGCGCGAGATGCGGATATGCGACGAAGATTGTCCGGCGCAATTGCGCCAGGGAGTCATACGGCAACCGCTTGTTGAGATGATCGGACAGCGCGCGGATGATCGCCCAGTCCTCACGGGCATCGCCCGGCGGGAAGCTGGCGCGCTTGGCCATCTGCACACGGCCTTCGGTGTTCACATAGATGCCGGACTTCTCCGGATAGGCCGCGCCCGGCAGGATGACGTCGGCGCGATGCGCGCCGCGGTCGCCGTGGGTACCGATATAGACAACGAAGGCACCATTCGCGACTTCGATCTCGTCGGCGCCAAGCAGGAACAGCACATCAAGGGTGCCATACGCCGTCATTTCCGTCGCGCTCAGGCCGCCCTCGCCCGGCACGAAGCCGATATCGAGTGCGCCGACGCGCGATGCCGCGCTCTGGAGCACCGAGAAACCGTTCCAGCCATCCTTGATCGCCCCGAAATCTGTCGCGGCTTTCGCGGCGGCAGACGCAAGCGCCGCCCCATCTTTACCAGTGAAGACGCTTGAGCCGACAATCACCATGGGGCGCTCGGCGGCTTTGAAGGCTTTGGTGAAGTCGCTGTCGCTTCCGGCGAGCTTGCTGAGGCTATCAGCGCCCGCGCCGAGATAGTCGAAGGGATACGTCAGGTCGGCACGGTTGCCGATCACACCGATAGGAAATTTTCCGGCGCGCCAGCGCTTACGGATGCGCGCATTAAGCACAGGCGCTTCGTGGCGAGGATTGCTGCCGATGATCAGCAGCGCGTCCGCCTTGTCGATTCCGGCAACGGTGGCATTGAACAGGTAGCTCGCCCGGCCCCATTTCGGATCGATCGCCGAGCCGTCCTGGCGCGCATCAATATTGGCGGTGCCAAGCCGCGTCATCAGCTCCTTCAGCGCGAACATATCTTCGACCGCGCAGAGATCGCCCGCGATCGCACCCATGCGGTTCGGCGTTGAAGCCTTCACCTTGGCAGAGATTGCATCGAACGCTTCGGCCCACGACGCCGGGCGCATGCGCCCGTTCTCGCGGACGTAGGGCTGGTCGAGACGCTGGGTGCCCAATCCGTCCACGACATGGCGCGTCTTGTCGGAAATCCATTCCTCGTTCACGTCCTCGTTGACGCGCGGCAGGATACGCATCACCTCGCGCCCGCGCGCATCGATGCGAATGGCTGAGCCGAGGGCATCCATCACGTCGATGGATTCCGTCTTCGACAATTCCCACGGCCGCGCTGCGAAAGCATAGGGCTTCGACGTCAGCGCGCCGACTGGGCAGAGATCGACCAGGTTGCCCTGCAATTCGGAGGTCAAAGCCTTTTCGAGATAAGTCGTTATCTCCATATCCTCGCCGCGGCCCGTCGCACCCATCTCCGGCACGCCCGCCACTTCCGCTGCAAAGCGGACACAGCGCGTGCACTGAATGCAGCGGTTCATCGAGGTCTTCACCAAGGCGCCGAGATACTTGTCCTCGACCGCGCGCTTGTTTTCCTGGAAACGGCTTGAATCCACGCCATAGGCCATGGCCTGATCCTGCAGATCGCATTCGCCGCCCTGGTCGCAGATCGGGCAGTCGAGCGGATGGTTTATCAGCAGGAATTCCATCACGCCTTCGCGCGCCTTCTTCACCATCGGAGACTTGGTGAACATTACCGGCAGTTCGCCATTCGGTCCGGGACGCAGGTCGCGAAGATTTTGTGCGCAGGACGCGATTGGTTTCGGCGGCCCGCCCTTCACTTCGATCAGGCACATCCGGCAATTACCGGCAATCGACAGCCGCTCGTGGAAACAGAAGCGCGGAATTTCCGCGCCCGCGGCTTCGCAGGCCTGCAGGAGCGTCAGCTCGGGCGGAAGGTCGTGTTCGTTGCCGTCGATGATGACTTTGGTCATGACCTACTCTGCCGCCTGCAACGGTTCCGGATCGCGTACGCCGAGCTCTTCCGGCCGCGCGGAGTATTCGTCGATGCGCTTCTCGATCTCGTGGCGGAAATGCCGGATCAGGCCCTGCACCGGCCATGCCGCCGCATCGCCGAGCGCGCAGATGGTGTGGCCTTCGACCTGGGTGGTGACTTCGAGCAACATGTCGATCTCGCGCTTATGGGCGCGGCCTTCCGCCATGCGGGTGAGCACGCGCCACATCCAGCCGGTGCCTTCGCGGCACGGCGTGCACTGGCCACAACTTTCGTGCTTGTAGAAATAGGAGATGCGCGCGATGGCGCGAACGATGTCGGTGGACTTGTCCATCACGATCACCGCGGCGGTGCCAAGACCGGACTTCAGACCTTTCAGGGTGTCGAAATCCATGAACATTTCATCGCCGCATTGCGTCGCAGGGATGCAGGGCACCGACGAGCCGCCGGGAATAACCGCGAGCAGGTTATCCCAGCCGCCGCGGATACCGCCGGCATGCTTGTCGATCAGCTCGCGGAACGGGATGCCCATCGCCTCTTCGACGTTGCAGGGCTTGTTCACGTGGCCGGAGATGCAGAACAACTTGGTGCCGACGTTGTTCGGACGGCCAATACCGGCGAACCATGCCGCGCCGCGACGCAGGATATCGGGCGCGACCGCAATGCTCTCGACGTTGTTCACCGTGGTCGGGCAACCGTAGAGGCCGACATTCGCCGGGAACGGCGGCTTCAATCGCGGCTGCCCCTTCTTGCCTTCGAGGCTCTCGAGCAGCGCCGTCTCTTCGCCGCAGATGTAAGCGCCGGCACCGTGATGGACATAGAGGTCGAACGGGAAACCGTTGACGTTGTCCTTGCCGATCAATTTGGCCTCATAAGCCTCGTCGATGGCGTGTTGCAGGCGCTCGCGCTCGCGGATGAACTCACCGCGCACATAGATGTAACCAACATGCGCACCCATGGCGCAGCCCGCAATCAGGCACCCTTCGACCAGCAGATGCGGATCGTGCCGCATGATCTCGCGGTCCTTGCAGGTGCCGGGCTCGGACTCGTCGGCGTTGACCACCAGATAGCTCGGCCGACCGTCCTTGGATTCCTTCGGCATGAAAGACCACTTCAGCCCGGTCGGGAATCCCGCGCCGCCGCGGCCACGCAGGCCGGAGGCTTTCATCTCGTTGATGATCCAGTCGCGGCCCTTGCCGATGATGTCCTTGGTACCGTCCCAGGCGCCGCGCGCACGGGCGCCCTTGAGCTGCCAGTCCTGCTGCCCATAGAGATTCTTGAAGATGCGGTCCTTGTCGTCGAGCATCTATTTCGTTCCCTCACCCAGTGGTGGCTTGGGTGTCGCGGCCTGCTTCTTGGTACCGCCCTTGGTATTGAAACTCGTCAGCGTCGTCGGGCCGCCGACGGGCGCTGAAAACTGACGGTCGATCTGCGGACCAGGCTTCGGCTCGGCGCCAGCAGAAAACTGATCGAGCAGATCTTCCAGGCTATCTGCTGTGAGATCCTCGTAGAAATCGTAATTGATCTGCACCATCGGCGCGTTCACGCAAGCGCCGAGGCATTCGACTTCGACCCAGGAGAACTTGCCGTCCGGCGTGACGTGAAACTGTCCGCCGATCCGCTTGTGGCAGACCTTTTTCAGATCTTCCGCACCGCGCAGCACGCACGGCGTCGTGCCACAAAGCTGCACGTGATAGCGGCCGACCGGCTCAAGATTGAACATGGTGTAGAAGGTCGCCACCTCAAGCACGCGGATGTAAGCCATGCCGAGCATATCGGCGACATGCTCGATGGCCTTCTGCGGCACCCAGCCGCCGGACTGTTCCTGCGCCCTCCACAACAGTGGAATGACCGCGGAAGCCTGACGCCCCTCCGGGAACTTGGCGATCTGCGCCTTTGCCCATGTCACGTTCTTCGCCGAGAAGGCGAATTCGCTAGGCTGAACGTCGGATGCGGCGAGACGGCGAACGGCCATTACACACTCACTTGATGGTGCGGCAGCTCTGGGTTTCGCCGCTACGCAGCTCGACCGAGCACCAGACCAGTTGGTTATCTTTCTTCAGCATGAACTGAAGGAACGGGTTGCCGAAGTCCGAATGAATCACCTGAAAACCCTGCGCCAGATAACCCGAGACCGTTGGCTTATCCTGTGCGAGCGTCGGTGACGCAAAAACAACAGCAGCAATTGCAGCAGCTAAAAATAATTTCATCGATCGACCTCCCCAAAGACGATATCCAGCGACCCCAGGATCGCCGAAACGTCAGCCAGCATGTATCCCCTGCAAAGAAAATCCATCGCCTGCAAATGCGCAAAGCCGGGCGCGCGAATCTTGCATTTGTACGGCTTGTTGCTGCCGTCAGCGACGAGATAAACGCCGAACTCGCCCTTGGGCGCCTCGACCGCTGCATAAACTTCGCCCGGCGGAACGTGGAAGCCTTCGGTATAAAGCTTGAAGTGATGGATTAGCGCTTCCATCGACCGCTTCATCTCCCCGCGCTTGGGCGGCACAATCTTGTTGTCGAGTACCGTGACCGGGCCCTGCCCTTCCGGCGAGCGCAGTTTCTCGAGACACTGCTTCATGATGCGGATCGACTGGCGCATCTCTTCCATGCGGATGAGCTGGCGATCGTAATTGTCGCCGTTCTTGCCAACCGGAATATCGAAGTCGAGCTCGGCATAACATTCGTAAGGCTGCGCCTTGCGCAAATCCCACGCCGCCCCGGAACCACGCACCATCACCCCGGAGAAACCCCAGGCCCAAGCATCTTCCAATTTCACCACGGCGATATCGACGTTACGCTGCTTGAAGATGCGGTTCTCCATCACCAGCGCATCCAGGTCGTCGCAGGTCTTGAGGAACGGATCGCAGAACGCGTAAATGTCGTCGATCAGCTTCGACGGCAGATCCTGATGCACGCCACCTGGACGGAAATAGGCCGCATGCATCCGGCTGCCCGAAGCCCGCTCGTAGAACACCATCAGTTTTTCGCGTTCCTCGAAGCCCCACAGCGGCGGGGTCAGCGCACCGACGTCCATCGCCTGCGTGGTGACGTTGAGGATATGTGAGAGCAGCCGGCCGATCTCGGAGTAAAGCACCCGGATCAACTGCGCGCGCTTCGGCACCTGCAAACCGAGCAGCTTCTCGATCGCGAGACAGAAAGCGTGCTCCTGATTCATCGGCGCGACATAGTCGAGCCGGTCGAAATACGGGATCGCCTGCAGATAGGTCTTGTACTCGATCAGTTTCTCGGTGCCGCGATGCAGCAGACCGATATGCGGATCGACGCGTTCGACCACTTCACCGTCGAGCTCGAGCACGAGACGCAGCACGCCGTGCGCAGCCGGATGCTGCGGTCCGAAATTCATTGTGAAGGTGCGCGGCGCCGGCTCGTTCTTGCCCATTACGAACCCTTCCCTTCAGGCGCAGCAGCGGGCTTGGCCTGCTCTTTCGCCTTCTCGTCGCCCGGCAGCACGTAATCGGCGCCTTCCCAGGGTGAGAGGAAATCGAAGTTGCGGAATTCCTGCGCGAGCTTCACCGGGTCATAAACCACGCGCTTCTGCTGATCGTCCCAGCGCACCTCGACAAAACCTGTGAGGGGGAAATCCTTGCGCAGCGGGTGACCTTCGAAACCGTAATCGGTGAGAAGACGCCGCATGTCGGGATGGCCGGTGAAAGGCACGCCGTAAAGATCGTAGGTTTCGCGCTCGAACCAGTCCGAGCCCGGGAAGACAGAGATGATCGATGGCACAGAGGCATTCTCAGCCACTTCCGCCTTGACGCGGATGCGCGTGTTTTTGGTCGGCGACAGAAAATGCCAGACCACATCGAAACGCTTCTCGCGCGACGGCCAATCGATCGCAGTCACATCGATGATGCAGACAAAACGGCAGCGCGGATCGTCGCGCAGAAACGTCGCAACCTTCACGATGTCAGCGGCCTCGACATGCAAGGTGAGTTCGCCGAACGCAACGGCATGTCCGGTCACCGATGGTGCCAGCGCCTGCTTGAGGGTCGCGCCTAATGTGTCGAGCGTTTCGTCCATGGTTCTCGTTCAGCGCTCGATGGTGCCGGTGCGGCGGATTTTCTTCTGCAGCAGAAGCACGCCGTAAAGCAGCGCTTCCGCCGTCGGCGGGCAGCCCGGGACATAGATGTCGACAGGTACGATGCGGTCGCAGCCGCGCACCACGGCGTAAGAATAGTGATAATAGCCGCCGCCATTGGCGCAGCTTCCCATGGAAATGACGTAACGCGGCTCCGGCATCTGGTCGTAAACACGGCGCAGCGCGGGCGCCATCTTGTTGGTCAGTGTGCCGGCAACGATCATCACGTCCGATTGGCGGGGCGATGCACGCGGTGCGAAGCCGAAGCGTTCGACGTCATAACGCGGCATCGACAGCTGCATCATTTCAACCGCGCAGCAGGCGAGACCGAAGGTCATCCACATCAGCGAGCCGGTACGCGCCCAGATGATGAGGTCGTCAGCCGCAGCGACAAGGAAGCCCTTGTCCGCCAGCTCATTATTGAGGCCAATAAAATAAGGATCCTCAGCGCCGACCGGTTTTCCGGTACGCGGGTCAAGAATGCCTTTCGGCGCGGGGGCGACCAGAGTGCCCGATGTGTCGGTCAATCCCATTCGAGTGCTCCCTTCTTCCACTCATAGGCAAAGCCGATGGTGAGCACTGCGAGGAAGATCATCATCGACCAGAAGCCGTAAAGCCCGATTTTCCCGAAGGCGACGGCCCATGGAAACAGGAACGCGACTTCGAGATCGAAGATGATGAAGAGGATGGCGACGAGATAAAACCGCACGTCGAATTTCATGCGTGCGTCGTCGAACGGATTGAAGCCGCATTCGTATGCCGAGAGCTTGATCGGATCCGGGGCGCTATAGGCCACAATGAACGGGGCGACCAGCAGCGCGAGGCTGAGCACCAGCGCGACACCAATAAAAACCACGAGCGGCAGATAATCGAGCAAGAGCTGGTTCATCGACGACCATTTCCCGTCCACAGGCCGAAGCCGCAGACCGAAGTTCCGAGCGTCCCCCCGACCGGAAATCCCGCGCCCAGGCCTTGGCCGGCCCCTTCCGCTGGAAGTTTAGATGCTGGAATCGTTGCGGAATCGGGACGCAGGTTAGAAGCGATTGAGGATTAGCGCAGCGCAGCAAGGGTGGCAAGGCAGCCGTGGGACTACTTCCCATGCGAAAGCGTGTGGTGCGCAACGTCACGGGAATGCGACAAAAATCGTAAGGCGGAACGATGCACTTGAATGCTATGGCAAAAACACTGCCAGCGGAGGCGCTCGACCGGTAAAGGTGAGGACTATGCAGGATCAGGCTGTGGCACAGGCGCAAAAAATCGCCGGCCAGGAACACTGGACGACACGAGACGGAGCCAAACTCTTCCTTTGGGAAAAATGCATCGGCGATCCGGCCAGGGCCAAAGGCGTTGTGCTGTTCGTGCACGGCTCATCGATGGCGTCGCAGCCAACCTTCGATCTGCAAGTGCCGGGCCGGCCGGACTCCTCGGTCATGGAGTGGTTCGCCAAGCTTGGTTACGACACCTGGTGCACTGACAGCGAGGGTTACGGCCGCTCCACCAAGGACCGCGACAACAATGCCGACATTTCCCGCGGCGCCGACGATCTTGCGGCGGTGGTGAATACATCCGCAAACTGCGTGGTGCGAAACCACTCCTGGTCTACGGCATTTCTTCCGGCGCGCTGAAGGCGGCCTTGTTCGCGCAGCGGCATCCGGAAATGGTGGGACGCCTGGCGCTCGACGCCATGGTCTGGACCGGCGAAGGCAGCCCGACGCTAGAAGAGCGCAAGAAAAAGCTCGCGGACTTCCAGTCGAAGAACCGCCGGCCGATCGACAAAGCGTTCGTGCATTCGATCTTTACGCGCGACCATCCCGGCACAGCCGATCAGGCCACGGTCAATGCTTTCGCCGATGCGATTCTGGCCCTCGACGATTCCGTGCCGACCGGCACTTACGTCGATATGTGCTCGAAGCTGCCGGTGGTCGATCCGGAAAAGATCGCCATGCCGACGATTGTCATGCGCGGCCAATGGGACGGCATTGCGGGCATCGACGACCTTTTGGAGTTCTTTAAGCGCCTGCCCTCACCCGACAAGCATTTCTCGGTGATGCCCGGCATCTCGCACGCGAGCTTCCAGCAGAAGAACTACACGATGGTTTATCACATCCTGCTGAGTTTCTTCGCGCAGCCTGAGCCGGCGTATCGCGGCTAGGCTTTCTTCGGCCGGTAGGTACAGGCCTCGCCGCAGCTGTCGCGGTAAATGCTGACACGCGAGATCGGCCCTACGGCCGAAAGTTCTTCGGAGATGAAACGGGCGAGGTTTTCCAGCGTCGGCTTGCCGAGGCCTTCGATCTTGTTCAGCAGCTTGTGGTCGAGCCGCTTGCGGATTGCGAGGACCGCGGCATCCAGCCGCCCAAGGTCGAGCACCATACCGGTTACGGGATCCGGTGTGCCCTCCACGCCCACCTCGGCGCGAAAGGAATGGCCGTGGACCTCTTCGGCAGTGGCGCCGAGCGTCGTGCCGCTCAGCGTGTGCGCGGCATCGAAATAAAACGATTTTGTCACTTCCCACATCAACGAATTCCCAAAGTCTTGTGCGTCTGCAGGCTCAATCGCCAGCCCGGATGTTTCAGGCAATAAGCGACGGCCTTGCTGGTGTTTTCCTGCGCGTCCGGCCCATCCATCGGTTGAAGCGAAAAGCGCTCAAAGGCAAGGGCTGAAAAGTCTTCCGGCGGCGCATCCGGCTGCGGATAGACCAGTTTCAATTCATGCCCCGCTTTCACGCGCAACTCGGTGCCGGCCTTGGGACTGACGCAGAGCCAGTCGAGGCCCGAAGGCGGATCGATGGTGCCGTTGGTTTCCACCGCCACCGCAAAGCCATGGCGATGCAAGGCGTCAATCAATGCGGCATCGACCTGCAGCAAGGGCTCGCCACCCGTAAGCACCACCCAGCGGCTAGCTTTTCCGCCGCCCCACTCGTCCGCAATGGCGCTCGCAAGGGCTTCGGCGTCGGCGTAGCGCCCGCCACGGGTCCCATCCATGCCGACAAAGTCAGTGTCGCAGAACCGGCATTGGGCATCGTACCGGTCGGCTTCCTTGCCAGACCAGAGATTGCAACCGGTAAAACGGCAAAACACGGCCGCCCGTCCCGCATGAGCGCCTTCCCCCTGCAGGGTGAGAAAAATCTCTTTGACCGCGTAACTCACCACCGAAAAACCTCTGGAACGGGATGAAGGCCCTTATCTAGGCAACTGGATTTACAATTCAAATCGATTTTGCTGGTGCGCTATTTCAGCGGCAGGCGTGTTTAACGGCTCCGGCAAGGGGCAATTGTCCGTGGGCAACGGTATAAACGAGGAATTGAGGCCTGCAACCGCGGGGTGCCGTGGTCCGGGGCGATTGTCGCCTGAGCAGAGTCTTATCGCTGGGCGACAGGACTGACGCCTGCACGGATCTGGGGATGCCAATTTTCAGATATGAAAATGGCGGGAGCGACGGGACTCGAACCCGCGACCTCCGGCGTGACAGGCCGGCGCTCTAACCAACTGAGCTACGCCCCCGAAGCGTCCGCCGGACTTAAAGGCCGTCCCCTGCCAAGTCAAGAAGCGCGGCTGATTGCCGGAAAATCGGCACCGCGGATGCCTATATCCGTCTTATTTACAGGCTTTTTCTTGTTCGCGATTCAAGAAACCCCCTATTTTTCTCGAAGAATCGATGGTGCGGGGTAGCCGAATCGCTTAAACCCCGCGTCGTAGGCTAGTTTCTTGAGCCCATCTGAGGAGGACCCATCGATGGCAACCAAACCCGCAGCAGTCGCCACAGTCACCACCAAGCATCTCGCGGCGAAGCTTGCCGAAGATCATGAGATGTCCAAGAAGCAGACTGAAGCGATCCTGGGCGACCTCATCGCTCTGATCACCAAGCACCTGAAGAAGGGCGACCGCATTCGTATCGGCGGCCTCGGCATTCTCGTCGTGCGCAAGCGCGCCGCCCGCATGGGCCGCAACCCGGCCACCGGCGAAGCTATCCAGATTAAGGCCAGCAAGAAGGTTGCCTTCCGCGCTGCCAAGGATCTCAAGGAAGCCGTCTAGTCATTTCAACTGTGGGCCTCGCGAAAAACGCGGGGCCCATGTCTATCGCTTCGCGAAGCGCAGATGCTCAGCCTTCCAGTGCGGCGGCATTTGAACCAAATCGTCCCTGACGATCTGACCCTGCACCAGACGCCTTTTGATCTCGGCGACAGCTGCCGCAAGATGGCGATCAATCACCGGCAACAGCGCGGTCCATTCGACCAGTTCGCCGGTCAGCGGTTTAGCGCCGTCGCTGATACCCTTGAACCCGATCACCGGAACACCAAACGCCATCGCAACATCGTTGATGGCGGAGTATTCCATGTCGGCCATATCGGCGCCGGTTGGCGTGTGGTCGCTGACAACATTTGCGCCACTGCTGCATGACGCCGACGGAAAATCCGGCATGAGAGGCGCTGACTCGATCCGGAGCGGATGGGGGCAAAATGGCGTCTGTCCTTTCGGAAAGCCAAAAGCGCTGGCGTCCATGTCCCTGTAAGCCGAACTCGAGACGCGATAGACGGCGCCCTGCTCCAGGGTCGCGCTGCCGGCCGACCCGAGATTGATGATCACTTCTGGAAGGCTACTACCGGCGCCCAGATCGGCGAGCGCATGCGTCAATGCGGTAGCAGCCTTCACAGGGCCTACGCCCGTGATCAGCGGCCTGATGGCCAGCTGCCTGAGGTGAGCGCCGTATTCAAGCTCGGTGGCCATGACCATAAGCGCGGTCACGCCTTCACCCAGCGGATAGAGGTAGTCCTGGTAGCGCGGCATTCGGGCGTCCGAAAGTGGTAGGCGGTGACGGGCTCGAACCGCCGACATCCTGCGTGTAAAGCAGGCGCTCTACCAACTGAGCTAACCGCCCTCACCTTCCCTTTATCGCTTAGCGCGGATCCCGCAAAATGAAAACGCCCCCGCAGGGGGTGCGGGGGCGTCAGTACCCATCGTCGTGGCAGATTACCTGTTCACCGCCTCTTTCAGCCCTTTGCCGGCGGAAAAACGGGGACGCTTCGCGGCCTTGATCTTGACCGGATTGCCGGTGCGCGGATCGCGGCCTTCACGCGCTGCACGCTTCACCACGCGAAAATTACCAAAGCCCATGATTTTGACTTCGTCGCCACGCTTGAGCGTCGAGGTTATGGCGTCGAAAGTCGCCTCTACCGCCGTCGCCGCGGCGGTCTTTGTCATCTGAGCTTTGCCGGCCACAGCAGCGATAAGTTCGTTCTTGGTCATCGAACCAACCTTTCCTGTGATGCCTTCGAATCAACGGCATTCCTTCCGTTGTGACGGAAGCGTTTGCTCAAATGCCCCTGTTGGCAAGTGATTCGTGGCCCAAAAGGAAACGGCGGCGCTTGGGGCGCCGCCGTTTCAACTCATCAACCGCTACTGTTAGTGCGCGGTCAAAGTCGGATCTTCAGGCTTGTCGGCCGGCTTGGCGACTGCGGGCTCTTCCCACACGATCGGCTCAGGCTTGCGCACGAGCGCGTTCGCCAGCACCTCATCCATGCGCGCTACCGGGATGATGTTGAGACCGCTTTTGATGCTCTCGTTAACATCGACGAGATCTTTGGCGTTCTCTTCCGGTATCAGCACAGTCTTGATGCCGCCGCGTTGCGCGGCAAGCAGCTTCTCCTTCAGGCCACCGATCGGAAACACACGGCCACGCAGCGTGATCTCGCCTGTCATGGCGACATCCTTGCGGACCGGTATCCCCGTCATCACCGAGACGATGGCGGTGACCATGGCGACGCCGGCAGACGGTCCATCCTTCGGCGTCGCGCCTTCCGGCACGTGCACGTGGATGTCGCGCTTGTCGAACAGCGGAGGCTCGATGCCGAAATCAACCGCACGCGAGCGAACGTAAGACGCCGCCGCCGAGATCGACTCCTTCATCACGTCCCGCAAGTTGCCGGTTACGGTCATCTTGCCCTTGCCCGGCATCATCGCCGCTTCAATCGTGAGCAGTTCGCCACCAACCTCGGTCCAGGCGAGGCCGGTAACAACGCCGATCTGATCGGTATCCTCGACCTGGCCATACCGGTACTTCGGCACGCCCAGATAATCCTCAAGGTTGGCGTCGGTCACCTTCACCGACTTCTTCTTGGTGATCATCAGCTCCTTCACCGCCTTGCGGATCAGGGTCGAAAGTTCGCGCTCAAGATTACGCACGCCCGCTTCCCGCGTGTAACGGCGGATCATCCGCAGCAATGCGTCGTCTTCGATCGTCCATTCCTTCACATCCAGACCATGCTTCTGGACAGCGTGCGGAATGAGATGCTTGCGCGCGATCTCGAGCTTTTCATCCTCGGTGTAGCCGGCGATCCGGATGAGCTCCATGCGGTCCATCAAGGGCGCAGGAATATTCAGCGTGTTCGCCGTGGTGATGAACATCACGTTCGACAGATCGTAATCCACCTCGAGATAGTGGTCGCTGAACGTGCTGTTCTGCTCCGGATCCAGAACTTCCAGCAAGGCCGACGACGGATCGCCGCGGAAATCCGAGCCCATCTTGTCGATCTCGTCGAGCAGGAAGAGCGGATTCGACGTCTTTGCCTTGCGCATCGACTGGATGATCTTGCCGGGCATCGAACCGATATAGGTCCGGCGATGCCCGCGGATCTCCGCCTCGTCGCGCACGCCGCCGAGCGAGACGCGAACAAATTCACGACCCGTCGCTTTCGCGATCGACTTGCCAAGCGAGGTCTTGCCCACGCCGGGAGGTCCGACCAGACACAGGATCGGGCCGGTCAGCTTGTTGGCCCGCTGCTGCACGGCGAGATACTCGACGATGCGCTCCTTGACCTTCTCCAGGCCAAAGTGATCCTGATCCAGCACATCCTGCGCCAGCTTAAGATCCTTTTTGACCTTGCTCTTCTTGTTCCACGGAATGGACAAGATCCAGTCGAGGTAGTTGCGCACGACGGTTGCTTCCGCAGACATCGGAGACATCTGCCTGAGCTTCTTGAGCTCATGCATCGCCTTCTCGCGAGCTTCCTTCGAGAGCTTGGTCTTCTTGATCTTGTCCTCGAGCTCAGCAAGCTCATCCTTGCCTTCCTCGTCGCCGAGTTCCTTCTGGATGGCCTTCATCTGCTCGTTGAGATAGTACTCGCGCTGGGTCTTCTCCATCTGGCGCTTTACGCGCGTGCGAATGCGCTTCTCGACCTGCAGCACGGAGATTTCACTCTCCATCAGGTTGAGAACCTTTTCCAAACGCTCCGTGACAACGGGCATCTCAAGGATGCCCTGCTTGTCGAGGATCTTGACAGCGAGATGCGAAGCCACGGTATCCGCGAGCTTGGCGTAGTCCTCAATCTGCTGGACGACGCCGACAACCTCGGGCGACACTTTCTTGTTGAGCTTCACATACCCTTCGAACTCGGTGATCACCGAGCGCGCCATGGCTTCCGCTTCGACGGGATCGCCGACGGTGTCGCCGATCACGACGGCATCAGCCTCGTAGTATTCGCTGCGGTCGGTATATTTGAGAACCTTCGCGCGCTCAGCGCCTTCGACCAGCACCTTCACGGTGCCGTCGGGCAGCTTCAGCAGCTGCAGCACGCTCGCGAGCGTTCCCGTCTCGAAGATCGATTCCGGCGGCGGGTCGTCGTCGGAGGCGTTCTTCTGCGTGGCGAGCATGATGAAAGTATCGGAACGCATCACCTCTTCGAGGGCGCGGATGGATTTTTCGCGACCAACGAACAGCGGCACGATCATGTGCGGGAAAACGACGATGTCGCGCAGCGGCAACACCGGATAAGCCCGGGTTTCACCGGGAACGAGAGGTGGGCGGGGTTTTCCTGAAGGCGTGGTCATGGTGCCCAAAGTCCTGTTGTTGTGCCCCTTAATCGCAGCCCGCAGGATGCGCTGCCGCAATCAAGTGCCGTTATGCCGGGAGGGACACGGTTGAACGAACCGTGCGCCAAGGGGCGGGTACGAAACCCTGCCCGGGGAGGGTCTTCACGCAAACTTCGTACGTTGCATATTAGGTGGAGATGGGGTGCCCCGGTGTCAAGCAAGCCTGTCCTTTCAAGTAAATAGGCTGCTGCGGCGGGGATCGGGCTCACCCACTTGTTACGAATCGACGGTCCTTAAATGGATTCTCGAAGCGATCCTCGGGCCGCCGATCAGGCGCTTTGGCTGCCTTCGCCGGTGCGATCCGCCCGGTCGGCGTAAATGTAGAGCGGTCGCGCGGTACCTTCGACCACCTCGCGGGAGATCACGACCTCCTCCACGCCTTCCAGACCGGGAAGGTCGAACATGGTGTCGAGCAGGATACTCTCCATGATCGAGCGCAGGCCGCGGGCGCCCGTCTTGCGTTCGATCGCCTTGCGGGCGATCGCGCCGAGAGCTTCTTCGGCCAGCGTCAGATCCACGCTCTCCATCTCGAACAACCGCTGATACTGCTTCACCAGCGCATTCTTCGGTTGGGTGAGGATAAGCTTGAGAGACGGCTCGTCCAGATCCTCAAGCGTCGCCACGACCGGCAGACGGCCGACGAATTCCGGGATGAGGCCGTACTTGAGCAAATCCTCAGGCTCGACTTCGCGGAAGATCTCACCCGCCTTGCGGTCTTCAGGCGCCCTCACCTTGGCGGAGAAGCCGATCGAGGTGGAACGGCCACGGCTGGAGATGATCTTCTCCAGGCCGGCGAAAGCGCCGCCGCAGACGAACAGAATGTTGGTCGTGTCGACCTGCAGGAATTCCTGCTGCGGATGCTTGCGCCCGCCCTGCGGCGGCACGGAGGCCACGGTGCCTTCCATGATCTTCAGCAACGCCTGCTGCACGCCCTCGCCCGAAACGTCGCGGGTGATCGAAGGGTTGTCGGACTTGCGGGAAATCTTGTCGATCTCGTCGATATAGACAATGCCGCGCTGTGCACGCTCGACGTTGTAGTCGGCGGCTTGCAGCAGCTTCAGAATGATGTTTTCGACATCCTCACCGACGTACCCGGCTTCGGTCAGCGTCGTGGCGTCAGCCATCGTGAACGGCACGTCGAGGATGCGCGCAAGCGTCTGCGCCAGCAGCGTCTTGCCGGAACCGGTCGGACCGATCAGCAAGATGTTCGACTTCGCCAGTTCGAGATCGTTGTGCTTGGTCTGGTGATTGAGCCGCTTGTAGTGATTGTGAACGGCGACCGAGAGCACCTTCTTGGCGTGGTCCTGCCCAATCACATAATCGTCGAGAACTTTGCGGATTTCCTTCGGCGTCGGAATCCCGTCGCGCGATTTTACCAGCGAGGATTTGTTTTCCTCACGGATAATATCCATGCAGAGTTCAACGCATTCATCGCAGATGAAAACGGTCGGGCCCGCGATGAGCTTGCGAACCTCGTGCTGGCTCTTGCCGCAAAACGAGCAATAGAGCGTGTTCTTGGAATCACCGCCACCAACTTTGCTCATTCCCATCTCCGTCCTAACGACCTTGCTCTTGCATGTTCGATGCCACGAGCGAGTCTCGCCTGCCGCAGTTGTACCGGAAACATGCTAAGAGTCCGATAATCAATAATCTATAAACGATAACAAGCACCGAGTTTAAGGGCTTTTCCCACCGCAGGAAACCCGCCCCCTTCCCCATCCAGGTTCCCGAGTTTCAGCCGGATTAAGACCGAATCAAGGTGAAGCCCGGCGAGTGCGCTAAAACGTGCCGCAAAGGCTCAACCCTTAAGCGACACCTCCTCTGTGCGCCTGTCGATAACCTTGTCCACAAGGCCAAAATCACGCGCCATTTCAGCGGTCATGAAGTAATCGCGTTCCAGTGCGTCCTCGATCTTCTTAAGGCTCTGGCCGGTGTGCTTCACGTACATCTCGTTCAGCCGCTTCTTCAGGTTCAATATCTCCTGGGCGTGCAGCATGATGTCGGTGGCCTGGCCCTGGAACCCGCCGGACGGCTGGTGGACCATGATGCGGGCGTTAGGCAGCGCGAAACGCATGCCTGCCGCGCCTGCAGTGAGGAGCAGCGAACCCATCGACGCCGCCTGGCCGATGCACAAGGTCGAAATGTCGGGGCGGATGAATTGCATCGTGTCGTAAATCGCGAGGCCAGCCGTCACCAGGCCGCCTGGCGAATTGATGTAAATCGACAGTTCCTTTTTCGGATTTTCCGCTTCCAGGAACAGCAACTGCGCGACGATAACGGTCGCCATGCCATCTTCAATCGGGCCCGTGATGAAGATGATCCGCTCCTTCAGAAGGCGCGAATAAATGTCGTAGGAGCGCTCCCCACGGTTGGTCTGTTCGACCACCATCGGGACGAGATAGTTCATGTAGGTATCGACGGGATCGCGCATCTGTCACCTGATATAGGGGGCTAAAGAAATATTGCCACCGGCGTCAGGCCGCATTTCTGCAGGCGACCGTGCACGCCGTTACACAAGGAATCACATCATATACGCCGCCGAGGCGGCGACCAAACCACCACTTAGGGGTGTTTGTGCCCGTGATCGTGGTCGTGGTGCGCATGATCGTGATGGGCATGATCGTGGTCATGTCCAGCGTGGTCGTGATCATGGGCGCCTTCGGCCCCCTCGTCCTTGTAAAGCTCTTCCCGCGAGACCTTCTTCTCGGTCACGTTGGCAAGCTCGACCAAAAAGTCGATGACCTTCTCTTCGAAGATCGGCGCACGCAGCGAACCCAGGGCCTGGGGGTTGTCGCGGTAATATTGCCAGACCTCCTGCTCGCGTCCGGGAAACTGCCGTGCGCTTTCGAGCGCGGCCTTGGTGAGTTCCTCGTCCGCTACGGTGATGTTGTTCTTCTCGCCTACTTCCGCAAGGACCAGACCGAGCCGCACACGCCGCTCCGCGATGCCGCGATATTCGTCCTTGGCTTTATCTTCAGTGGTGTTCTCATCCGCGAAGGTGCGGTTGTTGGTCTGCAGGTCGGACAGGATGCTCTTCCAAACCTGATCGAACTCGCGGTCGACCAATGTCGGCGGCGTTTCGAACTTGTGCATGGCATCGAGCTGATCCAGCAGTTCGCGCTTGATCCGGTGGCGCGAGACCGTCGTGTGCTCCTGCGCGAGCTTTTCACGCACCACAGTCTTAAGTTCGTCCAGCGACTTCAAACCCAGAGACGTCGCGAAGGCGTCGTCCATCGTGACTTCGCTCGGCGTTTGAATCGACTTGGCTTCGACGTCGAATTCAGCCTGCTGGCCCGCGAGCTTGGCGTTGCCGTAGTCGGCCGGGAACGTGACGTTCAGGACCCGCTTTTCACCGGCAGCGATGCCGATGAGTTGAGTTTCAAAGCCCGGGATAAACGAGCCGGAGCCGATCTGCACAGCCATGTCGTCGCCCTTGCCGCCTTCGAAGGGCTCGCCGTTGACCTTGCCCAGGAATGAAATAGTGACACGATCGCCGTTCTCAGCCTTCGCGCCCGCTGCCTTGTCCCCATAAGGACGATTGGCTTCAGCGACCTTCTTCAGGGCCTCGTCGACCTCAGCGTCAGTGACTTCGGTGGTGAGTTTTTCAATCTTCAGCGCCTTGAAGTCGCCGAGCTGGATCGGCGGCACCACTTCGAGCGCCACCTTGTATGACAGGTCGGAAGTACCATCGATGACCTTCTCAACAACGCCCTCGGCTTCATCCAGTGTCACTTTCGGCTCGGTCGCAAGCTTCAACCCGCGCTCACTGATGAGCTGCGAGGTCGCCTCGTTGACCGCATTGTTGATGACGTCGAGCATCGCGCCGCGTCCATAAAGGCGCTTGAGATGCGCGACCGGCACTTTGCCGGGACGGAATCCGGGAATGCGTGCGCGTTCCTTCATTTCGCCGAGCTTGGCATCGACTTTGGCCGCGAGATCGGCTTTCGGAAGCACAACCTCGAATTCGCGATGAAAACCTTCGGTCCTGGTCTCTGTCACTTGCATAGTCGAATCCACATCACTTTCTTCATCGGGGCCGAGGTCGGCAGGGCTTCCTAATCCGGCATGATTGCCGGTCATCCGGGTTGGCGTGGTGCGGGCGGAGGGACTCGAACCCCCACGACTTTCGCCACTGGAACCTAAATCCAGCGCGTCTACCAATTCCGCCACGCCCGCATCGGGCATCGCACACGCGCGAAGCTTAGGGCTGTCAGGCGAACCACAAAGGAGCGCGCAGGGCAATCCCACAAGCGGCGCGGCTTATAACATGCCCGCGCCCGAGCGCACTATAAAAGTGGAAATTGCCCCACACCGTAGCCAAAACGCGCATGTTTCCGCGGAATGCCTTGTCACGCTTCCGCCCCCTGAAATAGGATGCTAGTTTCCGCCGGTCGCCAGAAATCGACACCCCTTTCCAAGGATAAAGCATGTTCCTGACGTTACGCCGCCCGATTGCCGTTGCCTGCCTCCTGGCAGCGGGCGTCTGTTTTTCGCTGGCGCCCGCGTCGGCACAGGATAATTTCTATGCCGGCAAGACCATCCGCATCATAGTGGGAACCGGCTCCGGCGGCGGCTATGACGGCGCGGCGCGGCTGACGGCGCGCTATCTCGGTAAATACATCCCGGGCAATCCCGCATTCATCGTCGAGAACATGCCGGGCGCCTCGGGCATCAAGGCGACCAACTACCTTTATGCGGCGGCCCCGAAGGACGGCACCGTCATCGCGACCGTTAACAATTCAATGCCGGTCTACGAGGCGATCGGCCAGGAGGGCGTCCGCTTCAAAGCCGACGAACTGAACTGGGTCGGCAGCCTGCTGCAAACCGCGACGACCGTCGCTCTCTGGCACACCGCCGGCGTGAAGACCATTGAGGAAGCCAAGCACAAGGAAGTCATCATGGGCGCGACCGGCGCCGCTGGCACCAAGGCCGCCTACCCGGCGCTGCTCAACAAGACGATCGGCACGAAGTTCAAGATCGTCACCGGCTATGAAGGCGGCAATACGCTTCGCCTCGCCATGGAGCGCGGCGAAGTGCAGGGCGACGGCAGCGCGCGCTGGTCGTCGTGGAAATCGACCAAGCCGGACTGGGTCAAGGATCACAAGATTGTCGCGGTGGTTCAGATCGGCCTGAAAAAGGACGACGATCTGCCAAACACCCCGTTGCTCACCGAGCTCGCGCAAAATGACGAGCAGCGCAAGATGTTTGAATTCATCAGCCAGCCGATTGCAATGCAGCAGCCGTTTGTCGCGCCTCCTCGCGTGCCGGCGGATCGGCTTATCCTGTTGCGCCGTGGCTTCGATGCCATGACCAAAGACCCTGAATTCCGCAAGGAAGTGGAGCAACTCGATCTCGACCTCGATCCCGTGAGCGGCGAAGAGGTGCAAAAGATCGTGCGCGCCATCGTCGCCACGCCCGCCGACATCGTCCAGAAGGTCCAGGCCGCAACGGCGGTCAATCAGGACGGCCCCAAGGCGCCCGGCGCCAAAGCAGCTGGCGGGGCAGAGTAGATTCCAGGAAACGAAACGGATTTTAATTTTTGCAAAATGCTTTGGCAGGCGATATGTCTGCCCGGGATATTTTTAACAACCAAGACCGGGACGGAACATGGGCTCCTATTGGCATACTCTGCGGGAATACATTGAAGCGCTCGACAAGGTCGGCAAGCTCCAGCGGGTGACCACTCCCATCAACAAAGACACCGAGCTGCATCCCCTCGTCCGGCTTCAATTCCGCGGTCTGCAAGAGAGCCAGCGCAAGGCGTTCCTGTTCGAGAACATCATCGACAGCATGGGCCGCAAGCATGACATCCCGGTCATTGTCGGCGCACTTGCAGGCTCGGCCGACATCTACGCCATGGGCATGCGCTGCGACCTCGCGGACATCGAGAAGGTCTGGAAGAAAGCTCTCACAAATCCGATCGAGCCGAAGATTGTCGCGAAAGCCGACTGCCAGGAAATCGTCATCACGGGTGACGAACTGAAGCAGCCGGGCGGCGGTTTGGGCCGTTTGCCGATCCCGATATCGACCCCGGGCTTCGACAATGCGCCCTACACCACGGCCGGCCACTGGATCACCAAAGATCCGGATAACGGCATGCACAACATGGGCAACTATCGCGGCCAGGTGAAAGCCGAAGACCGCATCGGCGTGCTGCTCGGCCGGCTCAACTGGGGCATGCGCTACCACATCGATAAGTGGCGCGAGAAAGGCGAAAAATACACCCCTGCCGCGATCGTTATTGGCGCGCCGCCGCACGTCACTTACGCCGCCGTGACGCGCATTCCGAACGACCAGTGCGAATACGACGTTGCGGGCGGCCTTATCGGCCAGCCGATCGACCTCGTGAAATGCGTAACGCAGGACCTGCTGGTGCCGGCGGATTCGGAGATCGTGATCGAGGGCCGTGTCCCCAATGACCTGGTCGAGATGGAAGGCGCGTTCGGCGAATTCCCCGGCTACATGGCGCAGCGCGACTACGCCTTCTTTATGGAAGTGACCGCGATCACCATGCGGAAGAAGCCGATCTATCTCTCGATCCTGAGCCAGATGCCGCCGAGCGAAAGCTCGAAGATGCGCAACATCGGCCGCGCGGCTGCGGGCCTGCGCATGCTCAAGGCGGCAGGCATCGAAAGCGTGGTTCAGGTCGAGTATCTGGAATCTTCCGGTTCAAACGCCATTGCCGCGGTAAAGCTCAAAGAGCCCAAGGGCGACGACGCCAAGAAGGCGCTACGCATTCTCGCCGAGAAATTCATGGGTAAAATGCTGGTGGCTGTCGATGACGACATCGACGTCAAAGACGCCGACAACATCCTGTGGGCAATCGCCTACCGCGCGCAGCCGTTCCGCGACGTCGAGGTGGTCGAAGCACCGTCCTTCCCGCTCGATCCCGCGGCCGTGCCTCCCGGCGAAACCCGTGGATTGATGGGCGGCAAGCCGCCGCGCTCAACCGCGGTGCTGATCGATGCAACGCGGCCTTGGCCCTATCCGCCACTGTCACTGCCAAAGAAGGAATTCATGGATCGCGCCATTGAGATCTGGCGCGACCTGCAGCTGCCGCCGCTCACGCTGAAGCCGCCCTATTTCGGCTACTCGCTGGGTGACTGGACCGAGGAAGAGGACAAGGAAGCCGTACTTGCCACCCAAGGCCGTCATTACGAGACCGGCGAGAAACAGGCGAAGTCGCGCAAGCCCTTCGGCGCAACCGACTAACGACGATCCCGCAGCCGGCGATAAACCGCCGGCAACGCTTCCGGCAGATCCTCGGAGATCAGGCCCGGACCAAACTCGGCCGCTGCCTCGCCATGAAGCCAGGCAGCGGCAGCGGTCGCCTCGAAGCCCGGCATCCCCTGCGCCAGGAGCCCGGCAATCATCCCCGCGAGCACGTCGCCTGAGCCTGCCGTCGCCAGCCATGGTGGTGCATTCGCGATGATGGCAACGCGCCCGTCTGGGGCAGCGATCACAGTGTCAGGCCCCTTCAAAAGCACGATTGCACCAGTTATCGATGCCGCTACGGCAGCATCTTCAACTTTTACAGGAAGATGAGAAACTTCATTTAACTTATTAAATAACCTTCCGAACTCACCTTCGTGAGGCGTGATGACTGTTGTTGCCTTCCGTGACTTGATCGCTTTGGCCAGCGCCGCTGGACTGCCCGCAAAGCTGGTGAGGGCGTCCGCATCGAGTACCACCGCCCTCTCGCCCTTCAGAGCGGCGCGGACTTTGGCCTGCATGGCGGCCCCCACGCCGCCGCCCGGCCCGACCAGCACCGCGTTGATGCGTGGGTCACGCAGAAACTTGGCGAGCGATGGGGCGCCATCCACCTGACACACCATCACCGCGAGGCTGTTTGCGGCATTGACCGCCAGCGCATTGCGCGGAGAGGCAATCGTCACCAGCCCTGCCCCGGCGCGCAGCGCGCCGCGCGCCGCAAGCCGGGCTGCGCCGGTATGCGAAAGATCGCCGGAGACCACCACCGCATGGCCGCGATCGTATTTGTGCCCGTCGATCCGAGGCCACGGAAATTGCGCCAGCCAGAGCGCGGGCTCGTTGGCAAAAGCTTGCGGTTTGATCGCATCCAGCGCCGACGCAGGAATGCCGATATCGGCGACCGACAACGCACCTGCATGCACCCGGCCGGGTAGCAAGAGATGTCCCCGCTTCCGCCGGAAGAATGTGACGCTCTCGCGCGCCTTCAGAGCGGCTCCCATCACCGCGCCGGTGTCGCCATTGATGCCGCTTGGCAGATCGACTGCGACCACAGGCGCACTGCTGGCGTTGATTGCCGCGATCATGGACGCTGCGAGACCCGACACTGGACGGTCCAGTCCCGCACCGAAAAAAGCATCGACGATCAGGCCGGCCCCAACCAGGCCTTCCGGGGTTGCCTCTGCCGTCGGACCTTTCCATTGCGTTGCCGTCCGGACCGCATCGCCCTTGCCTGGTATCCCGACGCGCAAGATCCGAACGTCATACCCTCGGTCGGTCAATAACCTCGCGGTGACATAGCCATCTCCGCCGTTGTTCCCCGGCCCGGCGACAACGACGATGCGGGTTCCTGTTGGATAGCTGCGCCCGACGTGGTCCGCGACCGCCCGCCCGGCATTCTCCATCAGGTCGATGCCGGAAATGCCACTCTCGATCGCAAGCCGGTCGGCCTGCCCCATCTCGGAATTGGTGAGAAGTTCGATCACACCACGACAGTAGCGGGCGGACCGCGCGAGCCGCAACGTCGTGAAAAATGAATACCATTTAGGCAACCTGCCTATTCGTGTATCATTTGAGGGCGGTTCTGCTGGGCAAAACACTGGCTAACCGCCGCGAATGCATACGCATTCGTTAATTTTGCCGCTTCATGCAGCTTGGCACGGACTCTGCTATCCGCAACGAGCCCGGAAGTGGTTTTGCGGGCGGGAGAAGGAATCCAATGAAAAAGATTGAAGCCATCATCAAGCCGTTCAAGCTGGATGAGGTGAAGGAAGCGCTTCAGGAAGTAGGCCTGCAGGGCATCACCGTGACCGAAGCCAAGGGTTTTGGCCGCCAGAAGGGGCATACCGAGCTCTACCGCGGCGCGGAATATGTGGTCGATTTTCTGCCAAAGGTGAAAATCGAGATTGTCCTCGGTGACGACATGGTGGAAAAAGCCATTGAGGCGATCCGGCGTGCTGCACAGACCGGACGCATCGGCGACGGCAAGATTTTCGTTTCGACGATCGAAGAAGCCATCCGCATCAGAACGGGGGAATCCGGACTGGACGCCATCTGATTTCGGTTCGCCGGATATCTGTGCGCGCGCGTTATTTTAGCAAAGGGGTAGGACTCCAATGAAGACGGCCAAAGACGTCCTGAAGATGATCAAGGACAACGACGTGAAATACGTCGATTTTCGTTTCACCGATCCGCGCGGCAAGTGGCAGCACGTCACCTTCGACGTGACGATGATCGAGGAAGACACTTTCACCGAAGGTCAGGCATTCGACGGTTCGTCGATTGCCGGCTGGAAAGCGATCAATGAATCCGACATGAACCTGATGCCGGATCCGGCAACCGCCTGCATCGATCCGTTCTTCGCCGAAACCACTCTGGTTCTTGTCTGCGACGTGCTCGAGCCGACCACAGGCCAGCCCTACAACCGCGACCCGCGCGGCATCGCCAAGAAGGCCGAAGCCATGGTGAAGGCGTCGGGCGTTGGCGACACCATCTATTTCGGTCCGGAAGCCGAGTTCTTTGTGTTCGATGACGTGCGCATCAAGGCCGATCCCTACAACACAGGCTTCAAGCTCGACTCTTCCGAACTGCCGACCAACGGCGATACGGATTACGAAGGCGGCAATATGGGCCACCGCATCGGCACCAAGAAGGGCTACTTCCCGGTGCCGCCGCAGGACTCGTTGCAGGACATGCGCAGCGAAATGCTCGGTTCGATGGCCAAGATGGGCGCCAAGGTCGAAAAGCATCACCACGAAGTGGCGTCAGCCCAGCACGAGCTTGGCCTGAAGTTCGCGCCGATGACCTACATGGCCGACCAGCTGCAGGTTTATAAATACTGCATCCATCAGGTCGCCCACATTTACGGAAAGACCGCGACCTTCATGCCGAAGCCGGTGTTCGGCGACAACGGCTCGGGCATGCACTGCCACCAGTCTATCTGGAAGGATGGCAAGCCGGTGTTCGCCGGCAACAAATACGCCGACCTGTCGGAAACCTGCCTGTCCTACATCGCAGGCGTCATCAAACACGCGAAGGCCGTCAACGCCTTTACCAACCCGACGACGAATTCCTACAAGCGCCTGGTCCCCGGCTACGAAGCCCCCGTGCTGCTCGCATACTCGGCGCGCAACCGTTCGGCGTCCTGCCGCATTCCCTATACGACCAACCCGAAGGCCAAGCGCGTCGAGGTTCGTTTCCCCGATCCGCTCGCCAATCCGTATCTCGCGTTCGCGGCTCTGTTGATGGCCGGTCTCGACGGCATCAAGCACAAGCTTCATCCCGGCGAAGCGATGGACAAGGATCTTTACGATCTGCCGAAGGCGGAATTGAAGAACATCCCGACCGTCTGCGGCTCACTACGCGAGGCTCTCGATAACCTCGACAAGGACCGCGACTTCCTGAAGGCCGGCGGCGTGTTCGATGACGATTTCATCGACAGCTACATCGAACTGAAAATGACCGAGGTCGCTCGCTACGAAATGACCCCGCACCCGGTCGAATTCGAGATGTACTACAGCGGCTAAAGCTTGCTTCAAGAGGGGCTGGAAACGGGGGCCGAAAGACCCCCGTTTTTCTTTGTCTCAGGTTGGGGAATTTCTGCAAGCAAAGAATAATATTTCCCGTGATAGCGATTTTTTCGACCCATCAGGAAGATTTTACTTCCTACCCTGGGTGATTTAGAAGATATAAACCGTCAGCTGGTTTTCTTTGCAAATCCATGCGCTTTCCGGCGCGCTCCGCAGTGGATACATCTGCTTCAGCAAATTCTCAGTTTCAGGGGCATTCTCATGCGCATTCTTCAATCTCTTGCGGTCGCGGCTCTGGTCGCCATATCGACCGCCGCCTCCGCCCAAACGGAGCTCCGCGTCGGCTTCATCCCCGTCATGGGCGTGTCGCAGATTTTCGTCGCCGAAGGCGAAGGCTGGCTCAAGAAGGACGGCATCACGCTCAAGACCGCCACGTTTGAATCCGGCCCGAACATGATCCAGGCGCTCAGCTCCGGCACGCTTGACGTCTATGCCGGGGGTCTCGCGCCGCTGCTCGTCGCGCGCTCTAAAGGCATCGATGTGCGTGTGATCGCAGCAACGGTTGTTGAGGAAATGGCAGTCGCTGCCAGCCCGACGCTGCAGCCGTTTCTTGAAGGCAAGAATGCCGCCCAGGCTTTGAAAGCATTTCGTGAGAAAAACGGCCGGCCCGCAAAGCTTGCGACCCAGCCTGTCGGTTCCGGTCCGAACGTGACGCTGAACTACTGGCTTTGGGAAGTCATCAAGGCCGACAAGGCCGACGTCGAGATCGTCGAGATGGGCATCGATGCCACGCAGCGCGCCATCCTCACCGGCGCTGTTGAAGGCGGTTCGATCCGCGAGCCGGCACTCACCATCGCTCAGAAACAGAATGCCAAAGTGACGCTTCTCGCCAGCGGCAACGAAGTGTTTCCGAATTTCCCAGGCGTGGTGGTTGCCGTGATGGGCTCGTATTTGGAGAAAAACCCCATCGTCGTCGAAAACCTGGTGAAGTCTATCGTGCGCGCGACCAAACTGCTGAAGGAAGATCCGAAGCGGACCGCACCTCTCGTGAGTGTTGCTTTCGGCAAGGGCATCGTCGGCGACGACATTCTTGAGACCGCAATCAAGTCGCCGCAGACGCAATTCACGTCCGATCCGCGCCGCATCATGGAATCGACCGCCAAGCTGCAGGACTATTCGATCAAGCTCGGCGCGCTGCAAAAGGCCATCCCGCTCGAACCTTTGTTCTCGCTCGATGTCTATGACCGGGCTACTGTCGGCGCCAAATAGTCCGACTGACGGAGCCTTCCTGTGACACGCCCAAGGGCGTTCCTGCTCGCCTTCCTTGGCTTTGCAGTCTTCATCGCAATTTGGGAAGCGGCACCGGCGCTGGGCATTGTCCCTGCGTCGGTTTTGCCGCCGCCCAGCGATTTACCGCGCGCCTTCATGCGCGAATTCAATTCCGGGATCTGGTTTTCGTCGGTTCTGCTAAGCCTGCGTAACTATCTCGCGGGCCTCGTCATCGGTTGCGTGCTTGGCGTTGCGCTGGGCGTCGCCACCGGCATGTCGGTCACGCTCGAAGCCTTGCTGGCGTGGGTTGTGCGCCTGCTTCGCCCGATCCCCGGCCTCGCGTGGGTACCGTTTGCGATCCTCTGGTTTGGCATCGATCCGAGTGCCGCGATCTTCATCATCGGCATCGGCGTGTTCTGGATTTCATATTTCGCGGCACTCAGCGCCGTGCGCGCCGTGGAACGCGACCTGATCGAACTTGCGGAAGCCTTCGGTTTCCGCAGCGTTCACCAGAAGCTGATCAAGGTAATCCTGCCGGCGGCGACGCCGGGAATTCTCGCCGGTATTCGTACCGCACTGGGGCAAGCGTGGATGGCGGTCGTCGCTGCCGAGATCTTCGGCGTGCCTGGCCTCGGCCAGCGCATGATGCAGGCGTCCAATCTGCTCGCGAGCGACATCGTCGTCATATACATGGCCACCATGGCCGCGCTCTACGGCATTATCGATACTGTTTTCGTCGCCATCCAATCGAGGCTGCTGCGATGGAAGCGATGATTTCACTTAAAAATGTCGGGCTGACCTTTCGCCGGGGCGAAGAAGAAACCGAGGTGCTGCGCGACTTCAGTCTCGATATTCCAGCTGGACGTTTCGTTGCCATCGCGGGCCCCTCCGGCGTCGGCAAATCGACGCTGTTGCGCGTGGTTGCCGGATTGCTGAAGCCGAGCAAAGGCAGCGTTGCGATCAAACCCAGCAAGGGCAAAGTCTTGCCCGTGGCGATGGTGTTTCAGGATGCACGGCTGCTGCCCTGGCGCACCGTGATCAACAATGTCGGCTTCGGTCTGGAGCATGGCATGAGCAAACGCGAGCGTTGCGCAAAGGCCGAGGAAGCGCTGAAGCTTGTTGGCCTTGCGGGCTACGGTCAGCGCTATCCGCATGAATTATCCGGCGGGCAACGTCAGCGCGTTGCGCTCGCTCGCGCCTTCGCGGTCGATCTGGACATCCTGTTGATGGACGAGCCGTTCGCTGCGCTCGATGCCATTACCCGCGAAACACTTCAGGATGAATTGCTGCACATCCACGATCTGACGAAGAAGACCGTTCTGTTCGTCACGCATTCGATCGAGGAAGCGGTTTATCTCGCCGATGACGTGGTGACGATCGCCGGCAGGCCCGGCCGCCTGGCATCGTCAACCACGATCGACATCGCCCGGCCGCGTCACAGGGGAGACGTCAACCTGGCCAATTTTGAAGCACGATTGCGGATACAAATGGAAGAAGACGGATCGGGGATCTAAGCACTCCGGCAACCTGGCTGATCTTCCAGACGCCGGTGCCGACGGCGCTGTCAGCAAGAAAGCGCCGTCGAAATTTGCACCGGTTGTCTATTTCTTCCGCTTGGTCTTTTTCTTCTTCGCCGGCTTTTTCTTGGCCAGATAGGCGGCGACCTTTTTCGACGACCGGCCGGCAGCCTTGACGACAGCCTTCAGCCTTGCGGCTGTAATTTTGAGTTTCTTGGACCAGTATCGAACTTCATACGGCTGGCTGAGCGCAATCAGATTTTTGTCGCTCGCCTTATGCTTTTGCAGTTTGATATACGCCTCGACTTTCTTTGCCGAAACGCCGACCTTTTTCACGGCATATTTGAGCTTTGCCGGTGTCACTTTGAATTTTTTAGACCAGTAACGAACCTCATAAGGCTCTTTCACTGCGATCAACCCGCGGTCCGATGCACCGCGTTTAGCTTTGTTGTCAGCCATACAGATACCCCCCGTTATGGTAGTTGTCCTGACGTCCCGGCGAAGATCGTACGCAACGTCTGCGCACTAAGCCATTTTGTTCTTTATCAACCCAACGATCGCTGTGAGCACCGCGCCTGCGATGCCGCCTCCAGCTGCCTGCCCGACGAGAGCGCCGATATCGACGCTTGTTCCGGCATTGGCCAGCATCGGAATGAACGTCGAAAGGATCGTGCCGCCAACACCGCCGCCGACCGCACCTGCGATCGTATTGCCGAGCGTGCCGAGGCTCAGATTTTTACCGCTCCTGCGGCATTGCCGCCTATTGCACCGCCAATAATTTGAACGATAAGCGCGAGTAAGGTCCCAGACATTTCAGTCTCCTATCAATGATTCAAATACTCCCAGAGTCCCGATCAGCCATATGTCCGCAGAACGGACCGCGAGGATAACAGGATTGCGCCGAAGGAAGAAACCAGTCGAGGTGAACTTACGTCTTAGACGCAATAGGTGGGGATTGCTCATCTTCGTCGCATATTGCAGAGCAACGAAAGGGCGCGCTTTTTAAGGTAGCGCCGATATCAACAGAGCCACAAAAGCAATGCTTACCAAGGCAATAGCGGCCTGCCGCCGGCGGCGCTTCGGGCCGTAAATGCCTGCCGCGCGCCGTGCCTGAATCGTCGCCGCCTCGAATTCCGCTGATGATGCAAAGGGGCAAGCTAACGCCGTCCCCGCCCGCTGCGCGGCAATTTCGAGCGTTTCGAAATCAGAGTGCAAGCGACTCAGGTGCCACATGAATTAAGGGTACCCCTGTCAGGTAAACGAGACCTTGCCGTCACGGAGCTGTCATCAGCCGGACCTAGCCTCCGCGCTGTTATCGCTGCTTGATTCAGCTCCATTCACGAGGTTTTTCAGTGACACAGATTCAGCGCACCCGGTCGCAGGCCTATGAGGCATCGGAAGACATCGGCCGGAATGCCAGCACCAACGCCACCATTGGTGACGTGATCGCGACCCGCTTCGACCGCCGCGATCTGCTCAAGGGTGCACTGGGCGTTGCCGCCATTACCGCCACCATGGGCCCGTTCGCTTTCGCCTCGACCGAGGTAAAAGCGCAGCTCGCGACAACCGCCAATCGCTTCAAGTTCAAGGAGATCGAAGCCGGCGTCGATATCGATCATCATGTGGCGGAAGGCTATGACGTTCAGGTGCTGATCCGTTGGGGCGATCCGGTGCTGCCCGGCGCGAAAGCATTCGACCCGATGAACCAAAGTGCCGCCGCCCAGAAACTGCAGTTCGGATACAACAACGATTACCTCGGTTATCTGCCAATCCCCGGTGCGGCCAATCCTTCCGAGCACGGGCTGCTTGTCATCAACCATGAGTACACCAACGAAGAACTGATGTTCCCCGGTATTGGCCTGCAGGAATCGAAAAGCGTCAATTTCGCCAAGATGACTCCCGAACTTGTTGCAGTCGAGAAAGCCGCCTCCGGCGGTAGCGTGATCGAGATCAAGCGCGAAGGCGGCAAATGGAGCGTCGTTCCGGATTCCAAATACGCACGCCGCATCGACATCGACACCGCGATGGAAATCTCCGGCCCTGCCGCTGGTCACCCGCGCATGCAGACCAAAGCTGACCCGACGGGCAAGCGCGTGCTCGGCACGCTTAACAATTGCTCCGGCGGCGTTACCCCTTGGGGAACCTGGCTGACCTGCGAAGAAAACTTCCATGGCTATTTCTGGGGCAAGCTTGAAGCGGACCATCCAGAAGCCCGGAACTACAAGCGCTACGGCGTGCCGGAAAACGCATACGCCTGGGGCAAGTTCGACGCGCGTTTCGACATCGCCAAGGAGCCGAATGAAGCGAACCGCTTCGGCTGGATCGTGGAGATCGATCCGTTTGCGCCCGCGTCAGTGCCGAAGAAGCGCACTGCGCTCGGACGCACCAAGCACGAAGGCGCTGCCGGCATCGTCAGTAAAGACGGCCGCTATGTGGTCTATGCCGGCGATGACGAACGGTTCGACTATGTCTATCGCTTCGTGACCAGCCGAAAGGTCGATACTGTCAACCGCGCAGCGAACCGCGATATCCTCGACGAAGGCACCCTCTCCGTTGCCAAGTACAACGCCGACGGTTCGGTGAACTGGTTGCCGCTGGTGCACGGCAAAGGCCCGCTGACGGAGGCCAATGGCTTCGCCAGCCAGGCAGATGTGCTCATCGAAACCCGCCGCGCGGCTGACCTCCTCGGCGCCACCAAGATGGACCGCCCAGAAGACGTGGAAGCAAATCCAAAGACCAACAAGGTCTATGTCGTCCTCACCAACAATACCCGCCGCAAGGTTGAGGAACAGGACGCGGCGAACCCGCGCGCTGACAACCGGTTTGGTCACCTGATCGAGATGACCCCGCCGGATGGCGACCACGCCGCCGATACGTTCAAGTGGGAAATCCTGGTGAAGTGCGGCGCCCCCTCGGTGGCTGCAGTCGGCGCCAGCTTCTCGTCGGATACGACCAGGAACGGCTGGTTCGGCATGCCCGACAACGTCGCCGTCGATAGCGATGGCCGGCTCTGGGTTGCGACCGATGGCAACTCGCCAAAGAAGACCGGCCGCGCCGACGGTCTGTGGGGAGTCGAAACCGAAGGCGAAGCGCGCGGCACCTCAAAGCATTTCTACCGCGTGCCGATGGGCGCAGAAATGTGCGGGCCGGAATTCACGCCCAACGTCGAGACACTCTTCCTGGCTATCCAGCATCCGGGGGAAGCGGAAGACGATCCCTCCGCCACGCCGGCGACATTCGAGAATCCGGCGACGCGCTGGCCGGACTTCAAACCCGACATGCCCCCTCGCCCATCTGTTGTGGTGATCACCAAGCGCGGCGGCGGCAAGATCGGAAGCTGATCGATCAGGCTGCCTGGCTCAGGCCTGCGGATGTCGAGATATCCTCGTCCGCAGGCTTGATCGCATCCGCGCACAGCACCCGATTCCTGCCTGCCTGTTTGGCGGCATAGAGTGCAGCATCTGCGCGCGCCAACATCCGCTCGATGCTGCAGTCCTGCCCCGATGCCTCAGCGACACCAATGCTGACGGTCGCGTCCATGCGATGGCCCGCGACGATCGCGCCGTTGGCTTCGAAAGCCGCGCGCACGCGTTCAGCCGCGATCGCAGCCTCTTCGGCGGTTCCGGGCAGCAACGCCACGAATTCTTCGCCGCCGAGGCGGGCGAACACATCGCTCTCGCGCATCGTGCTCTGGAGCGTATCGGCGAATATGCACAATGCGGCATCGCCTATCGCGTGGCCGAAACGATCGTTGATCGATTTGAAATGATCGAGATCGAACATCATCACGCTCACCGGACCTTGCTTGCGCGCGGCACGCGAGATCATGAGCTCAGAAAGCTCCAGGAAACCACGGCGGTTCAGCAGCTTGGTGAGCGGGTCTGTTGCAGCTGCAACCTTGTGCAGGCTCTCGGCGCGCTCCTTGGCCATCATCAGGGCAATAAAGGCCGTGCCGACAACGTAGAGTAAGGTCTCGAGGGTGAAAACTGCTATCCATCCGCTCGACAGCAAGGCGCCCTCACCGCCACGCATCACCGCCAACGGAATTGGCGGCAGAAAAACGAGACCATGCAGCAAGGGAATGCAAATTGCCGCACCGCGTGAGCGCGACCGTTTGCGGCGATCGGTCCAGACTTCGCGTGCGGTCGCAAACGTATAGGCCGAGACGATCAACGAGCTGAGCACGATGCGGGCGATACCGGATTGCGCGAATTCCGGAATTTGGCAGGCGACGATCCACAGTATCGCGCCCAAAGACAGTGCGAAGGGACGCACCTTGCGGGCATAAAACAAACGCGCTCCATTCCAGATCGTCCCGCAGGCTGCAAACAGCAGGGCGTTGGACAATCCGAATGACAGCGGTTGCGACCCAATCGCGGCTTCGGCGATCCAGAGCGCGACGCCCAGGCCACCGAGCATATAGGCCGCGCCCCACCAGGCGAGCGCACGGATATTGCGATCCTGACTCCAGGCAAAGAACAGGAACAGCCCGAGAAGACCCGCGATACAGCTCGAAACCAGGAAGAGTGTCGGTATGTCCAGGTACATGGGTTTCCGCGCGGGGCTTGTTGCCTGTGCCTCCCGTACGGAAATACCCATACCAGCTCACGCCTTCGTGTAGGGAAGTGCCTGGTTTTACGCTTTGCAGCCCATTTCGATGCTTGGTTTGGTTTGCACAAATAAAGCGTCGAATTGAGTGCAAATAAAAAGGGGCGCCGAGGCGCCCCTTTTGCCGACACGCTGATGACTGCGCGTCAGCGCTTGGAGAACTGGAAGGACCGGCGGGCCTTGGCACGGCCGTACTTCTTGCGTTCGACAACGCGGGAGTCGCGGGTGAGAAAACCACCGCGCTTGAGCACACCGCGCAGATCCGGCTCGTAATAGGTCAACGCCTTGGCGATGCCATGACGCACCGCGCCGGCCTGACCCGACAGCCCGCCGCCCGACACCGTGCAAACCACGTCGAACTGGGTCTGGCGGTTCGCGGCGACCAGCGGCTGCTGGATCATCATGCGCAACACGGGGCGTGCGAAGAAAACCTCGATCGCACGGGTGTTGACGATGATCTTGCCGCTGCCCGGCTTCACCCAGACACGGGCAACAGCATTCTTGCGCTTGCCAGTGGCATAGGAGCGGCCCTGCTTGTCGATCTTCTTCTCGTATTTCGGGGCTTCCGGCGCCGCGGTCTTCAGCGTGGACAAGCCTTCCAGCGTCTGCATGGATTCAGCCATAGTCACGCGCTCCTCATGTTCTTGCGGTTCATCTTGCCGACGTCGAGCGTTTCCGGCTGCTGGGCCTCATGCGGATGATCCGGTCCCGGATAAACCCGCAGATGGCCGAGCTGCGCGCGGCCGAGCGGGCCCCGCGGCAACATGCGCTCGATCGCCTTTTCGACGATGCGCTCGGGGAAGCGGCCTTCCAGGATCGACTTCGCGCTGCGCTCCTTGATGCCACCGATGTAGTTGGTGTGGTGGTAGTAGACCTTCTGCTGGACCTTGCGGCCCGTCAGCACCACCTTGGCGGCATTAATGATGATGATGTTGTCACCATCGTCCGCATGGGGCGTGTAGGTCGGCTTGTGCTTACCGCGCAGATGCATTGCAACGATGCTGGCGAGGCGGCCGACGACCAGACCCTTGGCGTCGATCAGCACCCACTTCTTCTCGATGTCGGCGGCTTTGGCCGAATAGGTTTTCATGGCGTAATCCATAAATTGGAAGGGCGCAGCCTTAAGCCGCACCATGGGGCTAAGTAGCCCAACACCGCGTTTCGGTCAACGTCTCTCGTTCCAGTTTTATTGTTACAAAACAGCATCTTATGAAAATGGTATTATATTACCTGATGCTATGCCACGCTATCGACAGGGCTCTCCTACTGGAGGTCAACTCCGTCTGCCTTTGATTAACCCTGATGCGCGCAATTCGATGCAACCGGCCGTTTTTACAGGGTTAATTTCAGAGAGTGTTAGCCCTTTAAAGGGCATTTTCCTTGCGCATTCGAGCATTTTGCGCGCAGGCGCGAGGGTTCCATGTCGACCCAAGCCGCGACCCCGCATTCCAGTTTCTTTACCCGGCACGAGAAACTCGCCCTCGTGCTGATCAATGTCCTGTTCCTGGCATTGCTGCTGGTGGCCGGTGAAATCGCGGCACGCATCTCGACCGGCTACGACATCGGCTATTACACCGAAGCCAAGCCCGGCCCCGACGGCAAGCTCCACTACCCATACGGCATCGTTCCGGTAAACACGCAGGGTTATCTCGACGAGGAATTCGATCTCTCGAGCACCAAACCGCGCGTCGGCTGGTTCGGCGATAGTGTCGCGATGGGCGTTGGCGCGGGTTACCCCTATCGCATCTCCGATCTGGTTCGCAGTAACCGCAGCGACATCAACACCTGGAATTTTGCGCGCATCGGCGCCGGTTTCGAGAGCGAGAAGGCAGAAAAGATCGCACGGGACTATAAGCTCAGCACCCTCGTCTATCTGCTCAATCTCAACGATATCCTTCCCGAATCAGCGCCGCAGTCCGGCACCGGTTTCGTGGTCTTCAACGGCCTCGGCTTCGTGAAGGACTATCTCGATTACTTCCGCGACCGCAGCTATCTCTACAACTACATCCGTACCGCCGCGAAAAACGCCTTCCAGCGGCTTGGTTTCGAAGCCTCGGGCTATTTTGCCTTCGAGCTTTGGCCGAACAAGTCTGACGACGTATTCAAGTCTTTCGCCGAACGTGTTAATATGACAGCGCGCGAGTTGAAGGCCAATGGCGTGCAGATGTGCGTCGTGATCGCGCCTTACGAGATGCAGGTCTCCGACGATGCCGCGCGCACCTACGCCAAGCTCGGCTTCTCCTGGGAAGATGGTTTCCTGCAGGGCTCCACGCAAAAGAAACTGCGCCAGTATCTCGCGAAGGACCTGCCGGTCTATGACGGCCTTGATGCCTTCCCGGATCACAGCGCGCCGGTCGGCAATCTGTTTGTCTATAATGCCGGCGACAAGGTCGACTGGAATCACCCGAACCGCGCCGGCCATGCCGCGCTCGCCAGGGGCTTCCTGCAATCCAACACCTGCCCTCTATCAGCAACAAAGTGAGCGCCGATGAAAGGCAATAGCCACGAAAGTTTTGAGAGCGTCGTCCCGGACAAAATCAGCTCCGAGCGGTCGTTCGGTTATACCGTCGGTGGAGTCTTCACTGCGCTGTCGTTGATCTGGGCCTACACGGGCCACTATCCTTATTGGTGGGCGCTGATCCCGGCCGTGCCGCTGATCGTGCTTGCTGCCGTGCAGCCGTCCCTGCTCGCGCCACTGAACAAGCTCTGGGCTAAGTTCGGCATGCTGCTGGGCATGATTATAAGCCCGATCGTGCTCGGCATTATCTTCTTCGTTTTCCTGACGCCACACGCTTTGCTTCGGCGGGCGATGGGCAAGAAAATGCTCGCACTCGACTTCGACCCACAGGCGAAGAGCTACTGGATCATCCGCGAGCCGGCCAAGATTGACGCCGCAGCTCGCCTCCGTCGTCCCTACTGAGGATCAGATCATGATTTCCTTCCTGAGCGATTTCTGGAGCTTCATGTCCGAACGCAAGAAGTTCTGGATGCTACCTATCATGATCGTCATGGTTGGCATCGGTGGCTTGCTTGTGCTGGCGAAAGGCTCTGCTGTCGCCCCCTTCATCTACACCCTGTTCTGAGGCCACCATGCGCATCCTCGGCATTTCGGCTTACTACCACGACAGCGCCGCCGTTCTTCTCACGGACGGCGTGATCACCGCGGCTGCGCAGGAAGAGCGCTTCACCCGCAAGAAGCACGATCCCGGCTTTCCCACGAACGCCATCCAATACTTCATGGAAGAAGGCGGGATCAGTCTGAGCGACGTCGACCTCGTCGCCTTCTACGACAAGCCGTTCCTCAAGTTCGATCGTTTGCTTGAGACATACTACACCTTCGCGCCGAAAGGGTTCACCTCCTTCCGCAAAGCTCTGCCGATCTGGCTGCAGGAAAAACTGTTCCAGAAAAGCCTGCTGGCCAAGGAACTCGCGAATATTGCCCCCGGCGTGAAGTGGGCGGATCGTTTGTTGTTCTCCGAGCATCACGAAAGCCACGCAGCCAGCGCCTTCTATCCTTCACCGTTTGAAGATGCGGTGGTGCTGACCATGGACGGCGTCGGCGAATGGACCACCACGTCGGTGGCCATCGGCCGCGGTAACAGCATGGAGATGACGCACGAGATTCACTTCCCGCATTCGCTCGGCCTGCTCTATTCGGCGATGACCTATTACACCGGCTTCCGCGTCAACTCCGGCGAGTACAAGGTCATGGGGCTCGCGCCGTATGGCGAACCGAAATACGTTGATCAAATCCTTCACAAACTGATGGACGTGAAGGAAGACGGCACCTTTCGGTTGGACCAGTCCTACTTCGACTATTGTACTGGCCTGACCATGACCAACGGCAAGTTCGACAAGCTGTTCGGTGGGCCGCCGCGCAATCCGGAAGTCGATCGCGTCACCCAGCGCCACATGGATCTCGCCGCCTCCGTTCAGGTTGCGACGGAGGAAGTGGTGTTGCGCCTCACCCGCTCCCTCGCCAAGGAGACCGGCATCAAGAATCTCTGCCTCGCCGGCGGCGTTGCGCTCAACTGCGTCGCCAACGGCAAAGTGCTGCGCGACCGCGCCTTCGACCATGTCTGGGTACAGCCTGCGGCAGGCGACGCCGGTGGCGCGCTCGGCGCGGCCCTGCTCGCCCACCATGCGCACGGTGGCGAACGCCGCCGCGGCGTCATGGGCGACGCCATGAGCGGCTCCTATCTCGGCCCAGCCTATCGCCAGGAAGATATCGAGCGCCGCCTGACGGCAGCCGGCGCGAAGTTCACCGTTCTCTCCGACAACGAGTTGATCAAGACCACCGCGACCGCACTGACCGAAGGCAAGGCTGCCGGCTGGTTCCAGGGCCGCATGGAGTTTGGTCCGCGCGCTCTTGGCGGCCGCTCGATTCTCGGCGATCCGCGTTCGCCCGCGATGCAGAAGCTGCTCAATCTGAAGGTGAAGTACCGCGAATCTTTCCGCCCCTTTGCGCCGTCCATTTTGCGCGAAGACCTGGAAGACTGGTTCGAGATCGACGTAGACTCGCCTTACATGCTGATGGTCGCAAACGTTGCCCAAAAGCATCGCCGCGCGGTGAGCAATACCGAGCATGAACTGTTCGGCATCGACAAACTCAACGTGGTGCGGTCGGATATACCGGCCGTGACGCACGTTGACTATTCCGCGCGCATCCAGACGGTGCACAAGGAAACCAACCCGCGCTATCACGCCCTGATCAGCGAGTTCAAAGCGCAAACGGGTTGCCCGATCCTTGTGAACACCAGCTTCAACGTGCGTGGCGAGCCGATCTGCAACACGCCGGAAGACGCTTTCCGCTGCCTGATGGGCACGGAGATCGAGGCGCTGGCGATCGGCAACTGCTACCTCGACAAGACGGTGCAAGACCCATCCCTGAAGGTCGATTATAGCGGCGAATTCGAGCTCGACTGATTTCTCTCTAGAAACTTGTATCAAACACTTCAGGGCGGCCATTTGGCCGCCCTTTTTTCTTTGGCCGGGCCTTTCCCCTTGTCGCCGCAGCCCTTATCTTCGCGCTCTAACCAAAGCGCGGCCATGAACCACGACAACTATCCTGACAGCTATATTCGCGGCATCCTCAACACCGTGAAGACCATCGCGATGGTCGGCATCTCGCCGAAGGACAATCGGCCGAGCTATTTCGCGTTCAAATATCTCAAGGAGCGCGGCTATCGCATGATCCCGGTCAATCCGGGTCAGGAGGGCAAGGAAATCCTGGGTGAGAAGGTCTATGCCAAGCTGGCGGATATTCCCGTTCCGGTGGATATGGTCGATATCTTTCGCGGCTCCAGATATGCAGCGGGAATTGTCGAGGAAGCACTCGCGTTGAAGCCGCGGCCCCAGGTAATCTGGATGCAGCTCACCGTGCGCAGTGACGAGGCCGCTGCCGCCGCTGAAGCCGCCGGCCTGAAAGTCGTCATGAACCGCTGTCCCAAGATCGAATACGGCCGCCTCTCGTCGGAAATCTCCTGGATGGGCGTCAATTCGCGCACCCTGAGTTCGCGGCGCGCCAAGATGTCCGGCACCGGCGTGCAGCGCATGTCGCTCAATCGGGTGACCAGCGCGGGCGGCACCACGGATGCCACCGACCGGGCGCAAAAGGCCAGCGACGAACCCACCACATAACGCGTCGCTGCTATACCTTTGCCGCCTTGACGGGCTCTGTCCGTCCGATAAACCCAACGGACGCCGGGATCATTAATCCGGCCATGCACAAGGGGGTCTCATGACCGAACGCATTCCGGGTTTCAACACGCTTGCCATTCATGCGGGTGCGCAGCCGGACCCCACCACCGGGGCGCGCGTGACGCCGATCTACCAGACCACGTCCTTCGTATTCGATGACGTCGATCATGCGGCGGCGCTGTTTGGCTTGCAGACCTTCGGCAACATTTACAGCCGGATCGGCAATCCAACCAACGCCGTGCTCGAAGAGCGCATCGCTTCGCTGGAAGGCGGCACCGCCGGTCTCGCGGTGGCGTCAGGCCACGCGGCGCAGGTCATCGTGATGCACACGCTGATGCGGCCCGGCGAAGAATTCGTCGCCTCGCGCAAGCTCTATGGCGGCTCGATCAACCAATTCAACCACGCGTTCAAGAATTTCGACTGGAACGTGGTTTGGGCGGATCCGGACGACATCGGCTCTTTCGAACGCGCAGTGAGCCAGAAAACCAAAGCCATCTTCATCGAGTCGATTGCCAATCCCGGAGGCGTGGTCACCGATATCGAAGCCATCGCCGGTGTTGCCAAGCGCGCGGGCGTGCCGCTGATTGTCGACAACACCCTGGCCACGCCTTACCTCTGCAAGCCGATCGATTACGGCGCGGATATCGTCGTGCATTCGCTGACGAAATTCCTGGGCGGCCACGGCAATTCCATCGGCGGCATGATCGTCGACGGCGGCACCTTCAACTGGTCACGCGAGGGCCGCTATCCGATGCTGTCGGAGCCCCGTCCGGAATATAACGGCATGGTGCTGCACGAGACCTTCGGCAATTTCGCCTTCGCCATCGCCTGCCGCGTGCTCGGGCTCCGCGATATCGGGCCGGCACTATCGCCATTCAACGCCTTCCTCATCCTCACCGGCGTCGAGACACTGCCACTGCGCATGCAGCGCCACAGTGAAAACGCGCTTGCGGTCGCGGAATGGCTGGTGAAACACAACAAGGTTGCGTGGGTCAGCTATGCCGGTCTCTCCACCGACCCGTATAACAAGCTCGCGAAGAAGTATTGCCCCAAGGGCGCGGGCGCCGTCATGACCTTTGGACTCAAGGGCGGTTACGACGCCGGCGTGAAGCTGGTTTCCAACGTGCAGCTGTTCTCGCATCTGGCCAATATCGGCGATACGCGATCGCTCATCATTCATCCGGCTTCGACAACCCATCGTCAGCTCACCGATGCGCAGAAGGTGCAGGCCGGTGCCGGGCCGGAAGTGGTGCGGCTATCTGTCGGCCTTGAGGACAAGGACGACATCATCGCCGATCTGGAACAGGCCTTGGCAGTCGACTGATCAGGCAGGTCCGGCGGCGCTCAGCCGCTGAGCGTGCAGAACGGCGAGCGTCAACAGCACGACCGCCATGCCCTGATGCATCAGCGCCAGCGGCAACGGAGTCTGATGCAGCAGCGTGACAACGCCAAGCCCTGCTTGCAACAATACGGCACAGGCAACGGCTAGCACGCTGTTGCGCGCCACGCCTGTGACACGACCACGCATCACATCAACGGCATGCAGCGCCACGGCGATGCAAAGGATGTAAGCCACCGTGCGGTGATTGAACTGCACGAGAAGATCGTTCTCGAAGAAATTCCGCCACGCAGGCGCGACAAAGAACAGCCGTTCGAACGACGGGATGAGCGCGCCGTCGATCAGGGGCCAGGTGTTGTAAGTCAATCCCGCGTCAATGCCTGCAACCAGCGCGCCCGCGTAGATCTGCAGCAAAACGAGAGCCGTCAACACCACGGCGCTGGTGCGCAGGCGGCGGGGTAGTGCCAGCACCGAACGATTGGAAAGCGATTGGGCGGTCCACAACAAGGCGGCATAGATCACGCAGGCAAGCGTGAGATGAAATGCCAGCCTGTATTGTGACACGCTGACACGGCCCATGAGACCGGAAGCCACCATCCACCAGCCGACCGCGCCTTGAAGCCCGCCGAGCGCGAATATGCCCCACAGGCGTAACTTCAGGCCGCGCGGAATCCATCCGCGCCAGAGGAACCAGAGAAAAGGCAGCAGGAAGGCCGCGCCGATCAATCGGCCAAGAAGGCGATGCGCCCACTCCCACCAATAGATGGTTTTGAACTCGGAGACCGTCATGCCGCGGTTGATCTGCTGATATTGGGTCGTGGCCCGATATTTTTCGAATTCGATCTGCCAAGCGTTATCGCTGAGCGGCGGGATCGACCCGGTCACGGGTTTCCATTCCACGATGGAGAGACCGGACTCGGTCAGCCGCGTGGCGCCGCCTACCAGCAGCGTCAGGAACACCAGCGCCGCAACCGCCAGGAGCCACAGCCGGACGGCACGGCGGCGGACATCGGACCCGGAAGCGGTGTGTGTGTTATCGGAGATTGCCTGCACGCGGCGAACCATATAATCCCCGTCCCTGCCCCCGCAACCGAAACCCACGGATGCCTGCAATGCCTATTCGCCTGCGCAAACTGATCGGCGCCGTCGCGCTGATTACCCTCGTCATCGTCTGGGCCCTGGTCGCCATGGCGTTGGCGCAGACGATGCTGACGTCGGTATCTGGCTGGGCCGCTGCCATCTATTACGTCGTCGCCGGCCTGGGCTGGGTGCTACCCGCTATGCCGCTGGTGCGGTGGATGTCGAAAGCAGATTAAGTGCGCTTGATCTCATCCCGAAACCGGTTCCCACTTTTCGGGATCAAGCGCTAGGTCGCGTTCACCGGCCGGAAGCCATTCCACAGCGCGGTGGCCGCGCCAGACATTAGAACGCGCAAATAGCGCATCCGCTGGAACTCGCCGTGCACGGAGATGCGCGGCAGAGCCATCAGATGATCGCGGTGCCTGGAGAAAACCACACCGGGCCGCGTGGTGACCGCAGTCTTGAAGCCCAGCTCGCGAGCAACCTCGAATTCCCGTGGTCCTGCGGATGTCGCATCGCCAAGGGGGTAGGCGAAATGCTGTGGACGCACGCCAAGCGAAGCCTCGATCACCGAACGGCTCATTTCCATTTCGGTGCGTACGGATTTCTCCGGGACCTTCTTGAGCATCACATGATTCACGGTGTGCGCACCTATAGTGCAGAGCGGATCCTGCGCCATTGTCGCCAATTCGTCCCAGGTCATGCACAGCTGTTCGCAGAAAGCGGCGATATCGACCTGATAGCGCCGGCTGAGGTCGCGGATCACCTGCCGCACCTCCTCTTCCGTCTTGAGTTGGCGGAGCCAGGCATAGATTGAATCGTACAGCGCGCGCTTCTCGTCGACCGAGCGGCAGTCGAAGCGCTGGTCCTTGCCGTCGATCACGAGTCCGATGCGGTCGTTGCGCGCGATCACTGCCTCAAGCGCCAGCCACCACAATTCGCCGAGACGATCGGGGAAACTGGTCGGAATATAGAGGCCGAAAGGAATCTCGTATTTCTTCAGGATCGGATAGGCGAATTGCAAATTGTCGCGATAGCCATCGTCGAAGGTGACGCACACGAAGCGGCGCTTGTTGTTTCCTTCGGTTAGCCTCCGATGCATCTCGTCGAGGCTGACGACGTCGAGCCGTGAGCGCTTGAGGCGGCGGCACACTTTTTCCAGGAAACGCGGCGTTATTTCCAGCAACCGGTTCGGTTGAAACCGATCCGGCCGCGCAGGCCGTACATGGTGCAGCATAAGGATCATGCCCGCACCGCCGACAAACGGCCGCATCAGCATATGGGCGCCGCTGAAGTAGAGCGCGTCCATCCCCGTGCGGATAATATTGTGCTTTAAACCAGACAACAGAACGTCCCCAAACGTTGCTGCAGGCGCGGCTTTTTGCGCCCCGCGATCTCCCATCTAACGCCTAACCATCATCGGCAAACGCGGCAGAATGAGGTGCAGCACCACCCGCCGCGGATCGCGGCAGCCTTTCACTGCGCTTCAAGCGCTAGGGCAAAGAATTGAAGGCAGACTTAATTATCGTGGGGAAACGAGCTATTTCTGGCCACTACAGCGCAGTTTTTCGCCGAATCCGATCAAAATGTCGCAGGGCCAGGCGACGACAAGCCAACGATTTATTGAGACTCACTATGCAAAGTCGCCGGATGAATTTCGCGAACCTTACTGAGCCATCCCATAACCCCGGCGAGCCGTCTTGCGCGGGTTCGATTGCGCGGGTTGAAATCCTGGACAGTCTGGACGTGGCCGAGCCTGTTTGGCGGCAATTGGAACAAGGCAACGCAGTCAGGACGCCCTACCAGACCTTCGACCTGCTCGCCGCCTGGCAACGCAATATCGGCGCCGCAATCGGCGTGATGCCGTTTGTCGTCGTCGGCTTCGACGCGAACGACAAGGCCGCCTTCCTCTGGCCGCTCGGCCACAGCCGGACAGGACCGGTCAGCGTTATTTCCTTCCTCGGTGGCAAACATGCCAATTTCAATTTTGGATTGTGGCGGCGCGACATCGTCACAACGGTCACCGCGGAAGACATCCGCGCCATCCTGACAAAGATCTCCGCGACCCGCTTCCACGCAGACATTCTCAGCCTGCTCAACCAACCCTACTCCTGGGACGGCTTCGCAAATCCCTTCACACTGTTGCCGCACCAGCCATCCCCGAGTTCCGGCCTGCGTCTGACAATGAGCGCCACCGGCGAGGAACAGACCAAACGGGTGCTGAGCCCCGCGATGCGTTCGCGCCTTCGCACCAAGGAACGCCGGCTGGAAAAATTGCCCGGGTACCACTACCTGCGTGCGACAACGCCGAGCGACGTCAACCGCCTGCTAGCCGAGTTCTTCCCGTTGAAGGCTGCGCATATGAAGGCGCAGGCGCTGCCCGACATCTTTTGCAATCCGCACACCGAGGCTTTCCTGCGCGAAGCCTGTTATCTCGGACTGGCGTCCGGTAAGCCGCTGGTGGAAATCCACGCTATCGAATGCGACGGCGAGCTTCTCGCTCTTCTCGCCGCTATCAATGACGGCAACC
>CANKHA010000003.1 GCA_947481685.1 Bradyrhizobiaceae bacterium
ACCGCCGCCGGCCGCATTCGAGCCTTGACGACGCCACACCCGATCAAGCCTACTTCAACCCGCTGCCAATCCGCTTGGCAGCCTAACCCCGGCAGACGCTCCACTTATCGACGCGGAGAATCTGTTCAGACAACCGGGACCAGCTCTTTGGTTGCGACGATATCGCCGGCGCGCAATGTGGGATCAGCCTTCACATCGACGCGCACAAGTCCGCCCGCCGTTTTGCCGTTGCAGGTGCAGCTGTTCACCAACTGCTTGCGATAGGTAAAGGCGTTCGGGAGGTCGGAGTAGCGTTTGCCGTCATTGGACACGGCGTGGTCGATGCTGCCGCCGGCGAAGACCTTGGTCTGGGCTGCTGGGCACATCGACGCGCAAGCCTGCGCCGAGGATGAACTCGTGCTTTGCACGGGGAATGGATGGCCATCGCACAGGCGCACGCAGTAAGCGACCGATGGACCGGTTTCACGGCGATCGCGCTCGACACCGCCATCAGGCGCGGCAAATGCATTGAACAGTGGAGCCAGGGGATTGGAAGGCGGTGCGCCTGGCGCCGACCGGCCGCCGCCGCCAAACAGGAATTCGAACAGACCGGCCGCGGACGCACTGGTGACAGGAAGCGCTAGCGAAAACACGACAACCGCCAGGGCTGTCAGAGATTTTGTGGAGACACCGAGGTTTTTACGCTTGTTCGACACGGCTTGTATTATTAGGGGTGGCTCTTGCACCTGCCCATCAACGCTTCGGATCGGGAAAGGTTGCTGGGGCACGCTTGATCGAGGCAGGCAGAAAGTCATCAATGGCTATGGATCTGCAGTTACCACGCAAAGGTGAATGCCCCGTCAAAAGAGGATTTCGTGCCGGCAAAAACCCGTTTTCTAAACCCCGAAACCCTGACCAAACCACCCGCCTATACCCAGGTGGTGGAAGTCACGACCCCGGGCCGCATGGTCTTTATTTCCGGACAGATCGGAGTCGGGCGGGACGGAAAGCTCGTGTCGGGCGATTTCCGGGCGCAGGCCATTCAGACCTTTGAGAACATCAAGGCCGCGCTGGTCGCAGTCGGCGCGCGTTTCGAGCATGTGGTGAAGCTCAACAATTACTTGGTCGAGCTTGAGCATCAGCCAATCCTGCGCGATGTGCGCGGGCTTTATCTCAACATGGCCGCGCCTCCGGCGAGCACCAGTGTGCGGGTGGTTGGCTTCGCGCGCGAGGGCGTGCTGCTGGAAGTGGAAGCAATTGCGGTTTTGCCGGAGTGAAGCAATTAGAGCCGAATTTACGAGAATCAGGCATTCTCTGGAAATGCCCAGTTACGTTTATGTCCTCGGCTGCCGTACGCCGGATCGCCACCTCACTTATGTCGGCTGGACCGTCGATGTCGAAAGCCGGCTGAGCAAGCACAACAAGGGCAACGGCGCGCGCACCACGCGGGGGCATGTCTGGGTCTTGCTGCATACGGAAAAATTCCGGACGCGCCGCGAGGCGATGAGCCGGGAATGGTATCTCAAGCGCGACCGGAAATTCCGCAAACAGCTTGCTTTGAAAATCGGATCGCCACCGAAAATACCGGCGCGCAAGAAAGCCGCCAGGTTGTCAGCGGATAAAAAGGTAATTCAGCAGTGCGAAGACCGGCAGCAGCACCGCACCTGACCATAGCATGTAGCCAAAGAAACTCGGCATCTTCACGCCGCGCTCGACCGCGATGGCATAGACGATGAAATTCGGCGCGTTACCGATGTAAGTCAGCGCGCCCATGTAGACCGCGCCCATGGAAATCGCCCCAAGCGTGGAGGCGAGCAGCCCCATCAGCGTCGGCGCATCGCCGCCTGCGAGTTCGAACAACACCAGATAGGTTGGGGCATTGTCGAGAAAGGCCGAGAGCCCGCCGGTCAGCCAGAAATAGGCAACGTTGTTAGGCAGGCCGTTCGGTGAGGTCACGAGCGCGAGGAGCCAGGCGAACGCCCCCTTGTCGGCCGCGGCCAGCATGGCCAGCACGGGAATAATGCAGATGAAGATCCCGGCGAACAGGATCGCAACCTCGCGGATAGGCTCCCAGGTAAAGCCGTTGGCCTCGCGATGCTCGTTCGGTGTCAACCACAAGGACAGCAACGCGATGACGATCAGCGCTCCGTCGCGCAACAGGTTCTGCAAGGCTAGCGGCGTGCCATAGGCGTCGAAGACGATGCCCAGCTTGAACGTCGCGGAAAGCAGGATGGCCAGGATGATCGCTCCCAGCAGCAGCAGGTTCACGCGCCCTTTGATTTCAAGATTGAGCGGTGGCCGATCGACGGGCTGCACGAGGCGGTCCTTGCGATAGAACCACAGGTCCAGAACGATAAAGATCACGAGAACTATCGCCGCCACCAGCGCCGTCTGGATAAGCAGGTGTCGTGTGGTCCAGAAGAAATCCACCCCGCGCAGGAAGCCGACAAACAGCGGCGGGTCGCCCAGCGGCGACAGTGCGCCGCCGATATTAGCGACAAGGAAAATGAAGAACACCACGACATGCACATTGTGCACGCGCGCCGCATTGGCGCGGATCAGCGGACGGATCAGGATCATTGCCGCGCCGGTGGTGCCGACAATGCTGGCCATCAATGTGCCAATGCCGAGCAGCGCGGTGTTGGTCAGTGGATTGCCGCGGAGATTCCCGGTCACCAGCACGCCACCGGCGACGGTATAGAGCGCGAACAGCAGCACGATGAAGCTGAGATATTCGCCCAGCATCGCGTGGCTGAGCCCCGAGACGGCCGCGGGCGTGCCGTAAAACAGCGCCAACGGGCCCAGCGTGAGCAGGCTCCAGAGCAGGGCGATCGTGCCGTAATAGCGGTGCCATATTTTCGGAATCAGCAGCGGGCCGGTGGCGATGGTCAGCAGGATGCCAAGAAAAGGCAGCGCCCAGGGCCACTGCAGCGCGGCGCCATCAAGAGAAGCGGCTTGCGCCACGTCGGGCGCCAGCATTGCGATGGCCGCAGAGATCGCGATATTGGCTCTGGCTTTCAAGGGCACCGTCGGTCGTCCTGCTTGCCGTCCACGAATAACACCGATTATGAGTGTCCTCGCAACGTCCGGCGCTGTAAAGTAACCGGATTCGATTCATCCGGGAGACGTCATGCTTTTTAACGGATTGAGGCTTGCGATCGCAGCGGGGCTTTTGGCCGCAAGCGGGCAGGTCGCGACGGCGCAGAACGCGACGGTCGAGGACATCCATGTCCAGCTTTTCTACGAGTATAGCGGCGCGCTGTCGGACGACCTGACAAAGCGCAAGGACCTGGCCCTGTGGAACACCATGATCCGTGAGGGCGGTTCCAAGGAGCCGGCGAATTTGTTTTTGGTGTCCGTTGCGGTCAAGGGCCAGCCGGAAACCTTTGACAAGGGTGCGGCGCTGACCGTCACGGTGACGGAAGACAAGCGGAAGAAAAAGGTCGCGGAAAAGGCCTTCAGCGGCATCCTGTTTGGGCCGGAAGGCAAGGTCGTGAAGGCGATCTTCGTTCACGACACCGTCTGCGTGCCTCTGACGGTGACGGCGAAGCTTAAATCCGGCGCGTCGAAAAGTTTCAGCCTGCCGTTTAAATGCGGGGAGTGACGCTGACGCTGCTGCGCTTACGCGATGTGCGGCAGAATCTGTCCGCCGATCCAGATCACCAACAAGCCGATCGCTAACGCGATAAACCGCTTTCCGGCCGGCAGCCAGAATGCTGCCGCCAGCATGGCGATCAAAACGATTTCCAGAAGCCAGCCGCTCGTCAGGTAATTTTCCCGGGACTCATAGCTCCAGCCGGCGTTCGCCATGGGGCCTTCGAGGTTCCTCCCCCAAGGATAGCAGTTGAGAGTTTTATGCTCCGAGCATGGCCTTGCATTGAATGCCGAAATCAAATCCATCGGCAACAGCACGGCTAATGTAACGAATAGCGCGATTGCCAGCCATTCGATGGCAATCGCTATGCGACGAATGACATCCATCAGTGCGCTTCGTCCCAGTTGTCGGCAGCGCGGGCATCGACCTGCAGCGGCACATGCAATGACACGGCCGGATGCGGCGCTTCAGTCATCACCTGGCGGATGACCGGTAGCGTCTTCTCCACTTCCTCATGCGGCACTTCGAAGATCAGTTCGTCATGCACCTGCAGAAGCATCTGCGCTGACAGTTTCTTCGCGGCGAGCGCCGGCTCGATCCGCACCATGGCGCGGCGGATGATATCGGCAGCGCTGCCCTGCAACCGCGCATTGATGGCGGCGCGTTCATTGAATGCGCGCAGCGAGGCGTTCGACGCCTTGATGTCCGGGTAATGGCATTTGCGCCCGAACAGCGTGAGCACATAGCCATGCTGCTTTGCGAATGCCTTGGTCTCTTCCATGTAGTCGCGGATGCCCGGGAAGCGCTCGAAATATTTCTTGATATAGGCGCCGGCTTCTTCGCGGGGGATGGCGAGCTGGTTGGCAAGGCCGAAGGCCGAGATGCCGTAGATGATGCCGAAGTTGATCGCCTTGGCGCGGCGGCGCACCTCGCCCGGCATGTCCTTCACCGGCACGCCGAACATCTCCGAGGCTGTCATCGCGTGGATGTCGACGCCGTCCTGAAAAGCCTTGCGCAGCGCCGGCACGTCGGCGACTTCTGCAAGCAACCGCAACTCGATCTGCGAATAGTCGGCAGAGACCAGTTTGTTACCCGGTGTGGCGATGAAAGCCTTGCGGATCTTGCGGCCCTCTTCGGTGCGGACCGGAATGTTCTGCAGGTTTGGTTCAGACGACGACAGGCGGCCCGTGCTGGTCGCCGCCAGCGTGTAGGTCGTGTGCACGCGCCTGGTGTTGGGATTGACGTAATTCGGCAGCGCTTCGGTATAGGTCGAGCGCAGCTTGGCCACTTGCCGCCAATCGAGGATGACTTGCGGCAGCTTGTGGCCCATCTCGGCCAACTCTTCGAGCGCGCGTGCACCGGTGGACCACTGCCCGGTCTTGGTCTTGGTGCCGCCCGGCAGATTCATCTGGCCGAACAGGATGTCGCCGAGCTGCTTGGGACTGCCGGGATTGACCGGCGCGCCGGCGATCTCGTTGATCTCCTGCTCAAGCGCGACCTGTTTCTTGCCGAATTCGTTGGAGAGGCGCGCCAGCACCGGCTGGTCGATGGAAATGCCGCGCTCTTCCATGCGCGCCAGCACCTGCGGCAGAGGCTTCTCGAGCGTGTCGTAAACGGCGGTGACATTCTCGGCCACCATGCGCGGCTTGAGCGCTTTCCACAGGCGCAGCGTCATGTCGGCCTCTTCGGGGGCATAACCGGCGGTGCGTGCAATCGGTGTTGCTTCCTGGGTCATCAATGCTTTTTCCCGGTTCTTCACGTCATTGAAGCGGGAGGGGTCACGGCCGAAGTAGCGGTTCGCCATGCTGTCCATGGCGTGCGAGCCCTTGCCGGCGTCGAGCACATAGGACATCAGCATGGTATCGTCGGTGGCGCCGATGCGGATGCCGCGGCAAGCCAGCACCAGCCAATCCTGCTTCACGTTGTGGCCGATCTTGATGACACTGAGGTCTTCCAGCACCGGCTTCAGCAACGCGAGCGCTTCCTGTTCGGGAATCTGTCCTTCACAAAGCTTCGGTGCTAACAAACCGGCGGCCGCGCCGGCCTCTTCACCGGCTTCGCGATGGCCGAGCGGGAGATAGGCCGCTTCGTTGGGCGCGACCGCGAGCGCGATGCCGCAGAGGCTCGTCTGCATCGGATCGATGCTGCTGGTCTCGGTCTTCAGCGCGAGATAGCCAGTGTCGAGCGCGCGCGCGATCCAGCGCTTGAGCTGGTCGAGCGTGGTGATGGTTTCGTATTTGGCCGGATCGAATTTTGCCGTGCGCAGTGCATCGATGCGGCGTTCCGCCAGTGAAATCGGGGAGAGGGCTTGTTCGGCGTCTGCGCTCCCTCTCCCGCTTGCGGGGGAGGGTCGGGGAGGGGGCGGAAAGAGATCAAGGGTTCCCTCTCCCGTCGCGTGGAGCCTGTCATCGGGCCGCGCTACGCGCGGACCCGTTGGCGCGCCGACCTCCCCCGCAAGCGGGAGAGGTGAAGAAGAGGCCGAAGTCAATTTCGGATTGGCGGTGACGTCGCTGGCTTCGATGTTACCCTTCTCCGCCACGCGTCGCGTCAGCGTGGTGAATTCCATCGCCTTCAGGAAACTGATCAGGTTCTTGTAGTCCGGTTCGTGCACCACGAGGTCATCGACTGGCACGTCGAGTTTCACATGCTGGTCGAGGGTCACGAGTTTCTTGGACAGGCGGGCAGATTCTGCGTGCTCGATCAGGCTTTCGCGGCGCTTCTGCTGCTTGATCTCGCCGGCGCGCGCCAGCAGTGTTTCAAGATTGCCGTATTCGGTGATGAGCTGGGCGGCGGTCTTCACGCCGATGCCGGGCACGCCAGGCACGTTGTCGGAGGAATCGCCGATCAGCGATTGCACCTCGATCACCTTGTCGGGCGTCACGCCGAATTTCTCGAACACCTCGGCCGCTCCGATGCGCTTGTCCTTCATGGTGTCATAGAGCTGGACGGTGTCGCCCACGAGTTGCATCAGGTCCTTGTCGGATGACACGATGGTGGTGGTGGCCTTGGCCTCGCAGGCGAGCCGCGCATAGGTCGCGATCAGGTCGTCGGCCTCGAAGCCGCCCTGCTCCAGGCAGGGAATGTCGAAGGCGCGCACGGCCTCGCGGATCAACGGGAATTGCGGGATCAGGTCGTCCGGCGCCGCCGAGCGGTTGGCTTTGTATTCGCCATACATCTCGTTGCGGAAGGTTTTCTCGGACTTGTCGAACACCACCGCGAGGTGGGTCGGCTTGTTGTCCGGCGGCATCTCCTGCAGCAGCTTCCACAGCATATTGCAGAAGCCGAGGACGGCGTTGACCTGCAAGCCGTCGGATTTGCGGGTCAGCGGCGGCAGCGCGTGGTAGGCGCGGAAAATGTAGCCCGAACCATCGACCAGGAAGACGTGATCGCCCGGCTTCAATGCGCGGGACGTGGCAAGAGATTTTGCTTCGGTGGGGGCGGGCGCCAGCTTCGGCGCAGCCTTGGATTTTGCTGTTGGCATGGCCCAAATGTGGGCCGTCGGACCGGATGAATCAACCGATCATCCACAGCTTGCCGCGATGAAAAATTATTCAGCCGGTTGCAGGGTCATCCGGGGCTTTGGCGCGAGCCAGAAGCGGTCGGGACGCGCGTAGAGGAAGCTGAGCGGCGTATTGCGCAGCAGCCAGAACAGCGCCAGCGGTCCGACGACCCCGGCAAACGTGACGATCACCGACATCACCCCGATATCGGGCACAAGGCCGCTGCTTATGAGGAGGACGCGCGTGGCTGCCATGAACAGGAAAAAGGCGAGATAGATGACGAGCGAATGTTCGCCGCAATAGCGCAGCCAGTCGAGTACGCGTGCCCTAGCCAGCAAAGCTGCGATCGTGATGACCGAGATTGCGCCAAGCAGCCCGAGCATCAGCGAAATGAGCGGCCACTCGGAATAGCCGCCGAAAACCAGCAGGCCGTTCAGTGCGCCCCACAGCGCGAGCCAGGCGAACGCAAATGCAGACTTCTCCTGCACGTCATGGGCAAGATCGAAGACATGCGCGGCCATCCAGTAGCCGGTGTAGAAATAGACGAAGCGGGCCGCGAATTCGTCGATCACCGTCCAGCCGGTTTCGATATGCAGGCTTTGCAGCAACGCGGCGAAGAGCCAGATGGCGAGCGGCGGAATCCCCCGCGTGAACTTCGTCACGACAAAGAAAATCGGCAGCAGGTAGATGAACCAAAGCGTTCCGAACGGCTCGATGAAGGAAAAGGCGTAAAGCCGCAGCGTTTCAGCCATGCCATGCTCGGCTGCGATGCCGGGCGCCTTGAAGGCGAACTGGATCGTCATCCAGAGAATGTAGAAATAGGCGAAGTGCACGACCTTGCGGTCGAGATAGGTTTTCCAGTCGCGGTCGATGACGCGCGCCAGGAACAGGCCGGAGATCAGGAAGAAGTCAGGCATCCTGAAGGGTTTTGCGAATGCCACAACGTAATGCATGAAGCCATCGCCGCCGGCTGCTATGCCGACGCCGAGCGTCGAATGCATCATCACCACCATGACGATGCAGATGCCCTTGACGTAGTCGACCCAGTCGACCCGTCCTTCCGGCATGTCGGCGTTATGTGCCATTGCTGATCCGTTGGTGGCGCTTGCGTCCCAATATCGGACGAACTGATTGCATTCGCCTTTACGGTGGCAACAGGCGTGCCAAAGTGTCGTTAGGACTTTGTTAACCATGACCTGTGCGGCGGCCCATTGATGGCTTTCGATACCCCACTCCCGATCGATGCAGCGCTGCCGGATATCGCGGCCGCGCTACGCGCCGGCAATGCAGCCGTGCTGGTCGCGCCACCCGGCGCGGGCAAGACCACACGCGTGCCGCTCGCGCTGCTCAGCGAAGATTGGGTCAAAGGCAAGATCCTGCTGCTGGAGCCGCGGCGGCTGGCGGCGCGTGCTGCTGCGGCGCGCATGGCCGCGACGCTGGGCGAGCAGGTCGGCGATACCGTGGGCCTGCGCGTGCGCTTTGGCTCAAAGGTCTCGCGCAAGACCCGGATCGAGGTCATCACCGAAGGCGTATTCACCCGTCTTATCCTCGACGATCCCGCGTTGAGCGGCGTCAGCGCTGTGCTGTTCGACGAATTCCATGAGCGCTCGCTCGATGCCGATCTGGGGCTCGCGCTGGCGCGCGATGCACAGGAAGGCCTGCGCGAAGACCTCAAGCTGCTGGTGATGTCGGCAACCATCGACGGCGCGCGGGTGGCAAAACTTCTGCGCGATGCGCCGGTGATCGAAAGCCAGGGGCGGATATTTCCGGTGGAGACACGGCATCTGCCGCGCGACGCGCGCGACTTCATCGAGAAACCGGTCGCCGCGGCGATTACGCGCGCGCTGCAGGCGGATACGGGGTCGGTGCTGGTGTTCCTGCCGGGCGCAGCGGAAATCCGCCGCACGGAGACCTTGCTGCGCGAGCGCATCGCCGATCCTGCCGTCGAAATCCACACGCTGTTCGGTGCGCTGGATCAGCAGGACCAGGACAGGGCCATCGCGCCTGCCGCCGCTGGCCGGCGCAAGATCGTTCTGGCCACATCGATCGCGGAAACTTCGCTCACGATCGAGGGCGTGCGTGTCGTGATCGACAGCGGCCTCGCGCGCGTGCCGCGCTATGAGCCTGATGTCGGCCTCACGCGTCTGGAAACTGTGCGTGTTTCGCGTGCCGCCGCCGATCAGCGGCGTGGCCGCGCGGGACGGACCGAGCCGGGCGTTTGCTACCGGCTGTGGGACGAGCCGCAGACCGCATCGCTTGAGCCCTATGCGCAGCCGGAAATCCTCGCGGCCGATCTTAGCGGCTTCGTGCTCGACCTCGCGTATTGGGGTGTGACCGAACCCGCGAAGCTCGGCTTCCTCGATTCCCCGCCAACTCCGGCAGTAAACGAGGCGCGCGACCTGTTGCGCGAACTCGATGCCATCGATGGGGACGGGCGCATCACCGCCGAAGGTAAGCTGCTGCGCGGGTTGCCGTTGCCGCCGCGGCTGGCGCGCATGATCGTCGATGCGTCCCGCGAAGGCGCTGCGACGCTTGCGGCCGACATCGCGGTGGTGCTGACCGAGCGCGGACTTGGCGGCAATGACGTCGACCTGCGCCATCGCATCGACAATCTGCGCCGCGACCGGTCTGCGCGCGCGCGCGATGCACGGCGGATGGCGAAAGGTTGGGCCAAGGCGGCTCCACCAGCACAAGGCGATGCAACGGAAGCCTCCATCGGTTCTCTTCTTGCTCTGGCGTATCCCGACCGCATCGCGAAGAATCGTGGCGGTGGCGCGCATTCGTTTCTGTTGGCGAATGGACGCGGTGGAAACATCGATCCAGCCAGTGCGCTGGCGCGCGAGCCGTTCCTCGCTGTCGCTGAGCTTGTCGGCAAAGCCGCGCAAAGCCGCATCCTGCTGGCTGCACCGATTTCGCTGGCCGAGATCGAGGCGCGCTTCGCGGGTCACATCGAAAGCCGCGAGGATGTTGTGTTCGACAAGGCGAGTGCATCCTTGCGTGCGCGCAAAGGTCGCCGCCTTGGCGCCATCGCGCTTAACGAGCAGACCATTCCCGTTCCGCGTGACGAGAAATCTGCCGCGGTTCTGGCGGAGGGGCTGCGGCAACTCGGTCTCGAACGGCTGCCCTGGACCAAAGCGCTCACCCAATGGCGCGACCGCGTGATGTTCCTGAGAAAAGCTGAAGGCAACGACTGGCCCGATCTCTCCGACGCCGCTCTGTCGGCAAACGTTGAATGGCTCGTGCCTTATCTCACAGGTAAAACGTCCCTGTCGCAATTCGGCGCGGATGAACTGGGCAATGCTTTGCAGGCGCTGCTGCCGCATCCGTTGCCGCGCCGTCTGGAGAAGGAAGCGCCAACGCATTTCACCGCGCCGACCGGCTCCGCCATTCCGATCGAATATTCCGAGGAAGGGCCGAAGCTCGCGATCCGCGTGCAGGAGCTGTTCGGCCTCAGCACCCATCCCGCCATTGCAAACGGCAAGACCCCGCTGATCCTTGAATTGCTGTCTCCCGGGCATCGCCCGGTGCAGGTCACCCGCGACCTGCCGGCGTTCTGGCGCGGAAGCTACGCCGCCGTGAAGTCCGAAATGCGCGGCCGCTATCCGCGCCACCCCTGGCCGGACGATCCCGCACAGGCTGCGCCGACCCGGCGCGCCAAGCCGCGCGGAACGTAGGCCGGACGCTTTCCGGCATTTCCGCGACAGCCGCTTTAGGCTATTGCTGCGATCCAGTTTCCTGCCGGAGCCCTGATGTTTCCGAAGCCCAAGCCCAAGCTCACGCCGAACACCTACGCCTACGAATCCGAGCCGATGGTGAAAGCCACCGGTTTCCGGGAATACGACGCGCGCTGGCTACTCGGTGACGAAATCAACCTGATGGGCATCCAGGCGCTCGGCATGGGCCTTGGCACGCTGATCGGCGAAATGGGTGTGAAGCGGGAGATCGTCACCGCGCATGATTTCCGGGGTTACTCGGCGTCGGTGAAGATGGCGCTGGTATCGGGCCTGATGGCCGCCGGATGCAAGGTGCACGACATCGGGCTGGCAATGACGCCGATGGCCTATTTCGCCCAATTTGATTTGGACGTGCCCTGCGTTGCGATGGTTACCGCGTCACACAACGATAACGGATGGACCGGTGTGAAGATGGGCGCCGACCGTCCGCTTACCTTCGGCCCGGACGAGATGGGCAGGCTGAGCGACATCGTGCTCAACGCGCGCTTCGATCTTAAAGCGGGCGGCTCTTACAGTTTTGTCGAGAATTTTCCGGCGAAATACATTGCCGATCTCACCAGCCGTCCGAAGCTCAAGCGTAAGCTGAAAGTCGTCGTGGCTTGCGGCAACGGCACGGCAGGCGCCTTTGCGCCGAAGGTGCTGGAAGCCATCGGTTGCGAGGTTGTGCCGCTCGACTGCGATCTCGATCACACATTTCCGAATTACAATCCCAACACCGAAGACATGAAGATGCTGCACGCCATGCGCGACGAAGTGTTGCGCGTGAAGGCGGATGTCGGTCTCGGCTTCGACGGCGATGGCGACCGTTGCGGTGTGGTGGACAACACCGGCGAGGAGATCTTCGCCGACAAGGTTGGCGTGATGCTGGCGCGCGACATGTCCACGCTGCATCCCGGCGCCACCTTCGTGGTGGATGTGAAATCGACCGGTCTGTTCCTCACCGATCCCGTGTTGAAACAGAACAACGTGAAGGCAGACTACTGGAAGACCGGCCATTCCTACATCAAGCGCCGCGTCAACGAGCTTGGCGCGCTCGCCGGCTTCGAGAAGTCCGGGCATTTCTTCTTCAACAAGCCCTTCGGCCGTGGCTATGACGACGGCCTGATCTTTGCGCTCGCCGTCTGCGACATGCTCGACCGCAATCCGGGAAAGAGCATGGCGGACCTGAAAAATGCGCTGCCCAAGACCTGGGGCTCGCCGACCATGTCTCCGCACTGCGCCGACGAGGTGAAATACGGCATCGTCGATAAAGTGGTGAAACTATTTCAGGACGCCGAAGCGAAGGGCGACAAGGTCGCCGGGCAATCGATCCGCAGTCTCGTTACCGTCAACGGTGTGCGCGTGACGGTGGAGGACGGCACTTGGGGTCTGGTGCGGGCTTCTTCCAACAAGCCGGAGCTGGTTGTGGTGGTGGAAAGCCCGGTGTCGGAGCAGCGCATGCGCGACATGTTCAAGGCCGTCGATGGGGTGCTGCGCACATTTCCGGAAGTCGGCGCCTATAACCAGACGATCTGAGTCTGTTCCCCGGACGCACTGCAGCGCATCACTTCGTGCTGCGCTGCGCCCGGGAAACGTCCGGAAAGTCCACGCTTGCAGAAACGGTTACAGTTCCCGGTAAACGTCGACTTCGACAGCGCCGGGGAACATCGACCGCCATGCCGTCAAATAGGTCTGCAAGCGCACATCGCTGGCGATTTTCTGGCGGTTGATTTCGAGGGCTTCCGGCGCATCGTATTCGATTTCGTGCGTGAATTTTGCCGGATCGTCGACGTTCTGCAGCAGGCGTATGCGCATGTCCCCGAACATCTGGTAGAAGGGCGCGCTTGCCTTCACCATCGCGGCGATCTGGTCCGCGTCCGCGTTCGGCAGTGTGAATTTGAAATGCAGCGTTCGCCGCATTTTTGGATCGCTGCTCATGACAACAATTCCTCGTGGCGGCGCACTACGCCGGTCGCTTACCCAAACGTCTTGCGATAGCGATGCGCGGGATAGACGCCAAGGATCTTCAGCGTCTTTGGCTGTGACACGAACTCGAGCTCTTCGAGCGCGAGTTCAAGTGCGCGTTCGTTGGGATGCCCATCGACATCGGCATAGAATTGCGTCGCCGAGAAGCTGCCCTCGATCATGTAGCTCTCGAGCTTCGTCATGTTGATGCCGTTGGTGGCGAAGCCGCCGAGCGCCTTGTAGAGAGCCGCCGGAATATTGCGCACCTGGAAAACAAAAGTCGTGATGACGCGCTTGTCGGTGCGTTTCGCCCACTGGGCCTTGCGCGAGAGGATGACGAAGCGCGTCGTGTTGTGCGCTGCGTCCGCGACATCCTCCTTCAAAATCTTCAGGCCGTAGATTTTCGCCGCCAGTGTCGGCGCCAGCGCCGCGCGCGTGAGGTCGCCGGATTCGGAAATCTGTCGCGCGGATCCCGCGGTATCGGCGGCGACCACCGCCTTCAGGCGCAGCTTGCGGATGATATTGCGGCATTGCCCGAGCGCATGAATATGGCTTTCGACGGTTTTGATGGTCTTCAGGCTCGCGCCCTTGAGCGCCATCAACTGGTGCTGCAGCGGCAGAAAGTATTCCGCGACAATGTGGAAGCCGGAATCCGGCATGAGATGATGGATGTCGGCAACGCGGCCGGCGACCGAATTGTCGATCGGGATCATCGCAAGGTCGGCCTTGCCGGAGCGCAGCGCGGCGAATACGTCCTCGAAGGTCGGGCAGGGCAGCGGCTCGTAGTCGCGATAACTCTTGCGGCACGCGAGGTCCGAATTGGCCCCCGGCTCGCCCTGAAACGCGATTTTCTTTCGTTTTGCCATGCCGTTCGTTACGCGCTTCTGCTTGAAATAGTCAACTTTAGCCCCTCAGGATGAGGACGAAAGTTGAGCGCGAGCCTGCGCGAGCTCCTCAGGCGTATCCACTCCGAGCGGCACGCTGTTGACGATGGCGACGTCGATCCGCATGCCGGCTTCCAGCGCCCGCAACTGCTCAAGCTTCTCGCGCAACTCCAGTGGCGAGGGCGGCAGCCCGACGAAGCGCTTCAGCGCGGCGCGCCGGTAAGCGTAGAGCCCGATGTGGTGATAGAGCGGCCCATCGCCGGACGGGGCGGTGGCCCGGGTGAAATAAAGCGCGCGCAGGCGCATCAGGGCGGGACGCCCGTCTTCGCGAGCTATGGGCGATACCGGCGAACCCACGACCTTCACCACGTTGGGATTGGTCTTTTCGCTCGCAAGCATGATCTCGGCAGCCAGCGTTGCGATATCGACGGCGGGATCGGACAACGGCGCCAGGACGGCGCGCAGATCCTTCGGCGCCAGCGTCGGCAGGTCGCCCTGCACATTGACCACGATGCTCGCTCTGCCCTGCGGATCGATGGCGTTGAGCGCCTCGAAAATCCGGTCGGAGCCGGAGACATGGTCCGCCCGCGTCATCACCGCGCGGCCGCCAGCTTTTTCCACCGCCGCCACGATTTCCGGGGAATCGGTGGCGACCGCAACGGGCCCAATGTCGGCTTCCTGCGCCCGCCGCAGGACCTGCACGATCATGGGTAGCCCGGCGATATCGGCGAGCGGCTTTCCCGGAAGCCGGGTCGAGGCCATGCGGGCAGGAATGAGGATCAGCAGGTCGCTCTCGGCCATGGCTCAGGACCTGTGCAAAGCCCGGTCAGGGATGCATTTTCGCGGGTTCCGGCGTGGTTATACGGGTTGCCATGGAGGAGGCAAACCGGTTATCTCTGCGCCGGTTCGGGCTTGCTTTTGGTCTGATCCTCCCATTTCCGCCTCATCCCTCCGCGGAGCCGACTGTCGATGGACTCCTTCGAACTCAATAAGGTCCTTGGTGCGATCCTTGGCACCTGCCTTTTCTTGCTTGCCCTGAATATCGCCGCTGGCGCGCTGTTTACCGCGCACAAGCCGGAAAAGTCCGGTTACGATATCGCGGTGGCCGCGCCTGAGGCCAAGGGCGGCGCCGAGACCGCTGCAGCGGCTCCGGAGCCGATCGAGAACCTGCTGCAGAAAGCCTCGCTGGAAAAGGGCGAAACCTCCGCCAAGAAATGCATAGCCTGCCACACCTTCGAGAAGGGCGGCCCGAATCGCGTTGGCCCGAACCTCTGGGGCATCGTTGGCCGCAAGCGCGCCTCCCATGAAGGCTTCAATTATTCCGCTGCCATGAAAGCCAAGGGCGGCGAGTGGACATTTGAGGAGCTGGCCAAGTTCCTTGCCGGCCCCGGCGGCTACATCCCCGGCACATCGATGACTTTCGTTGGCTTGCCGCGTGGCACTGAGCGGGCTGACGTGATCGACTATCTGCGCACGCGCGCCGACACTCCGGTGCCGCTGCCTGCGGCCAAGTAGCCGGACCGCATCGGATGCTTCGTGCTAAAACGGCCGGGCAATGCCCGGCCGTTTGCATTTGTGTGGAAACACCTGCGCTATCAAGGCGTTTAAACTTACCGGGAGTTCATTGGCGGTCTTTCCAAAAACCGACATAATCCCTGCAAAGCGTGGCCGTTATGGCCCCCTCATTGCGGAGTAGCATCGTGCGCCTGACCCGTCGCGCCGTCGTCCAAGCCGGCATCGTTACCCTGGCGTCTCCCGCGTTGAACGCGATTGGCGCACGCACCGTTTTGGCGCAGGGCGCCGCTCCATCCTGGCGGCACGGCCTGTCGCTGTTCGGCGACCTTCGCTATGCAGAGGGCTTCACGCATTTTGAATACGTCAATTCGTCTGCACCCAAAGGCGGCACGGTGCGCCTGATTTCAGGCGGGCAGACGTTCGACAATTTCAATCCTGTGGTGGCGGGCGTGAAAGGCACGCTCGCGGCAGGCGTCGACCTCATCTACGACACGCTGATGGTCCCGGCGCTCGATGAGGTGTCCGCCGAATACGGATTGCTCGCGGAGGCGATGAGCTATCCGGATGATTATTCCTGGGTGATCTATCGCCTTCGCGCCAACGCAAAATGGCACGACGGCAAACCGGTGACGCCGGAAGACGTGATTTTCTCGCTTGAGGCTTACAAGAAAAATCACCCGCAATATTCCGCCTATTACCGGCATGTCACCAAGGCCGAGAAAACCGGCGACCGCGAGATCACCTTCACCTTCGATCAGCCCGGCAACCGGGAACTGCCGCAGATCGTTGGCCAGATCAGCGTGATGCCGAAGCATTTTTGGGAAGGCACGGACAAGAACGGCAACAAGCGCGACATCGCGGCGACCACACTGGAAACGCCACTTGGGGCGGGCGCCTACCGGCTCAAGGAATTCGTGGCTGGCCGCACGCTCGTCTATGAGCGGGTGAAGGATTATTGGGGCAAGGATATTTCGGTGAATGTCGGCCGCGACAACTTCGATCAGATCCGGTTCGAATATTTCCGCGACACGACCGTGGCGCTGGAAGCGCTGAAGGCAGATCAGGTCGATTGGCGCACCGAGAACAGCGCGAAGAGCTGGGCGACCAGCTATGACTTTCCGGCGGTGCAGGATAAGCGCGTTATTCTGGAAGAATTCCCTATTCGTAATGTCGGCGTGATGCAGGCCTTCGCCTTCAACATTCGCCGCGACAAGTTCAAGGACGCGCGCGTGCGCCGCGCCTTCAACTATGCCTTCGATTTCGAGGAGATGAACAAGCAGCTGTTCTATGGACAGTACAAGCGCATCGCGAGCTATTTCGAAGGCACCGAATTGGCCGCACGCGATCTCCCGCAAGGCGAAGAGCTGAAAATCCTCGAAACCGTGCGTGACCAGGTTCCGGCGGAAGTTTTCACCACGGCTTACAGCAACCCGGTCGGCGGCAACTCCGACAACGTCCGCAACAATCTCCGCGAGGCAGTCAAATTACTGAAGGAAGCCGGTTTTGAGGTGCGTGACCGCAAGCTGGTCGACGCCAAGAGCGGCGAAGCATTCCGTGTCGAGTTCCTGGCCGATAATCCGAACACCGAGCGTTTTGTGCTGTTCTACAAGCCATCGCTGGAGCGACTCGGGATCGAAGTCACGGTGCGAACCGTGGACGATGCGCAATACGAGAACCGCGCTCGCAACTGGGACTTCGACATCGTCATCAGCAGCTGGGGACAATCGCTCTCGCCGGGCAATGAGCAGCGTGGCTTCTGGAGCACGCAGGCAGCGGATCAGCCTGGCTCGCGGAATGTCGTGGGCATCAAGAATCCAGCGATCGATACCCTGATCGACCGGGTGATCTTCGCCAAGAATCGCGAGGAACTGGTGGCGGCAACAAAGGCCATGGACCGCGTTCTGCTCTGGAATCACTACGTCGTGCCGCAGTTCACCTACGACAAGGTACGCACGGCTCGCTGGGACCGCTTCGGGCATCCCGAAAAGCTGCCGACCTACGGCATGTCCGCCTTTCCGACGATCTGGTGGTGGGACGCGGCCAAGGCGGCCAAGACAGGGTCGCGTTCGTGACGCATTTCCTGACGCGCCGGGATACGTTTGCTCTCGGTGCGGGCGCCGTTGCTTCCTTTACTGTTCCCAGGGCTTTTGCGCAGCAGGAGCCGGAGCGTCACGGCATCTCTTCTTTCGGCGACCTGAAATATCCGGCGGACTTCAAGCATTTCGACTACGTCAACCCGGATGCGCCGAAAGGCGGTTTGTTTTCGCAGGTCGGGCCTAACAAGCAATACAACCAGAATTTTCTCACCTTCAACTCGCTGAACAGCTACATCCTGCGGGGCGATGCCGCGCAGGGCATGGAATTGACGTTTGCGAATTTGATGGCGTCTTCGGCAGATGAGCCGGACGCTCTTTATGGACTTGCCGCGCGCGCAGTGCGGATTTCCGCAGATGGGCTGACCTATCGATTCCTGCTGCGGCCGGAGGCTAAATTTCACGATGGCACGCGCATCACGGCGCAGGACGTCGCCTTCTCGCTCACCACGCTGAAGCAGAAGGGCCATCCGATCATCACGCAGCTCATGCGCGATGTGGTGGGAAACGAAGCGGAAGGGGATGACATTGTCATCGTGCGCTTTGCGCCAAAGCGCGGCCGCGATGTGCCGCTGTTTGTCGCCACGCTACCGATTTTTTCGCGCGCCTATTACTCCACCAAGAATTTCGAGGAATCGACCCTGGATGTGCCGCTCGGCTCGGGGCCGTACAAGGTCGGGCGGTTCGAGGCGGGTCGCTACATCGAATACGAACGGGTCAAGGATTGGTGGGGCGCCAATCTGCCGGCGCGGCGTGGGATGAATAATTTTGACACCGTCCGCTACGAATTCTATCGCGACCGCGAGGCGGCCTTTCAAGCCTTTACCGGCAAGAATTATCTGTTCCGCGAGGAATTCACCGCCCGCGTCTGGGCGACCCGTTATGATTTTCCCGCGATGAAGGACGGCCGCGTCAAGCGCGAAACTTTGCCTGACGATACCCCGTCCGGCGCGCAAGGCTGGTTCTTCAACACGCGGCGCGACAAGTTCAAGAATCCGAAATTGCGTGAGGCGCTGATCCTCGCCTTTGATTTCGAATGGACCAACCAGACCATCATGTACGGCGCCTACAAGCGCACGCATTCGGTGTTCCAGAATTCCGACATGATGGCGGTGGGCAAGCCGAGCGAGGCTGAATTGACTCTGCTCGAACCGTTTCGCGGCAAAGTCCCGGATGAGGTCTTTGGCGAACCTTTCGTGCCGCCGGTTTCCGACGGAACCGGACAGGACCGTGCACTCCTTCGCCGCGCCAGCCAGCTTTTGCTGGATGCGGGATTTCCCATCAAGAACGGCAAGCGCGTCGATGAAAAAGGCAACCCGATCGCCATCGAATTCCTGATCGATGAACCTGGCCTTGAACCGCACCACGGGCCCTACATCAAGAATCTCGGCACGCTCGGTATCAATGCTACGTTGCGGCTTGTGGATCCGGTACAATATCGCGCACGCGTCGATGACTACGATTTCGACATGACAATCCAGCGCTTCAGCTTTTCATCCACGCCGGGCGACGGGTTGCGGACCTATCTGTCGTCGCAGGCGGCTGCCACCAAGGGCACGCAGAATCTTGCCGGCATTGCCGATCCCGCCATCGATACGATGATCGACAAGGCGATCATCGCCGAAACGCGGGATGACCTTACCACCGCCTGCTGCGCACTCGACCGTCTGGTGCGCGCCGGGCGTTATTGGGTGCCGCAGTGGTATCTTGCGTCGCACCGGATCGCTTATTGGGATACGTTTGCGCGTCCCGCGACAAAACCGCGCTATGCGCGCGGGGCCCCCGAGACTTGGTGGTATGACCCCGCCAAGGCTGCGAAGCTTTAAGTCCAAATCGGAGCGCTATGACCGCCTATCTCATCCGCCGCCTGCTGTTCATGATCCCGACCATCTTCGGCATCATGCTGATCTCCTTCGCGGTGGTGCAGTTCGCGCCGGGCGGTCCGGTGGAGAAGGTCATCGCGCAACTGACCGGCCGCGATACCGGCGCTACCTCCCGAGTCTCCGGGTCGCCCGGTGGCGATTTCAGCGCTGGCCAGCAGATGCCCGGCGGCGATTTCGGAGCCATCAACTCGAAGTATCGCGGGGCGCAGGGACTCGATCCGGAATTCATCAAGAGCCTGGAAAAGCAGTTCGGCTTCGACAAGCCCGCCTATGAACGCTTCTTCCTGATGATGTGGAATTACATCCGTTTTGATTTCGGCAAGAGTTATTTCCGCGACGTCAGCGTGCTGCAGCTGATCAAGGAGAAGCTGCCCGTCTCCATATCGCTCGGGATATGGATGACACTGCTGACCTATCTGATTTCCATCCCGCTCGGTATTCGCAAGGCCATCGAAGACGGGTCGCGGTTCGACACCTGGACCTCGGCGGTGATCATCGTCGGTTACGCGATTCCGGGGTTCCTGTTTGCGATCCTTCTTATTGTGCTGTTTGCCGGCGGCTCGTTCTGGAATTTTTTTCCCTTGCGCGGCCTCACGTCTGACTATTGGAGCGCGCTACCCTGGTATTCCAAAATTCTGGATTATTTCTGGCATCTGGTGCTGCCGATCAGTGCGATGATGCTCAGCGCCTTTGCGACCATGACCTTGCTCACAAAGAATTCGTTTCTTGACGAAATTCGCAAGCAGTATGTGCTGACCGCGCGCGCCAAGGGCTGCACCCAGACGCAGGTGCTTTACGGGCATGTCTTTCGCAACGCGATGCTGATCGTCATTGCGGGTTTCCCCGGCGCGTTCGTGCATGCCTTCTTTTCAGGCTCGCTGCTGATCGAAACTATTTTCTCGCTGGATGGCCTCGGCCTGCTCGGCTTCGAAAGCGTGCTGAACCGCGATTATCCGGTGGTTTTCGCCACGCTCTTCATCTTCTCTCTGGTCGGGCTGGTCATCGGCCTGATTTCCGATCTCACGTACACCTGGATCGATCCGCGCATCGATTTCGAGTCGCGGGAAGTCTGACCATGGACGTCCGCGCCGGCATCAACGTTCCCAAGACGACGGCCGTTTCGCCGCTCGGTCTGGCCATGCCGCCGGAGCGCCGGCGCATCACGCTTTCGCCGCTTAACCAGCGGCGCTGGCTGAATTTCAAGGCCAATCGCCGCGGCTACTGGTCGTTGTGGATTTTTCTGGTGCTGTTCATTCTCAGCCTGTTCGCCGAATTCATCGCTAACGACAAGCCTTTCTATGTGCGTGCGGACGGCAAATCCTACTTCCCGGCGGTGTTCACCTATTCCGAGACCGACTTCGGTGGCGATTTCGAAACCGCGGCAGACTATCGCGATCCTTTCCTGCAGAAGCTGATCGCGGAAAAGAACGGCTTCATGGTTTGGCCGATCGTTCGCTATTCCTATTCGACCCACAATCTCGATCTGCCGACGCCTGCGCCGTCCAAGCCGACATGGATGCTGACGGAAAAGGAATGCGAGACGGTGGTGAAGAAAAAAGGTGTCAGCAGCTGCAGCGACCTTGAATGCAACTGGCTCGGCACCGACGATCAGGGTCGCGATGTGGTGGCACGGCTGATCTATGGTTTCCGCATTTCCGTGCTGTTCGGTTTGATCCTCACGATCGTCTCGTCTGTGATCGGCGTCATGGCCGGCGCGGTGCAGGGCTATTTTGGCGGGTGGACGGATTTGTTGTTTCAGCGCTTCATCGAAATCTGGAGTTCGGTCCCCGAGCTCTACCTGTTGCTCATTATCTCTTCGGTGCTGGTGCCCGGATTCTTTGTGTTGCTCGGCATCATGCTCCTGTTTTCCTGGCTGTCGCTTGTCGGCCTTGTGCGCGCTGAATTTTTGCGCGGCCGCAATTTTGAATACGTCAGAGCGGCGCGTGCGCTTGGCGTTTCCAATCGCAGCATCATGTTCCGTCACCTGTTGCCGAACGCCATGGTGGCGACCATGACCTTCCTGCCGTTCATCCTGTCTTCGTCGGTGATGACGCTGACGGCGCTCGACTTCCTTGGCTTCGGCTTGCCGCCGGGGTCGCCGTCGCTCGGCGAACTGCTGTCGCAAGGCAAATCCAACGTGCAGGCGCCATGGCTCGGCCTTGCGGGCTTCTTCTCTCTCGCGATCATGCTTTCGCTGCTCATCTTCATCGGTGAAGCGGTGCGCGATGCCTTCGATCCACGCAAGACATTCGGGTGAACGCGATGGATGCGAAGACCGAAAAATTACTCGACGTGAAAGACCTCTCGGTCGCCTTCAAACAGGGCGACAAGGAGATTCTTGCGGTCGATCGCATTTCCTTCGATCTCGCCAAGGGCGAGACGCTTGCCATCGTCGGCGAATCCGGCTCGGGCAAATCCGTCACCGCGCTATCGGTGATGAAGCTCCTGCCTTATCCCGCTGCGCGTCATCCTTCCGGCAGCATCCATTTTCAGGGCCAGGAACTGCTGCAGATGACGGAGCGGCAGATCCGCTCGGTCCGCGGCAACGACATCACCATCATCTTCCAGGAGCCGATGACGTCGCTCAATCCGCTTCACACCATTGAGAAGCAAATTGGCGAAATCCTCGAACTGCATCGTGGCATGACGGGCGCCGCTGCACGCGCGCGCATCCTCGAATTGCTGACGCAGGTCGGCATTCCCGATCCGGAGACGCGGCTTGAGAGCTACCCGCATCAGCTTTCCGGCGGACAACGCCAGCGCGTCATGATTGCGATGGCGCTTGCCAACGAACCTGACTTGCTGATCGCCGACGAACCGACCACGGCACTCGACGTCACCGTGCAGGCGCAGATCCTGAAACTGCTGAAGGAAATCCAGGGCCGTCTCGGCATGGCGATGCTGTTCATCACCCATGACCTCGGCATCGTGCGCAAGATTGCTGACCGCGTCTGCGTCATGAGCAAGGGCAAGATCGTCGAGCAGGGGTCGGTCGAGCGCATCTTCACCGCGCCCGAACATCCCTATACCAAAGCGCTGCTTGCCGCCGAGCCCAAGCCCGATCCCGCGCCGCTGCAGCCGGACGCGCCGATTGTGGTCGAGACCAAGGATTTGAAAGTCTGGTTTCCGATCAAACGCGGCGTGATGCGCAAGGTCGTGGGCCATATCAAGGCGGTGGATGGCATCACCATCGAAGTCCGCAAAGGCGAAACGCTCGGCGTGGTGGGCGAGTCAGGCTCCGGCAAGACCACACTTGGCCTTGCGCTGCTGCGGCTTATCTCTTCGGACGGACCGGTGGTGTTCATGGGCAAACAGCTGCAGGGCCTGACATTCAAGGAAATGCGGCCGTTCCGTCGCGATATGCAGATCGTGTTTCAGGACCCGTTCGGTTCGCTCAGCCCGCGCATGTCGATTGCCGACATTATCGCCGAAGGCCTCGACGTCCATCAACCGAAGCTGTCGCAGGACGAGCGCGAAGCCAAGGTGGTGCAGGCGCTGCAGGATGTGGGGCTCGATCCGGAATCCCGCTTCCGCTATCCGCATGAATATTCCGGCGGGCAGCGTCAGCGTATTGCGGTCGCCCGTGCGCTGGTGCTGGAGCCTACCTTTATCGTGCTCGACGAGCCGACATCCGCTCTCGACATGCTGATCCAGGCGCAGATGGTGGATTTGCTCCGCGACCTGCAGAAGCGGCGCAACCTGACCTATCTCTTCATCTCCCACGACCTGCGTGTGGTCGCAGCGCTCGCGAGTCGCCTCGTGGTGATGCGCAACGGCAAAGTGGTGGAGGAAGGCCCCGCGATGGAGCTGTTCAAGAATCCAAAGAGCGATTACACGCGTGCGCTGTTTGCCGCCGCCTTCAAGCTGGAAACCGTCACGGAAGGCGTGGTGGCGCAGTAACTACAGGCGCCTCACGCTCGTGATTTCTCCGCCACCATCCCGAATGCGCGCGACCGCCTCGGCAATCGGCTCGATTGCAACCGCCATGTGAAACGCGTTGGCGTGGATCATCGTTTCTGCGTCCCGCGCGATGGCGACGTGGCCCTTCCAGAAAATCAGGTCGCCGCGCTGGAAGTTTGAGGCGGGCACAGATGTGCCGATCACGGCTTCCTGCATATAGGCATCGCGCGGGCAATGAATGCCGCAGGCATTCAGCGCCACCTGCACCAGTCCGGAGCAATCGATGCCGAGGCTGGTCTTGCCGCCCCACAGATACGGGCTGCCGAGAAAGCGCTCGGCGACACCGACATAGTCGCTGCCCCTGTCCGCGACCGGCACGAGATGCCGGAACGGCACATAGCCTGCGGATGTGACGGCGAGCGCGCCTTCGATTCGGTCGAGTTCGACGCGCGCGCCGAACGGCAAGCCATGCAGCGGCGGCAGCTTGATGGACGGGCCGGGAAAGGCCAGCGTGCGCACGGCGCTCACTTTGTGGCTGCGCGTTAAAGCCGGCGGCGCCAAAGCGTTTGCGGGGAGATAGCCGACATAGTCGTCGTTCTCCAACTGGCCCCAGGCCCAGCCTTCCTCGATGTCATAGACCGTCACGCGCTCGCCCATCAGCGCTTCGGTGTCGAGCGGTGCATCGGACTGCGGCGCGCGCCGCATCGGCGCCACCGGATCGTTCACCTCATAGGGCACGCCATCGACAAAGCGCGCGGCTTTGACCTTGCCTGCGAGATGGCTGGCGGCGATGTCCGGGCGGGCCGGCGTTAGGCGGGGATCGAAATCAGCGGCCATAGCGTTCGCTCAACAGCGCGTACATCGCGCGTGCGGCCTGGCACTCGCCGCCTTCGGGGCGTCCCGGCTTGGCGTTTGGCGTCCAGGCATAGATGTCGAAGTGCAGCCATGCCTTCGCGTGTTCCACGAAGCGCTTCATGAACAGCGCACAGGTGATCGATCCGGCAAAGCCGCCACCGCCGACATTATTTGTGTCAGCGATTTTCGAATCCAGCATCGCCTCGTAAGGCTTCCACAGCGGCAGCCGCCAGAGCGGATCGTTCTCCGCCGCCGCATGCTCTGTCACTTTTGCCGCGAGCGCCTCGTCGTCGGTATAGAACGGCGGCAGTTCCGGGCCGAGCGCAACCCGTGCCGCGCCGGTCAGCGTGCCCATGTCGATGAGCAGATCAGGTGCTTCCTCATCAGCCAGCGCCAGTGCATCAGCCAGCACCAGCCGGCCTTCGGCGTCGGTATTACCGATCTCGACGGTAATGCCCTTGCGCGAGCGATAGATGTCGAGCGGCCGCATGGCGTTGCCCGAAATCGCATTCTCCACCGCGGGAATGAGAACGCGCAGCCGGACTTTCAGCTTGGCATCCATCACCATCTGCGCGAGCGCCAGCACATTGGCTGCGCCGCCCATGTCCTTCTTCATGATCAGCATGGCGTTGTCGGGCTTGATGTCGAGCCCGCCGGAATCGAAACACACGCCCTTGCCGACCAGTGTCACCTTCGGCGCCTTGACGTCGCCCCAGGTCATGTCGATCAGGCGGGGCGAACCGGCCGCCGCGCGGCCCACGGCGTGGATCAGCGGAAAGTTTTTCGCGAGCAGGTCGTCACCAACGATTGCACTGATGTGGGCGCCGTATTTCGCCGCCACATCGCGCGCGGCCTTCTCCAGCTCAGCCGGGCCCATGTCGTTGGCGGGCGTATTGACCAGATCGCGCGCCAGGAATGCCGCCTCGGCCATGCGGGAGATTTCCGCGGCATCGACTCCATCCGGCACTTCCAGCCGCACGGCCTTGCCGTCGCTCTTGCGGTAACGCGTGAAGCGATAACTGCCGAGCGCCACGGCGAGTGCGGCCAGGCGCGTGTCATGCGGCGCATTGGCGAAGCGATACGTGCCCGCAGGCAGGACATCGGCAAGTTTGCCGGGACCGAACAGGTTCTTGTGCGGAGCTTTGGGATTTTCGATGCCGAACAGCACGCCCCCGAGCTTGCTGTTCGGGCCTGGCACCAGCAGGTGGTTGCCCGGACGCGGCTCATAGCCTGCGGCCCGGGCAAAAACACGGGTCGCGGCGTCGAGCGGCCCGCCGCCGTCATCCCAGCCGACGGTGCTGACGAACCAGATCGGCACTGCGTTAGAGGCTTCGTCGCGCGCAACAAATACCGGATGCATGCTGTCGTCCGTGAGATGGCTATCATCCGGTGCTAGCACAAAGCCCGCGCGCCATGAAAGCGGGTCCGGGTGGAAAGCCTGGAAGCAGACGGCTAAAGTGCGGCGCGGCCGTTTTAGAGCCGGGGAGGTTCAAAAGCAGAATGAGCGACACCAAGCCCAAATACGAATTCAAGAATGTCAAAGTCTCGCGGTTGCCGCCGTTGCCGGAGCCGCTCGATCCGATCGTCACCGATCTGTTCGAGGACACCGCCAAGCGTGGCGGCCATATCCTCAACCTGCATTTGACCAAGGCGCATGCGCCGAAGCTGCAAGCGGCCGGGCGGCACATCACCCGCGCGCTGCGCAGCGAATGCGATTCACCGCGTGTGTTGCGCGAGATTGCCATCCTGCGCTCCAGCATCCTTGTCGGTTGCGCCTATGAGGCGCACCACCACACGGCGCTCGCCGCTGCGGCCGGGCTCACGGAGGAGCAGGTCGATGCGGTGAAAGGTGAGTGGCGGCAAAAGGCAAAGCTGTTCGACGAAAAGCAGCAAGCGCTGCTCGCTTATGTGGACCAGCTCGGGCTGAACAAGGGCGATGTCGATGACGCCACCTTCGCCGGGATGGAAAAGCATTTCAGCTCGCAGGAGATCGTCGAGCTGACGATGTGCGCCACCAGCTATTACGGTGGCGGTATCTTCATGAAGGCGATGCGGATCCAGCTCGACGATCCGCACAAAAAGGCAGCGCCGGGGAAATTCTGAAAATCGGGGCGGGGGCCGGGGGGCGGGCGTTAACGCCTCGTTAGGGTTAACGCTTTACTGCTGAAGGCTAACGGGCGCATCCGCGTGTGCCCCCAAGCTGTGGCCCGTCGCCCATGCAGTCCCATTTTTTCCGCTCACGGCTCCTTGCCTCGACGGCGCTTGTAGCGCTGCTGACTGTCGGCTTGGCGGGCTGCAAAACCACCAATGGCCCGGAAACAACGGGTTCGCTTGGTGCCCCGTCGGCACCGCCAACGACCGAGTCCGAATGGCGGGCTGTTTTGGACAAGGCCGAAATCGTCTACAAAGAGCGTCCCGAAGACATCGCCAATGCCAAGCTTTATGCCCAGGCGCTGCGCGCCACGGGACAGCGCGCGCAGGCGGTTGCGGTGCTCGAGCAAGTTTCGATCAAGAACCCGCATGACAAGGCGCTGCTCGGCGATTACGGCCGTGCGCTGGCGGAAACCGGCAAATATCAGCAGGCGCTCGATGTCTTTTCCCGCGCGCACAATCCCGACCAGCCGGACTGGCGGATTCTCTCCGCACAAGGCGCAGTGCTCGACCAGCTCGGGCGATATGAGGAAGCGCGGCGTTATTACGCGTCCGCACTGAAGATCATGCCCGAGGATCCCTCGGTGTTATCCAACCTCGGTCTGTCCTACGCGCTGTCGAAAGACCTGAAGAAGGCGGAAGTGACGTTACGCCGCGCGGCTGCGCAACCCGGTGTGAAGGCGCGGACGAGACAGAACCTCGCACTGGTGGTTGGCCTGCAGGGCCGCTTCAAGGAAGCCGAGGATATTGCCCGCGCCGACCTGCCGCAGGATGAAGCTTCGGCGAATGTCGACTATCTCCGGCAGATGCTTGCGCAGCAAAAGAGCGAGCAGAAGCAGCGTCCGGCGCAAAAGCCGCAGCGTACGACGTCTTCGGCGGCGGAAATCCGCAGCTAGCTGGAATTGAACGGCTCGCGCCCTAGCGCATCGCCATCAGTTTGATCGCGGCGGGTCCCAGAATTACCACGAACAGCACTGGCAGGAAGAACACGATCATCGGTACCGTGAGTTTCGGCGGCAGGCCGGCAGCCTTCTTCTCGGCTTCCGCCATGCGCATATCGCGGTTTTCCTGCGCCATGGTGCGCAGTGTCTGGCCCAGCGGCGTGCCGTAGCGTTCTGCCTGCTGCAGGGCAACGCAGACCGATTTCACGCCTTCCAGGTCGGTTCGCTTGGCGAGATTCTCATAAGCTTGCCGGCGATCGGGCAAATACGACAATTCAGCGGTGGTGAGGGTAAACTCTTCCGCCAGCGGGATCGACTGCGTGCCGATTTCCTCGGAGACGCGCTTGAACGCCATTTCGATCGACATGCCGGACTCCACGCAGATCAGCAGCAGATCGAGTGCGTCGGGGAAAGCCCGCTTTATGGTGAGCTGGCGTTTTTGAATCTTGTTCTTCAACAGGATGTAAGGCAACTGGATACCGACGTAAGCCGCGATCAGCAGCATGCCCAGCTTGATCACGAATGGCTTGTCCATCTGCGACATCACGAAAATGTAGAACCCGGCGACAGAGACCGTGGCTATTGGCGCGACCATCCTGAAGAACAGGAAAGTGACGTAAGGCGCCTGGCCTCGAAAGCCGGCCTGCAGCAGCTTGTCGCGTGCTTCCTCCTGGCCGAGCCACTTGGTGAGATTGAAGCGGTTGACGACGGCCTGCATATATTGCTTCGGCGACTGCCGCAGTGAGACCTTGTCTTGCTGCGCCATCCGCTCGCGTTCGCGCTGGCGGATCTTTTCCCGCTCAATCGCGACCGCCTTCATGCGCTTGTCCAGTGAGTCGTTCACCAACAGGGGCATGGCCAGCGTCAGGACGGTGGCGATCGCGGCGATCCCAGCAAACAACATCGCCATGAGGCGAGGGTTCTGAAGGCTATCCATCATTATTTGAATCATCGGAGCCTCAGAAATCGAAGTTGATCATTTTCTTCATGACAAAGATGCCGCAGGACATCCAGAACGCGGATGCCGCAAGCAACAGGTTGCCCAGGCTTTCCGTCCACAACAGCGCGATGTAATCCGGGCTGGTGAGATAGACGAGCAACATCACCACAATCGGCAATGCGCCGATGATGGCGCCGGAAGCCTTTGCCTCCATCGACATCGCCTGGATCTTTGCTTTCATTTTCTTGCGGTCGCGCAAGACGCGCGACAAATTGCCCAACGCTTCGGACAGATTGCCGCCGCTCTTCTGCTGGATGAAAATAACGATGCCGAAGAAGTTGGCTTCCGCCACGGGCATGCGTTCGTAGAGCTTGAGGCAGGCATCGCCCAGCGGCAGGCCGACCGCCTGGCTCTCGACGATGGTGCGGAATTCGCTCTTCACCGGCTCCGGCGTGTCGCCGACAATGACCTTCAAACAGTCCATCAAGGGCAAGCCGGACTTGATGCCGCGCACGATGATATCGACGGCATCGGGGAAGGCCGCCAGGAATTTGTTCTCCCGCCGCTTCTTGAGAAACTTCAGAATCCAGAGCGGTAAGCCGAAGGCGGCAGCAAAGCCCAGGGCGAGTGCCGGGAAAGGCCCCATACCAAAAAATAGAGTGCCCAGAAAAGCAGCGACGCCGAGCGCGCCGGAGATCATAAAGAACTTCTGCTTGGTCCAACTCAGCCCAGCCTGATTGATTCTTATATTCAGTGGCGGGCGCTTGCTGGCTCTATGCCGTTGTTCGATTTCCTTCAGCGTTTCCTCGACCTGGTCGCGTCGCGACTTGCCGCCGACGATGCGCGCCGTTCGGGTCGGGGTTGTGCGCGCGACGCTTTCCCGCCGTGCTTCCATGCGTTTCTCGCCGGAGAGGCTGGGATAGACGAAAACCCACAGCAGTCCGCCGATCGCGACGGTCACCAGGAAAGCGAGGGCCAACGGTTGCATGGTCAGGCCTTGGTCGCCTTCTCGGCAGCGTCGAGCGCCGTAGCAAGGTTCTTGTCTTCGCCGTAATAGCGCGCGCGGTCCCAGAAACGGGGCCGGCCGATGCCGGTGGATTTGTGCCGGCCGATGAGGTTGCCGTTGGCGTCTTCGCCGAGCAACTCGTACACGAACAGATCCTGGGTGATGATCACGTCGCCTTCCAGCCCCATCACCTCGGTGATGTGGGTGATGCGGCGTGAACCGTCGCGCAGGCGCGCGGCCTGAATCACAACATCGACGGACGCGCAGATCATCTCGCGGATGGTGCGCGAGGGCAGCGTGAAGCCGCCCATGGTGATCATGGATTCCAGACGGGACAGGCCTTCGCGCGGGTTGTTGGCATGCAACGTGCCCATTGAGCCGTCATGGCCGGTATTCATCGCCTGCAGCAGATCGAACGCCTCGGGTCCGCGCACTTCGCCGACGATGATGCGTTCGGGACGCATGCGCAGGCAGTTGCGGACCAGATCGCGCATCGTGACCTGACCTTCGCCTTCCAGGTTTGGCGGGCGGGTTTCCAGGCGCACCACGTGCGGCTGCTGAAGTTGCAATTCGGCGGCGTCTTCGCAGGTGATAATGCGTTCGGTGTTGTCGATATACTCGGTCAGGCAGTTCAGCAGCGTCGTTTTACCGGAACCGGTACCGCCAGACACGATGGTGTTGACGCGGCAGCGGCCGATAATCTTCAGGATCTGGGCGCCCTCCGGCGTGATGGTGCCGTATTTTACCAATTGTTCGAGCGTCAGCTTTTCCTTGCGAAACTTACGAATGGTGAGTGCGGGACCGTCGATCGCCAGCGGTGGAGCAATGACGTTGACGCGCGAGCCGTCGGCGAGGCGCGCGTCGCAGATCGGTGAGGATTCATCGACGCGCCGGCCTACCTGGCTGACGATGCGCTGGCAAATGTTCAGGAGCTGCTGGTTGTCGCGGAAGCGGATGCCGGTGCGCTGAATTTTGCCCGCGACTTCGATATAAACTGTGCCGGAGCCGTTGACCATGATGTCGGCGATGTCGTCGCGCGCCAGAAGCGGCTCAAGCGGTCCATAACCGAGCACGTCGTTGCAGATATCGTCGAGCAATTCTTCCTGCTCGGAGATCGACATCACGACATTCTTGATCGCGATGATCTCGTTGACGATATCGCGGATTTCCTCGCGGGCCGCTTCGGCGTCAAGCCGCGCAAGTTGCGCGAGATCGATGGCCTCGATCAGGGCGCCAAAGATCGTGCCTTTGACCTCGTAATAGAATTCTGAACGGCGGCTGTCGGCCGTGGACATCATCTGTTGACGCGTCACGGTCGTTGGCGTGCGGCTGGGGTTTTCCGGCGCGGTTACGAGGGGCGCGCCAAGACCTGCCGAGGGGAACGGCGTACGGCCTTGCTCCGCCGGCGGCGGTGCGCCGGTGGGCGCCGATGGCCGCGCGGCTTCCGCTACCGTGCTACGGTCATCATCGGCCGTGCTGCGTTTTCCGAACAAAGGCGAACTCCAAAAGGCGTCAGGTCGACCGCTTGCGCAGTTTTGCCAGCAGCGGGGTGAGCAAGCTCTTGCTCTGCCGCTTGGCTTCGGCCCGACCGGTCAGAATCTGTGCGATTTGGCGGAAGGATTCCGCCGTCTTATGGCTTGCAGAAATCTCGGCGATCATCTGACCGTTGTTCGCCGCGGTGCCGAACAATTGCGGCTCGAAGGGAATTATCGCGATCGGTTCGCCGTCGAGCGCCTTGGCGAAATCGGCCACCTTGATCTCCGGCCGCTTCGGCACGCCAACCTGATTGAGGCAGTAGAACGGACGATTATCGTTCGGCCGCGCCGCGCGCAGCATATCGACGAGGTTCTTGGTGTTGCGCAGGTTGGCGAGATCCGGCGATGCCACGATCAGGATATCGTCGGCGCTGATCAACGTGCGCCGGGTCCACCCGGTCCACTGATGCGGCACGTCGAGCACCACGCAAGGAATGCTGGAGCGGAGTGAGTCGAAGATGGCCTCGAAGGATTCTGCGCCAAAATCATAGACGCGATCCAGCGTGGCCGGGGCGGCCAGCAAGCTGAGATGGTCGGTGCATTTCGACAGCAAACGGTCGATGAAATTGGTATCGATGCGGTCCGGAGAGAATACCGCATCCGCAATGCCCTGCGGGGGATCCTGGTTGTAGTCGAGCCCCGCGGTACCGAAGGCGAGATCGAGGTCGGTGACCACCGCATCCATGCCAAGATCGCCGGCGATGGCCCAGGCGACGTTATGCGCAACGGTCGAGGCGCCGACGCCACCTTTGGCGCCGACCACGGCGAGCACTCGGCCGAGCGGCTTCGCATCGATTTTCGTCGAGGTGTAAAGCCCGCAGATCGAGCGAACGACGTCGAGCGTGCTGACCGGAGCAATAAGATAATCGCTGACGCCGCGGCGCACGAGCTCACGATAAAGCACCACGTCGTTGACGGGGCCAACGACAACGACCCGCGTACCCGCGTCGCAAACGTCAGCCAATTGGTCGAGACCGGCAAGGATGTCGTTCCCGCGGGTTTCAGTCTCCAGCAGAATGACATTTGGGGTGGGCGATGTGCGATAGGCTTCAACCGCAGCAGTCACGCCGCCCATCTGAAGTTTCAGATGGGCCTTGGCAAGCCGGCGGTCATCGCCGGCAGACTGCACGGCGGCGGCTGTCTCAACCGAGTCGCAGAAAGCCTGGATCGAGATCCGCGGCGCCGGCGCAATATGTTCGTCCGACACGACGGCCTCGGGCGGAGCGAGCTCGGCCTCTTGGGTCTGCAATGCGTTTCTGATCATCTTCCAACTTCGCTGATCATGCCTTGGTTGGCATTCGGATAGGTCGTCCCGGTACCCTGGCCCTGGCGATATTTGTCGATCACAGTGGTGCGGCGCGGCGTATAGGCCGGCGTTTCGCCGCGCGGCTGCACCAGGTCGGCGGGGTTATCGACCATGGCGGCGAGATTGCGCTGCGTGGCGCAGCCGAGATTCCAGTACGGCTTGTTCTCAAGGTGCTGCGGCTCATAGGTGGCGCCGAGGTCGGCCGGCCACAGTCCGCAAGGTCCGGCTTCTGCAGTGATCTTCGGATAGTTGATGCGGAGCGTCGCGACCGCGATACGGTTCTTCGGTGCATAGGGCCGCACCGCGATCGCATTTGGCGGGACGCCGGCGGCGGCGAGAATCGCGCGGGCTTCGCGCACAGCTTCCTCGGCAGCAATCTGGTTGGGTGTACCGGTCGGCATATCGATGATGATTCCGCCGGTCGCTTCCTTGCGCCAGGCTTGCGCGAAAGCAAGCACGTCGGCGCGCTGGCTGGCGTTCAGTCCGCCGCGATTCGATCCCACGAAGACCTGAACCGTGTGATCGGTTTCCTTGATCGTGATCGGATGCCGCTGGCGGTAGTCGTTGGGGATCGAGGCCGTCGTATCCTTGGTCGTGTAGCAGCCGGAAAGCATCACGGCGCTCGCAGCAGCGAGCACGCCCATGGCGGCGGACCGAAACCTTTTCCGGTCGGTGATGCAGAAGCGGAAGCCGGTCATGGAAGTATTCCTCAGGTCAGTCGAGGTTGTAGCCGTAGTTGCCATAATACATCTGGTTCGGATCGACGCGGCCCGCGACACCGTAGATGCGGTTGAGCCGGCCGAGCAGTACGCTTGACGGATCCGATGCATCGACGAAGCCATCGTCGGGACGTGAGAGATTTTTCTGCGCAGTGGCGCGCACGATATACGGCGTGACAAGCACCATCAGTTCGGTCTGACGATTGACGTAATCGCGGCTCTTGAACAGTGCCCCGAGAACCGGCAACTGCATCAGGCCCGGAAAACCGTTGACCTGCTGGCGTGTTTGTTCCTGCAGCATTCCGGCCATCGCCATCGCGCCACCGGACGGGATTTCAAGCGTGGTGTCGGCGCGGCGCGTACGGATCGACGGGACAGTCAGCGACTGCGTCGAGCCGGGCGTCTGCAACGTCATGGCGTTGTCCTGGGAAATATCCGAGACCTCGGTCATGACTTTCAGACTGATGCGTCCTTCGGTCAGCACCACTGGTGTGAAGTTCAGGCTCACGCCGAATTTCTTGAAGTCGATCGTTGGTTGGCAGAGCGGTGGCGAGCGCGTGGTGTCGCAGCTCAGGCCGGACGGGATTGGAAACTCACCGCCAGCGACAAAGGTTGCGGTTTCACCCGAAATGGCAGTGATATTCGGTTCCGCCAAGGTACGAATGACGCCAGCGCGTTCCATCGCGCGCAAGGTGGCGCCAAGATTGCCGCCATTAACCCCGGACACGCTGGAATCGCTGAGGGCTGTGCCAAATGCAGAAAAAGGATTGCTGCTGGCAAGATTGACGACCGTTGCGCCCAAATTGAAGCTGCCGTTCAAATCAATGCCAAGCTGCTTGATAACGTCGCGCTGTACTTCCGCAACCGTCACTTTCAGCATCACCTGATCGCGACCGCGTACGGAAATTCCGTTGAACACCTTGGTATCGCCGCCAGCGAGCCGCGAAGCGAGATCGAAAGCCTGTTGAGACTCTGCGGGGCTCGCAACGGAGCCGCGCAGCATGACGCCGTCGCCGACACCGTCGATCTGCACATCCGGTAGTGCGCTGCGCAGCGCCGCGCGTACGCCGTTCAGGTCGCGCGTGACCGCGATGTCATAGCCCGCGATCTGGCGGCCTTCGCCATCGAAGAAGAATACATTGGTTTGTCCGACAGCAACGCCGATCAGATAGGCGCGGCGCGCCGAACGCACGACGGCATTGGCGATCTTGGGATCGGCCACCAGCACGTCTTTCACATCCGCAGGCAGGTCGATCACCACCGATTTGCCGATGCCAAGTGGAATGAAACGCGCGGTATCCTCGCTCGAAGCCATGGCGGCTGTCCCGGGTGACGCTCCCCGCATGGCGCGCGTATCGGCGGCGGTCGCAGGATTGAGCGCGCTCGCACCGACCAGGATTGCCAGCGCCATCCTGGATGCGGAACGCATCAAGCTGGTGTGCCGCATCTCGGCTTTCCCCCTCATGTCCTTCATTTCGGCGTCACCGTCGTGGTGACACCGAAGCGGACTGTGTTGATTCCGCCGCTGGCGCGCGGTCCCACTTTTTCTTCGGTCTTGCTGCCGTCGGCCAAGCTGCGCAGCGCGAGCGACAGCGTTCCCATCTGGCGGGACAGCGCGAGCGTTTCGGCCTGACGTGGCGCGAGTTCGAGCGTGGCGGTTTTACCGACCACGACCTTCTGGCCATTCTTCTCTTCCACGGTCTGGTCGATCGCCAGCACGCGGATGTTGTTGAGAATCGTCTCGCTGACGAAGCTGTCATGTCCGGAGGACTTCGCGGCGTCGAGATCGCGGCGCGACAGGATCACATCGACATGGTCGTTAGGCAGAATGAATCCGCCCGCACCGGTTTCCGGGGAAATTTCAGTCGAAACGGCGCGTTTGCCCGATGGCAGGATCGCAGCCATGAAACCCGAGCCATCGGCCTTGATCAGCTTGGCTTCGCGGATCGGCTCACCGGCCACCAATGGCGCGCGCGCAATCGAGCCGGACAGTTCTTCCTGCGCATTTGGCTTGTCGCTTTTGCGAACGAAATAGGGACCGGCGGCGGCAACCGGCCAGGCCTGCCACTGCATGTCGGACGACGTAACGGATTGCCCCAGGCCGATATCGGCTTTCGCGACCAGCACTTCTGTCGTGTCGAGTCTTGGTGCGACGACTTCGACAGGAGCGGATGCGGTGGGTTCGGATTGTCTCCCAGCCATGATGGCGGCGAGGCCGCCGGCGGCGACAGCGACGCCCAACACGAGAATACGCGCGGATTTCATACGCTTACTTTCCACTCACAATGCGGAACGCTACTTCCAGCCAGCCGGACGACGCACACGTTCGTCCAAAGCCGATTTGACCACGCAATGGTCAAAGCATGGTTAAGGGGGCGTATCTAAATCGAGTTAATGGATTATTGCCGGCGCTTGGCGCCGCGGCGTCAGCCGGTGAGCGCCTGCATCCACATGGTGTTGGGATAGACAAGCAGCGCGGCGGCGGCGAGCGCTATGCCATAGGGCACTCCGCCATTTGGTTCGTGCAAACGCTCGGCCCATTCCTGGCCAATCAGGAAGCGCGGCATCGGGTACGCACGGAACTGCAAGAGGAGCAGCGTTAGCGCGCCGCCAAACAGCGATCCATAGACCAGATAGACCAGCAGATGATCGAAGCCGAACCACAGTGCGGTTGCAGCCGCGAGTTTGGCGTCGCCGCCGCCGATCCAGCCGCGGGCAAAGAAACCGAAGGCGATTGCGAGAACCAGCAACCCGGCGCCGCAGTGCTTGGCGATTTGTTCGAGCGGCATGCCGGTCGTCGCAGCGAGCAAAAGGAAGCCACCCACCATGATGAGCGATACCCGGTTCGGTATCTTCATGGTGAGAAGATCGCTTGAGGCCGCAAAGGCCATCATGGCAGGAAACAGCAGCAGTTTGATCGCTTCAGTCATAAGCCCGGTTCCGTCCATGCGGGGATCCTGCGCAAAGCACCCCCAAAGCACTCCATTCCCGACCTTAAGTCCGGTACCGTTGCGGATCGGTTAGCGGCGCAGCGTCCCGCCAATAAAAAAGCCTGCCCCCGTTGTCGGGGGCAGGCTTTGCCAGAAATAGCTGGCGATAACTTACTTGAGCGCGGTCTTGACCGAGCCGAAGGTCGTGGACAACGCGGTGCCCAGGGACTGAACGGCGGCAATGATCGCAACAGCGATGCCCGCAGCGATCAGGCCGTATTCGATGGCCGTGGCGCCCGAGTCGTCGCGAAGAAAGCGTGACACTGTAGTCATAGTCGGTTGCTCCATAGAGAGGGCTTAGCTAAGCCTCGGCAACCTAGGGTCCAAAAATAAAAAAAAGGTAAGACCAATCCCCCCCCTTTTATGAGGGTTTTGCGAAATCGGAGGGCTTCAGCGAGATGGCAGGAGTGGCTTGCGCGAGAGGTCTGCGCTGACTTAGCCGCATTATTGCTGGACTAGATGACCGTGACGCGCTTCGCCTCAAGGTTGCATAACTAGCGAAAAACGGGTGACCAAGATGCGGTATTGGGCGACCGTATTGCCGTTTACGTGGTGAACTAACGATTAAAATTGGATTGATCTAGCGCAGCAGCGTTTCCGCTGGCGCGGAATTCATGGCGATCCGAACGCCGATCCCTTGCAGGACGGTTGCGATGGCGAGGGAGAGGCCGGCGGCAATCAGGCCGTATTCGAGGGGCGCCGCTCCGGACGTATCCTTCCAAAAGCAAGCAACCGATGTCCACATACGCCATCCCCTGCATCGGACGGGCGCTGTTTCGATAAGTTCGCGCCCAACCGTGCCCAAGCGTAGTGGAGACAGTCTTGCTTACAGGTGAACAATTTTAGCGATCTTCCGCTATCGGGCGTTACGCAATAGCGTAGTTAACAAGTTATTTCTCCAAGTTATTGATGGTTAACAAGCTATTGTTCTCCAACATATACTTTGTAATACCCAAATCTATGATCACATTTCGCGTTTAATACTATAATATTTCGATATCAGTGGCTAAAATACCGATGCATTGGCAGAAAATGCGGCAAAAATGCCGACAAAAACCTGTGTTCTCCGCGCCTTTGGATTCACGGCACCTTAACGGCGAGCGCCGATAACAGAAGCAATGCTGTGCCGCGCGTAACGGGTGTCCATGATGTTTGCAGAGTTCGTTGCCTTCCTCACGGGCCTGGGTGAGACCTTCTGGAAGTTGGTGCCGGTTTCTCTCGCGCTCGGTACCGTCTTCGCCGTGCTGTCAGTGATCTCCGCCTGCAATCCCGGCCGGCACTGGTGGCAAAAGCGCGATCTGATCACCGACCTTTGCTACTGGTTCATCATTCCGTTGTTCGGGCGCTATCTGCGCATCGGTCTGCTGGTTCTGGCTGCGGCAGTTCTGTTCGGCATTACCACTGAAGCCGGCCTGATCGAGTTCTATGACAATGGTCATGGTCCGCTTGCGCAATATCCCTTGTGGCTGCAAGGCATCGTCTTTCTGGTCGCCTCCGATTTCCTGATGTACTGGATTCACCGCGGCTTCCATCGTCCGCGGCTGTGGAAATTCCACGCGGTGCATCACTCCTCGGAAGAGCTCGACTGGATTTCCGCGGCGCGCTTTCATCCGATCAATCTGTTTCTCGGCAGCATTGCCGTCGATGTCATGCTGCTGGTGGCCGGCATTTCTCCGAACGTGCTGGTCTTCATTGGGCCATTCACCGTAGCGCATTCCGCTCTGGTGCATGCCAACCTGAACTGGACCTTTGGCCCTTTCAAATACGTGCTGGCCGGGCCGGTGTTTCACCGCTGGCATCACACGGCGGCGGATCGCGGCGGTTCGAGCAACTTCGCGCCGACCTTTCCTGTTCTCGATATGATATTCGGCACCTTCTACATGCCGGCGAATGAATATCCGGACCGCTACGGCGTCGCCGATCCGATGCCGGCGGGCTTTGCAGCTCAACTGATCTATCCGTTCAAGTGAACGGCGCTCTTGGGAGTTTCCGGTTCATTCACCATTTACCGGCAATCCTAGGCGCCGTATCGCCCCGTCCGGCCTTCTCGGCCGTTTGTATCCGCGTAGCGGGAGAGTTTGCATGTCGGTCTTGATCGATCGGATTGGCCACAATGGCCGTCTTGGCGCCCTGGTGGCGGCTTTCCTTGCCATCGGGCCAACGTTGGCTCTCGCGCAAAATACCATCAATGTCACGGTCGATCAGGCCCAGGTGATGAAGCTGCCTGACGGCGTGGCCACGCTTGTCGTTGGCAATCCGCTGATCGCCGACGTGTCCATTCAGTCCGGCGGCATGGTTGTCGTGACCGGCAAAGGCTATGGCGTGACCAACATGGTCGCGCTCGACCGGTTGGGTACGTTGCTCGAACAAAAGACCATTCAAGTGCAGGGATCGCGCGATAGCGTCGTGGTCTATCGCGGTACCGAACGGGAATCCTACAGCTGCACGCCGAAATGCGAACGCCGCATCACCCTTGGTGACAGTCCGGACTTCTTCAACGCGACAATCAGCCAGTCCGGCGCCCGCACGGGCCAGGCGCAAAGCGGACAGTCCAAATAGGGCGGGCAACGGTGGTGCCCGCACCGCCGGCGCGTGGTTAGCGCGGTATGAACACCGACTGGCAATTTGTACCTCTCACACGCAACAGTTCGACAACGCCTCTTTGGTAAGTAAAGACACGGCAGAACGCCGCTTCCCGAAGGGACCGTTCGGACAATGTCCAGGCTGATCGAAGGCACTTCGAAATTGTGCGGCGGTAACATCTTCCGCGCGCGCACGTGGCGCGCTTTCGCCAAACGCGAAGAAGGCGCCACCGCCGTCGAGTTCGGCCTCGTCGTCGTGCCGTTTGTGGCGATGCTTTTCGCGATCATGCAAACCGCCATGGTATTCTTCGCCAGCCAGACGCTGGAGACGGCCGCCGCGGATTCTGCGCGGCTCATCCTGACAGGGCAGGCGCAGACAGCCAGTCTCTCGCAGGCATCGTTCAAGACCGAAGTGTGCAAAAAGATTTTCGGTATCTTTGATTGCGCCAACGGCGTCACCGTCGATGTGCAAAAATATACCAACTTCGCCAGCGCCGACTTGAGCCGGCCTGTAGATTCGACCGGCAAAGTGAAGACCGGTGGCTACAACCCCGGTGGTCCCTGCGAGATCGTCGTGTTGCGGCTGATCTACGAATTTCCTGTTTACGTCTCGCTTTTGGGCTTCGACCTTTCCGACCAGACGGGCGGGAAGCGGCTGATCGTTGCGACCTCCGTTTTCCGCAATGAGCCCTATCAAGGAACATGCACATGATGACGCTTCGCATGCCGCATTGGGCCCGCCGCTTCGCCCGCGATGCGCGCGGCGTTTCCGCCGTGGAATTCGCGCTGATCCTGCCGCTGATGATGACGCTCTATCTGGGCGGTACGGAAATCTCGCAGGCAATCACGGCGAGCCGCAAGGTCACGCTCGTGTCACGCACCGTCGCCGATCTGGTCTCGCAATATTCCAGCGTCAGCACCACGGATATCAACAATATCCTCGCCGCATCGTCGGCGATCATCTCACCATTCTCCTCCAGCAAACTGGCGACGACGGTTTCCTGCATCAAGATCGACAACAGCGGCAATGCCACGGTGTCGTGGAGCGATACGCTGGGCGGCACCAAGCGCACGACAGGCTCGAGCATCACGCTTCCAAGCGCGCTCGCCGTGCCCAACACCACGCTGATCATGACGGAAGCGACATATACCTATCAGCCGACGATCGGCTACGTCATCACCGGCTCGATGGCGCTGAAGGATCAGATGTATATGCGGCCGCGCCTGTCCGACACTGTGGCGCGGACCTAGAATCTGATCCGATCAGATTGAATCGGATCAGATTCTAGATTCGTTGGTTTGTCGCGCAAGCTTGCGGCGAACCGGTTCCCACTTCGCCGGATTGCGCTCTAAGACGTTACGTTGCCGGTTTCGGAATCGGCAGCGATGTCGTCGATTTGATCTTTTCCATGGCGAAACGCGACGTCACGTTCTTCAGCGGCACGGACGCGATCAGCTTCTTGTAGAAAGTATCGTAGCCCTGGATGTCGGGCACGATCACGCGCAGCATGTAATCGACATCGCCGGCCATCCGGTAGAATTCCATCACCTCCGGCATGGCGCCCACCATTTCGGCAAAATGACCGAGCCATTCCTGCGAATGGTCGCCGGTCTCGATCGAGACGAAAACGGTGATACCGAGCCCGATCTTCTCCTGATCGACCAGCGCGACACGCCTGATGATGACGCCGTCGGCTTCCAGCCGCTGGATGCGTTTCCAGCACGGTGTCGAGGACAATCCGACCTTCTGTCCGATCTCCGCGACGGAAAGCGAGGCGTCCTCCTGCAAAACGGCGAGGATCTTGTAGTCGATGGCGTCCATGGCCAAACCCTTGAAAGGCCGGACCCAATGGCCCAGCAGTTACGAGAAGGAAATTCTCTTTTCCCGCATCAGCCGAACCGTATATAGAAGATTATTCTATTTGCAAGAGGGTTAGCCCGCGCCCGGCAAGTTCAGGGCTCGGGCCAGCAAACCGGCAAATTCACGCAGTGTCCGGGTGTCGTAGGCCGTGGGCTTGAGCTTGCCCCACACCGGCTGCGGCCACGCAGCATCGCTTTTGCTGCGTGCGATCACGTGGACATGCAGTTGCGGCACTACGTTGCCCAGCGCCGCGACATTGATCTTGGCGCAGGCGGTGATTTCCTTAAGAGCCGCCCCGGTCCTGGTGATTTCGTCCATCAGTTGCGCCCGATCCGCAGGATCAAGATCGAAGATTTCCGAAACGCCGGCTCGGCGCGGCACCAGAACGACCCAGGGGAAATTGGCATCCTTGATGATCAGCACCCGCGACAGTGGGAGATCGCCCACGCTGTGGGTGTCGGAGGCGAGTTGTGGGTGGGGAGACCAGGGGGCGGCGGAATCGGACATGGCTGCAGCCTATGCGGTGCGGCAAAATTAGGCGAGATGGACGGGCTTCCGGTGGCCCGCCACGCTTGCTTTAGCCCCTTGTTCGCCCGATATAGAAACCGGGAGGTTGGCAGTGGACGAACCACTCGCCAACCGGGTCAGATCCGGAAGGAAGCAGCCCTAACGAGCTCCGGCTCGGGTCGCTCGTCAGCCTCCCACCCTTTTCATAGAGCGCAATCCGGCGAAGTGGGAACCGGTTCGCCGGAAGATTGCGCGACAAACTAGCGAATCTAGGGTCTGATCCGATCAATCTGTCGGATCAGACGCTAGCCGTTCGCAGCGAGAAGTCCGCGCATCCGGCGCGGCGTGGATCGGAAAGCAGGATGAGCAGCGCCGACAATCAGAGCCGCCCTGCCAATACCGTCTCCGAAGGCGCGAATCCGGCCTCTTACCGTGTGCTGGCGCGCAAATACCGCCCGGCCACCTTCGACGACCTGATCGGGCAGGAGGCGATGGTCCGCACCGTCTCCAACGCCTTCGATACCGGCCGGATTCCCCAGGCCTGGATACTCACGGGCGTGCGCGGGGTGGGAAAAACCACCACGGCGCGCATTCTTGCCCGCGCACTGAATTACGAGCTGCCGGACGGCTCGGTCACCGGCCCTACCATCCACATGCCTGTGCTCGGGATGCACGATCAGGCGATCATGGAAAGCCGTCACCTCGATGTGTTGGAGATGGATGCCGCTTCGCATAACGGTGTCGATGATGTGCGCCAGATCAACGACGCTATCCGCTATGCGCCGGTCAGCGCGCGCTACAAGGTCTATATCCTCGACGAAGTGCACATGCTCTCGGCGGCGGCGTTCAATGCGCTGCTGAAGACGCTGGAAGAGCCGCCGCCGCACGCCAAATTCATTTTCGCCACCACGGAAATCCGCAAAGTGCCGGTCACGGTGCTGTCGCGCTGTCAACGCTTCGACCTGCGCCGCGTCGATGCCGCGATGCTTGTGGAGCATCTCGGCGGCATTGCCGGCAAGGAGAAGGTCGAAGCGGAGCCGGAAGCGCTGGCGCTGATCGCGCGCGCGGCCGAAGGCTCGGTGCGCGACTCGCTTTCGCTGTTCGACCAGGCGATTGCCCATGCCGGCGCTGGCGCTGGCCAGCAAGATGCCGCGGGCCCGGTGCGTGCGGAAGACGTGCGGCAGTTGCTCGGGCTCGCCGACCGGGTCCGCATTGTCGATCTGTTCGAGGCGTTGATGCGCGGCGACATCGCCAGTGCGCTCAAGGAGCTGCGCGACCAATATGACTCCGGCGCCGATCCGCTGATCGTCCTCACCGAATTGGCCGAGTTCACGCATTTCGTCACCCGCGTAAAGGTTGTGCCGTCCGTGGCGCAGGACGTCTCCATCAGCGAAGCCGAGCGCACGCGCGGGCACGCCTTTGCGACCAAGCTTTCCATGCGCGTTCTCTCGCGCACCTGGCAGATGCTGCTGAAGGCGCTGACCGATGTGAAGGACGCGCCGCGTCCGCTCGCCGCCGCCGAGATGGCGCTGGTGCGCATCGCCTATGCTGCCGATCTGCCGACGCCGGACGAAGTCATGCGTTCGCTGGGCGATGACAAGTCCTCTTCCACTTCGCGCCCTTCCAATGGTGGCGGCGTGCCGGCATCGGCGGCGCCTGTTGCCGGCGGCGGCGCGTTTGCGCCGCGTTATGACGCTCCACGCAGCGCGCCGCGGGGTTCGGCTGCTCCGGCCGCATCGCCCGCGCATGAACCGGTGGCGCGGCTGGCCCCAGCGGAGCCGTCTTTCGTCCTCGGCCGCTTCGAGGACTTGATCGCGCTTGCTGCCGAGAAGCGCGATGTTGCGCTGAAGGCAGCACTGGAACGCGACGTGCGGCTGGTGCGTTTTGAAGATGGCCAGCTTGAAATTAGTGTGCTGCCGAGTGCGTCCAAAAGCCTGGTGGGCGACCTCTCGCGGAAACTCCAGGCCTGGACCGGCAAGCGCTGGATGGTGGCGGTGTCGTCGGAAGAGGGCGCTCCGACAATGCGCCAGCAGGCGGATACGCAGAAAGCGGAACTGATGCGGGGCGTGCGTTCCGATCCGCTGGTACAGTCAGTGCTGGAGCGCTTCCCCGGCGCCGAAATCGTCGATGTCCGCCGCACCGAAGCGGTGCCCGAACTGCCAACAGACATGCCGCTCGACCCCGACCCAGAGCGCGAGGACTAAGCCATGCCGGATTTTATGGGCCTGATGAAGCAGGCTGCACAGCTGCAATCGAAAATGGAAACGCTGCAGAGCGAACTCGATGCCATTGAGGTTGAGGGCGCTGCCGGCGGCGGTCTCGTCACGGTCAAACTCACCGCCAAAGGCGAGATGAAGGGAATCAAGATCGACGATTCCCTGTTCAAGCCGGACGAGAAAGAGATTCTCGAAGACCTGCTGGTCGCTGCCCATGCCGACGCGCGGCGCAAGGCCGACGACGTCATGAAGGAAAAGATGCAGGGCCTGACCGGTGGCCTGCCGATCCCGCCGGGGATGAAGCTGTTCTAAATGCCCGCCGCTGTTGCCGGACCTGAAATCGAACGCCTGATCCAGCTGCTTGCGCGGCTGCCGGGTCTCGGCCCGCGTTCGGCGCGGCGCGCGGCCTTGCACCTGATCAAGAAACGCGAAGCCCTGATGGCGCCGCTTGGCGCCGCACTCGCGATCGCGATGGAGAAGATCGAAGTCTGCAAGACCTGCGGCAATATCGATACGCAAAACCCTTGCACGGTCTGCACCGACGACCGGCGCGACGCTTCGATTATTGTCGCGGTCGCGGATGTCGCCGACCTGTGGGCGCTGGAGCGGGCGCATGCGGTGAACTCGCGCTACCACGTGCTGGGCGGCACGCTGTCGCCGCTCGACGGCATCGGCCCTCAGGACATTTCCATCGATGCGCTGGTATCGCGCGCGCATGGCGGCGAGGTGAAGGAAGTGATCCTGGCGCTCAATGCGACGGTCGATGGCCAGACCACCGCGCATTACATCACCGACTTGCTGCACGATGCCGGCGTGAAAGTGACGCGGCTGGCCCATGGCGTGCCGGTTGGCGGCGAGCTGGACTATCTCGACGAAGGCACGCTTACCGCTGCGATCAAGCAGCGCACACTGTTCTAGGGAGTGCGCGATGACCCGCGGAGCACTCTCCATCGCCGTTCTTCTGTTTGGGTTGATGGTTGGGTTCGCCGGACCGTCTTCAGCGCAGGAAAGCCTCAAACAGGGCGATGTGATCAGCGGCAAACTGCGCCTGGTGCAGACGCGACACCCCAACGGCACGCGGCTTACCGCCTATCAGATCGTGTCGGATCACCCGCTCAAGTTCGCCGAAGAGGATGAATTCTGTCCCGACTATCCGCCGGTGACTTTCCATCTTGTGACCAACGACAAGGCCACGAAAGCCCGGCTCGATCGCTTGCTTGGAAAAAAGATCGCCGTGGTCGCCGAGTCATTTTTCTGTTCGGAGACAGCCTGGCACATCGGCGACGCCGTGTCGTTCCAGTGGCGGTTCGTGGAGCCCGCACGCCGCTAGAATACTTGCCCTGGCGATTTCTGTCCGAGCTGGTCGAAATGCCCGCGCATCTGCAGCCACCAGAGCAGGACGAAGCTCGGGATCGCCGATGCGGCGGTGATGATAAAGAACAGGAACCAGCCGGACGCCTCGGCGACGAAACCGCCACCCGACGCCAGCACCGTGCGCCCCACGGCGGCCAGCGCCGTCAGCAATGCGTATTGTGTGGCTGTGTGCGCGCGGTCGCCGCAGAGCGCAGAGAGATAGGCGACGAAGATCACCGTTCCGATCGCGCCGGTGAAATTCTCAACCACGATGGTGAAGGTCAGCGCCGCGACATTGGCGCCCATCAGCGCCTGCCACGAGAACACCAGATTGGACACCATCTGGAGCAAGCCGCCGATCCACAGGCTGGTCGAAAGCGGCAGAGCGCGCGCGATCATGCCACCGGCAAAGCCGCCCAGCATGGCGGCGGCAAAGCCCACGCCCTTCACGATAGCGGCGTAGGTTTCCTTGTCGAAACCGATCTTCAATACAAAAGGTGCGGTGAGCACGCCCGCAAACGCGTCGCAGAACTTGAACAGCAACACGAACAGCAGGATTGCGACCGCCGACGGTCGGCTCAGGAAATCTGCAAAGGCGCCATAGGCTGTCGTGACCACGCGGTTGACGACATCGGCGGCGTCCTTCACCGGCGGCCGTTCGAGCCCTTCCGGTTCACGCGCCAGTACGGTTGCGACAAGGCCGATACCCATCAGCCCGGCGGCGACCACGTAGCCCCAGGTCCATGCCAGTCCTTTCGGCTGGCCGGTGTATTCGAACCATGCCACCAGCGCGAGAATGCCCGCGCCCGCGACCAGCATGCCGACCCGATAGGCCGCAACGTAACCGGCCATGCCGGCGGCCTGTTCGCGGGTGTCCAGGCTCTCGACGCGGAAGGCGTCGATCACGATGTCCTGTGTGGCCGAGGCCGCCGCCAGCATGACCGCGCCGAACACGACCAGCGAAAGATTGGTAACGGGATCGCACAGGCCGAGGGCGACGATTGCGGCAATCAGCAGTATCTGGGAGAAAATCAGCCATCCGCGGCGGCGACCGAAGCGCTGCGAGAGGAAGGGAACATCGACGGCATCCACAATGGGTGCCCAGAGGAATTTGATGGTGTAGGGCAGCCCCACCAGCGAAAACAAGCCGATGGTGGCCACGCTGATATCGCTCTCGGTCAGCCACACCGCCAGCGTCGAGCCGGACAGTGCCAGCGGCAAGCCGGAAGCAAAGCCCAGAAGCAGCACGATCAGAACCCGCGGGCGCAGGTAAACCGTAAACGCTTCGGCGAAGGAAGAGCGAGAGGCAGCCGGAGGGGTCATCGTCCCCTTCTATTGCAGGCTGTCTGCAAATGCACCCTCGGCCTGAGGAGAAGAGAACTCACTCCGCGGCGCGAAGCGCGCGGGTGACGCCGAGAGGCAATTCCAAAGCGACGGGCTGGCCCTCACCTTCGAAATCAAGCTCTTCGATCTTGCCGGCGCGTTTTTCGATTTTTCCGGTCGATACCAGAATCTGGTCGATATCGACGCTGGTCTGGCCGAAGTGCGTTTTCAGCTTGTTCACGCGCTCGCCGAGCAGCCGGACATCGTTCAGCAGGTTGGCGGTTTCCTGCTGGATCAGGCCCACGGCTTCGCGCATCTGCGCATCCTTGCGGAGCTGCTTGATCACCTGGATGGCCAGAACCGCGAGGGTCGGTGAGACAATCATGACTTTCGCGCGATGCGCGCGTTTCATGACTTCTTCGAAACGCTCATAGAGTTCGCCGTAAACAGATTCGGAAGGGATGAACATCAGCGCGATATCCTGCGTCTCGCCCGGGATCAGGTATTTCTCCGAGATATCGACGACGTGCTTGATGATGTCCTGTTTGACGCGTGCCGTGGCCTGCTTGCGCTCGTCGTCGTTCGTTGCATTGCGCAGCAATGTCACGGCTTCCAGCGGGAACTTGGCGTCGATCACGAGGTGCGTGCCGTCCGGCATGAAGATCACGCAGTCCGGCATTTTGCCGTTGGAGAGTTTGTGCTGGAAGGCGTAAGCGCCCTTCGGCAGCACGTCGGCGACGAGGTGTTCAAGCTGAGCCTGGCCGAAGGCGCCGCGCGTCTGCTTGTTGGACAGGATCTGCTGCAACGATGTCACCTGCGTCGTGAGCTCGCCGATGTTCTTCTGGGCATTGTCGATCACCGCCAGCCGCGCATAGAGCTGCTGCAGATGCTCGCCGGTGTTCTTGGCGGTCGTCTTCATCGACTCGCCGAGGTTCAGCGTCACGGCATCGAGCCGCTGGTTGACGGATTGCTGCAGTTGTCCTTGGGCGGCAGCCAGCAGTTGCCCCATCTGCTGGAGATTGGCGTTCATCTCCAGGATTCGTTGTTCGGCCGCGGGGTCTGCAACAGGGCGGCGCGGGCGCAACAGCAACGCAATGACGACGATAAAACCTGCGGCAATCGTCCCGCCCAAAACGAGCAGGGGTTTTTCCGCAAGGGTATGGGTGAACTGCGCAATCAGGGTTTCGATCATGCCCCAGTCTTAGCCCGATTCGGCCCTACGAACGAAGAGGGAACGGGCCTGCTGGAACCGGTTATTTGACCGAACCGGCCTTAACCCTTAAATCGCGACCATGGCCTTGCGCGATATCATCATTCTCCCCGACCCGCGGTTGCGGGTGGTTTCCGAGCCTGTCAAAGACATAGACGCCGACACCCGCAAGCTGGTCGCGGACATGCTCGAGACCATGTATGCGGCGCACGGCTGCGGCCTGGCTGCGATCCAGATTGCGGTTCCGAAGCGTGTCGTCACGCTCGATCTCGCCAAAAAGGATGAGCCGCTGCAGCTGCAGGTGTTAATCAATCCGGAGATCACCTGGAGTTCCGAGGAGAAGGGCACCTATGAAGAAGGCTGCCTGTCGATTCCCGAATATTACGAAGAGGTGGATCGTCCGGCGCGGGTGAGGGTGAAGTATCTCGATCTCGACGGAAAAGCCCATGAGGTCGAAGCCGACGGCTTGCTGGCCACCTGCCTGCAGCATGAGATCGACCACCTCAACGGCGTGCTGTTCATCGATCATATTTCCAAGCTCAAGCGCGATCGGGTGCTGAAGAAATTCGCCAAGGCTGCGAAGCTCGGGAAGCCCGGCCCCCACAGCGAAAAAGAACGCACGCACACTGTTTAGCGTCACATTGAATTTGTCGCCGAAGACGGGAAGAGCGATTTCATGTCCCTTCGCCTGATCTTCATGGGCACGCCGGATTTCTCGGTGCCCGCGCTCGCCGAGCTGGTGGCGCGCGGCTATGAGATCGCCGCCGTCTATACCCGTACGCCAAAGCCCGGCGGCCGGCGCGGCCTGGAATTGCAGCCGACGCCTGTGGAGCGCGCGGCGCGCGGCTTCAATCTTCCGGTGCTGACGCCCACGACGCTGAAGACTCCGGAAGCGCAGGCGGCGTTTTGCGCCCATGGCGCCGATGCCGCGGTGGTCGTGGCATATGGCTTGATCCTGCCAAAGCCGATTCTCGAGGCCATGCCGCTCGGCTGCTTCAACATCCATGCCTCGCTGTTGCCGCGCTGGCGCGGCGCGGCGCCGATCAACCGCGCCATCATGGCGGGCGACGCGGACAGCGGCGTGACCATCATGAAGATGGATGAGGGTCTCGATACCGGCGCGATGGCGCTTGGCGAGCGATTGCCGATTGGGGCCGACACGACTGCCGGGGAGTTGCATGACGCGCTGTCGCGCTCGGGCGCGGAACTGATGCCGCGCGCGCTTGGAGCGCTGGAGCGCGGCGCGCTTGGCCTGACGCCGCAGCCGGACACCGGCGTTACTTATGCCGAGAAGATCAGCAAGGACGAGACGCGCATCGCGTGGTCGAAGCCGGCCAAGAATGTGCACGATCACATCCGGGGCTTGTCGCCGTTTCCGGGCGCATGGTTCGAGATGGAGGGCGTGCGCGTGAAAGTGCTGCGTTCGACGCTGACGCCAGGCTCCGGCGCATCCGGCACGGTGCTCGACGATCAACTCACGATTGCCTGCGGTGACGGCGCGGTGCGCCTGCTTGAACTGCAGCGCGCAGGAAAACAGGCGATGAAGGCGGAAGACTTCCTGCGGGGTAACGCGCTCAAGCGTGGCGCGAGGTTGTCCTGATGCCGCGCTATAAACTTCTGATCGAATATGACGGCACGTCTTTCTCCGGCTGGCAGAGCCAGGCGGATCAGACGACTGTGCAAGGCGTGCTGGCGCAGGCTGTCGAGGCTTTCTGCGGCGAGAAAGTCGCGGTGCAAGGCGCTGGCCGCACCGACGCGGGCGTGCACGCGATCGGGCAGGTCGCGCATATCGATCTGGCGAAAGAATGGGAATCCGATGTGGTGCGCGATGCGTTGACCGCGCAGCTGCGGCCACATGCGGTTGCAGTGCTCGCGGCGGAGCGCGTGCCGGATGATTTCGATGCGCGGTTCTCGGCGCGCAAGCGCCACTACATGTACCGCATCGTCAACCGCCGCGCCGATCTCGCGCTCGACCGCAACCGCGTCTGGCGGGTAGCGCGTCCGCTCGATGCCCGGGCGATGCATCTCGCGGCCAAAGCCCTGCTCGGCAATCACGACTTCACGACGTTTCGCGCTGCCGAATGCCAGGCCAAATCACCTGTGAAAACGCTCGACCTGCTGGACGTGGAACGTGGCGGCGAAGAGATCCGCATCTTCGCCTCGGCGCGCTCATTCCTGCATCATCAGGTGCGCTCCATAGTCGGCTCGCTTGCGCTGGTCGGCGAGGGGCGCTGGAGCGCAAAAGATCTGAGCGATGCGCTGGCCGCACGTGATCGCACCGCCTGCGGGCCGATGGCGCCGCCGGATGGGCTTTATCTGGTGCAGGTGGATTACTAGTTCGCCGCAAGTTCAACCTCATCCTGAGGAGCGCCGTAGGCGCGTCTCGAAGGATGGCCGCCCCGTCCTTCGAGACGCCGCGTGCAAGTCGGGTTTACCCGATTTGCGGAGTGTCAGCGCGCGGCTCCTCAGGATGAGGGCGCAGTGAAGTCGTCAGACGAAATATTTGTCCAGCACGCGCCGGTAGATTGACGTGAGCGTGGTCAGGTCCGCAACCGGCACGCGCTCGTCGGTCTGATGCATGGTCTGTCCGACCAGGCCGAACTCCACCACCGGGCAATGGTTCTTGATGAAGCGTGCGTCCGATGTGCCGCCGTTGGTAGAGAACTCCGGTTTGCGCTTGGTGATCTCCGTCACCGCGCCGGTGACCAGTTCGGTGAACGGTCCCGTTTCGACCACGAACACATCGGCGTTCGACGGCTGCCATTCAAACGCGAAGCGGATTTTACCGGCGGAAGCCTTGGCCGCGCGCTGCTCGACCAACTGCTTCAGCGACGCTTGCGTGTGGCAATCGTTGAAACGAATATTCAGCTTCGCTTTCGCTTCGCCGGGAATGAGGTTGACCGTCGGGTTGCCCACGTCGATCGAGGTGAATTCCAAATTCGATGGCTGAAAATGCGCGCTGCCGGTATCGAGCGGTTCGTTCATCAGCGCGCCGATCAGCGTGTGCAGGCCGCGGATCGGATTGTCCGCGCGGTCCGGGTAGGCGACATGGCCCTGACGCCCGGTCACGGTGAGCGTGCCGTTGAGCGATCCGCGCCGGCCGATCTTGATGGTGTCGCCGAGCTCGTGGACGTTGCTGGGCTCACCCAGAATGCAGTGATCGAATTTTTCGCCTTGCGCCGCGGCCCAGGCCACCAGCTTTATGGTGCCGTTGATCGCGATGCTTTCCTCGTCGCCGGTGATGAGGAAGGAGATCGAGCCCTTCGGCTTGCCGCCATTGGCCGCGAGATAATCCAGCGCCGCCGCGACGGCACAGGCGATGCCGCCCTTCATGTCCACGGCGCCCCGGCCGTACAGCACGCCGTCGGCAATCTCGCCGGCGAACGGGGCGAGCTTCCATCCCTTCACGTCGCCGGTGGGCACCACGTCGGTGTGCCCGGCGAAAACGATATTGGGCGCGCTCGTGCCGATGCGGGCATAGAGATTTTCGATGTCTGCGGTGCCCGGCTCGCTGAAGGTCATGCGGTGCACGGTGAAACCCGCGCCCTTCAGCAGGGTTTCGAGATAACGCAGCGCGCCGCCTTCCGCGGGCGTCACGGACGGGCAGCGCAGCAATTCCTGAGCGATGGCAATCGGATCGGCATTCATGCAGGCATTAGCCGCATCGCGTGCGGCGGCGTCAAGCGGGCGTGTCGGAAACTGGCTGCAAGGGATCGGGCCCGTAGTCGTTGGGGCCGCGCGTTCCGGGCCGCAGACCTAACTCAACAAATGCCCAGCCTGAGATCGCCAGGTTAATCAGTAACAAAACTATAGCGCTTCCGCCCAATTGTTTGGCAATGAGCTCCAGAAAAATGGGTAGCAGAACGAATAACAGTAGCCATCCGGCAGACTTGCCGCGGTCATGAAGGCGCTTCACGCTGATTGCAAGCTGACCCCAAAGTAATGGGAAGTACGCCAAAGCCAAGATCAGTGCGGGTTTGCCGATAATCCCTCCATCCGCCAGTTCGATGGATACAAGGGCGGCGAAGACAGCAAGTAAGCCAATCGTGCTGAGCCAATAGATCTCGCGATTTATTCGTCCACGGTATGAAAAGAAAAGTTGTGCTAATGACGACATGACTTTTGGCCGTTCTAAGATTTAGTCCCTCAGCAATTCATTGATGCTGGTCTTCGAACGTGTCTTCTCATCCACGCGCTTGACGATGACCGCACAGTAAAGCCCCGGGCCGCCGTTCTTGCCGGGGATGGTGCCGGGAACGACCACCGAGTAGGCCGGCACTTCGCCTTGCAGCACCTGGCCGCTGTCGCGGTCGACGATCTTGGTCGATGCGCCGATGAACACGCCCATCGACAGCACCGAGCCGGTGCGCACGATGACGCCTTCGGCGACTTCCGAACGCGCGCCGACAAAGCAGTTGTCCTCGATGATCACCGGGCCGGCTTGCAGCGGCTCAAGCACACCACCAATGCCGGCGCCGCCCGAGATGTGGCAATTCTTTCCGATCTGCGCGCAGGAACCGACGGTGGCCCAGGTATCGACCATGGTGCCGGAATCCACGTAAGCGCCGAGATTGACGAAGGACGGCATCAGCACGACGTTCGGCGCGATATAGGCCGAGCGGCGCACCACCGCGCCGGGTACCGCACGGAAGCCTGCTGCTTTGAAGCGCGCACTGTCCCAGCCTTCGAACTTGGTCGGCACCTTGTCCCACCAGGTCGAGCCGCCGGCCGCATTCGCGATCGGGGCATTGTCACTCAGCCGGAACGACAGCAGCACGGCCTTTTTCAGCCACTGGTTGACGCGCCAGGAATTGTCCGCCTGCTTCTCGGCCACCCGGGCTTCGCCGCGGTCGAGGAGATTGAGCGCGGCTTCCACGGAATCGCGGATTTCGCCTTTGGTGGCAGGGCTCACGCCGTCACGCTTTTCGAATGCGTCGTTGATGATTGCTTCCAGTCCGGCCTGCGACATGCTCACTTTTCCCTATGCTGAGGAGGATTGTTGTGTCGCGCGGCGGCGGCAGCCTTGTCAATGCCGGGAGCCAGAAGCGATGGCCGAAATGGAATGGACTCGCTAGGATTGGCAGCCGGTCAATAAGGGGGTGCGACATGGTTCTGGGAATGACGCTGCAAATTTTTACGCTGCTGCACACGGCGATCAGCCTGATTGCGATCTTGACGGGACTTCTCGTGGTGGCCGGGATGTTGAAGGGCCAGCGGACACCGGGATGGACGGCGATTTTCCTGCTGACGACGCTGCTGACCAGCGTCACAGGCTTTATGTTTCCTGTGCCGCTGTCGCCGCTGCTGCCGTCCCAGGCCACCGGCATCGTTGCGCTGATCGTGCTCGCGCCGACGCTGGCCGCGCTTTACATCTTCAAGCTCGCCGGCATCTGGCGTCCGATTTATGTGATCGGCGCGGTGATCTCGCTCTACCTCAACATGTTCGTGCTGGTCGTGCAGGGCTTCCTGAAAGTCGGTTTTTTAAACGCACTGGCGCCGACCCAGAGCGAGCCTCCGTTTGTTGTGGCTCAGGCGGTTGTCTTGATAGCGCTGATCGCAGTCGGCTTTATCGCCGTAAAGCGGTTCCGGCCTGTCACGTTCAACGTCTAGGCTATTCGGGCTTTTTATTTCGGGCTTTCTGCAAAAAGCCGGCCAGGTCATCAGTGACGTGATCGACGTGGTCGGCATCCCGGCCTTCCAGCTCCCAGGATTCCCGTAGCACCTCGCGCGTACCTTCCGGGATCACCAGCACGGTGGTCATGCCGAGTGCGTGCGGCGTGAAGAGATTGCGCGACAGATCCTCGAACATCGCGGACTTTTGCGGATTGACGTTATGGCGCGCGAGAAAGCGCTCGTAAGTCTGCGGCGACGGCTTTGGCTCGAGTTCTGCCGCGACGATGTCGAATATGGCTTCGAAATGCCGGTCAATGCCGAGCCGTTTCACCACGACGTCCGCATGCGTGCGCGTGCCGTTGGTGAGGATCAGCTTGCGGCCGGGCAGTTTCCCGATCGCATCGCCGAGTTCGGGGTTCGGTTGTAGCGGTGAGTGATCGATCTGGTGCACGAAATCGAGGAAATCGTCCGGCGCCATGCCATGGTTGAGCATCAGTCCGCGCAAGGTGGTGCCGTAGCGCTTGTAGTAGTCCTTCTGCAGCCGGAACGCCTCGTCAGCCGGCAGTTTCAGCAACCGTTCGATATACAGCCGGATGCGCTCATCGACCTGCTGCCAGAGATTGATGTGATGCGGATAGAGCGTGTTGTCGAGATCGAAGACCCAGGTTTCGACGTGATCGAAACCGCGCGGCGCGGATGTGTTCATGGTTCCATGAAGCGTAGCGTCGTCGCACCCTGCGCAGCAAGCTCGACGCTTGCAAAGCCCATGACATTGAGGCCGCGCCGGCCACAGTCTTTCTGATCGCTGATTTCAAAGGGGGCCGCACGCGTGCAGAGCATGGTGCGTCCGCCCCAGGTCAGCGGCTTCCCGCCGAGCTTGATCACCTGGCCGCTGGCGTCGATAGCCTCGGCATAGCTATAGACGCGCCTTGCGCGCGCCAGCACTTCCGGACGCGCACATTGTCCGGGCTCCATGCGGTACCAGCCGCGGCTGATGATCATGCTGCGGTCTTCGTTGGCCATCGCCGCCATCACAACGTTGGATGTTTCGTTGCACCAGACGAAGCCTTCGCCTTCCGACTGATGCGCGGCGTCCAGCAGGGCGTTGAAGAAATTCGGTGCGTTGACGGCATCGGCCGTGAGGTTCCGGTCCTTCAGGAAAGCAGCGAGCGCGATCTCGGTCTTGCGGCCTTTCACGCCGTCGATGGGATTGGCGTCATAGCCGTTGATCGTCAGCAACCGTTGCACGGCGGCGAGCCGGGCCTGCTCATCGTCATATTCCGACTCCTCGGCCAGGTAAGCCGTCCAGCCCGTCTCGCTCGGATAAGGCTTCACCTCGGTAAAGCGCGCCAGTTGCTGGCCAGGCCGCGAGCAGCCACGGCCGGCGGCCGGCACGATGAAATGCTGCTTGCCGACGCACAGCTCGGCATTGGCCGACTGCGGTGTCGGTGACGTGCCATAGGCCGGCAAGGCGCGTGCATGGAAGTAATAGTGGTCCGCGTTCACTGTGCCTTCGATCGTGATGCGGCATTGTCCGGGATAAACCCGGTACCAGCCGCGGGTCACCAGCGCCCCCGATTCCTGCAGGCCGACGGCGGCTTCGACCACGTAGCTCATGCGGTTGCAGATCTGGAAATCCGCCCGCGCAGGACAGCTCAGCACGCCCAGGGCTGCGGCTGCGGCGAGGAAAGCCAGTGGAAGCCTCACGGTGTTGCCGCCAGTACGGCGCCCCACTGTTTCATATTCGGCCTGTCTTCATTGGAAGCGATCTCGAGGATGAGCTTCTTCACCACGGCGTCGGCAAAGTTTTCATAGTTCGCGGCCGGGATCATGAAAGCGCCTGGTCCGCCGATCACGTTGTTGAAGTAATAGCGGTCGAGCAGGGGTTCGATGGAAAGAATCGGCAATCCATTGATGCTGACGCCCTGGCTCACAGCATCGTCGCGCGCGCGGGTGATCGAGCGCCCGCTGGTATTGGCGCCGTCGCCGGAAATATCGATGGTGCGCCGCTCGGACTTGTAAGGGCTCTGCGACAGCAGCATCAGCGACTGGTCGATGGCGCCGCTGATCGAGGTGCCGCCGCCGAACAGTTCGCGCTGCGACGCCGCGATCGCGTCGGCCAAAGCCTTGGCGGAAGCAGCGTCCTTCACTTGCATCCAGGGCACGACCTGCACATTCATGAAAGGCCCGGTCCACTGCATCATGGTGACGGCAATGGCCTGCTCGCCGCCGGACATGATGGCTTTGAGGACCTGAGGATTGCGGAAGGCTGCGGCGTAACCCTGTTTCTGCAGCTCAAAGCGGAAGTCGTTGACGCTGCCGGAGGCATCGACCGCGAGCACCAGCTGCAGATCGACGTTGCCCTGAGCGTGGACCGGCGCGCCTAGGCCAGCCAGCAGCAGCGACACAACGAGAAGGACGCGAAAACGCACGCAGACCCCTTTGGCAGGTACCCGTCCGGCGCCGCCGAACGGGCGCCAGCTTAGCAGAGGGTGAGTCCTGCGGAAGGGGTGTGGCGGCTTTAAGGGCCGCGTGCCAATACCGCGCCCCAAGGGGCGGGTGGCGGCGGATTTGCGGCAATTTCCAGGATCAGCTTTTTGACGATGGCTTCGGCAAAGCTCTCGTAATTCGCCGCCGGGATCATGAAAGCGCCGGGGCCACCGATCACGAACTTGTAGAAGTAATCGTCGAGGTGCGGATCAATCGATAGGATCGGCAGGCCGTTGATGCCGATGCCTTTTGCCACCGCTTCATCGCGCGCACTGACGACAGAGCGGCCGCTGGTATTAACTCCGTCGCCGGAGATATCGATGGTGCGGCGCGTCGCCTTGTAGAAACTCTCCGATATCAGGTGCACGCCCTCGTCGATGGCGCCGCTGATGGATGTACCGCTTCCGCCATAAAGTTCGCGTGTGGATTTATCGATGGCCACAGCGAGCTCTTCGGCGGACTCGTTGTCGTTGACCAACAGCCAAGGCACCATCCGCACAGTGGTGAAGGGGCCGGTCCATTGGATCATGGTCACGGCAATGGACTGCAGGTCTCCTGACATGATGGCCTTGACCACCTGCGGATTCCGGAAGGCAGCGGCGTAGCCCTGCTTCTGCAATTCAAAGCGCTCATCGCTGACGCTGTTCGATGCGTCGATCGCGAGCACCAGGACGAGATCGGCGCTTTCTGTCGCGCGGACGGAGCCGTTCATCAAGACGGCCAGTAAAAAGGCCATGAAGCCAAGCTGCAGCCGTTTCACGCAGGAAGTGCCGATCGTTGCACACATGAACACTTCCCGCATTTCCGAAACCGCCGTGTTACCGATGGATCAGTGTACCCGCGCCGTGGTCGGTGAAAAGCTCAAGCAGGACGGCGTGCGGTACCTGGCCGTCGAGAATAACCACGCCTTCGACGCCTTGCTCTAGCGCCTCAATGCAGGTTTCGACCTTGGGGATCATGCCGCCGGAAATGGTGCCGTCGGCGATCAGCCGCCGGGCTTCATCGACCGACAATTCCGGGATCAGTTTTTTCGACTTGTCGAGCACGCCCGGCACGTCCGTGAGCAGCAGCAGACGCTTGGCCTTTAGCGCACCTGCGATATGGCCCGCAAAGGTGTCGGCGTTGACGTTGAAGGTTTCGCCCTGTGCAGAGGCAGTGATCGGCGCCAGCACGGGAATGAGCTCGCGGCCAAGGATTTGAGTGAGCACGGTGATATCGACCTTGTCGGGCTCGCCGACGAAGCCGAGATCGACGGCGATGTCCTTCTTTGTCACCGGATCGAACACATGGCGCAGCGCCTTGCGCGCCACCACCATGTTGCCATCCTTGCCGGTGAGACCGACGGCCTTGCCGCCGGCATTGTTGATGAAGCTCACGATCTGCTTGTTGATCGCGCCGGCCAGCACCATCTCGACGATTTCCATCGTGGCCTTGTCGGTGACGCGCAACCCGCCGACGAATTCGGACTTGATGCCGAGCCGCTTCAGCATGATCTCGATCTGCGGACCGCCGCCATGCACGACCACCGGATTGACCGCGGTCTGTTCCAGCAGCACGACGTCGCGGGCGAAATTTCGCGCGGTCTCTTCCTGGCCCATGGCGTGGCCGCCGTATTTGATGACGATGGTTTCCTCGTCATAGCGCTGCATATGAGGCAGCGCTTCCGACAAGATGCGGGCCTGATCGTGCGGGCTTAACTCGGCCATGGGGCTTTCCTCTTCGCGGCGCGCTCTTTCTTAGCGCATGATCCGGCGAAGTGGAAACCGGTTCGCCGACAAGATCATGCGCCAAACTGATGCGCGGTCAGGCAGGACGGAAAGAAGGGGCGAAAGTCTGCCCGTCAGCTTCGCTCCGCCATCAGCCGGATGATGGCCGCGCGCACTTCGGGAATTCCGGTGCCGCCATGGGACGATGTCGCCAGCACCTCAGGGAAAGCGGCTGCGCGCCTGGCCAGCGCGGTTTTGACGGCAGCGATGCGCTCTTCCAGCTCCGTGGCGGAAATTTCATCCGATTTGGTAAGCACGATCTGATGGCTGACCGCGGCCGATGCCAGCGTATCGAAGACCTGGTTGTCGGTATCCTTCAGGCCGTGGCGCGAATCGATCAGCACATAGACGCGGGCCAAGTTCGGGCGGCCGCGCAGATATTCATGAATGAGCGTTGTCCAGGCTTCCACTTTGGCTTTGGGCACGGCGGCATAGCCATAGCCTGGCATATCGACCAGCGTCAGGCCGTGCTCGCCCGGAAAGAAGATCAGTTCCTGGGTCCGGCCCGGCGTGTTGGATGTGCGCGCCAAGGCCTTGCGGCCGGTGATGGCGTTGATCAGGCTGGACTTGCCGACATTGGAGCGCCCGGCGAAGGCGATCTCGATGCCTGCAACCGGCGGGAAATGCTCGACCGCCGAGCAGGCGCGGGAAAACTCCCACTGGCCGGCAAACAGCCGCCGGCCTTCTTCAATCTCTTTGGCGGAAAATTTGCTGGTCATGACAGCCTCCGCCCTGGAAGGCGCGAAATCAGTTGTCGTTCGCGCCGTCTGTTTTCTTTCGGCCAAAGAGCCCGCCGATATCCCGCTTGAGGTTATCGAACAGTTCGACCTTCGCGCCATTCTTGCTCATGATGAAGGATTGCTGCGCCACGGACAGCGTGTTGTTCCAGGCCCAGTAAATCACGAGGCCGGCCGGGAAGCTCGCCAGCATGAAGGTGAACAGCAACGGCATCCAGTCGAAGATCATCTTCTGCGTCGGATCTGGCGGCGTGGGATTGAGCTTCATCTGGAAGAACATCGTGATGCCCATGATGATGGGCCAGACGCCGAGATGCAGGTACGTTCCAATAACCGGAAGGGTCGTGGGATCGACCGGGATCAGGCCGAACAAATTGAAAATGTTCGTCGGATCCGGCGCGGACAGATCGTGGATCCAGCCGAAGAACGGCGTGTGCCGCATTTCGATGGTGACGAACAGCACCTTGTAGAGCGAATAGAACACCGGGATCTGGATCACGATCGGCAAGCAGCCGGCGAGCGGATTGATCTTTGCTGTCTTGTACAGCTCCATCATCGCCTGCTGTTGCTTCACCTTATCGTCCGGGAAGCGCTCCCGGATCTTGGTCATCTCCGGTTGCACGGCCTTCATCTTGGCCATCGATGCGTAGGACTTATTGGCCAGTGGGAAGAACAGAAGCTTCACGATCACGGTGATGAGCAGGATCGCGATGCCGAAGTTGCCAGTGAGCTTGTAAAGATAGTCGAGTGTCCAGAACACCGGCTTGGTGATGAAGTAGAACCAGCCCCAGTCGATCAGAAGCTCGAAGCGGTTGAGATTCAGCGCCTTGTCGTAGCCATCGATGGTCGTCACTTCCTTGGCGCCCGCAAACAGCCGTGCATTGGCTTTGCCGGTGGCGCCCGGAGCGACGGTTACGCCGTCGAGCAGATAGTCAGCCTGATAGGTTTTCTGGGTGCCCAGCATGCCGAACAGGAAACGCGCAGGCGCCAGCTTTGCAGCGGGGTCCGGCAGGAGCGCGGCGGCCCAGTATTTGTCGGTGATGCCGAGCCAGCCATTGGTGACATCGAAACGGAATTCCTTTTCCTTCTCGACATCCGAATAGTTTTTTTCCTTGAGGCCCTGGTCTCCGAACACGCCGGTCAGGCCTTCATGCAGGATGTAGTAGCCGAGCGTATGCGGCGTGCCATGGCGTGAAATCAGCGCATAAGGAAACAGCGTGATCGCGGCCGCGCTCTTGTTCACCACCTCGTCGGTGATCGTGAAAAGATACTTCTCATCCACAGCGATGGTGCGATGGAATTCCAGTCCCTCGCCGTTGTCATAAATGAGCTTGGCCGGCTTGCCGACGCTGAGTTCGCCGGTGCCGTCCTGCCGCCAATCGGTGGTGGCGTTGGGCACTTTTGCGGTTGCGCCCGCGCCGGGAACCCAGCCGAATTCTGCATAAAAAGGTTCAGGGCTGCCGGAAGGCGAGAGCAGAATGATGGCCGGTGACTTCGGATCGACCTTTTCGCGATATTTGACCAGCGACAGGTCGTCGATGCGGCCGCCCTTTAGTGCGATCGAGCCGGAGAGCGTCGGCGTGTTGATCTTCAACCGCGGCGTGCCGGCAATGACCGAGTCACGCGAAGCCTGCTGAACCGGCGCGCCGGCCACGGGAGGCTGCGCGGCGCCCGGCTGTGCGGGCGGTTGCGGAATGTTGGGGGATTGCGGTTGTGCCGAAGGCGCGGCGCCGGGTGTTGCGGGCGCGGGCGTGGTCTGGGCCTGCTTCTGCTCCTGGATGAGCTGCTTCTGCTTTTCCAGTTGCGGCGCGGCGAAGAAATATTGCCAGCCGAGCATGACGAGGCCCGACAGGGCGAAGGCAATAATCGTATTTTTCTGCATCACGGGATTTTTCTGGCCGCTTATGAGCGACGCGGCTCCGGTCCTGATGCTTTGCTGCGTCCCTCGTCGAGGCGCCGCAAAGCTGATTTGAAATCTTCGAGCAATCCGCCGAAGGGCGCACTGAGCCCCGCGCGCCGCCCGACTAGCACATAATCATGGCCGGCACGCGCGGTATCCGCGGCCGCATGTCTTACGACTTCCCGCAGGCGGCGGCGGACGCGATTGCGCTCCACCGCATTTCCAACTTTCTTCGAGACTGTGAAGCCCACCCGGGCCGGGCCGTCGTCACGGCGATCCCGCATCTGCACGATAAAAGCCTTGGTTGAGACTTTGACCGCCGCGGCGGCAGCCAGGAACTCCGCCCTGTGCCTCAGTCGCTGCATCTGCATGGGAACATGCGCGCCATTAGGCGCTGAGGCGCTTGCGACCGCGAACCCGGCGGGCTTGCACGACTTTGCGACCGCCGGTGGTGGCCATCCGGGCGCGGAAACCGTGACGGCGCTTGCGCACGAGCTTGCTCGGTTGATACGTCCGTTTCACGAAACCCTCTCCGCTATTCGCGGCATGTCGCCGATGAATGGATGGCCGCAGGGCCGGTAAGTGCCCAGCACGGCTGTTAGCGGGGCTTATAAGGGACATAGACCACTTTCGTCAATGCGAAGGGTCGGACTTCATTCCAGCCTCAAATCGCCCCGCGATTGCCTTAAAAAGCAGTATATAGAGGAACTTACACAGTCCACGCGAGGCTGATGGATGATCGACCCCGTTTCGATGTTGGGCCATGCGACGGCAGTCCCGCCCCATGTGCTCGATCAGGCCGCAGTCGCCGGGCGGATGCGGGACGTTTTTGGTGGGCTGTTTAAGCGTTATCCGGGTCTGACCGACGTTTTCACCAATACCGGAATCGAGCGCCGCTATTCCGTCCGTCCGATCGAATGGTTCGACGAGCCGCATGACTGGCCGCAGCGCACGGAGGCCTATCTCGATGGTGCCGGGGCGCTGTTTGTCGAAGCGGCTGAGAAGGCTCTGAAGCGCGCACAACTCTCCGCCCGCGACGTCGATGTCGTCGTTTTCGTTTCTTCCACCGGTGTCGCCACGCCAAGCATCGACGCGCGGGTGGCGAAGCGCATGGGATTCCGCGCCGACATCAACCGCGTGCCGGTCTTCGGGCTGGGCTGTGCCGGCGGCGTATCCGGGCTCGCGATCGGTGCGCAGCTTGCCCGCGCGCGGCCGGGCGCTGTTGTGCTCGTGGTGGTGATCGAGCTCTGCACGCTCGCGTTCCGGCGCGACCGCTTCACCAAGGCCGATGTGATTTCCTCGGCGCTGTTTGGCGACGGCGCTGCGGCGGTCGTGCTGTGTGCAGGCAGCGATGACGGCGTGCTGCAGATCGGCGCGGCGCAAGAGCATCTCTGGCCCGGCACGCTCGATATCATGGGCTGGTCGGTGGATCCGATCGGCTTTGGCGTGCTGCTGTCGCGCTCGCTGCCGCGCTTCGTCGAGGAACGGCTGGGCGTTCCGGCGCGGCGTTTCCTCAAGAGCCAAAGCCTCAACGGCAATACACGCTTTGTCTGCCATCCCGGCGGCGCGAAAGTGCTGACCGCATTGGAAGCTGCGCTCGAATTGCAGACCGGCACCTTGCGCGACGAACGCGAAATTGTCCGCAACTACGGAAACATGTCCGCGCCCACCGTGCTGTTCGTGTTAGAGCGTGCGATGCAAGGCGGTCTTAAAGGCCGCGCGGTGCTGTCGGCTTTGGGGCCGGGCTTCACCGCAAGCTTCCTTGCGGTTGAGGCAGCGCATGGCTGACGGCGCGATCCTGCTCGCTTTCATCACGTTGCAACGGCTGGCGGAACTGCTGCTTGCGCGCCGCAACACCGCGCGGTTGCGTGCCGCCGGCGCGGTCGAGCACGGGCGCGCACATTATCCCGCCATGGTGGCGATGCATGCGGCCTGGCTGATGGGACTGTGGTGGCTGGGTTACGACCGCAGCGTCGATCCTCTTCTGCTGATCGTTTTCATCCTGCTGCAGGCCGGGCGTCTCTGGGTCATTGCCACGCTCGGTGCGCGATGGACCACGCGCATCGTCACGCTCCCCGGCCAGCCGCTGGTCGCGCGTGGACCCTACCGCTGGCTCAAGCATCCCAACTATCTGATCGTGATCCTGGAAATCGCGGTGGTGCCGCTGGCGCTCAGCCTGCCGTTGTTCGCCGTGATTTTCAGCGTGCTGAACGCGGGCGTGCTTTACCTGCGCATTCGCGCCGAAAATGCCGCCCTGGAACAGGCGGCGGACTGGGCGTCGGGGGCTCAAACCCTTGCCAATGAAAGCCGAAGGCTATAGCAAAGGCGCGATCCGCAGGGGCCTTGTTCCCATGCTGGCAATGCGCCCGTAGCTCAGCTGGATAGAGCACCAGACTACGAATCTGGGGGTCAGGAGTTCGAATCTCTTCGGGCGCGCCATTTTATATAATAAAAACAACGAGTTATAAAGTGTGCAAATCTGACTTTCTGACACGAAAATAGTTATACACACTTATACACATATTTTGACGGGTATTTGGGTGTCGGTGCTCAACATCATCTTCTCGGTTGGCACCAAACGGACTGCTGCTTGGTAGCAGTCAGTTCTGTTCTAAACTCTGTTCACAAGCGGCACGCTATCAGCGTCGTCTGTCTGCAAGGAACGATAGGAAGCCACCGTAGAACGTCTTGTATTCAAGCTGCCTGAGGCTGCTATTCTTACAAGCATCATATGGGGCTCGGTGATGGCTGTTCCTGACTTTCAAACATTGATGCGTCCGCTCTTGTCATACGCACAAGATGGGCAAGAAAAGAACATCGGCGAAGCCATCAAAGCATTAGCCGATGAATTTGTGCTGTCCGAAAACGACAGGACACAAATGCTCCCAACCGGAAAACAAACATTGCTTGGCAATCGTGCACATTGGGCACGGACATATTTAGCCAAGGCGGACGCTATCAAGAGGACTCGCCGCTCGCATTTCATCATTACAGAGCGTGGCAAGGCCAGCTCACGCGCTACAGCGCGATCCTCCAATAAGCCATTGCGTCTCTCACTTCCTGACGGGGATAGAACGGACCAGCATGTTCCAAGTCGTGCCGGATGTCCGCAAGACGCTTGTTCGCCGATGCGCGAATTGTCGGGCTTAACTCGATTATGCCCATTGGCCGCTTTTCATTTGGCGAGCGCGGCCAGCTTTGCGGGTAAGCCTCCCAATCAGTCCAGCCATCAAGCGCTGTGTTTGTGGCGAGCAGATTGTCATGGTCGCATTGCCAGCCGTAGAGATTGCGCGCGCAAATCCGAAGCATTGCCTTTACCTCGGGCATCGTGTCGGTAAACGCCTTGAGCGGCGTCGGAAGCAAGACCATGTTGCCGACGCATGAATAGAAACGCCGGTCCATCACAACGACGTTGGAAAGCTGGTAGCTCGCGTCATCAGCGCCCCAGATATGACAGCACGACCAGTTGGGCCGTAGTTTCTTCTTCAGTCCGAGCGCAAGCGTCAGCGCCTCATTCGCGTTCACGTTCCCTTCTGACTTGTGTACTGAGATGTTGGTTGTCCTGTTCTTGTTCAACTGCGGCTCCGACCAGTTCTTTTTGTAGAACGGGCTTCGGCGCGCGTGTTCAGGATACCAGAGTGGCAGCAGCTTGAATGTTTCAGGCGAAACCCACAGTGCCGTCCGCTCAATGAAGGTGGTGATATCCCGTGTGCTGATAACTTTGCGCAGAGCCTCAAGCCCGTCCGATATTTCTGTCATTACAACCGCGCCCGAATCCCATTTTCCTGAAATTCTACCATTAGCGAGAGGCCGGGGTCCCGGTTGGGAGGATGGCCAGAAACCTAGTCCTGAAGTCACGGGCCTAATTTTTTGAGTGCTCAAGGCGATGCGAGGGCGCCGCCCTCGCGCGCGCAAGCCTTCGTTTCGATCAGTTGCCGCCGGCAGTCGTCGCCGGTTTCGGGCATTGCGACGAACCTGACTGCGGAAGCGCGGCAAGATTCGACGTTGCCGCCCCGGCAGGGTTCTTCTCGATCATCGCAGCCAGCTTTTTGAGCGTCCCGTTGGAGACAAAGGGAAAGCCACCGTAGTCCTGATAGAGCTCAATCGCGCTGGCGCCGTTCTTGACACTAAGCTTGATCGTCGCTTCGAGATTTTCCGGCGATGCGCACAGCGTCTGAAACTCGATCTCGGGGCCGAGGCTCTTCATGTACGCATAGATGGGCAGCAGGGGCTTGGGCGGGTTGCTGTCGAGGTCATGGTTGTCGAAGACACAGCGCGCGCCGATCGCCTGGCGGCATGCCAGCATCACTTGTTCGGTGAAAGCGGCATCGCCGGGCCCCGGCGCGGGATTGAGGCGCAACGGGTTGACGGACAGCACCAGCCGCGTCCGCTGCCACTGCGCGTAGTCGTTGACGGCCTGTGTCAGGCAAAACCGGTAAGGGGCAGGCTTGAAGCCCGCGGCCTGCAGCGGCTGCATCACGGTTGTCTCAGTAACCGGCACGAAGAACGGTTCGGCCGTGTAAGACATGCATGAGGTGATCGCGACCTCGCGGATCAGCGGCTCGTCGTCGTAACGCGCGGCAAGTTTGTCCTGCAGGTCTGCCCAGGCGCGCCGATAGTCCGGGCTCCAGAATCGGCCGACCGTCCGCGGCTTGCCATTGTGGACCGTGCTGATCGGCGGGCCGCCGATGCTCTTTGCCCAGTCCGGCGCCTCAAAGCCGCCCCAGATCCGCAGCTTTACCCCAAGCGGCTTCTGGGGATTGCGTCTGTTGTAGGCGCTGACCTGCGTGAGCGCGCGATCGATGACATTGTCATCGCCGATTTCCGCGCCCGGCGTCGGCTGGAGCTGGCTCCAGCTTGCGACGATGACGATGCCGCCGAAAATTCCGGGCTTCTTGTTGAGCGGCACGAGCGTGTTGATCGGGTCGCCGCCCGCGCCGACGAAACGGTAAGCGCCCATGGAGACGAGACCGCGGACCGGCGGCTTGACGTCATCGGCGCGTGACAGGGAAGCCGACAGCAGCATCAGCCCTGCGCAGGCAAGCGCCATCCGGTGAATGTTTTGCACAACGTTTCTTCGGGCAAGCCAGCGCAGGGAAGTCCAGCAAACTAAGCGCTCAAATCACTATGACCCTTTGTTATGGATCATGCGTGTTTGAATCAATTTGTTGCCGCGCAATCCCCGGGGCACGCAGCAACGACAGACGGCCGTTCAGCTCTGGTCTTCAGTTGCTGCACTCGCGGCATTGGTCTTGACGGAAGCAATGCCGGCGTCGCGCGCGGATTCCGATGAGTAGGATTCACTCGTTCCGATGACCTGCCCGTTGCTGGCCTTGAGGTTGAACCTTGGCTTTCCGGTCTTGTCGTTCTTCCGCTCGTAATTTTTGTCGTCTGGCGCGTGTTTTTGCACCGAAGCGATGCCATTCGTTGCCGACGGCTTGGCGGCGTACATTTCGCTCGTCAGAATAGTTTCGCCGTTGCTTGCCTTGAGCTGGAAGTAGAACTGACCATCGCTTGCCTTCTTCAACAAAAATTTCCCGGCCATGATGAAAATCTCCTTGGTGGAAAATGAAGCGGTCCCCAAAACGAGGATATCAAGTCTGATACAGAGGCAATAACCTGTATAGGAGACCGCGCGGGTTTCTGTCGCAATTTTTGGCCCCCCAGGCGCACCGATGGCCGCAGCAAAGATTTCCAATAAAGATTTCCATGCATGTCCGGCGTCCTTCTTTTTTCTGACATGTTTGGCGGGATCAGTTGACATCAGCCCGCCTGCCCGGAAAACAGGCTGTCGGCATGACGGCCTCATTTTCAGTCGAATGAGTCCACGGTTTAAGGTTAAAGCCATCTCGCCCATGATCGTCGCTATCGTCCTCGCACCCCAACGCCACATCTGCTAGTGCAGGGCCGATGAGCGATTCAGTCAAACCCGTGCCGGCGGAGAAGGCTTTGTCTACACTGTCCGCTGTGTTGTGTTTTTGCCGCGAGAAGATCGGCTGGAATCGGGTAGGCGTGGTCGTAAGCGTTGCGATCATCGGCTTCGCCTTCTGGGTGCTCTGGCACATCCTCAAAGACATCGAAGTCCATGAGGTGATAACTGCGATCGAGGCCACGCCAATGCACAGGATCGTGCTGGCGGGCGTGTTCGTCGCGGCCGCTTATTTCACCCTCACGTTTTACGACCTGTTCGCGCTGCGCACGATCGGTCGCGGCGAGGTGCCGTATCATGGCGCCGCCCTTGCCAGCTTCACCAGCTATTCGATTGGCCACAACGTCGGCGCCAGCGTCTTCACCGGCGGCGCCGTGCGCTACCGCATTTATTCCACCTGGGGCCTGGATGCTGCGGAAGTCGCGAAGATCTGTTTCGTCGCGGGCCTGACGTTCTGGCTCGGCAATGCCACCGTGCTCGGTCTTGGCATTTCCTATCATCCGGAGGCCGCAAGCGCGATCAATCACGTCCCGCCGTGGGTGAACCGCAGCATTGCGCTGGTCACGCTCGCTCTGCTTGCGTCCTATGTCGTGTGGGTCTGGCGCCGGCCGCGCGCCATTGGTGTTGGCCAATGGCAGGTGACGCTGCCCGGTGGCCCTTTGACTCTGCTGCAGATGGTGATCGGCATTCTCGATCTCGCCTTCTGCGCGCTGGCTATGTACATGCTGGTGCCAACCGAGCCGAATATCGATTTCATCACCCTTGCGGTGATCTTTGTGTCGGCGACTCTGCTCGGGTTCGCCAGCCATTCTCCCGGCGGGCTCGGGGTTTTCGATGCCGCGATGCTGGTGGCGCTCTGGCAATTCGACAAGGAAGATCTGCTGGCCGGGCTGCTGCTCTTCCGCCTGTTGTATTACATCGTGCCGTTCGTCGTCTCGCTTGCCATCCTGGGCGGGCGCGAATTGCAACTGAGCTTCTTCCCGCGCGTGCTTCCCCAGCCGTCCGGGCCGGAATCGCCGTCGAATAAAGCCGTCAACAAGAACGACGGGGCTTGAAAAAAGCCGATGCGAGGCGCTGACTAGATCGCCAGCCTGAAGGCGCCGGGGGCGCCTGGAGCGACCGATGAAGTTTGTCCGTAGTCTTGTTGTTGTCGCGGCATTGTCCACAGCGTCGTCTGCTTTTGCCAGCCCCGCAGGGAAGGGCGGCAAGGACGAGCTTCTCACTCTTTATCTCTTGTCGGTCGCTGCCGACCGCTGCGGCTTCCCCATGACCAACAAGCAAACCGATGCGATCGAACAGGAAACCAAGACCCTGGTTGAAAAACTGAAACTCGGATCGAATGAAAACGACGCCGTCTATTCGGAAGCCGACATCGCCTTTGAGAAACAGGGCGCTGCGGCGTGCGACCGGAACGGCAATTTTGCCAAGGGTTTCCGGCAGACGCTGCAAAGCCTGACGGGCCCCTGAAATGTCGGGCTTCCTGCGGCGATGGGGCGTCGCCTCCGGTGAGAGATTTCGCGCCGGCGTCATCATCGCGGCCACGGCCCTCGTCCTGACCGCGCTCGTTCTGTTTTCACCGCTCGATGCGAACCACGCCCTCGTGGCCTTCATTATTCTGACGCTCGTGGTGTTGATCGCGGAAACCGGCGAGGGCGATCAGCCGCAGGTCGTCGCCAGCAAATCTCCCGATTTTGGCACTCTGCTGGATGCTGTTTTGTCGGGCCTGCCGGATGCTGCCGTCGCACTGAACCCGCGCGGGCTGGTGCTCGCCTTCAACGAGCAGGCTACGCAAATCGCCCCGGCGCTGCGTCGTGGCGAACATGGCTTGATCGCTATCCGTATTCCCGCGCTGATGGATGCCGTGCAGCAAGCCAGCCGCAACGGTCAGCCGCAACGCGTGGAATTCTCCACACGGGTTCCGGATCGCTGGTTTGAGGTTTTCATCTTCCCGGTCACCAGCCAGATATCCGAAACCACTGTGCCGGACGTTTTTCTCCTCACATTCCACGACCTGACGCCGATGCGGCGCGTGGAAGAGATGCGGGTCGATTTTGTCGCCAATGCGAGCCACGAGTTGCGCACGCCGCTGGCGGCGCTGTCGGGCTTCATCGAAACGCTGCAAGGCCCCGCGCGCGAAGACACAGCGGCGCGCGAACGCTTTCTTGAGATCATGCGGGCGCAGGCGATGCGCATGGCGCGGCTGATCGACGATCTGCTGTCGCTGTCGCGGATCGAGCTCAGCGCGCATATGCGGCCGGAAACGCCGGTCGATCTCATTCCCATTGTGAGGCAGGTAGCGGATGGCCTGCAGACTCTGGCGCGCGACCGCGAAGTCAAAATCCAGATCAACGCGCCTGCCGAGCCTGTGATTGTTCTCGGCAACCGCGATGAATTGATCCGGGTGTTTGAGAACCTGATCGAAAATGCATTGAAGTATGGCGCATCGGGCAAACGGGTGGAGATCGACTTCACGCGCGACAAGAGCGCCGACGAAGCGCGGGTCAGTGTCCGCGATTTCGGCCCCGGTATTGCGCCTGAGCATCTGCCCCGGCTGACGGAGCGCTTCTATCGCGTCGATGTCGCCGACAGCCGCGCGCAAGGGGGCACCGGTCTTGGTCTGGCGCTGGTCAAGCACATCATGAACCGCCACCGGGGCCGGATTTCCATTGCCAGCATCTGGGGGCAGGGCGCGACCTTCACGGTTCAACTGCCAATCCCCAGCGCCGGATCCCCTGCTGCCGAGATTGTCAAGTAATAACAGTCACTTGCAGTGTCATACCAGTGTCACCGATCTTTCATAGAACGGTGACAGGCGGCCCTTAACGCTCGCTCGTCAGTGGACCGGTTCCGAGAAGAACACCTGGTCCGCGATGAACGAAAACTGGCCGTCAAACGATACGCGGTGACCCTTGTCGGGTTTTGGAAGCGAAAGGCGCGGATCGCCGATCCGCTCTTCGGCTTTTCACCGCTAAAATGGAGAGAGACCGTGAACCTTTTCAAAACATTTACCGCTGCCGGCCTGTTCGCCGCATTTTCGATCCTGCCCGCGGCCGCCATAGATATTACGGGCGCCGGCGCGACCTTCCCCTATCCACTTTATGCCAAGTGGGCCGATGCCTACAAAAAGGAAACCGGCAGCAGCCTGAACTACCAGTCGATCGGCTCCGGCGCCGGCATCAAGCAGATCCAGGCCAAGACCGTGACCTTCGGCGCGACCGACATGCCGCTGAAGGGCGCCGATCTCGACAAGGACGGCCTCATCCAGTTCCCGACCGTCATTGGCGGCGTGGTGGCGGTGGTCAATATCGAAGGCATCAAGCCGGGCGAAATCACCCTCGACGGCCCGACCCTCGCCAGGATCTTCCTCGGCGAAATCAAGACCTGGGACGATGCCGCGATCAAGAAGCTGAACGCCAGCGTCAAGCTGCCGTCGCAGCCGATCGTCAGTGTGCACCGTTCGGACGGGTCCGGCACGACCTTCGTGTTCACCAACTACCTCTCGAAGGTCAGCGCTGACTGGAAGAGCAAGGTCGGTGAAAACACTGCCGTCGAATGGCCGAATGGCCTCGGCGCCAAGGGTAACGAAGGCGTCGCCAACAACGTGAACCAGACCAAGGGCTCGATCGGTTACGTCGAGTATGCTTATGCGAAGCAGAACAAGATGTCGCACACCCGGATGATCAACAAGGACGGCAAGGCTGTAGAGCCGAACCTTGCGTCCTTCACCGCTGCGGCCGCGTCTTGCGAATGGGGGGCACCCGGCTTCGGCGATATCCTGACCGACGAATCCGGCGCCGCTTCCTGGCCGATCGCCAGCGCAACCTTCATCCTGATGCACAAGAAGCCGCAGGACGCGGCTGCTTCCGCAGAAGCCCTGAAGTTCTTCACCTGGGCCTATGCAAAGGGCGGCAAGATGGCTGAGGAACTCGACTACGTTCCGATGCCGGCGAAGGTCGTCGGCGAGGTCAAGAAGGTCTGGAACGCTGACGTCAAGACCAACTAACGCGCGACATTGGGAGAAGGCGCCAACCGGCGCCTTCTCCTCTTTCCAAGATGAATTTTACTGTTCCCATTTTGCGTCTCCCCGCAAGGACTGTTCGAGTAGGCTCCCGCAGTTTGATCGAGGAGAGCCTGCATGGCGCGTCAGGAGAATAAATCCGTGGCCGATGTAGCGTTACAGACGGGGAACCTCGCGCGAACGGAATCCACAACGCGCAGCAAGATGCTCGCGCGCATGCGGCTCGGCGACAAGTCCTTCCATCACATCACCCGGGCTGCCGCGATTATCGTTCTGGTGATCTTCGGCGGCGTGATGTTTTCGCTCGTATTCGGATCGATTCCGGCGATCAAAACGTTTGGCTTCGACTTTCTCACGACACAGAGCTGGAATCCGGTCACCGAGAAGTTCGGTGCGCTGGCACCCATCTACGGCACAATCGTCACCTCGTTTATTGCGATGCTGATCGCGGTCCCGGTGGGACTGCTGATCGCGATGTTCATCACTGAGCTTTGTCCGATGTTCCTGCGCCGGCCGATCGGCATTGCCATCGAACTGCTGGCCGGCATTCCCAGCATCATCTACGGCATCTGGGGGTTGTTCGTTTTAGCGCCGTTTCTTCAGGCGACCTTGCAGCCCTTCCTGATCGGTGCCTTCGGCAATATCCCGATCCTGTCTTCCATCTTCGAGGGGCCTCCCTATGGCATCGGTGTGCTGACGGCGAGCCTGATCCTCGCGATAATGGTGCTGCCCTTCATCACTTCGATCTCGTGCGATGTTTTCGAAGCTGTTCCCCCGGTGCTCAAGGAAGCGGCTTACGGCGTCGGCTGCACGACGTGGGAGGTGGTGCGTTACGTGGTGCTGCCCTACACGCGCGTCGGCGTGATCGGTGGCGTCATGCTCGGGCTTGGCAGGGCGCTCGGCGAAACCATGGCTGTGACCTTTGTCATCGGCAACGCGCACAAGATTTCAGCTTCCCTGATCGCGCCTGGCACCACCATATCGGCTACCATCGCTAACGAATTTACCGAAGCCGTCGGTAAAGTTTACACGTCGTCTTTGATCGCGCTTGGCCTCATCCTGTTCGTGATCACCTTCATCGTCCTTGCGTGCGCACGTCTGATGCTGGCGCGCATGGACCGCCGGTCAGGAGCCTGAGCATGTCTCTTTATGCAAGACGCCGCCGCCGCAATATCCTCGCCAAGGGGTTGGCCTTTGCCGGCACCGCTTTCGGCCTCGGCTGGCTTGCGCTGATCCTCGGCGTTTTGTTCTACGAAGGCGTCAGCGGGCTTTCCCTCGCTGTATTCACCGAGATGACGCCGCCCCCCGGCTCTGCCGGCGGATTGCTGAATGCGATTGTGGGCAGTCTGATCATGACGGTTCTGGCAGTTCTGATCGGCACGCCGATCGGCATACTCGCCGGCACTTACCTGGCGGAATACGGCCGTCACGACCGGCTGAGCACCATCGTGCGCTTCATCAACGATATTCTGCTCAGCGCGCCTTCGATCGTGATCGGATTGTTCATCTACGAGGTGATGGTGGCTCCGATGGGGCACTTTTCCGGCTGGGCGGGTGCTGTAGCGCTGGCGGTCATTGTTATTCCGGTGGTGGTGCGCACCACCGAAGACATGCTGAACCTGGTGCCCAATGCGTTGCGCGAGGCCGCCGCTTCTATCGGCATGCCCCGGTCGATCGCCATCCGCAACATCTCCTACCGCGCGGCGCGCGCCGGAATGATCACCGGCGTACTTCTGGCTGTGGCGCGCATCAGCGGCGAAACCGCGCCGCTCTTGTTTACCGCCCTCAACAACCAGTTCTGGAGCGCCAATCTCCATGCTCCGATGCCGAGCCTGCCGGTCGTGATCTTCCAGTTCGCGCTCAGTCCTTACAAGGACTGGCAGAACCTTGCCTGGACCGGGGCCTTGATCATCACAATGTCAGTGCTCGTCCTGAGCATCACCGCGCGAGCGCTCGCTGCCAAAAGTAGGTCGTCATGAATCTCACCCCTGTCTCTGCGTCGATGGCTTTGCCGGCTGCTGCGGCCGCGCGTTCGGCTGCTGCTGCGAATTTGAACGACAAGATTACGTTACGGGATCTGAAATTCTTTTACGGCGATCACCTCGCATTGAAGAACATTACGATGTCGCTGTACGAGCGGCAGGTGACGGCCTTTATCGGCCCGTCGGGCTGCGGCAAATCCACGTTGCTGCGCATTCTGAACCGCATGTACGATCTCTATCCCGGTCAGCGCGCGGAAGGGCAGGTCATGCTCGATGGCGCGAACATCCTGGCGCCGGGGCTGGATCTCAATCTGTTGCGCGCCCGTGTCGGCATGGTTTTTCAGAAGCCGACGCCGTTCCCGATGACGATCTACGAAAACATCGCCTTCGGCATCAGGCTCTACGAGCAGTTGCCGCGCGTGGAGCTTGACGCGCGCGTCGAGCAGGCATTGCGCCGTGCCGCATTGTGGGGAGAGGTCAAGGACAAGCTCAACGCCAGCGGCCTCAGTCTGTCCGGCGGCCAGCAGCAGCGTTTGTGTATCGGGCGTACTGTTGCTGTGCGTCCGGAAGTGATCCTGCTCGACGAGCCGTGCTCCGCGCTCGATCCGATTTCGACCGCCAAGATCGAAGAATTGATCGGTGAACTGGCAGCCGACCACACCATCGTGATCGTCACACATAATATGCAGCAGGCTGCGCGCGTCTCTGACTATACGGCGTTCATGTATCTGGGTGAGCTCGTGGAATTCGATGCCACCCAGCAGATGTTCACAACACCGAACGACAAGCGGACGCAGGATTATATCACCGGCCGCTTCGGCTGAGACATTGGGGTAAATCCCCGCGAGGAATTGAATGATGTCCGAACATACGGCGAAAGCTTTCGACGTCGATCTGCAAGAGCTCAACAAGCTGGTGGCTCAGATGGGCGGCCTTGTGGAAAAAGGTATTGCGGATTCGGTCGATGCGTTGGTGGGGCTCGATACCGCACTCGCCACCAAGGTCATCACGGTCGATCACACCATCGACGGCTTGCAGCGTGACATCGAGGAGCGGGCCATTCTCACCATCGCCCGCCGCCAGCCGATGGCGATCGATCTGCGTGAGATCGTGAGCGCGTTGCGCGTTTCCAACGATCTGGAGCGCATCGGCGACCTGTCGAAGAACATCGCCAAGCGGGTGGCCGAGTTGAGCGGCGAGTTTAGCCCGCCCAAGCTTATCCGCGGTGTTGAGCACATGGCGGGCCTGGTTTTGGCGCAGGTGAAGAAGGTGCTGGACGCTTACGCCGGCCGGAATCTCGTCAATGCGCTCGAAGTCTGGCGGAAGGATGAGGAGGTGGACGCCATCTGCACCTCCCTGTTCCGCGAATTGCTCACCTATATGATGGAAGATCCGCGCAACATCAGCTTCTGCATCCACCTGATGTTCTGCGCCAAGAATATCGAGCGTATGGGCGACCACGCGACCAACATCGCCGAGACGGTGCACTATATGATCGAAGGGCGTGCGATCACAGACGAGCGGCCGAAAGGCGACACCACCAAACTTGCCGCAAGCGCGGCCGGTTAAGGGAGATTGAATCCGAATGGCTGCGCGCATCCTGATCGTCGAGGACGAAGAGCCGCTCACGCTGCTGCTGCGCTACAATCTCGAAGCCGAAGGCTATGAGGTCGATACCGCGGCGCGCGGCGACGAGGGCGACGTCAAGCTGAAGGAAAATGCGCCCGATCTGGTGGTGCTGGACTGGATGCTGCCGGGACTTTCCGGCATTGAATTGTGCCGCCGCCTGCGCGCGCGCCCCGAGACCCGGCAATTGCCGATTATCATGCTCACGGCGCGTGGTGAGGAAAGCGAGCGCGTCCGCGGGCTTTCCACCGGCGCGGACGACTACATCGTCAAGCCGTTCTCGGTTCCTGAACTGGTCGCCCGCGTCCGCGCGCTGTTGCGCCGCGCCAACCCTGACCGGGTGGCCAACCTGCTGGCCTTTGGCGATATCGAGCTCGACCGGGAAAAGAAGCGCGTCTCGCGCACCGGCAAGGCGGTCGATCTCGGTCCGACGGAATATCGCCTGCTGGAGTTTTTGATGGAGCGGCCCGGCCGGGTGTTTTCCCGCGCGCAGCTTCTCGATGGCGTCTGGGGCAACGAGATCTACATCGACGAGCGCACGGTCGATGTCCATGTCGGCCGGTTACGCAAGGCGCTCAATCGCGGGCACAGCGACGATCCGATCCGCACCGTGCGCGGCGCCGGTTATGCGCTGAATGATCTGTTCGGCAAGACGGCGTAGCATTTCCTTGATTTTCGCCCACTGTGTGGGAGGCTGGGCAAATGCCGATAAAAAATAATGCCGATTACGATCTTGATCTCATCAAAGGCTTAGAGTTCCAGCTGCTCGATCCCGCAATCCGGCGTTCCCCTGAAGCGTTAATGGGTCTTTTGGCGGACGACTTTATCGAGTTAGGGCAATCGGGCGTTGTGTACGGCAGGGCCGAGGTGGTTCGCTGCCTTGCAGCCGAACTAAACGACGAGTCGTCGAAGCTGGAGACATGCGGGCACGAATTGCGCGAGCTGTCGGTAGGCGTGTTCCTTCTGACCTACCGGAGCATACGAACTCGCACCGGTGCAGCGGACCTTCATACGTTGCGAAGCTCTGTATGGAAGCTGATCAATGGCTCTTGGCGGATGGTGTTCCACCAAGGTACGCCAACGCAACCCCTGCAAAATCGTTGATTGAAGCGCTGGCCGCCGCGCGCCGTCGCCTGAAACCAGTGTACCACTAGCGCGGGCGGGCTACGCGCTGAACGATCTGTTCGGCAAGACGGCGTAAGCCGTCAGGGCATCGAAGACGGCGCAGGCCTGAAACGCATCAAGCCGGCTTTCGCCGGCTTGAGTTCGCTCAATTTTGAAGACGAAAGCTCAGCTGCGGAACGGCGGTCGCGGGTTCTTGCGGCGGTCGCTGATCGGCTGGTAGGCGACGCGCGAATGATGCGAGCAGTAGGGCAGGCTGTTGAGGGTGTTGCCGCCGCAGAAAAAGAATTCCGGGCTGCCCGGATCGCCGATCGGCCAGCGGCAGGTGTCTTCATTGAGTTCAAGGATCGTCCGGCGCTGGCCCATCGGGATGACGTTGTCGATCAGCTCCGGCACCGGCTCCATGTCATGCTCGTAAGCATGGGCAAGCGCGGTGTTGCCGCGCGACATCGGCCGCGACACCCGCATCATGCCAGGCGCGCGCTGTTTGCGCGGGCGGGCGACACCCGGAGATGAGCTTTTGGCACGGCCTGACAGCCCCAGCCGGTGAACCTTGCCGATCACGGCATTGCGCGTGACCCCGCCCAGTTCTCCCGCAATCTGGCTTGCCGAAAGTCCATCCGACCAAAGCTTTTTCAGCAGCTCCACGCGTTCGTCGGTCCAGCTCATGTGCCCATTCTCCCCGATCAGCACCGCTCGGAATCCAACCCCGTTGTCCGGCAGCCATGATGGCCGCCCGACCCGTCCGCAGTCGAAACTCAAGGGAACTGATCTGTCTCGTCACAATAGATGTCGTATGCGACAGATAGAAAACTACAATATGGTGGGACTCCCGCGCAAGAGTCGCTGTCCGGCGTCCACACATTCCTCGCAGAAACGCGCAAAAATGAGTCACAGCGGTGGATAAAGCCGCGCGTTAACGATTGCGGTGGTATCCGGCAGGGGTGCGATGGGCGCTGGAGGGCGTGTTGACCGTCTAACACCGTCCAAATACAATGTTTGTGTTGTGCCGCCCCGAGGGCGGCACAGTCATTTTTGGGACTGTTGTCCTTGAAAGAGCCTAACCGTGGCGTCGCATATCCTGCCGACTTACGCGCGTGTCGATCTCGCCTTTGAGCGGGGTGAGGGCGCTTGGCTGATCGCGACCAACGGCGATCGCTACCTCGATTTTGCCTCCGGCATCGCGGTCAATGTGCTCGGACATGCGCACCCGCGGCTGGTTGCGGCACTCACCGAGCAGGCGGGCAAGCTCTGGCACGTCTCCAATCTCTACCGCATCCCGGAAGCCGAGCGTCTCGCCGACCGGCTCTGCGAGGTCAGCTTTGCGGACACGGTATTTTTCACCAATTCTGGCGCTGAAGCGCTGGAATGCGCGATCAAGATGGCGCGGAAATATCAGTCCGCCAGCGGAAAGCCCGGGCGCTATCGCATCGTCACCTTTGAAGGCGCCTTCCACGGTCGCACGCTCGCGACCATCGCGGCCGGTGGGCAGCCGAAGCATCTCGAGGGTTTCGGCCCTCCGGTCGATGGCTTCGACCAGGTGCCGTTCGGCGATCTCGCTGCGGTGAAGCGCGTCATCGGTCCGCAGACCGCTGCCATCCTGATCGAGCCGATCCAGGGCGAGGGCGGCGTGCGCGTTCCGCCGGAAGGTTTTTTGCGTGCGTTGCGGCAGCTCTGCGACGAGCATGGCCTGCTGTTGATGTTCGACGAGGTGCAGACCGGTATCGGCCGCACCGGCAGTCTGTTTGCGTATGAGCGCACCGGCGTGACGCCCGATGTCATGCCGATCGCGAAAGGCATCGGCGGCGGCTTTCCGCTCGGCGCCTGCCTCGCCTCTGCGGAAGCGGCCAAGGGCATGACTGCCGGCACGCACGGTTCGACCTACGGCGGCAATCCACTTGCGACGACGCTCGGCAACGCCGTGCTCGACGCGGTGCTTGAGCCCGGTTTCCTCGACCACGTGAAGCGCATTGGCCTGCTGTTCAAGCAACGGCTCGCTGAGTTGAAGGACCGGCATCCATCGGTGATTGCGGAAGTGCGCGGCGAGGGGCTCCTGGTGGGCCTGCGCTGCGTTGTCCCGAACAACAAGGTTGTCGAGGCGCTGCGGGCCGAAAAAATGCTGGTGCCGGCGGCGGCCGACAATGTCATCCGGCTTTTCCCGCCGCTGATCGCGGGCGAGACCGAAATCGGTGAAGCCATTACGCGCATCGACCGCGCCTGCAGCGCGATCGAGCGCGAGCTGCAACAGCCGCTGAAGCAGGGAGCGGCCCAGTGAGCGGCAATAATGGCGTCCGACATTTTCTCGATCTGATCGAACTGCCTCCGGCAGAGCTGCGCGGCATGATCGATTCCGCGCGCGCGATGAAGGACAAGCTGAAGGCTTCGGGCCTGCCGGAACGGCGTCCGCTGGCCGGCAAGACGCTTGCGATGATTTTTGAGAAGCCATCGACGCGCACGCGCGTGTCGTTCGACATCGCCATGCGGCAATTGGGCGGCGATACCATTCTGCTGACCGGCCAGGAAATGCAGCTCGGCCGCGGCGAAACCATCGCCGACACCGCGCGGGTGCTCTCGCGCTATGTCGATGCCATCATGATCCGCACGCTTGACCACAAAACGCTGGCGGAACTGGCGGAATACGCGACCGTGCCGGTGATCAACGGCCTTACCAAGATCTCGCATCCCTGCCAGGTGATGGCGGATGTGATGACCTTCGAGGAACATCGCGGGCCGATCCGTGGCCGCACCGTTGCCTGGACCGGTGACGACAACAACGTGCTGGCATCGTGGATGCAAGCGGCGCTGCAGTTCGATTTCAGCCTGCGCGTCGCCACGCCATCGGAGCTGGCGCCGAAGAAACAGCTGCTCGACTGGATCAAGACCTCGGGCGCGCCGATCAGGCTCGGCAACGATCCGGACGAAGCGGTGAAGGGCGTCGATTGTGTCGTGACCGATACCTGGGTCTCGATGGGCGATCGCGACGAAGGCCGGCGGCATAATCTGCTCAAGCCGTATCAGGTGAATGCCGCGCTGATGGCGAAGGCCAAGCCCGACGCCATCTTCATGCATTGCCTGCCGGCGCATCGCGGCGAGGAAGTCACCGATGAGGTGATCGACGGGCCGCATTCGGTTGTCTTCGACGAAGCGGAGAACCGGTTGCACGCGCAAAAAGGTATTTTGGCCTGGTGCTTTAACGCCGGCGCCTAGACCTCCGGACATACCTACTATTCTGCTGAATCCTCAGGGGTCGCATTCGCGATCTCGCGAACTACATATAGCGGCATGATGACAAATATCGATGTATCGACCCCCGTCCGCGCTCCGGCCCTCACGTCGGAGGATGACACCCTTTTGCCGTTTGAAGTGGCTGCGCTCGATCTGCGCGGGCGCGTGGTCCGTCTCGGCCCTGTGGTCGACGAGATCCTGAGGCGGCACAATTATCCGCTGCCGGTCGCCAAGCTGTTGGGCGAGGCCATCGTGCTCACCTCGCTGCTTGGCTCATCGCTGAAATTCGAGGGCCGCTTCCTCCTGCAGAGCCAGACCGATGGCCCGGTGAAGATGTTGATCGTCGATTTCGTTTCGCCGGACAAGGTGCGTGCCTGCGCGCGGTTCGACCGGGCGCTGGTCGATGCCGCGATTGCCGCCGGGGAAACCACGCAGGGCGTTTTGCTTGGGCGTGGCCATCTCGCCATGACGATCGACCGTGGACCGGACATGAACCGCTATCAGGGTCTCGTGGCGCTGGACGGCGGCACGCTGGAAGACGCCGCTCATGAATACTTCCTGCGCTCCGAGCAAATCCCGACCCGTGTCCGTCTCGCGGTCGCGGAGGAATTGCGCCCGGGCACCGATGGACACCACTGGCGCGCCGGCGGCATTTTGCTGCAATTCCTGCCGAAGGCGCCTGACCGTCTGCGCACGTCCGATCTCGATCCGGGCGACGCGCCCGAGGGCACGGAAAAGCATGAGGTCGCCGAGGACGATGCCTGGATGGAAGGCCGCGCGCTGGTCGAAACCGTGGAGGCGATCGAGTTGATCGATCCAGCGGTATCGAGCGAGGCCTTGCTCTATCGTCTGTTCCATGAGCGCGGCGTGAAGGTGTTCAATGAGGTGCCCTTGCTGGCGCAGTGCTCATGCTCACGCGATAATGTTGCCGGCATGCTGCGGACCTTTTCGCAGGACGACCGCGATCATATGGTGCAGGATGGCAAGATCCAGGTGACCTGCGAATTCTGCAACACGAGCTATGATTTCAAGCCGGACGACATCAAACCCGAGGAACAGGACGCGGAGCAGCCGAACTAGCTCCGCGCTTGTTCTGTTGATCGTCGCCGCCGCGGCGCTCGCGCCATTTCCCGCTTTTGCGCAATCCTGCCCCGAGCCTTTGAACAGCGCGCGGCGGCTGGTGCTGGTGACAAGCGAAAGCCTCAAGGCAACGACCGGTGCTGCGCGCATGTTCGAGCGCGCCTCTCCGCAGGACACCTGGCAACCTGTTGGACCGGCGGAGCCGGTGGTGCTCGGCGGAAAAGGCATGGCCTGGGGTTTGGGTTTCCATCAGTTCGCCGTCGAGCAGGAACCAAAAAAGGCGGAAGGCGATGACCGCACGCCCGCCGGCGCCTACCGCATCGGGAAGAGTTTCGGTTTCGAAGCCTCGCCGCAGCCGGGCTACATTCCGATAAAAGACGACACGGTCTGCGTCGATGACGTGACGTCACCGGCCTACAACACCATCACCTCGCGCCGGATCGTTGGTCGCAAGGTCCATGGCGAACATATGCGCGGCGTTCCGCGCTATCGTCATGGGCTCGTCGTGGATTATCCGACCGATGCGAAAGCCCGTGGCGGCTCCTGCATCTTCATCCACATCCAGCGTTCGCCGACATCGCCGACGGCGGGATGCGTCGCGCTTCCGGAGGCGCGTGTCGTGGCGTTGCAGGAGTTCAGCGCGCCGGGCGCGGTGCTGGTCACATTGCCGCAGGATGCGCTTGGCCGGTTATCCGGCTGCCTGCCGGCGCTCGCCGACGGCCAGTAATCAGTTGATCGTGCGCCGGCCGTAGGAGCTGTCGAGCGAGAAGGTCGGTATCTCAATATTGAAATGCTCGCCGGTATCGGTTTCCATGCCGTAGCTGCCGGTCATGAAGCCTGATGGCGTCTGCAGCGGCACGCCGCTGGTATATTCGAACGATTGCCCGGCCTTGAGCACCGGCTCTTCGCCCACCACGCCTTCACCTTTCACCTCCTGGAGCTTTCCCGAAGCATCGGTAATGCGCCAGTGCCGCGTCCGCAGCTGCACCGTTTCATCGCCGGCATTGGTGATGGCAATCGTATAGGCCCAGAAGAAATAGCTTTTGTCCGGCGAAGACCGGTCCGGAAGGAAACGCGGGGTCACCGTGACTTCGATTTTGCGCGTGACAGCGCGATACATAGTGTATCCTTCGGTGACCTTGAGATAAAACGAAGCGAGCCGGGATAGTGAACAGCGTCAGCCAGCAGCTGGCAACCGCAGAACCGGCCGCAGTGGCGGAAGTTCGTCCTGCGGACATGGCCGAGTCCAGCGCGCCGCGCAAGGTGTCGCCGCCGAGCCAGCGTGACTATCGGCTCGATCTGTTTCGGGGGGTGGCGCTCTGGCTGATCTTCCTCGACCACATCCCGACCAACATCGTGAGCTGGGTCACGATCCGTAACTACGGATTTAGCGACGCGACGGAAATTTTCATCTTTATCTCGGGCTATACCGCGGCCTTCGTCTACGGCAAGGCGATGACCGAGCGCGGATTTCTGGTTTCCGGTGTGCGCATTTTGCGCCGTGCCTGGCAAATTTACGTCGCCCACATTTTCCTGTTCTGCATCTACATGGCGGAGATCGCCTATGTCGCATCGAGCTTCGAGAACCCGCTCTACGCCGAAGAAATGGGCGTGCTGGATTTCCTCAAGCAGCCGGACATCACGATCGTCCAGGCGCTGCTGTTGAAATTCAAGCCGGTGAACATGGACGTGCTGCCGCTCTACATCGTGCTGTTGTTGTTGTTTCCGCCGGTGCTGTGGCTGTTGCTGCGCAGGCCGATGCTGGCGCTGAGCGCCTCGGTGGCGCTGTATGCGGTGAGCTGGGAGTTCGAGTGGAACCTGGAGGCCTATCCGAGCGGAACCTGGTACTTCAATCCGTTCGCCTGGCAACTGCTGTTCGTGTTCGGCGCCTGGTGCGCCATGGGCGGGTCCGAACGGCTATCCGGCGTGCTGCGTTCGCGCGTCACGCTTGTCATCGCCATTTCCTATCTGGTGTTTGCATTCCTGATCGCGATGACGTGGCACATCCCGCCCCTGACGCCACTGGTGCCGGAATGGCTGAGCGCGCTGCTTTATCCCATCGACAAAACCAACCTCGACGTTCTGCGCTTTGCGCATTTCCTGGCGCTTGCCGTCGTGGTCGTCTGCTATGTCCCGCGCGACTGGCCGGGGCTGCAATGGCCGATCTTCCGCCCCGCGATCTGGTGCGGCCAGCATTCGCTGGAAATCTTCTGTTTCGGGGTGTTCCTCGCCTTTGCCGCTGTTTTCATCATGGGTGAAATTTCGGGCGCGGTGGCGATGCAGTTCTTCGTCAGCTTTGCGGGGGTCGCTTTAATGATTGCGGCGGGCGGTCTGTTGTCGTGGTATAAGACTGTCGAGGGGCGGAATCCTGGTTCGCGGACAAAAACCACCGACGCGGACATGGCGGGAGGGGAAGCATGAAGGCGCTTGTTGCTGCGCTCTTCCTTACCTATCTACTCGTGGGCGGCGCGGAAGCGCAGCGCGCGGATATTTGCGATGTGCCCGGCTATCTTTTGTTTGGTGAAAGCGAGCTTGGCAACGTCACCAAGTCGGTGAAGGAAAAGCGCCGCCTCGACATCATGATTTTCGGCAGCGCCTCCTCGACCCTTGGGGGCCCGGAGGGCAAGGCCTACCCGGCCCGGCTGGAAGCGACTTTGAAGGCCCGTCTTCCGGATATTGAGGTTCATATCACCATCCATGCTGCACCGCGGCAAACCGTTACCGATATGTGGAATGAGCTCAAAAAAATCATACGGGAACAAAAGCCGGCCTTGATTGTGTGGCAAACAGGCACAGTTGATGCTATGCGAGGCGTGGAACCGGACGAGTTTGGGTCGGTGCTGAACAAGGCGGTTGAGAATATTCAGGCCAACGGTACTGACGTCGTTTTAATGAATATGCAGTATAGCCCACGCACGGAAAGCATGATTGCTGTGGGCCCTTATGCCGAGAATATGCGGTGGGTTTCGCAGCAGCGCGGCGTGCCTTTGTTTGATCGCCTCGGCGTCATGCGGCATTGGAGCGATACGGGCGTGTTCGACTTCTACACTCCGACCAAGGCTTTCTCCGTCGCGCAAAAGGTGCACGAATGCATCGGCCGCGCACTTGCAACCCAGATTATCGACGCTGCGCAACTTGGGCCTATGGCTAAAGTCGCTCAATGACCCGAGAAACCAAGCGCGCATGACCCACCCGTTTCACCTTCCCTTGTGGCCAGTGATGGTTGCCGCCGTTCTGTCGGCTGCTGCGCCCGCGCTTGCGCAGCAGAAGGAAACGTTTGCGGCGGCGACTGTGATCGATGCCGTCCTGCATAAGACTGCCGCTCCTGCCGAAGCTGTGGTGCCCGTTGCGCCTGCCGCACCGGCGCAAATCAGCGCGCAGCCCCAGTGCTCGGCGCCGAAGCAGTTCGCGCGGCTCGATCGTCCGCTCACGCGCACGTCGCGGCTTCTCGCTGCCGGCCTGCCGATCCGGATTGTCGCGCTCGGATCCTCTTCGACCGCGGGTGCAGGCGCGAGTTCGCCGGACGCGTCCTATCCGAGCCAGCTTGCGATCGAACTGCGCGAGCGGTTCCCCGATCACGAAATCACCGTGCTCAATCGCGGCGTCAATGGTGAGGAAGCCGCGGAAATGCTCGCGCGCTTCAAAACCAATGTCATTGATGAGCGTCCGGACCTCGTGTTGTGGCAGGTCGGCACCAATGCCGTGCTGCGCGACAACCCCATCGAGCCCGCCTCTTCGTTGATCGAAAAGGGCATCAGCCAGCTCAAGGCGCTCGGCGTGGACGTCGTGCTGATCGATCCGCAATTTACCCCGAAGGTGATCGCCAAGCACAAGCTGGCGCGCATGCTCGATGTGCTGGCCTTCAGAGCCAAGCAGTTCAACATCAGTGTATTCCAGCGTTTCGCGGTGATGCGTGACTGGCGCGAGCATCAGGGCATTCCGTTCGAGACCTTCTCGGCGCCCGATCAGCTCCACATGAACGACTGGAGCTATGCCTGCGTCGCCAAGATCATGAGTACGGCGATCGCAGAAGCGGCCACGCGCCCGGTGGCTTCCGCACAGGCGCGCAGCCTCCGCTAGCGCGATTTTATTTTAGACTGAATCGCCACACGCCGTAGCTCTTCACCTCTCCCCCACGGGGAGAGGGAGCGCATCTCGCGTAAATCAACGCTTCGACGCCTCTCAGATAATCGTCATCAAGCCGCCTTCAGCGCCGTCAGCAGATCTTCCGTCAGATCGTCCGGATGCTCCAGCCCGACGGAGAGCCGCACCAGTCCATCGGTAATGCCAAGTTCCGCGCGCGCTTCCGGCGTGAGCCGCTGATGCGTCGTGGTGGCCGGATGCGTGATCAGGCTCTTGGCATCGCCGAGGTTGTTGGTGATCTTGATCAGCTTCAACGCATTCAGAAAACGGAATGCACCGGCCTTGCCGCCGGCGATCTCGAGCGCAATCAGGTTCGAGCCGGCGCGCATCTGCTTGCGCACGATGTCGGCCTGCGGATGGTCGGCGCGGCCGGGATAGATCAGCCGTGTGAGCTTGGCGTTTCCGGCGAGCGTGTCCGCGATCTTCGCCGCGGTCTCCGTCTGCCGTTCCACGCGCACGGATAAAGTCTCCAACCCCTTCAGCAACACCCAGGCATTGAACGGCGACATGGCTGGCCCGGTCTGGCGCAGCAGCATGTGAATATTGTCCTGGATGAATTTTTCAGAGCCCAGCACAACACCGCCGAGGCAACGGCCCTGGCCGTCGATATGTTTGGTCGCGGAATACACCACGCAATCGGCGCCGAGCTGCAGCGGGCTTTGCCACAGCGGTGTCGCGAACACGTTGTCGACGACAAGCGTTGCGCCACCCGCGTGTGCAATCTTCGCGACTTCCGCAATATCGACCACTTCCAGCGTCGGATTGGTCGGCGATTCCAGGAAGAAAGTTTTGGTGTTGGGCCGCACCGCGTTGCGCCACTGGTTGAGGTCGGTACCGTCCACCAGCGTGCAGGCGACGCCGAAGCGCGGCATCAGGTCTTCCACCACATAGCGGCATGAGCCAAACAGCGCCTTGGCGGCAACGATGTGATCGCCGGCCTTCACCTGTCCCATCACCGAGGCGGTGACGGCGGCCATGCCGCTCGCGGTTGCGCGCGCGGCTTCCGCGCCTTCGAACGCGGCGATGCGGGCCTCAAACATTGCGACGGTCGGATTGGAAAAACGCGAATAGAGATAGCCCGGCTGCTCGCCCTTGAACCGCGCCTCGCAGGCTTCGGCGGTGTCATAGACGAAGCCCTGGGTGAGGAACAAAGCCTCCGAGGTTTCGCCGAACTGGGAGCGCAGGGTGCCGGCGTGGAGCAGGCGGGTTTCGGGGCGATAATTGCGGTCGTCAGACGCGGACATGCACATCTCCTTTGGGGCCGGGTGCACGAAACGCCATGCGCGCGGCAACAAAAAACCGGCCGAGGAAAAATATCCTGGCCGGGCACACGCGTCCCCGGCCTTTTAGCTCCTTGTTTAACGTGGCGGCAAGCCGGCCGGCTCAAATGACCACGGGATAAGGTCGGATGATACGCCCGGCCTGTCTTCCCGTCAAGACAGGTATCGTTTAGAGGGTCGAAGACCGATTGGACCTGAAAAACGTGACACTTTCCTTCTCCGTCGAAGACAAGGGCATTCTGCCGGACCGCATGATCGCGGAACTGGCGGAGGCCGGCGGCATTCTTCCGGCCTATCCGTTCGTGCCCGACCAGATCCAGCCCGCGAGCCTCGACCTGCGGCTGGGCGAGGTCGCCTATCGCGTGCGCGCGAGCTTCCTGCCGGGCACCACGACGGTTGCCAAGCGCATCGACGAATTGAAGCTGCACGAGTTTTCGCTGTCCGACGGCGCGGTGCTGGAAACCGGCTGCGTCTATATCGTGCCGCTGCTCGAAAGCCTGGCGCTGCCCGACGACATCGCGGCCGCGGCCAATCCGAAAAGCTCCACCGGGCGCCTTGACGTTTTCACCCGTGTCATCGCCGACGAGACACGCGGCTTCGATCGTGTGGAGGCCGGCTATCACGGCCCGCTCTATGCCGAGATCAGCCCGCGCACCTTTCCTGTGCTGGTGCGTGAAGGCTCGCGGCTGTCGCAGATCCGTTTCCGGCGCGGCCATGCGCAGCTCAATGCCGAAGCGTTGCGCGCGCTGCATCAGCGCGAGCCGCTGGTGTTTTCCGACAACGCCGATGTGAGCGACGGCATCGCGGTCGGCGTCGATCTTTCCGGCCTCGGTCCTGACGGCCTCGTCGGGTACCGCGCCAAGCGCCACACCGGGTTGATCGATGTCGAGCGCCGTGGCGGCTACACGGTCGCGGATTTCTGGGAGCCGATGATCGCGCGGCCGGATCGCAGCCTCATCCTCGATCCGAACGAATTCTATATCCTGGCCTCGAAGGAAGCGGTGCAGGTGCCGCCGGATTTCGCCGCCGAGATGGTGCCGTTCGATCCGCTGGTCGGTGAATTCCGCGTGCACTATGCCGGCTTCTTCGATCCCGGCTTCGGCTACGAAGGCGCGGGCGGGCGCGGCTCGCGCGCGGTGCTGGAAGTGCGCTCGCGCGAGGTGCCCTTCATTCTCGAGCACGGCCAGATCGTCGGCCGCCTGGTCTATGAAAAAATGCTGGGCCGCCCCTCGAAACTTTATGGCGAAGGCATCGGATCCAATTACCAGGCGCAGAGCCTGAAACTCTCCAAGCATTTCAAGAGCTGATTTCCCCGTCCTGAGCCGATGGAACCGGATGCCCATCCGGGACTTATCGGCATGCTGCGCTGCAACTCAGGACGGGAGACGCGATCATGGCCCTAATGGAAACAGTTCTCGCGCCTAGTTCTGCCCGGATGCCGACCTGCATGTGCGGCGAGGAAATGCATCTCACGAAGATCGAGCCGCATGCCGTGGCCGAGGATACCGAGCTGCGCCGTTACGATTGCGAATCCTGCGCCCACGAGATGCGGGTGATGGTCTGGAAAGACCTCTGACCTGCGGCGCTAGCTCACGCCATTAGGCTTGACCTGCACACGCCCGGGACTGGATATTGCGAGCCGGTTCGCGGGCGTAGTTCAATGGTAGAACGGCAGCTTCCCAAGCTGCATACGAGGGTTCGATTCCCTTCGCCCGCTCCAAGCACTTAGCTCGGATTCGGGGGGCGAGTTTTGCTGGTCGTTTTGCAGTTTATGTTCCCTTTCTGTTGATTTGGCCGATGAGCTGCCGAGTGAACGCGGACCGACCGACGTAGCGGCGAATGATTTTACAGAGTCCATCAACAGGGCTTTGGCCCATGCCTTGATCAAGCTGGGCGACCGCCATTTCACCGCCTCCGTGATCTAGATCGACGATCTGCCGATGTACAACCAGGACATCGAAACCCCGGTGCCGGAGAAGGTCGCGCGCTACAAAGCAGCCATCGAAGGCTCCGATGCGCTGCTGTTCGTGACGCCCGAGCACAGCCGCTCGATCCCCGCGGTGTTGAAGAACGCCATCGACTGGGGCGCGCGGCCTTACGGCAAGACAAGCTGGCCGGGCAAACCGGGCGCGGTGATCGGCACGACGCCGGGCGCGATCGGGACAGCGGTGGCACAGCAGCATCTGAAGGCGGTGCTCGGCGACCAGGGCGTGATCCTGGCCGGTGGCGAAGCCTACATCACGTGGAAGCCCGATCTCGTCGCGGCGGATCACACTGTCGCCGACGAAAGCGTTCGCGGTTTTCTGCAGAGCTTCATCGACAAATTCGCAACCCTCGTTGGGAAATTGGTGCCCGCATAATTAGATACGCTTCGAGAGGAGTCAGGTCATGTCCATTCGTCCCGTGAAAAGCATCACTCCGCCCCGGCCCACCATGGAAGGCGCCGGCGTGAAGCTGCGCCGCGCGTTCGGCTTCGGAGAAACCAGCGCGTTCGATCCGTTCCTGCTGTTCGACGATTTCCGCAACGACCGGCCGGAGGATTATGCCGCAGGCTTTCCGTGGCATCCGCACCGCGGCATCGAGACCATCACCTATGTGCTGGCAGGCGCCGTCGATCACGGCGACAGCCTCGGCAACAAGGGCAGTCTCGGCGCTGGCGACGTGCAGTGGATGACTGCGGGCAGCGGCATCATGCATCAGGAAATGCCGAAGGGTGACAGCAAAGGCCGCATGCATGGCTTCCAGCTATGGGCGAACCTGCCGTCGTCGCTGAAGATGACTGCGCCGCGCTATCAGGACATTCCTGCGAGCACCGTTCCCGAGATTGTCGAGGATGACGGCACCCGCGTGCGCATCGTCTGCGGCGACTTCTGGGGCCAACGAGGCCCGGTGGAAGGCGTGGCCGCCGATCCGCGTTACCTCGACGTGTTCGTGCCGGCCGGCAAACGGAAAACCCTGCCGGTCGAGATGGAGCGTCACGGCTTCGCCTGTGTGTTCGAAGGCTCCGGCACGTTCAATGCGGCGTCACAGTCGTTCGGCGTGCTGACCGAGAAGAGCACCGATGCGGGCGACATCATCGTGCGTGAGCAAACCGGCAACCGTTCGCTGGTGCTGTTCGACAGCGGCGACGAGGTCACGGTGCAGGCGGGCGACGAAGGTATTCGCTTCCTGCTGGTTTCCGGCAAGCCGCTGGAGGAGCCGATCGCCTGGCACGGGCCGATCGTGATGAACACGCAGGCGGAGTTGCAGCAGGCAGTGGCCGAGTTGCGCAACGGCACCTTCATCAAGTAACCGGTCGCAACAGCCGCAAAATATCGCCCGGCGCTCTCACGAGCGCCGGTTTTGTTTTTGGGGCCGGAAATGCGCGGAACGCCATTTCGAGGCCATAAAGTCAGGGTTAAAGCGAGATCGGCGCGATTAAGGTTGCCAGTCCAAAGTTCCATGGGATTGAATAAATTCTTTGGGACTGTGCCCCGGGCGCGATAGGCTGGGTTCACCTGAGCAGCTACAAAGAATTCAGGCGGCCATAAAAACGAGGCCCAACAGGGGGAGTTTTTGGGGATGCGGGGTGTTTTAGTGGCATTCGTGCTGGCTGCAGCGCTGGTCGGCGCCACCTTGAGCGGCGTCTCATCCGCTTCCGCCCAGTTCCGGATCTCCGAGGATCGCGGCGGCCAGATCGGCCCCTATCTCCAGCAATTCGCCATGGTGCGCGACTCCGGTTCGCGCGTCGTCATCGACGGCACGTGTCTCTCCGCCTGCACGCTGGTTCTCGGCACCGTGCCGAAAGACCGCATCTGCGTCACGTCGCGCGCCAACCTCGGCTTTCACGCCGCCTGGAACCTGGCGCAGAGCGGCCACGCTGTTTACAGTGATGAAGGCACGCGCCTGTTGTGGGAAATCTATCCCACGCAGATCCGTAACTGGATCAAGCGCAAGGGCGGCCTGACGCCCCGCATGATCTTCCTGAAGGGCAAGGAGCTCGCGTCGATGTACGCGACCTGTCCGTCTTCGGCGCGCTATGCCGAGGCGCAAAGCCAGCCGAGCCAGGGCCGCAATGCCACTGGCGTGACATTGGCTGCCGCCACCCACTAGGATATGTGAAGGCGAGCCTCGCCTCACACCTGTGATTTGAAGCGTGGTTCATCGCGTCATGATGGAGCCGCCTCGTGCCGAACGCCGCCACTTGCAATGACCGGATGACGTCTGCGCTGGTGATTTTGGGCGCGTGCGGCGCTGTGTTGCTGGCGGGGGGCGCCACGCTGTGGGCCTATTATGGCAGCAGAGTATTCTTCGACATGCTCGCCTCCGGGCTGGCCTACTGCTTTTGATTGTCCCTGAGAAAGTGAACTGACCGATGACCGCGCGAACGTCGCGTCTCATTCTTTTGATTGCCGTATTTTGCACAGCGACTGTGCTGTGCCTGAGCGTGGTGCTGCTGGTTGCGCAGCGTCCGGCGCTGCCGGTGCAACAGTCATCCGCGGCGGTCGGCGGTCCGTTCAAGCTGGTCGATCAGGATGGCCGCACGGTCACCGAGCAAGATGTGAAGGGCAAACCTTCTCTCGTGTTCTTCGGCTTCACCCATTGCCCTGATGTCTGCCCGACCACGCTGTTCGACATTTCGGAAATCTTCCGCGCCCTCGGCCCGGATGCCGACCGCGCCTCGGCGCTGTTCTTCACCGTCGATCCGGAGCGCGATACGCCGGAAGCGATGAAGGCTTACCTCTCCAGCTTCGATCCGCATCTGCGCGGATTGACCGGCGACCAGGCGGCGGTCGACGGCGCCATCCGGGCTTACCGCGCCTATGCCAAGAAAGTACCGAACCCCGACGGTAGCTACACCATGGACCATACCGCGCTGGTCTATTTGATGGACAAGAACGGGGGGTTCGTCTCGCCGTTCAGCCTCAAGCGCCGGCCGGAAGAGTCCGCCGCGGATTTGCGGAAATACTTCTAACAGGCCCCGCTTGGCCTCCGTCCCGGCACTGGAACCGCGCGGCAATTCGTCTATAAGCGGACGGCAAATAGCCAGGCTCGAGCGATGTTTTCTTCGAAAATAACCGTCTCCTCAGCTTCCCGCGCGCCCGCGCGCGGACGGGGCTTTCGGGCATTGCTGCTGGCCTTGTTGGCGGCCGGCCTGTTGCTGGCGGATGCAGAGGCCGGGCGTGTTTTGGCGCAGGGCAATCCGGGCGTGGCGATCCCGAGCTTCTGGGATGCGCGGCGCAGGCCCGACCGGCCCGACCTGTCGCGCCTGACCGGAATTCGTTTCCTGACCGAGATCGATTATCCGCCGTTCAACTACGCGGGTCCCGATGGCAACCCGGCCGGCTTTAATATCGATCTCGCGCGCATGATCTGCGAGGAGATCAAGGTCCAGTGCACGATCCAGATGCGCCGCTTCGATACCCTGCTGGATGCGCTGGCGAGCAATCAGGGCGACGCGGTGGTCGCCTCCATCATGTCCACGCCCGATATTCGCAAGCGCGTGGATTTCAGCGATCCTTACTACCGCACGCCGGCGCGCTTCGTGGCGCTGAAGGACGCGGCGATCGAGGATGCGTTGCCCGAGAAGCTTGAGGGCAAGCGCGTTGCGGTTGTGGCCGGCACCGCCCACGAGGCCTATCTGCGGGCGCTGTTCACCGAAGTCGAAGTGAAGCCCTATTCGACGGCGGAAGCCGCGCGCAATGCCTTGCGCAAGGGCGAGGCCGATCTGCTGTTCGGTGACGGCATTTCCTTGTCTTTCTGGCTCAACGGCACCGACTCCGCCGGTTGCTGCGTGTTCCGCGGCGGTCCGTTCATGGAAAGCCGCTATTTCGGCGAGGGCATCGGTATCGCGGTGCGCCGCGGCAACGATCTCTTGCGCGGAGCGATAAACTGGGCGCTTTTCCGTTTGTGGGAGCAGGGCAAGTTCACCGACCTCTGGCTCCGTTATTTTCCCGTCAGCCCGTATTGATCAGCATGAATGAAACCGTGACGAGTGCGAGCCTGCGCGAGATTGCCGAGACTTCGAATGCCTGGCCGTTCGAAGAGGCCAAGAAACTTGTCGCGCGGCTGAAACGCAAGCCGAAGGACGAGGTGATTTTCGAGACCGGCTATGGCCCCTCGGGTCTACCGCATATCGGCACCTTCGGCGAAGTCGCGCGCACCACCATGGTGCGTCACGCTTTCCGCGTGCTCACCGACGACAAGATCAAGACGCGGCTGATCGCCTTCTCCGACGACATGGATGGTCTGCGCAAGGTCCCGGACAATGTACCGAACAAGGATATGCTGACCGCGCATCTTGGCAAGCCGCTAAGCCGGATACCGGATCCCTTTTCTAACGAATATCCTTCGTTTGGCGCGCACAACAACGCGCGCTTGCGCGCCTTCCTCGATCACTTCGGCTTCGAATACGAATTCCTGTCTTCGACGGATTGCTACACATCCGGCCGGTTCGACGAGGCGCTGCTGCGCGTGCTGGAACGCTTCGACAAGGTGATGGCGATCATGCTGCCGTCGTTGCGCGAGGAGCGGGCATCGACCTATTCGCCGTTCCTGCCGATCGATCCCGATACCGGAATTGTTCTGCAGGTGCCGGTCACCGCGCACGACGCCAAGGCCGGTACGATTACCTACGAGCACCCGGACACGAAGCAACCGGTGGTGACGCCCGTCACTGGCGGGCATTGCAAGTTGCAATGGAAGCCGGACTGGGCGATGCGCTGGTATGCGCTTGGCGTCGATTATGAAATGGCCGGCAAGGACCTGATCGACTCCGTCAAGCTCTCCAGTGAAATCTGCAAGGCGCTCGGCGGCCTGCCGCCCGAAGGCTTCAACTACGAGCTGTTCCTGGACGACAAGGGACAGAAGATCTCGAAGTCCAAGGGCAACGGCCTGACCATCGACGAATGGCTGCGCTACGCCTCGCCGGAATCGCTGTCGCTATTCATGTATCGCGAGCCGAAGGCGGCGAAACGGCTCTACTTCGATGTCATTCCCCGCGCGGTGGATGAATATCAGCAGCATCTCGATGGTTATGCGCGGCAGGAGACGAAGCAGCAGCTTTCCAATCCAGTCTGGCACATCCATGCCGGCAAGCCGCCGGTGCCGGACATGCCGATCACCTTCCAGATGTTGCTGACGTTGGTGTCGTCGTCGAACGCCGAAAATGCCGAGACCTTGTGGGGTTTCATCGGCCGCTATCGTCCGGGCGTAACGCCGAAGACGCATCCCAAGCTCGATGCGCTGGTCGGTTACGCCATCCATTATTTCCGCGACTTCGTGTTGCCGACCAAGAAATTCCGCGAACCGACCCCTGCCGAGCGGGCAGCTTTGAACGACCTGCGCGATGCGCTGGGGCAATTGCCGGCGGAAGCGAGCGCGGAACAGATCCAGGATGTGGTCTACGAGATCGGGCGGCGCGAGCCTTTCCTCGATCACAAAAAGCAGGCCAAGGACGGCAAGCCGGGCGTTTCGCTCGACTGGTTCAACATGCTGTACCAAGTGCTGCTCGGGCAGGAGAAAGGCCCGCGCTTCGGGTCGTTCGTCGGCGTCTATGGGCTGAAGAATACGGTCGACATGATCGACGGCGCGCTGGCGCGATCGGCGTGAGGCGCGGCCGATAGATGTTCTCCCTCGGCGTCCTCGGCGCGGCGATCTTCCTGTCTTCTTTCGTCTCCGGCGTCTTCAACATGGCGGGCGGGATGATCCTGCTCGGCGTGCTGCTCGTCTTCTTTGACGTCTCCACCGGAATGATCCTGTTTTCGATCCTGTCGACGGCGGGAAACGCCTGGCGTGTCGCGACCTGGTGGAAGCACATCAACTGGCCCATCTGGTTCCAGTACACGATCGGCGCTTGCATCGCGCTGTTTGCCTTGCGCTTCATCGCCTTCATTCCGAGCAAGGCGATGGTCTATCTCATTCTGGGCTTGCTGCCGTGGATGGTGGAGCTGCTGCCGCGGCATTGGCATCCGAACATCCAGTGGCGCGGCGTGGCGCTGTTCACGGGCACCGCAACCACGACGATCCAGCTCATGGCCGGCAATGGCGGCATGTTCATGGATATCTTCTTTCAGAAAAGCGAACTCGGTCGCCACACGACCGTTGCCACCAAGTCGTTCTGCCAGACCGTCGGCAACCTGATGCGTATCTTTTATTTCGGCACGCTCGCCGGAATTGAAGACGCCATTCCGCTGTGGTTTTTCGTTCCTGCCGCATTGCTGGCGATTGCCGGCACCATGCTGGCGCCGCTTGTGGTCAATCGCATGACCGACCACAGCTTCCGCCAGTGGACGCGCAAGCTGCTCTTTGTGGTGAGTGCGGTGTATCTGATGCGCGCGGGCTGGCTCTACTGGGGCCAGTGGGCAGCGAGCACAAGTTCAGGCGGCTGAGCCGCCTTACGTGAACATCTCGGCTTTGCCGTTGTCACCGACGAGGCCGATTTCGACCTGAAGCTCGGGGTTGCGTGCGAGCAACTGCTTGCGGAATTCCGCGAGCGTATAACGGTGCGTTTCGGTTTCGATCAGCCCGTCTTTCAGCTTGCCGACATCATATGCTGACTTCATTGCGGTGCAGCCGCGATGATCGAGCGCGATCACCCGCGTGACATCCGGTGTGATGGCGGCAGTCACCGTTCTCCAGGATGCAGCGCGCGACGATTTGAATTGATCCGAAACCAGCCCGATGGCGGCGCCTGCGACTTCCACCGGCGTATATTTGCCGGCAAGATTGCGGGTCTTCATGTAGTTGTTCGCCGTCTGCCAGGCGAGAGGTTCGTTGCAGATCAACAACAGGGTTTTTCCTTCGACCGCCGGTGCTACCGGCGCGGCGAACGGCGGGACTGGCTGGGGTATCAGCGGCGTGCTTGGTGCCGGCGTCTGAGCGAACGCAGCGGCGGGAAGCGTCACGGTCAGTCCGGCGCCCAAAAGCTGCAGGAAGCCGCGGCGGTGGAGATGGCAGGAGCAGGAATGGAAGCGCGGTGGCATGAGGCTGATTCTGACCGTTAATCTTACTGGCTCGCCCAAACAATGCGCGCAATCCATACCACGTCGGACACGGCGAGCGTGCGGTCAGGATGTTCAGAGTTAATCGACTGCAGTTCGATGCTTTTCGACGTGCGCCGCTTTAACTGTTTTACCATGACCTCGCCCTTCCTCGTCTTTGCGACCACGCGGTCGCCGCGGCGGACGGGGGCGGCGGGCGATACGACGATCACATCGCCGTCGCGATAGGCGGGCAGCATGGAGTCGCCGGAAATTTCCAGCGCATAAGCATGTTCGTCGGTGACGGCGGGGAAGGCGATCTCGTCCCAGCCTTTGCCGACCGGAAAGCCGCCGTCTTCGAAGAAACCGCCCACGCCGGCTTGGGCAAAGCCGATCAGCGGCACCGCCTGCGCTGCGCCGCCGTTGTTGTCGCCGATCAGCTTCACGAAGGCGTCCATCGTGGTGCCAGTGGCGGTCAGTGCCTTGGCAACGGACTCGGTCGAGGGCCAGCGTGGGCGGCCATCCGGCGTGATGCGTTTGGAGCGGTTGAAGGTGGTGGGGTCGAGCCCGGCGCGCTTGGCCAGCGCCGAAGCCGAAAGTTCGGCGCGCTCGGCCAACCGGTCGAGCGCGTTCCAGATTTGGGCGTGGGTCAACATACGCGACCTCAGTCCGAGACTATTATCCGACAATAGGAATTATAGCCCGGGGACTGAGGCGTCCAGCGGTTTTAGGGCACTTTCCGGTCGTTTATCGGGGCCGGCGACCGGTCGCGCGGGGCCTTGGCGAGCCGCATCACCAGCCAGACCGGGATCACGATGGCCGCGCCGAGCAGGAAATAGCGCCAGAGCCGGACGACCGCGTCGAAACCGAGGTCCCAGAACCAGCGAACGATGTTGTGCAGGCTTTCGAAGATGTTGCGCGGATCGAGACCGAGCGCGGCCAGCACGACGCCCACCAGCACCGACAGCAGCACAAGCTTGCCCGCTACTGCCAGCGGCGGACCACCCAGAAACCGGTTCATCGTGTCGTTCATGATTCCACTCTCCCTCTGCGTCTTTATATCATGTTTAGGTCGCGGCCGTCTTCCTGGCTGCGCGTTTCGGCTTCGGCAGCGCTAATCCAGCCTGCGCGCGCTCGGTGCCTTCCAGCATCTTCTCCAGCGTCTCCAGCCGGTCGGCTTCGGCCGGTGGCTTGTCCCAGCGCAGGCGGCTGATGCGCGGAAAGCGCATGGCGACGCCGGATTTGTGACGGGTCGAACGCTGCAATCCCTCGAACGCGACTTCCAGCACCAGTCCCTTGTCGGCTTCGTGCACGACTTCGCGCACCGGACCGAAACGTTCGATGGTGTTGCGTCGGACGAAGCGGTCGATCTGAATCAGTTCCTCGTCGGTGAAGCCGAAATAGGCTTTGCCGACCGGCACCAGCACGTCTTCGCCGTCTTCGGTGGTCCAGGCGCCGAAGGTGTAGTCGGAATAATACGACGAACGCTTGCCGTGGCCGCGTTGCGCATACATCAGCACCGCGTCAATGATGTGCGGCTCGCGCTTCCATTTCCACCACTGGCCTTTTGGGCGGCCGGGCAGATAGGGCGCGTCGCGGCGCTTGAGCATGATGCCTTCCACCGCCGTGGCATCATCGCCTGCGCCGGCGGATGCAGGGTCGGCGCGAGCCGCGGTCAATTGATCCCAGTTGTCGAACGGCACCAGCGGCGAGAGATCGACGCGCGGATCGTCCATTGCTGCGATGAATTTCTCCAGGCGCTTGCGGCGTTCCGCAAACGGCAATTCGCGCAGGTCTTCATCGCCATCGACCAGCAGGTCATACGCGCGCAGATAGGCGGGAAACTCCGCCGTCAGTTTCGATGAAATGACCTTGCGGTTGAGCCGCTGCTGCAGATCGTTGAACGACTGCACGCGGCCCTCGCGCATGATCAGCAATTCGCCGTCGAGCGCGCCGGGCAACCGGAACGATGAAACAAGATCGGGAAAGCTTTTGGAGATGTCCTCGCCGGTGCGGGAATAAAGCCGCGTCACCGGCTCGCCGTCTTCGTTCAGCCCGGTCACGGCTTGAATGCGTGTGCCGTCCCATTTCCATTCCGCCCTGTAGTGCGAGGGATCGAGCGCGGGAAAATCCGTTTCCTCGATGGCGTGCGCGAGCATCGCCGGGCGGAAGGGTGCAGGATCGGTGTTGAGCGGCTTCTCGCCGCGGTCTTCGAGCCAGGCGAACAGCTCGGTGTAAGGCGGCGCGAGACCCGGCCACAGCAGTTCGATCTCGTGCGGATCCTTGTCGCCGAGCGCGGCGGCAGCGGTTTTGACGAGCCGCGCCGAAACACCGATGCGCAACGCGCCGGTGATCAGCTTGAGCAGTGCCCAGCGTCCGGTTTCATCGAGTGCATCCAGCCAGCGCGCAATCTGCGCCGGCAGCTGCGCCTTGCCGAGGGTCGAGAGCGTTTCAACCACATCGGTGATCGAGGGGATCGCGTTCGGACGGTGATGCGGATCGGCGGGCCACATCAGCGCAACGGTTTCCGACAGGTCACCGACGTAATCGTAGGACAGCGCCAGCAGTACCGGATCGGTGCGTTCGGTGATCAGGGTGCGGATCATGCCGGCCTTGGCGCTCTTGAAGCTGAGCGCACCGGCAAGCGCCGCCATCGCATAGCCGCGTTGCGGGTCGGGCGTGGTGCGGAAATAGTCCGTCATCAGGCGCAGCTTGTTGTTGCGCCCGGGCTCGTAGGTCAGACGGTCGAGCAATTCGGCGAAGCGGTTCATGCCGGTGAGCCCGCGTTTTCACCGGTGTCGCTGACGCCATCGCTCTCGTCTTCGTCGCCATAGCCAACGATGTCGAGTGGGCGCGCTTTCAGGCCGCGCGTCGTGCACCAGTGCATCAGCGCATCTTCCTGGCCGTGCGTGACCCAGATTTCGCCGGCGCCGGTCGCGGCGATGGTGTTGGTCAGCCCGTCCCAGTCGGCGTGATCGGAAATCACCAGCGGCAATTCGATCTGGCTCTGTCTCGCACGCGCGCGCACGCGCATCCAGCCGGACGCAAAGCAGGCGACGGGATCGGGGAAGCGGCGCGTCCAGAGATCTTTCACTGCCGAGGGCGGCGCCAGCGTAATCGTGCCGGCGAGGTCCGCCTTCTTGGCACCGCGCACCAGCTCCAGCGGGCCGAGATCGATGCCGCGGCTGACATAGTAGTTGGTGATCTTCTCCATCGCGCCGTGGAGATAGATGGTCTTGTCGTAACCGGCCTTGCGCAGCAGTGCGATCACGCGCTGCGCCTTGCCGAGCGAATAGGCGCCGACGAGATGCGCGCGCTCGGGAAACAGCGCCACCGAGCGCAGCAGCTTCGCAATCTCGCCATCGGTGTCGTGATGGCGGAACACCGGCAGGCCGAAAGTCGCCTCGGTGATGAACACGTCGCACTGGATCAGTTCGAATGGCAGGCAGGTTGGATCGGGCACGTCCTTGTAGTCGCCCGAGGCGACGATGCGCGTGCCCCCGTATTCCACTGCTATCTGCGCGGAACCGAGCACATGGCCGGCGGGCCGGAACGTGGCCTTGATGCCGTTGAGATCGACGGTCTCGCCGTATTTGATGGCCTGCGTCGTCCCGGCGAAATTCTCGCCATAGCGCAGGCGCATGATGTCGAGGGTTTCCTGCGTGGCCAGCACCGCGCCGTGGCCGGGCCGGGCATGGTCGGAATGGCCGTGGGTAATGAGCGCCTTGTCGACCGCGCGCGTCGGGTCGATATGGAACCCGCCGCGCTTGCAGCAAACTCCGGAAGGCGTGGGCAGAAGGATGTCTTCGGGACGCATAGTCCCTAGATATGCTTTGCTTCCACTTTCGCGACCCCTTGAGGTGAGACGTGCAGCTTTCGACCCTATTCCTGTCTTCCGGCGATCTGATCGCCGACCGCCGCTATGCCTGGGCGCAGGACCTGGAATCCAAGGGCGATCTCGCGGGCGCGGCGGAACTTCTGCAACAGGCGCTGGAACTCACGCCGGCCTACGCGCCAGCGTGGTTTGCGCTGGGTGAACTGCAGGAGAAAATCGGCGACATAGATGCGGCGGCTGCCGCCTATCGCAAGGCCTGCGAAGTCGATCCGCGCGACGACCGTGGCGCGCTGCTCAATCTCATGCGGCTCGGTGCGACAGCGCCGACCGATATGCCGGCGAGCTATGTGCGCACGCTGTTCGATACCTACGCATCCAAATTCGACCGCGCGCTGACGGAGGGGTTGAAATATTCCGCGCCGGCTCTGCTGCTTGCAGCCGTGGAGGCCACGGGCAAGCAGCATTTTTCCGCGATGCTCGATCTTGGTTGCGGCACCGGACTGGGTGGCGTGCCGTTCCGTTCGAAAGTGGACATGCTGGTCGGCTGCGATCTGTCGCCCCGCATGCTCGATCAGGCGCAGCAAAAAAATATCTATGACCGGCTTGAGATCGGCGACGTGGTCGAATGTTTGAAGGAAGAAAAGACCGCGCTCCGCCATTACGACCTGATCATCGCCGCTGACGTTTTCGCTTATCTCCCCGATCTGGCCCCTGTGGCGCAGGCCGCTTCCGACGTGCTCATGCCGGGCGGGATTTTTGCCTTTACCGTTGAAGCGCATGAAGGCGATGGCGTGCGCATGGGCGAGGCGCTACGTTTTGCCCACAGCGCCGCCCATGTTCGCGCGGCTCTGGAGCACGCCGGACTGAACGTGCTTGCCCTCAATTCCGCCTCGACGCGCATGGAGAAGGGCGCACCGGTTCCCGGACTGATCGCGTGCTTCCGCGGAAAGCAGATGAATTGCTGAAACGGATCGAAGCCCAGCCTTTGCTGCCGGAGCCATTTGAAAAATGGTTCGCGGCGCGTGGCTGGACTCCGCGCGCGCATCAGCTCGAACTGCTGGCCAAAGCGGAAGCGGGCCGTTCGGCTTTGCTGATCGCACCGACTGGCGCCGGAAAGACGCTGGCGGGATTTCTGCCCACGCTGGTGGAGCTGAGCAAGGAGCGCGCAGCGGCGAAAAAGGGTGCGAAGAAGCTCGTCTCCACCGGTCGCGGTATCCGCCGCGACGGTGGGCTGCACACGCTCTACATCTCGCCGCTGAAGGCGCTCGCCGTCGATATCGCGCGCAACCTCGAAACGCCGGTCACCGAGATGGGCCTGCCGATCCGGCTCGAAACCCGCACCGGCGATACGCCGGTGTCGAAGCGTCAGCGCCAGCGCCGCGACCCGCCAGATATTCTGCTCACCACGCCCGAGCAACTGGCGCTGCTGCTCGCGAGTGCCGACAGCCCATTTCTGTTCGGCTCGCTCAAGCGCGTGGTGCTCGATGAATTGCATTCGCTGGTGACGTCAAAGCGCGGCGACCTGCTCTCGCTTGGCATGGCACGGCTGTTTCGGCTGGCGCCGCAGCTCACCACCGTTGGGCTGTCTGCCACTGTCGCTGAGCCGGAAGACCTGTGCCGGTTCCTGGTGCCGCAACCGGTGGAAGGACAGGCGCAGGCCGATCTCGTTATCGCCGCAGGTGGCGCGAAACCTGACGTCTCGATGCTCGACACCAAGGAGCATCTGCCGTGGGCAGGTCACGGTGCGCGCCATGCGCTCGATGAAATCTACGACCTGCTCAAGCGCCACAAGACCACGCTGCTGTTCGTCAACACGCGCAGCCAGGCGGAGCGCCTGTTCCAGGATCTCTGGCGCATCAACGACGATACGCTTGCCATCGCCTTGCATCACGGTTCGCTCGATGTCGCGCAGCGCCGCAAGGTGGAAGACGCCATGACCGCCGGAAAACTCCGCGCGGTGGTCTGCACCTCGTCGCTAGACCTCGGCGTGGACTGGGGCGACGTCGATCTGGTGATCAATGTCGGCGCGCCGAAAGGCTCGTCGCGCTTGTTGCAACGCATTGGTCGCGCCAACCACCGGTTGGATGAGCCATCAAAAGCGGTGCTGATCCCGGCCAATCGCTTCGAGGTGCTGGAATGTCATGCCGCGCTCGGCGCCGTGGCGGATAATGCGCAGGACACGCCGCCTGCACGCACCGGCGCCCTCGACGTGCTGGCGCAGCATGTACTGGGGTGCGCGGTGGGTGAGCCGTTTCACAGCGACGAACTGTTTGAGGAGATTCGCACGACCTCGCCCTATGCTGTGCTCACGCGCAAGGATTTCGACGATGTGGTGGATTTTGTTGCCACCGGTGGTTACGCGCTGAAGGCTTACGAGCGCTTCGCGAAAATTCGCATCGGGCAGGACGGCCGCTGGCGCATCACCCATCCGCGCATCGCGCAGCGTTACCGCATGAATGTCGGCACCATTGTCGAGGCGGACATGCTGAAGGTGCGGCTGGTGCGCTCGCGCGGAGGCAAGACGGCGATCCCGCGCGGCGGGCGCGTGCTCGGACAGCTTGAGGAATATTTCATCGAGACGCTGGCGGTCGGCGACACCTTTGTGTTCGCTGGTGAGGTGCTGCGTTACGAAACGCTGGTCGAGGATGAAGTTTACGTTTCGCGCGCGACCGATGAAGATCCGAAAGTGCCGTCCTATGAAGGCGGCAAGTTCCCGCTCTCGACCTATCTCGCCGCGCGCGTCCGCGATCTCGTCGCCGATCCCAAAGCCTGGCACGCGTTGCCGGAACAGGTGCGCGAGTGGCTGGAAATTCAGCAGTGGCGGTCGCTGCTGCCAAAGGCGGGCGATCTTCTGGTTGAAACCTTTCCGCGCGGCAGCAAGCATTATCTCGTCTGTTATCCGTTTGAAGGCCGGCTTGCGCACCAGACGCTTGGGATGCTGCTGACGCGAAGGCTCGAGCGTGCGCGGCTGCGTCCGCTTGGCTTTGTCGCCAACGAATATGCGCTTGCGGTATGGTCGCTGGGCGATGTCGGACAGGCCATCGATACCGGCAAGCTGTCGCTCGCGGAACTGTTCGATCAGGACATGCTGGGCGACGACCTCGAAGCCTGGCTCGCGGAATCCGCGCTGATGAAACGTACCTTCCGCACCTGCGCGATTATCGCCGGGCTGATCGAACGCCGGTTCCCCGGTGAGGAAAAATCCCGCCGTCAGGTCACGATCTCGACCGATCTGGTCTATGACGTACTCCGCAAGCATCAGCCCGACCATCTGCTTTTGCGCGCGGCGCGAGCGGATGCGGCAACGGGCTTGCTCGATATCCGCCGTCTTGGCACCATGCTCGCGCGCATCAAGGGGCGAATCATTCACAAGCCGCTTGATCGCGTGTCCCCGCTGGCCGTGCCTGTGATGCTGGAGATCGGGCGGGAGCCGGTGTCGGGAGAAGCATCGGAAAGTTTGCTGGCGGAAGCCGCCGACGAACTGGTGAAGGAGGCGATGGGGTGAAAACCTCAGAGGTGAGCGCAGAGACTGCAACCGTCCGACAATTCGGCGGGGAAATCCGCATTGCCGGCGTTACGCTGGTGGCGGATTGCGGCGGCGCGCTTTACTGGCCGGAGGAAGGCATTCTTGTCGTTGCCGACCTGCATCTGGAAAAAGGCTCAAGCTTTGCGAAGCGCGGCGTGTTCCTGCCGCCCTATGATACCGCGGCGACATTGGCGCGGCTCGGCCAACTCATCGCGCGCTATGCGCCGCGTTGCGTGATTGCGCTCGGCGACAATTTTCATGACGGCGGCGGCGCTGATCGGTTGCAGGGCGGCGACCGCGACAACATCCGCGCGCTGCAGCGTGGGCACGACTGGGTCTGGATCACCGGCAATCACGACCCTGAACCTGCGGAAGGCATCGGCGGGTTCTTTCCGGCAGCACTGGCGATCGGGGCGCTGACGTTCCGGCACGAGCCCACCGCGAAAGCCTGGAACGGCGAGATCGCGGGACATTTGCATCCGGTGGCGCGCGTCACGCAACGCGGCCGCACCGTGAGCCGCCGTTGCTTCGCCACCAACGGCAAGCAGGCGGTGATGCCGGCTTTCGGCGCTTACACCGGCGGGTTGAACATCCGGCATCCTGCGTTCGTTGAAGTCTTCGGTGGGATCGCCTTCACCGCGCATATGCTCGGCGACGGCAGGCTCTATGCGTTTACCGCCAAGCGCTGCATGTCCGACTAATCCCTGCGGAACACCACACTGGCGAACCAGCCGGTCAGCAGTGCCATCATCGCGGTGACGAGGCCATAAAGCAGCGCGTGGTCGTGTGCCGCATTGGCGACGAACTGTTCGAAGCCGACCTTGATGACTTCCAGCGCCGATGTGGATTGCGCAATCATGGCATTGTCGGCGAACAACTTCACATCGATCTCGTAAATTCCGAAGGGTACGTTGGCCGGCATCGGCACGTCGGCGCGAAACAGCGTCGGCGTGAGGAAAGTGACGGCGCCATCGCGTGCAACGTAGAGTCCGTGTTCCTGCTTCAGCCGCACGAAGGCCTGACGGAAGGGATCGTCCTTCACCACGTCAGCGACGTCAGGGCCGATCTGCTGCGGCAGCTGGAAATTGTCGAAACCGACCTGCAGGCGGCGGAGTGTATCGGCCGCTGCGACCGACTGGGTAGGCTTGCTGGAAAGAATGGCCAGATAGCTCGGCACATTGACGAAGGTGCGATAATCTTCATTCACCCAGATGCCCAGCACGCGGCCTTTGCGCCGTGTGCGCTCGGTGTCGCGCGGGCCGCTGACCGTCACCACCACATCATAACCGCCACGTCGTATCGCCGATGAGGGATCGCGCTCTACGCTGCCAAACAGCACGAGATCGACGCCGGTATAGCTCGAGGTCACCATGACGCGATGGTTGGACAGCGACGTGATCAGCCGTTCGGCTCCGGCCGGCGTGGCGGCCAGTGCAAGCCATGCAGCGAGAATGGAGGCGGCGATGCGGAATGCGATCATGGCGCGGTCTCCGACACCCGGATCGAAAACAGCTCCGTTGGCGGGACGATCAGGGCGTAGGCAAAGCGCAGTCCCACTACCAGAACGAGGACACCGAGTAAGAGCCGGAGCCATTCGCCCGTCATTTTGTAACCGGTGCGGGCGCCAAATTGCGCGCCGATCACGCCGCCGACCATCAGGATCAGCGCCAGCACCGCATCGACCTGCTGGTTGGTGACGGCATGCATGACAGTGGCCGAGGCCATGGTCACCAGAGTCAGCACTTGCGATGTGCCGATCACGGTCGATGTCGGCACGCGCAGGAAGTAGATCAGCATCGGCACCAGCAGGAAACCGCCGCCGATGCCCATGATAGCGCCGATGAAGCCGATGATGAAGCCGATCACCCAGATCGGGATCGCCGACACATAGATGCGCGAGCGCTTGAAGCGAAACTTGATCGGCAACCCGTGAAACCAAAGATGGCTGCCGGCCCGGCGCAGCACCACCGGCCTGCCGGAACGCGTCCGCAGGATTGCGCGGATGCTTTCCCAGGCCATCAGTCCGCCGATGACCGTCAGCAGCGTCAGGTAGGAGAGGCCGATCATCAGATCGAGCTGGTCCAGCGCACGCATGAGGGTAAAAAGCCAAACGCCGGTGCCGGTGCCGAGAATGCCGCCGCCCAGCAACATCAGCGCCAGTGGAAGATCGACCGCGTTGCGTCGCCAATAGGAGATCGCGCCGGAACAGGACGAGGCCGCGATGTGGGTGGTCACACTGGCCACGGCGACACCCGGCGTCACCCCAATGAAGATCAGCAGCGGCGTCATCAGGAACCCGCCGCCGATGCCGAACATGCCGGAGATGAATCCGACCGCCAGCCCCATTCCGAGAATGAGGAAAATATTGACCGGAAGGTCTGCGATCGGAAGATAGATTTGCACGGAAGAAATCCGCCGGTTCGGGCTAGCGTTTAAGTGAGCGGGCGATCGGACGCAAAACCGGCATCCACTTTTGCTGATCGCCGCTGAGCGATATGGCCTTGTACGCCAAGTCGTCCGGGACCGTAACCCGCAAGCTCGACAGTTTTGCCGCGCCCGAAGACCGGGCGGCGCGGATCACCGGGCGCCGACGCGAACGGGCTCGGCCCGCTTTGGCTTGGCTGGCGCGGGTGCCGATGGCGTGGAGGAAGCTGCGTCCCATCCGCCGGCCGGCATCCTCACCATCGTAGCAGCTTCCGGCTGGTCCTGCGGAGCGAAAGCTTTGACGGCGAGCTTGGCTGTTTTGAGCGATGTCGCATCGAGCCGCTTTGTGACTTCGTCGCGCTTCTTGGCGGCTTCCTGATCGCCCTGGTCGGCGGCAAGTGCGAACCACTTGTAGGATTCGACCAGGTTCTGGTCGACGCCGATGCCGCGGGCATAGAGGATCGCGAGATTGTATTGGCTGTCGGAGACGCCGTGGTCGGCGGCAAGGCGGAACCATTGGGCCGCTGTGCGGTAATCCGGCTTCACCGCGGCGCCTTCGGCATAGAGCACGGCGAGATTGTGCATCGCCTTGGCGTTGCCTTGTTCGGCCGCGGTTTTGTAAAGCCGGCGGGCGGTCTCGGTGTCTTTCTTCACGCCGACGCCCTTTTCGTACAGCGCTGCGAGCCGGAACTGCGCCATCGCCAGACCCTGACGGGCCGCGAGTTCGAACCAGCGTGCCGCTTCCGGCGGATTTGCCGCAACGCTCTGGCCTTCGGCATAGCGAACCGCCACTTCGTATTCCGCGGCTGCATCGCCATTTTGAGCGGCATTGCGCAGGGTTGTGCTGCCGATCGCTGCCGGCAGTTTCTCGTTGCGCGGTGAAGGCTGCGATGACGGAAGTCCCGGCACCGTCAGCGAAGGCGGAAGCCCATAGGGTGCTGCGGATGACCGCACCGAACCGGTCACGTCAGCGGAGGGGGCGACGTCATATGTCGGAATCTGTTGCAGATGCGGTATTGCCGGCGCCGCCGATTGCGTCTCGATCATCGAAGGCATTGCCGGTGCAGGAGTTGAAGCCGCAGGCGGCACATCGGAACTGGCGACTTGCGGGGCCGGCGTTTCCCCGGACGTCATGAGATTGGTCGCGACACGGAAGCCGCCGCCGACAATCAGGATCACGCTGGCGCCGACAAAAAGCTGGCGCATGCGCTGGCCGAAGCTTTTGCCGCCTTTTTCTTCCGGCCCATTGTTCGACGATGCGGCAGCGCGCAAGTCGGCGGTGGTCGGTTCGGACGCCGCGGCCTTGGCGGCACGGCGAGCGGCTGCGATGAAATTCGATTTGTTGCCGCCGTTGCTGTCCATGGAACGCCGGGCCGGGCCCAGCGCGCGTTCGGAATCGGTAATACGGTCTGCGGGCGAACGCCCGCGGCCCGATCCCACGCCCGGCTCGAGCGGCTCGTCCGGCGGCAGGTCGGGATCGATCGGCGTCCGCACGGTGCGCGGGTTGGCGCGCGCCATCGCGGCGGCGGCCTGGGCATGGGCGACTTCGCGGCTCGGTGGCGGCGCAAGCTCGGCGGCGGGTTCCTGCCCGAACATGCGCGGCTCGGCGGCAAACGCGGGAACTTCCAGCTGTGCCGCGGGCGGCATCTGCGGCTGGAATTCAGGATCGGGGTGCGATTCAAAATAAGGCTGTGGCGCAGGTTCAAACTGCTGCTGTTCCGGATGGACCTGCGGCTCGAAATAGTCTTGCGCCTGAGGCTCGGTGTACGCTTGCGGCTGCGGCGCGACCTGCGGCTCGACATAAGCCTGCGGGTGCGGGGCATATTGCTGCTGCGGGACGAACTCCGGTTGGGGCTGGGCGTAATGCTGCTGCGGTTGTGTCCGCGCGCCGCGCATGTCGGTTTCCAGCATCGCCAGACGATCGACGACATGACCAAGCGTGCCATGCACGGCTTCGAGCGAGGTCTGCGTGCGCATGATATCGCGCTGCAGGCCATCCATCTGCGGCACGACTGTCGGCTGCGCATTGTTGGCGTGCTGCTGTTCGATATGGTTGAGCAGATCGGCAAGGCCGCGCTCAATGGCTTCAAGCTGGGCAAAGCGCGCGCCCGAAGCGTCAAGCTTTTCAACCAGCCCCGCGATCTGGCTTTCAAGATAGGATACGTCTTCACCGCGCGAATGCTGCAGGCGTTCGATCTTTTCGCTCAGCCCGCTGATCACAGCTTCGAGCTGCGGCGGCACGCTGCCGCCGTTCTGCACGCGCGACTCCAGCGCATCGGCGATGTGCGCGACGCGCTGGTCGAGGATCTCAAGCGCCTGGCTGTGGGCGATATCGCCGGCGCCCATGCCGGCGCTTGCAACGTGATCGACCTTTTCCGCCAGCGCATGCACCTCGCCGGCGAGTTGCTGCAGCGCTTCGTTGGATGCGACGTGGGAAACGATGCCTTGCATCGAGGCAATCGCGGTTTCCAGCTGCTGGAAAGCGCTCATGTCGGGCCCGGACGTGCCGAGCATCTCGACCTTCTGCGCCAGGCTGTGCACGGCTTCACGGAAGCCGGCGAGATTTTCTGCTGGCGTCAGCGTGCGCAGCGTGTCGCGGACTTCAGCGAGGCCATGCTCCAGCGAAGCAAGCGTATTGGTATCGACGCCGGCTTGCTTGGTGTTGTCTAGCCGTGCCGTCAGCGCGTGAATTTCGCCTTCCAGCGCTTCGATGGCGCGGCGCGGCATGGCGTCGAGCAGGGTGCGTGCGATGTCGCTCAGCGCCTGACGGAGTGCGGCAATGCCTTCTTCGAGCTGCGGCTGCTGGCGCAGCGCTTCGATCTGGCCGGTGATGTGGCGGAGGTGCTGTTCCAGCCCCGACAGATTCTGCGACGGCATGGGAGCGGGCGCAGGTGGCTGTTGGTAGACCGGCGCGTGCTGCTGCACCGGTTCGGCATAGTGTTGCGGCGCGGGTGTCGGGGGTGGTGCAGGCGCATCGGGATCGGCATCGAGAGCCTGCTGGCGTGCAGCGATTTCCGCCATCGCCTGGTCGATATCGGCGGTCCAGGCATCGCCGCCCGAGGCGCGGGGTTCCGGCGCATACGCTTGCGCCGGAGCATAAGCAGCGGCGGGAGCATAAGCCGGCGCAGCCACGCTGCGGTTGGCATTGACCAGCTCTTCCATCCGGCGATCGAGGCGAGCGATCGCTTCGGCGAGCTGATTGTTCTCGCGATTCTGATTGTAGGAGGGCGGGGCATAAGCCTCCGGCCCGGTTGCCGCTGGCGCGTAGGGCGCCCGCTTTGGCGGGGCTTGATAAATCCGGCCGAGCTGGCGGGTCAGTTCGTCGAGCCGCTCATGGACACCGAACATCTCGTCGCTGTCGTCTTCATCGTCGTCGTAGCCCCGGCGCGAAAGCCGGATGCCTTCTTCGTCGGCCGAATCGATGATGACGGTGTTGAGCCATTCGCCGACCGACATGCCGGCGCGCCGCGCGGCTTCGCGCGCGGTCTCCCGCGCATCGGTGCGGATGCCCTTCACTCTCCACGGAACGCCAGTTTTCATGCCCACGCCCAGTTGCCGACGGGAGGTGCGGGAAGCCGTATGGCCCAGCGGGAACAGCGCATTCGGAGGCGAAACAAACGAACGGCGCGGTCCTTTTCCTCGGACTGGAGTCTTCCGTTTTTATGGTAAATGGCCGGTTAACAATCGGCCCCGGCGGGGCGGATTCTTAAGGAATTGCCGACATTTCGGGGCACGGTGGGCCTTCGCCGGTATCGCTTTCCCGGAGGGGACTTTGGGAATGCCTTCGGGCCATGCGCCGGAGCTGAAGGGGAATTGCCGATTCGCGGCCAAAACAGCCTTTTGGGTCACACGGAAGCGTGGAATTACTAGCTATTACAAATACTTAACGGCGCGCGACGCCGCTTTATGTTTATGTAATCCGAATCCGTGATCCTGATGCCGGCTCGCCGGGGCGAGGCAGACGCTGCGATAACGACGCAGCATCTGGGAGGGGAAACGACCATGCCGACCTACAAGGCTCCTGTGGATGACGTGATGTTCCTGCTGAACGACGTCTTCCATATGGAGCGGCACAACAATCTGCCCGGCTTTGCCGATGCGTCTTCCGATGTGGTCGAGGCGGTGCTGGGCGAGGCCGCCAAGCTTTGCGAGGAAGTGCTGACGCCGCTCAATCGGGTTGGCGACATGGAAGGCTGCACGCGCCATGACGACGGCAGCGTCGTCACACCTAACGGATTCAAGGATGCCTACAAGCAGCTCGTCGATGGCGGCTGGATCGGCATTTCGTCGCCGGAGGAGTACGGCGGGCAGGGACTGCCCTCGACGCTCACGCTGATCGTCAATGAATTCATGTGCGCGGCCAACATGGCCTTCGCCATGTATCCCGGGCTGACCCAGGGCGCGATCGCGGCGCTGCTCGCGCATGCCTCCGAAGAGCACAAGAAAAAATATCTGCCGAAGATGATCGCCGGCACCTGGACCGGCACGATGAACCTGACGGAGCCGCATTGCGGCACCGATCTCGGCCTGCTGCGCACCAAGGCGGTGAAACAGGAAGACGGCAGCTACAGGATCACCGGCACCAAGATCTTCATCTCCGCCGGCGAGCATGATCTGGCCGAAAACGTGGTGCATCTCGTGCTGGCGCGCATCGAAGGCGCGCCCGCGGGCACCAAAGGCATTTCGCTGTTCGTCTGCCCGAAATTCCTGGTGAACGAGGACGGCTCGCTCGGCGCGCGCAACGGACTCTCGTGCGGCTCGCTCGAACACAAGATGGGCATCCACGGCAACTCCACCTGCGTGATGAATTACGATAGCGCCACGGCCTGGCTGATCGGTGAGGAAAACCGTGGCCTGCCGGCAATGTTCGTGATGATGAACGACGCGCGCCTCGGCGTCGGTCTGCAAGGGCTCGCGCAGTCGGAGGTCGCCTATCAGAACGCGGCGATCTACACGAAAGAGCGGTTGCAGGGCCGCGCGCTCACCGGACCGAAATTCCCCGACAAGCCGGCCGATCCGATCATCGTGCATCCGGACGTTCGCCGCACGCTGCTGACCATCCGCGCCTTCAATGAGGCCGCGCGTGCGCTGATCATCTGGACCGGGCTGAAGGCAGATGTTGGCCATCGCTCGTCCGACGAGAAAGTCCGTCAGTCGGCGGAAGATCACATGAGCCTGCTCACGCCTGTGATCAAAGGCGTGCTCACCGACACGGGCTTCGCCAACACCGTGCTGGCGCAGCAGATGTATGGCGGCCACGGCTATATCGCCGAGCATGGCATGGAACAGTTCGTGCGCGATGCGCGCATCGCCATGCTCTACGAAGGCGCCAACGGCATTCAGGCGCTCGATCTTGTCGGACGCAAGCTCGGCAAGGACGGTGGCCGCGCGATCATGGCTTTCTTCAACGAAGTGCAGGGTTATCTGAAAGAACACGCCAGCAACGAGGCGATGAATCCGTATCTCAAGCCGCTCGTGCAGGCGCTGGCACATCTGCAGCAGGCCACCATGTGGTTCATGCAGAATGCTGTGAAAAAACCGGAGAACGGCGGCGCGGGCGCCACCGATTACATGCATCTCTTTGGCCTGGTGGCGCTTGGCTATATGTGGTGCCTGATGGCCGAAGCGGCGCAGGCCAAGCTGGCTGCAGGCGCGACCGGCGCGGAACAGCGCCTGAATGCGAAACTCGTGGTGGGGCGTTTCTTCATGGAACGCATGCTGCCGGAAACGGTGGCGCATCTCGCGCGCATCCAGGCCGGTGCCGGCAGCATCATGGAATTGCCTGCGGACGCTTTCTAGAGCGCAATCCGGCGAAGTGGGAACCGGTTCGCCGCAAGATTGCGCGACAAACTCTAGCGTTTAGCGCAGGATCAGCAATCCAGCAGTCGCGACAGCGAGAATGACGACCGTCGTGCCGGTCACGGTCGCGACATGCCGCCAGCCGAGCGCCGCGATGCCGGCGAAGGATGTGCGAAGGCCGAGGGCAGAGATTGCGATCAACAGGCCCCAGGTCGAAGCCTCGATGCACATCGATTTGATCTGCGCGAAAACGGGCGCCGCTGCGCCAAACGAAGGCGCCAAGCTGTTCACGACGCACAGGATCAGGAAACCGACCGCAAACAACGGAATGTGAATCTTGCCGGTGATGCTCTTGACGTTGCTGCGGGTGAAATACCAGCCGACGCCGAGCACAACCGGCAGCAGCAGGAAGACGCGAAACAGTTTCACGATCACCGCAGTATTTCCCGTTGGCTCCGAGATCGCATAGCCCGCGCCGACGACCTGCGCGACATCGTGGATCGTTGCGCCGATCATCGTGCCCGATGATCTTTCGTCGAAACCGAGCGCCGCGCAGATCACCGGATAGAGCATCATCGCAACGGTCGAGAGCGCGTTGACGGCGATGGCGACGAACGCCACGTCTGCGGCCTTGTTCTTGTAGTCCGGCAACACGATCGCGGTTGCAAGCGCCGCAGAAGCGCCGCATACGGCGGTCGCGACGCCGGCGAGCGCGCCGTAAGCGGATGTCTGGCCGAGCAGGCGGGCGAACAGAAGTCCTGCAACAATGGTTGCCGCCATCGACAGCATGACAAGAACTGCGGTGGTGATGCCGAGCGCCACGATATCGCCGAGTGCGATTCTCAATCCGAGCAGTGCGACTGCAATCGGCAAAACGGTCTTCAGGCAAAATGACGTGCCGGGCTGGAACAGGTGCCGCCGCGCCAGCGGATTGAGTGCGATGCCAATGAGCAGCGCTACCACCATTCCGGGAATCGGGAAAAGCGGGGCAATCGACAGTGCGATTGCCGCCGCCGCAATGGCGACGACTGCTGACAGCAGCAAGCCGGGGAAAACCTTGACGATCGAGGAGACGGCTTGCGCCGGAAAATCCGTGGCGTCTGGCTGAGGGTCGGTCACGCGCATTCCCGGCTTATTCAGCCGGTCGGGAAACACTTTCTCCCTTTCGGCCACATCCAGAAAGACGAGTAGCCTATTTTTGGAAGCGAATGGAGAAAAAAATTCTCAATGGTGAATAGTTGCACACAGCGCCAGCGCAGGCGGCTTGGCAGGCGCCGTCATCAGGTCTCGGCTTTCGAACGGACCTTCCGGGCTGCTGATTTCGATCGACACCAGAAGGCCATCGACGGTGACGCCGTCCTCGCCGAACGGCAGCAGCAGGCGCTCGTAATGCACGATGCGCTCATTGCAGTCGCGCATGTCCAGCAGCGTATAGACCGGCAGCCGGGTCGTGATGGATTGATGGCACATCGCCAGCGACTGATCCTTGTAAGAAGGCCGCAGGATCTCGTCGAGGAATCGTCCGACCATATAACCGCCGTGGGATTCGATCAGCCGCGCGCCCTGCATGTTCACCAGCAGGCGATAGGAATCCTCGGAGCCGACGAGTTCGGCATAGGCGAGATTGTCGGCGAACCTGAGAAGCTCGGGTGTTTCTTCAAGCCGCTCCCATTCCGGAAGCAGGGCATTACGACGCTTGCGATGCCAGTAGCTCAGAAGGCTGCGCTGCGTGTTCGACCCGACGATGTCGGGACGCGCTGTCAGAAATTCCACAGTAACGCCTTTGCTTGCGGCGCTAGCAGGCCCAGTTTCCGGTGCCGCTATCGCACTCCCCTTGGATCGGGGGGTACCCTAGTGCAATGTGATTCGTCCATGCCTACCTGATAGGCTGGAGGCTTCAGATACCGCGGGAGAAACGTGATGGCCGACGCCTTTATCTATGACCACGTGCGTACGCCGCGTGGACGGGGCAAGGCGGATGGCTCGTTGCATGAGGTCACGGCGCTAAGCCTCGCGGCACAGGCGCTGGAAGCGGTGCGCACACGTAGCCAACTCGATCCTGCGCTCGTCGACGACGTTATCCTGGGCTGCGTCGATCCGGTGGGGGAAGCGGGCGGCGACATCGCGCGCGCCGCGGCCATCGTCGCGGGTTTTGGCGATAGCGTGCCCGGCGTCCAGATCAATCGCTTCTGCGCCTCGGGTCTGGATTCAGTGAATTTCGCGGCCGCGGAAGTGATGTCCGGTCAGCACGACATGGCGATCGGTGGCGGCGTGGAATCCATGAGCCGGATCGGTATCGGCGCATCCGGCGGCGCCTGGCCGGTGGATCCTTCCATCGCGGTCAAATCCTATTTCATGCCGCAAGGTATTTCCGCCGACCTGATCGCCACGCGCTACGGCATCTCCCGTGACGACGTCGATGCTTACGCAGTCGAGAGCCAGAAGCGCACGGCGACAGCCTGGGACGAGGGGCGCTTCAAGCGCTCGGTCGTGCCGGTGAAGGACGTCAACGGCCTTACGATCCTGGCGCGCGACGAGCACATGCGCCCGACCACAACGATGCAATCGCTTGCAGCGCTGCAGCCGTCCTTCGTGCAGATGGGCGAGATGGGTGGCTTCGATGCGGTGGCGATCCAGGCGCATCCGGAAATCGAAGCCATCAACCATGTCCATCACGCCGGCAATTCGTCGGGCATCGTCGATGGCGCGGCGGCGGTTCTTGTCGGCAACAAGGAAGCCGGCGACAAGGCGAGCATCAAGCCACGCGCGCGCATCAGGGCCTTTGCCAATATCGGCTCGGAACCCGCGATGATGCTGACCGGGCCGATCGACGTGACCCACAAGGTGCTCAAACGAGCGGGCATGACGTTGGGCGACATCGATCTGATCGAGGTCAACGAAGCTTTCGCCGCCGTCGTGCTACGCTTCATGCAGGCTTTCGGCCTCGACAGCAGCAAGATCAACGTCAACGGCGGCGCGATTGCCATGGGCCATCCGCTCGGCGCCACCGGCGCGATGATCCTCGGCATTGCACTCGACGAACTGGAGCGACGCAATCTCAACACGGCGCTGGTCACGCTTTGCATCGGCGCGGGCATGGGTACCGCCACGATCATCGAGCGGGTGTGACCGTGCCGAAGATCGACATTGCCAAAGCCGTCGTGCGGACGACCACCACGTATCCCGAGCAGTTCAAGTCCGCTTGTGTCGGCCGTGAAAAGGTAGCGCTCGGCAATATTGCCGGGCTCGACCAGTTCGGCGTTAATCTCACGCGGCTGAAACCGGGTGCGGCGTCGGCTTTACGCCACTGGCACGAAAACGAGGACGAACTCGTCTATGTGCTGGAAGGCGAGGCGACATTGATTGAAGATGGCGCTGAGGTGACGTTGCGGGCAGGGGAGGCCGCCGGCTTCAAGGCCGGCGTCCCCAACGGCCATCACCTCATCAACAAGACCGAGCGTGATGTGCTTTATCTGGAGATAGGCACGCGTTGTGCGACCGAGCGTGCTCATTATCCGGGGATCGACATGATCGCCGTCAAAGATGAGAACGGCTTTCACTTCACGCGGCTTTCGGGCGAGCCTTATTGAGGAGAGCGGCGATGGCGTTCACAAATTTCAAGCTCGAAGCCGATGCGGATGGCATCACCGTTGTGACCTGGGACATGCCCGGCCGCTCGATGAATGTGCTGGACGACAAGGTGATCGAGGAACTCGACGTCATCGTCGGTCAACTGGCGGCGGACGCCACGGTCAAGGGCGCGGTCATCGCCTCGGCGAAAGAAGCTTTCTCCGCCGGCGCCGATCTCACCATGCTTGAGGGGCTGAGCCGCGCCTTCACCGAAATGGCGATGGCGCAGGGCGAGGAAGCAGCAATCGCGGAGTTGTTCACGCAAAGCCGCAAGCTGTCGCAACTGTTTCGCAAGCTCGAGACCAACGGCAAGCCGTGGGTCGCGGCGATCAACGGCACCGCGCTTGGCGGCGGACTCGAGCTTTGTCTCTCCTGCCACTACCGCGTCGCGTCGGACAACGCCAAGACGCGGCTCGGTCTTCCCGAGATCAAGATAGGCCTGTTCCCCGGCGCGGGCGGCACGCAACGGGTGGCGCGCATGATGCCGCCTGCGGACGCGCTGCAGATGCTGCTGAAAGGCGAACAGCTCAAGGTCGATCGCGCCAAGGCGATGAAGCTTGTGGATGCGGTTGTGCCGCCCGCCGATCTGATCAAGACGGCGAAGGAATGGATCAAGGCCGGCGGCAAGGGCGTAGCACCTTGGGATGTGCAGGGCTTCAAACTGCCCGGCGGTCCGGTCTATTCGAAAGCGGGGATGATGACGTTTCCCGCGGCCAATGCGATCTACCGCCGCGAGACCTACGACAATTATCCCGGTGCGCGCGCCATTCTTCAGGTCGTCTATGAAGGCCTGCAATTGCCGATGGATCTGGCGCTGCGGGTGGAGTCGCGCTGGTTCGCGAAAATCCTGCGCACGCCGGAAGCAGCGGCGATGATCCGCTCGCTGTTCGTCTCCATGCAGGAGCTGAACAAGGGCGCGCGGCGGCCGGCGAATGTTGGCCCATCGAAACTCGGCACCGTCGGCATCATTGGCGCCGGCTTCATGGGCGCGGGCATTGCCTATGTCACCGCGATGTCGGGCAAGGAAGTGATCCTGATCGACCGCGATCAGGAATCCGCCGACAAGGGCAAGGCGCATATTCACAAGCTGATCACCGACCAGATCAACAAGGGCCGTGCCAAGACCACCGAGCGCGACGCGCTGCTGGCCAGAATCACGACCTCAGCGGATTACGCGGCGCTCACGCCCTGCGATCTGGTGATCGAAGCGGTGTTCGAGGATCGCAAGGTGAAGGCGGAGGCTATCGCCAGGGCGCATGCGGTGATGCGTGAGGATGCGATCTTCGCGTCCAATACCTCGACGCTGCCGATCACGTCGCTTGCAACCGAGTTCAAGGATCAGGCGCGTTTTATCGGCATCCATTTCTTTTCGCCGGTCGAGCGGATGATGCTGGTCGAAGTGATCATGGGGAAAAATACCGGCGATCAGGCGCTGGCTGCCGCGCTCGATTATGTGCGCACCATCCGCAAGACACCGATCGTGGTCAACGATGCGCGCGGCTTCTATGCCAACCGCTGCGTGCTGAATTATGTGCGCGAAGGCCATTTGATGCTGGTCGAAGGGGTGCCCGCGGCGATGATCGAGAATGTCGGCCGCATGGCGGGAATGCCGGTTGGCCCGCTGTCGCTTAACGATGAAGTTGCGCTCGATCTCGGCTGGAAAATCCTCAAGGCGACCGAGGCCGATCTCGGACCGGAAGCGGTCGATCAACGTCAGAAGGCGCTGCTGGCGGAGATCGTCGAGAAGCAGGGCCGTCTCGGCCGCAAGAACGGCAAGGGCTTCTACGATTATCCTGCTGCCGGCGGGAAGAAGACGTTGTGGCCAGGGCTTGCCGCATTGCAGCCGGTGAAACTCGACCCTGACACCATCGACATCCGCGAGCTGAAGCATCGCTTTCTCGCGGTGCAGTCGCTGGAAGCGGCGCGTTGCATCGAGGAAGGCGTCATCACCGACGTGCGCGAAGCCGATGTCGGTTCGATCCTCGGCTGGGGCTTTGCGCCGTTCACCGGCGGCACGATTTCCTGGATCGACATGATGGGCGCCAAACGCTTTGTCGATCTCTGCCAGGCGCTCGAGAAAAAGTTTGGGTCGCGCTTTGCGCCGCCGAAGCTTCTGCTCGACATGGCCGCGAAAAATGAAACTTTTTATCAGCGGTTCGCGCCGCCAAGGAAGCAGGCCGCCTGATATGGATTTTCCGAATCTGAAGGTGGGGCTGACCGGCTCGGCCGAAATCACCGTGCAGGATGCCGACACCGCGCCGCGCATCGGCAGCGGTCGCGTCGCAGTTCTGGCCACGCCCGTCATGATCAACCTGATGGAAGCCGCGGCGCTCAACGCAGTGGAGCGGCTGCTCCCATTCGGTCACCAAAGCCTCGGCACCAAGCTTGAGGTCGGTCACTATGCGGCAACGCCGGTCGGCATGCATTTGCGCGCCACCGCAGAACTCACGAAAATAGACGGCCGTACGCTGGAATTCCGCGTTGAGGCTTTTGACGACAGGGAACGCGTCGGCGATGGAGCGCACAGCCGCGTCGTGGTCAACGTGGCGCGCTTCGACGAACGGGTGCAGCGCAAGCTCTCGGGCGAAACCTCGAAAAAATAATCTCCTGAACTGACCTCTGGCGGAACGCCATCATCGAAGCCATCTGGGCATTATTGCCCTTTCGCGGAGGCCGTGTTTAGGTCGCCGCCCTTCCTGCCGGAACCCTGCATGGCGCGCGACCAAATCGACATGAGGCCGATCGAGAAACGCGACGAACTCGTCGCCTGGCTCGCGGCAGGCTGCAAGCCGAAGGCCGATTTCCGCATCGGCACCGAGCACGAGAAATTCGTCTTCACCACCGACGGCCACAATCCCGTTCCTTATGACGAGCCGCGCGGCATTCGCGCGCTGCTGGAAGGCATGAAGCTCCTGCTCGGTTGGGAACCGATCATGGAAGGCGAAAATATCATCGGCCTGTTCGATGTCACCGGTGGTGGCGCCATTTCCCTCGAACCTGGCGGGCAGTTCGAATTGTCCGGCGCGCCGGTCGAAACCGTGCATCAAATGTGCCGCGAGCTGCGCGCGCATCTGGCGCAAGTTCATGAGGTCGCGCAGCCGCTCGGTATCGGTTTCCTCGGCATGGGCATGACGCCGAAGTGGTCGCGGGCCGATATGCCCATGATGCCCAAGGGCCGCTATCGCATCATGACCGATTATATGCCGAAGGTCGGCAAGCTTGGTCTCGACATGATGTACCGGACCTGCACGGTGCAGACCAATGTCGACTTCTCCAGTGAAGCCGACATGGTGAAAAAGCTGCGCGTGTCATTGGCGCTACAACCTGTCGGAACCGCGCTGTTTGCCAATTCGCCTTTCACGGAAGGCAAGCCCAACGGGTTTCTGTCGTTCCGCTCCGAAATCTGGCGCGATACCGATCCTGCGCGCTCGGGCATGCTGCCCTGGGCCTTCGAGTCCGGCATGGGCTTCGAGCGCTGGGTCGATTACGCGCTCGACGTGCCGATGTATTTCGTCAAGCGCGGCGACAAGTATATCGATGTCGCAGGGCAGTCCTTCCGCGATCTCATGGCGGGCAAGCTGGCATCGCTGCCGGGCGAGCACGCGACGATTTCCGACTGGGCCAACCATCTCTCCACGATTTTTCCGGAGGTGCGGCTCAAGCGCTACCTGGAGATGCGCGGCTCAGACTCTGTTCCTGAGAAGCGGCTGGCGTCCCTGCCGGCCTTTTGGACCGGCATTCTTTACGACGATGCCAGCCTCGACGCTGCCTGGGATCGGGTGAAGGACTGGACCGCAGAGGAACGGCAGAAGCTGCGCGATGACGTGCCGACGCTGGGATTCAAGGCGGAAATTCGCGGCGTGAGCGTGCAGGAACTTGCCAGGCAGACCCTGGAGATTTCGCGCGCCGGACTGGCGCGGCGCAATCGCAAGGGCCGCGCTGGCAACGACGAGACTCAATATCTCGCACCACTCGAGGAATCTGTCGCGCGCGGCATCACGCCTGCGGAAGAGCTGCTGGAGAAATTTCACGGTCCGTGGAACGGCTCAGTTGAGCCGATTTTCAGCGAATACGCTTACTGAGCGTGATCCCGAAAAGTGGGAACCTGTTTTCGGGCAAGATCACGCTCTGGCAAGCAACGTGATCCGAAAAGCTTGCCGCCGGACTTGATCCGATGGTGGGAACCGGTTTTCGGATAAGATCACGCTCCAGAAATTAGCGTGTTTTACGGATTGCGCGTGACGGTTGACCGCACGATGGCGCGGCGGTCTTTCACCACGCCGATCGTCACGCCGAGGCGTGCGATATCGGTGATGGTTTCGCCGGCCATCCGCTTGTCGCAATCCATCTGCGTCGATGAGATGAAAAAATCCGCCTCATCCCATTCGTCGGTCAATATCCACTCGGGATGCTTCTTCGCTTCTTTCTCGAAGGATTGTTTCTCGCCGCAAACGCCGACCAGATAACGCGGGCGCGGCTTTCCCGTCTTCCCGTCGTGTTCGTCGAGATATTTCTCCAGGCTGCGCACCGCCTCGGGCATGACGAAGCTCCAGTAATCCATGTCGAAGCGGCGCGACGCGCCTTCGAGGCCGGAGACCAGCGGATTGAAGAATAGATATTCGTAAGGGTGCATGCGGACGAGCGTCACGGTGTTGCTCACGAAAGCCGTCGCGACCATCGCGAAGGCTCCTGCGAATAACACGCGATGCCTTGCGTGAAGCCCTGTCAGCAAGGCATCGAATCCGATGCCGGCGAGCACCGCCAGCGGCGGCACGACAAAGAGGAAATGCCGCATCCCGGTGAAAGCCGGGCCCTGTCCGATCACCTGGCACGCCACCGGGAAGGCCGCGATGAAGATCACCATGAAGATTTCACGCTGGCGCATGGTGTGCAGCAGACCATCGCGCCTTGCGGCCAGGCCTGCCGCAACAAGACCGATCAAGGCACCGGACAAAATCGTCAGCGGCAGTTTGATGGCGAGGTAGGCGGGGATGTACCAGCGCGGCGCGTCGAACATCTCATACATTTGCCCAAAGGCCAGCGTCTGGATGCTGTAGTGGAAGTGCGCAAAGGCGGAGATCGCGGTGATGGGATTCAAAATTTCGAGCGATGCCCAGGGCCACGCTGCGATCATGATGACATAAGCCACCAGGAAAGCGGGCAGGGCGTACAGAAGCGAAAGCCCGGCGAACTTTGCGCGGTCGGTCCACGTCGGGAGTGCAGGCAACCGCATCAACACAATAAGCCCGGCATAACCGACCATCAGCAGGCCGGTGGCGCGCAGGCCGAGTGCGCAACCCAGCATCATGCCGAACATCAGGATGTCGAAAGCCCGCGGCCGCGGCAGATCGCGCGCGCCGCGCATCAGAAAATACGTCGCACCCATCATCGTGGCGGCGAAGGGGATGTCCTTGGTGTGGTTGAACATGGTCCCATACCAGGGACCGCAAACCGCCAGCGCCAGCAGCGCCAACAGGCCAGCGCGCGGGCCCGCAACCAATCGTGCAACAGCCCAGGTGGCGACAATGCCGCCGATGCCGAACAGCGCGCAGAGAAAGTGACGGATGCTGAAGACATCAAACGGCAGCATGCGCTCGAGCAGGATCGAGACCACATCGAACAAGCCGCCATAGAGATAGAGATTCTCGAAATGGAAGACGGCGTCGTCGGTAAAGCCGCTCGCGTAATACGAGAGGATCAACTCGCCATAGCGGTGCTGCACCCATTCGTCATTGGAGACCGCATAGTCCCTGAAGGTGGCCAGCACCGTGATGGCGAGCGCCGTAAAAGCCGCGAGCGCCAGCAGATCGTAGAGATCGACTGACGAAACGCGTGGCGACAGACGTTGCCGGAATGAAGCGACATGCGACATGCGAATGGCTCGATGATGTCAGCTGTGCCGCGGCGAGGGGACAGACAGTCCCCCGTGCGTCGCTTTTGCAAATTGGCTTTGTTTTTGATTTTGAAGCATGCCCGTCCTCCCAGACACACTACTTTACCGGCGAAACGTGCCGTTGGGCGAGAACTTCTTTACGGAGCAGGCAAAGGTGCGACATTGCAGTGCAGCATCAGCGGTGGAACTTTGTTTTCCTGAGGAGCGGCCCGCCGGCAGCCGAAAATTTAGGCGGTGCCGCCGACGGTGATCCGATCCATCCGGAGTGTCGGCTGGCCGACACCTACCGGCACACCCTGGCCGTTTTTGCCGCAGGTTCCGATCCCCATGTCGAGCTTCATGTCGTTTCCGACCATGGTGATGCGGTTCAGGTCGGTCGGTCCGTTCCCGATCAGCATCGCGCCTTTCAGCGGCGCGCCGACTTTGCCGTTCTCAATCCGGTAGGCCTCGGTGCACTGGAACACGTATTTTCCCGACGTGATATCGACCTGGCCGCCGCCGAAGTTGACGGCGTAGATGCCGTTCTTCACCGAGGCAATGATCTCGCCCGGGTCATGCGCGCCGCCCAACATGTAGGTGTTGGTCATGCGCGGCATCGGGACATGTCCATAACCCTCGCGCCGGCCGTTGCCGGTCGGCTTCATGTTCATCAGCCGCGCGTTCTGCCGGTCCTGCATGTAGCCAACGAGAATGCCGTCCTCGATCAGCACCGTGCGATGCGTGGGCGTGCCTTCATCGTCGATCGAGAGCGAGCCACGCCGCCCGTGGATGGTGCCGTCATCGACAACGGTGACGCCCGCCGCTGCGACGCGCTGGCCCATCAATCCGGCAAAGGCCGATGTCTTCTTGCGGTTGAAGTCGCCTTCGAGGCCGTGCCCGATGGCTTCATGGAGCATCACGCCCGGCCAGCCGGGGCCAAGCACCACGTCCATTTCACCTGCGGGAGCGGGGACGGAGGTGAGGTTCACCAGTGCCTGACGCACCGCTTCATCGACGGCTAACTGCCACTGGGAGGCGTCGATAAAACGGGCATAACCTTCGCGTCCGCCGAAGCCGAAGCTGCCGGTTTCCTGACGGTCGCCTTCACCCGCCACCACGGAAACATTGACGCGAACGAGCGGGCGCACATCGCGGTAGATCTGCCCATCGGCGCGCAGGATCTCGACCATCTGCCAGGTCGCGCCGAGGCTTGCGGATACCTGCCGCACACGCGGGTCCTTGGCGCGGGCCGCCGCGTCGATGGTTTCGAGCAGTTTCACTTTTGCTTCGAAGCCGGGCTCGGCCAGCGGATTGTCGTCGGAATAAAGCTTCACGTTGCTGCGGGTGGGGGCATCGGCATAGCTGCCGCTGTAGCCGCCCTTGACCGCGCGCACCGTGTCGGCGGCGCGGCCGATCGCCTGCTCCGACATATCGGAGGCATGGGCATAGCCGACCGCTTCGTCCTTTACCGCACGCAGGCCGAAACCTTGCGAGGTGTCATAGGTCGCCTGCTTCAGGCGTCCGTTATCGAACATCAGGGCTTCCGACTGGCGATATTCCAGGAATAATTCGCCGTCATCGGCGCCTTCCAGCGCACGGTCGAGATGCTTGCCGACCTGCACAGGGTCTAGGCCTGCGCGATCGAGGAGGGAGGTGGGCGAGGAATCAGCCATGAAGGTGGGTCCGGAGTGAATGTTTCAAACCGAAAGATAAGCGCTCGGCGGCTCAGCCGCGAGGGGGCAACCGGCCGGGATTTTGCGCCCCGATCACGGCAATTTGTCGAAGCCCTGGGCAAAGCCTTTGAGGCTCAACGGGAATCCGATGCCCTCTTCCGGCGTAAAGAAAATAATGAAGGTGGCGCTTTGGCCGGTGCGTAGCGCCTTTAACAGGGCGTCTTCCATCACCACTTCGGCCATGCAGCCACCCAGCACGCATTTGGTGAAACCGGCCCGGCCGACGTTCTGCTTGTCGATGGTCAAACCGAGTCCCGCGGGAATCAGCACTCCTAGCGGGGCGATCACCCGCATTACCAAGGTTTTTGTGTCGGCAGTCTTGAGTATCAAAACCGTAAGGCCGGTATTGACCCGGTCTTCCGCAACCACGCTTTGCATCAGCGCGCATTGCTCGCTTTGTGCCCCGGGCGGGGTGTCGCAACGAATCTGCCAGTCTTGATGGACGGAGCGGACCACCCCCTGTGCCTGAGCGGAACCCGGGAATCCGGCGAGTCCAGCCAGCGTTATGGCTGCGGCAACGGCCGTTTTCAGCGCACCTGTGCGCAAGTCACATCGGAAAAGGTCTTGGCGAAAAGTGCCCATCGTTCAATCCCCGGCCGGCTGCTGCTGGCCTTTGGCGACCGAATCGCCCCGATACGGTCGATATCATAGCTTCGGCCACAATCCACGGGGCTTGTACGTGCCTTTTCTAAAAAGGCCCGGAAGCCACGTTGCGACATAGCAGAACTGGATTTGGTGCATTGCGACTGAGCCCGAATTGTGGTTTGAGAAACTGGGATTTCTCCCTGTCCCGCTGCCCCTGCCCAAGCGCCGCGCTTTGTGGCGGACGCCGCGAATCCAAGCCGCGGTGCATGGTTCGGCAGGAAGCTCACGGCCCGATTTTTTTCGTCGAAGGAGCGAATACGACGATGCAGTTGTTCAAGCGGTTGATCGCCTCGGCGGTTGTTTTCATGGGCATTGCCGCCTCCGGCGGAATGGCGTTCGCGGCCCAGCCGCAGCCTTGGGAAATGGGATTGCAGCCGGCAGCGTCGCCGGTGATGGAACAGATCATCGGATTCCATACGATCCTGCTCATTATCATTACGCTCATTACGCTCTTCGTTCTGGCGCTTCTTCTCGTCATCATCGTCAAGTTCAACGCCAAGGCGAACCCGACACCGTCGAAGACCACCCACAACACGCTGCTGGAAGTGCTCTGGACTGTGTTGCCGGTCGTGATTCTCACGTTGATCGCGGTGCCGTCCTTCCGCCTGCTTTTCACCCAGCTCGACATTCCGTCCGCCGACGTCACCGTGAAGGCGACCGGCAAGCAGTGGTTCTGGAGCTACAGCTACCCGGACGCCGGCGGATTTGAATTCGATTCGCTGATGCTCTCCGACAAGGAGCGCAAAGCAATCCAGCCGGAGCCGCCGCGCCTGCTCGCCGTGGACAATGAAATGGTCGTCCCGGTGAACAAGAACATCCGCGTCCTCACGACCGGTTCCGACGTGATTCACGCTTTTGCGGTTCCGTCGTTCGGGGTCAAGATCGATGCGATCCCCGGCCGCATCAACGAGACCTGGTTCAAGGCGGAGCGCGTCGGCGTCTATTACGGCCAGTGCTCCGAACTCTGCGGCAAGGACCACGCCTTCATGCCGATCGCTGTGCGCGTTGTCAGCGAGGCCGACTACAACACCTGGCTCACCCAGGCGAAGCAGAAATACGCGAGCGACAACGGCGACCGCACCACCGTGGCCGCAGCTGCCGACACCACGCAACGCTAAGCGATCGAAAGACACCGCCTTAAGGGCGACAAAAGACAACGTCGAGGAAGTGACTATGGCAACGACGGCGAATGCACACGGCACCCACGAGGGTCATGGCGCGCACGGAAACGATGCACACGCGCATAGCGATCCCTCCGGCTGGCGCCGTTTCGTCTATTCGACCAACCACAAGGACATCGGCACGATGTACCTGGTGTTCGCGCTCATTGCAGGCGTGATCGGAGCTTCACTGTCGATCGCGATGCGCGTGGAGCTGATGTACCCCGGCGTCCAGATATTCCACGACTCGCACACCTTCAACGTGTTCGTCACCGCGCACGGCCTGATCATGATCTTCTTCATGGTGATGCCCGCGATGATCGGCGGATTCGGCAACTGGATCGTGCCGCTGATGATCGGCGCGCCGGACATGGCCTTTCCGCGCATGAACAACATCTCGTTCTGGCTGTTGCCGGCATCCTTCTCGCTGCTGGTGATCTCGTTGTTCGTCGAAGGCGAACCGGGCGGTAACGGCGTCGGCGCCGGATGGACGCTCTACGCGCCGCTCTCGACCTCCGGCCATCCGGGCCCGGCCGTCGATTTCGCCATTCTGTCGCTGCATCTGGCGGGTGCTTCGTCGATCCTGGGTGCGATCAACTTCATCACCACCATCTTCAACATGCGCGCGCCGGGCATGACCCTGCACAAGATGCCGCTGTTCGTGTGGTCGGTGCTGGTTACCGTGTTCCTGCTGCTGCTGGCGATGCCGGTTCTGGCCGGCGCCATCACCATGCTGCTGACGGACCGCAACTTCGGCACCACCTTCTTCACCGCTCAGGGCGGCGGCGATCCGGTGCTGTTCCAGCATCTGTTCTGGTTCTTTGGCCACCCCGAAGTGTACATTTTGATTTTGCCGGGCTTCGGCATGATCAGCCAGATCATTGCGACCTTCTCGCGCAAGCCGGTGTTCGGTTATCTCGGCATGGCCTATGCCATGGTCGCGATCGGCGGCATCGGCTTCGTGGTCTGGGCGCACCACATGTATACGGTCGGCATGTCGTCGGGCGCGCAGGCGTATTTCATCGCGGCCACGATGGTGATCGCGGTACCCACCGGCGTGAAGATCTTTTCCTGGATTGCCACCATGTGGGGCGGCTCGATCGAGTTCAAAACGCCGATGGTCTGGGCGATCGGCTTCATCTTCCTGTTTACCTTGGGCGGCGTGACAGGCGTGGTGCTCGCCAATGCCGGCGTCGATCGCGTGCTGCAGGACACCTATTACGTGGTGGCGCACTTCCACTACGTGCTCTCGCTCGGCGCCGTGTTCGCGATCTTCGCAGGCTGGTATTACTGGTTCCCGAAAATCACCGGCTACATGTACAGCGAGACCATCGGCAAGCTGCACTTCTGGGTCACTTTTATCGGCGTGAACCTGGTGTTTTTCCCGCAGCACTTCCTCGGCCTGTCGGGCATGCCGCGCCGTTATGTCGATTACCCGGATGCCTTCGCAGGCTGGAACATGGTCTCGTCGATCGGTTCCTACATCTCGGGCGTCGGCATCCTGATCTTCTTCTATGGCGTTGCGCTGGCGTTCATGCGCAAGGAAAAGGCCGGCAACAATCCATGGGGCGTCGGTGCGACCACCCTGGAATGGACGCTGTCTTCACCGCCGCCGTTCCATCAGTTCAGCACGCTGCCGCTGATCAAGTAAGCCTCGGGCGAGGGCGAAAAGGAAACCGATGTCGCTCGCAAGCGAAAGCGAAGATACAGGCGCTCATTTCAGCTCGGCCGAGGTAGGCGACTATCTCGCGCTGCTGAAACCGCGCGTGATGTCGCTTGTGATCTTCACGGCTTTTGTCGGGCTGTTTCTTGCGCCTGTGCCGATGCATCCGCTGATGGCCTTCATCGCGCTGCTTTGCATCGCGGTCGGGGCCGGTGCCTCCGGTGCGTTGAACATGTGGTACGACGCCGACATCGACGCGCGCATGCAGCGCACCAGCGCACGCCCGATCCCGGCGGGTCGTATCCTGCCCGGCGAGGCGCTGGGTTTCGGATTGTTGCTGGCGGGTTTCTCGGTGGTGATCCTGTCGCTGCTGGTGAATCTCGTCGCCGGCGCGCTGCTTGCCTTCACCATTTTCTTCTATGCGGTTGTCTACACGATGTGGTTGAAGCGCTGGACGCCTCAGAACATCGTGATCGGCGGTGCGGCCGGCGCATTCCCGCCGATGATCGGCTGGGCCGCCGCCACCGGTGGCATCAGCATGGAATCGGTGCTGCTGTTCCTGATCATCTTCTTCTGGACGCCGCCGCATTTCTGGGCGCTGTCGCTTTATCGCTCGGAGGACTATGCGCGCGCGGGTATCCCGATGCTGCCGGTGGTCTCCGGTAAGCGCGAAACACGCAAGCAGATCCTGCTCTATACGCTGGTGCTGGTGCCGCTTGGCGTCGCGCCCTGGCTGATCGGTTTTGCCGGGCCGATTTACGGCGTCGTTTCGATCGTGACCGGTTTTGGCATGCTGGCGCTGGCGATACGGTTGATAACCGACAAGTCCGACCGCGCTGCCAAGCATCTCTTCGCGTTCTCGATCCTCTATCTGTTCCTGCTGTTTGCTTTCCTTCTGATCGATCGCGTCTTGAGCGTCTTTTTGGGTCCCCATTTGGGTTTCCTGTGAGTTTGGAACGAGCGTCATGAGCGAACCGCAGCAAGAAAAAGGGATCGTGCTCACCGATGAGCAGAAGCGCCGCCGCCGCGCGCGCTCCGTTGCCATCGCGGTGGTGCTTGGGTGTCTGGCCGTGTTGTTTTATCTGGTGACTCTGGTGAAGGGTCCCGGTGTGCTGCAACGGCCGCTGTGAGAACGTCATGACCACGGGCACCACACACGCATACAAAAGCCGGCGCGACGTCGTCGTGGCTGGCGCTTGCGGCGCAACCGTCGCGCTCATGGTCGGTGCAGCCTATGCGGCGGTACCGCTCTACAACTGGTTCTGCCGCGCCACCGGTTTTGGGGGCACCACACAAGTTGCAAAGGCGGCGCCGGATCAGATGCTTGGCCGCACCGTCTCGGTGCGCTTCGATGCCAATGTTGCGCCCGGACTGCCGTGGCGTTTCGTGCCGGAGAAGAACATCATCGACGTTCGCATCGGCGAGGTGCTCACGGTCAACTACACCGTAACCAACCTTGCCGCCCGCGTAACCGTCGGGCAGGCGGCCTATAATGTTACCCCGCCCACCACCGGCGCCTATTTCCAGAAGATCAACTGCTTCTGCTTCACCGAGCAGACCATGAATCCGGGCGAAACCCGCGAAATGCCTGTTGTCTTCTATGTCGATCCGGCGCTGGCGAAGGACGCGGAGCAGGACGGGCTCAATACGATCACGCTTTCCTACACCTATTTCCCGGTGAAGGCCGAACCAGTGGCGGTCAACGCGCAGCCGGGTGCAAAGCAGTTTAACTAGGACGACGCGACAACCGAGCGCGCGCCAGCGCCGCTCAGAGACGAAGGACGGAGAAGATCACGATGGCCGACGCACACGCAGCAAAGCATCACGATTATCACCTGGTCGATCCGAGCCCGTGGCCGGCCGTCGGATCGGTCGCGGCCTTCATCGCCGCGGTCGGCGCCATCGCCTGGATGCATCACATGTTTGCCGGTGCGCCGATCGTGTTCGCCATCGGCTTCGCCGGCATCCTCTATACGATGATGATGTGGTGGCGCGACGTGATCCGCGAAGCGGAGTTTCAGGGACATCACACCCGCGTGGTGCAGCTGCATCATCGCTACGGCATGCTGCTGTTCATTGCGTCCGAGGTGATGTTCTTCGTTGCCTGGTTCTGGGCTTATTTCAACACCGCGCTGTTCCCCGACGAATTGAAAGACGTTGCGCGCGTTGCAGCCACTGGCGGCGTCTGGCCGCCGAAGGGCATCATAACCTTCGATCCATGGCACCTGCCGCTGTTGAACACGCTGATCCTGCTCACGTCGGGCACCACGGTCACCTGGGCGCATCACGCCCTCCTGCATAACGACCGCGAAGGCGTAAAGAAGGGCTTGATTCTGACGATCCTGCTCGGCCTCACTTTCACCTGCGTGCAGGCTTACGAATACATGCACGCCGCGTTTGCTTTCAAAGGCAACATCTATGGCGCTACCTTCTTCATGGCGACCGGATTCCACGGCCTGCATGTCATCATCGGCACCATCTTCCTGTTTGTGTGCCTGATCCGCGTTCAAAAAGGACAGTTCACCTCAACGCAGCATCTCGGCTTCGAGTTTGCCGCCTGGTACTGGCATTTCGTTGACGTGGTCTGGCTGTTCCTGTTTGCCTGCATCTACGTCTGGGGCGCGGGCGCACACGTCGCTATCGAGCACTAGAATAGCCGCTGCGTGGCTTGATCCACGCATCTGCGACGACCAGATAGGTGATGGCCGGGGTAATCCCGGCCATCGCGTTTTCAGGCGGCAAGGATCATTGCCAAGGAACGTTGCCATGGCCGAGGCCGACATTCCGACCACGCCTCCATCCCCCTATGTGACGGGATTGACCTGCCGCTGTCCGGCCTGCGGCAAGGGCCGCATGTTCCAGAATTTCCTGTCGGTGCGTCCACGCTGCGAGGCCTGTGGCCTCGACTATAGCTTTGCCGATGCGGGCGACGGCCCCGCGATCTTCATCATGATGTTTTCAGGTTTCGTCGTGGTGGCGGCTGCCCTCGCGGTGGAGGTGCTGTATCAGCCGCCATACTGGGTGCATGCGGTCTTGTGGTTACCGCTGATCTTGGTGGTGACGTTGTTGCCGTTGCGCGCGGTGAAGGGCCTGCTCATTGCCTTGCAGTACCACCACAAGGCAGCGGAAGGCCGGCTCGAGAAGCGGAGTGAATCATGAGTGCAGCGCGGCGCGGTTTTTTGGTGCCCGGCATTGCGACACTGATTGCCTTGGCGATCCTGCTTGCGCTCGGGACCTGGCAGCTTCAGCGCAAGGCCTGGAAGGAAGACCTGATTGAGACGCTGACGCGCCGGCTCGGTGCCCCGCCAATCGATCTTCCTCCGCCATCGCAGTGGGCATCGCTGCGCCAGGACAAGGATGAGTTCACCCGCGTCAAACTCCGTGCCGAATATCTCCAGGACAAGGACGCAGTGGTTTGGGCGACCGGTTCGGGCCTGCGTGACGATGTCAAAGGGCCGGGCATTTTCGTCTTCACGCCCGCTGCGGTCACGCCAGGCGCGACAATTGTGATCAACCGCGGCTATATCGCCGATCAAAAGCCGACCGGTGCAACCAAGCGTGCTCCGCCGGTCGCGGGCCCCGCCGAGATCACCGGCATCCTGCGCTGGCCGGAGCCGAAAGGCTGGGAGCTGACCACATCTTACGACAAGGGTGCGCAGCTATGGTTCGTGCGCGACCAGATGGCGATGGCGCGGGAATATGGCTGGCAGAATGTCGCGCCGTTTTATATCGAACGCGATGCGCAACAGCCCACCGACGGCATCGCCTCGCCCGGACAATTCAAGGCTCAACTGCCGGACAATCACCTGCAATATGCGGTGACCTGGTACGGCCTGGCTCTGGTGCTGATCGGGGTCTTTGGTTTTTGGGTCCGCAGCCGAGGCCGTCACCCACAGGACGAGACTTAGGTCTTTCGCCGCCTCCACTTCGGCTGCTAGCATCGGGCAGCGTCGGGGGGCGTTTTCATGGAATATCTATTACCAATTTTGGCGGTCGCAGCGATTCCGGTCGCAGGGGTCGCTGCATTTTTCATGGTGCTCGGCGCCCGCCAGCGGATTCTGTTGCTGGAAAAGCGTTTCACGGTATTTGAAGAGCGCGTCGCTGCAGGATCGATTTCGATCCAGACCGCACCGATCACCACTCCCGCGCCGGCACCAGTGCCCCGGCCACAGCCGACACCGCAGCCGGCTGCGATAAAGCCCGAGGAGATAAAAAGCGAGCGGCCGAAATCGGTGCCGCCGGTTAGCCCCACGGCGCCGGTCGAACCTGCGGCACCGCCCGCGAAGCCTTCAGTCGGTCTCGAAGAAAAATTCGGCACCCGCTGGGTGGTCTATATCGGCGGGATCGCGCTCGCGTTCGGCGGAATTTTCCTCGTGAAATATTCCATTGAGGCTGGATTGCTCGGCCCGGGTGCGCGCATCGTCATGGGTGGTCTGTTTGCTGTTGCGCTGGTCGCCGGGGGCGAATGGCTGCGCCGCAGGGAAAACAGCTGGGGCATCGGCAATATTTCCCCGGCGCATATTCCGAGCATCCTCACCGCTGCCGGCACCACCGTCGCCTATGCCGACGTCTATGCCGCCTATGCGCTTTACGGTTTTGTCGGTCCCGCGCTCGCCTTCATCCTGCTTGGCATCGTTGCGCTGGCGACTCTGGGGGCAGCCCTGCTGCACGGTCCGGCGCTGGCTGGCCTCGGTCTGGTCGGCGCCTATGTCGCGCCGATGCTTGTCACCTCGGACAATCCGAACTTCTGGGCGCTGTATCTCTACCTGTCCATCGTCACCGCCGCGGCATTCATGCTCGCGCGCATGCGGATGTGGCGCTGGCTCGCGGTCACCGCGATTGCGCTCAACGCTGTCTGGATGCTGGCGGATATCGGCAGCACGCAAAGCGACATCCTGGTGCCGCATGCCCTGCACACTGTCATCAGCTTCGTATTGGTGGCTGCGTTGATCGTCTCAGGCTTGTTCTACGGGCCCGCCGCCGAGCGGGGCCGTATCGAAATCGTCTCGTCCGCCGGGCTTGCGGTTTATCTTTTCACCGCCGCTCTTCTGGTGCTGTCGACACAGCACGCCACGGCAGCCTTCGTTGCTTTCACGCTCCTGGTGTTTGCGACCGTCGCGATCGCCTGGCGTAGCGATTCCGCGCTCGCCGCCGTTCCCGCGGCAGCGCTGTTTGCTTCATGTGTGATGTGGCATTGGGCAGTGCCGCTCGATTTCACCACGCTGGTTGCAGGCAATATCGTCACCAAAGGTCTCGTGGCCGACCCTAATCCTGCATTTTTCGGTTCTCACCTTGCGCTTGGCGCAGCCTTCGCTCTGCTGTTCGGCATCGCGGGCTTCCTGGCGCAGGGGAGGGCGGCATCTCCGCTGATCGCGATGCTGTGGGCCTTGTGTGCTGTAGCCGCACCCGTCGTTATCCTGATGGCGGTCTATTATCGTGTCGCCGGTTTCGAGCGCTCGATTCCTTTTGCCGTTATCGCACTGCTGTTGTCGGGGGTGTACGGTTATGCCGTCGAATTCCTCAACAAGCAGAAGCCGAGGGCAGGGCAAGCCGCGGCCGGCGCGATCTTCGCCGTCGGCGGCATCGCGGCGCTGGCTCTTGCACTGACGCTGGCGATGGAGAAAGGCTGGCTCACGGTTGCGCTGGCCCTGATGGTGCCCGGCATCGCCTGGGTGGAACGCCAGCGTCCGCTTCCGGCCTTGCGCTGGACTGCAGCGGTCGTGATCGCGCTGGTGGTCGCCCGCATCGGCTGGGAGCCACGCATTGTCGGCAGCGATGTCGGCACCACGCCGATCTTCAACTGGCTGCTTTGGGGTTACGGTGTTCCCGCCGCGTCGTTCTGGACCGCGGGTTATCTCCTGCGCAAGCGTGCGGACGACGTGCCCGCGCGGATGGCGGATTCCGCGGCGATCCTGTTCACCGTGCTGACCGCCTTCCTCCAGATCCGCCACTATATCAACGGCGGCGATATCTACCGTCAGAGCGCCGGGATTACGGAAATAGGCTTGCAGATCTGCGTCGGGCTTGCGCTTGTGATCGGGCTGGAGCGCGTGCGGGAACGCAGCCACAGCATCGTTCACAACGTCGGCGCTTTGATCGTCGGCGGCCTCACGCTCTTCACGATCTTCGTCGGCGTCGTCCTCAGATATAATCCGCTGCTGCCGTTTGCGGACTCGCTCGCAACGGAAGGAGTCGTTTTCAACGCCTTGCTGCTGGCTTACGGAATTCCGTCGATTCTCGCGGCGGCACTGGCGTTGATGACCCGACAGACGCGGCCGCAAGGGTATCGGACGATTGCGGCGGTGACCGCGGTGGTGCTGGCGCTGCTTTACCTGACGCTTGAGGTTTCACGGTTCTATCAGGGCTCAGTGATCCGCTGGTCCGCGGTCAGCGACGCCGAGCAATATACCTGGTCGGCGGTGTGGCTGATCTTCGGCGTGGCATTGCTTCTGATCGGCTTCTTCCTGCGATCCCAGCCGGTGCGCTATTGCTCGGCCGCTGTGGTGGTCTTCACCATAGGCAAGGTCTTCCTGTTCGACATGGCGGGGCTTACCGGAGTATTCCGGGCGCTGTCCTTCATCGGCCTGGGACTGGTTCTGGTCGGAATTGGCCTGCTTTATCAGCGGCTGCTCTACCGGCCGTCAGGACCGCCCGCGCCTGCGCCTGCCTAACCGCTTCCTTGTGAAAATGGCCACTTCCGACTAGGTTAGGGCTTCGGCTCCGATCCGCGTTGGCGGAGGAATCTAAGCCTTTTCAATGATTTAGTGGAAGGTCCGTGCGCTACATTTCCACCCGGGGCGAAGCCCCACCGCTTGGCTTTGTCGATGTCATGCTCGCGGGTCTCGCCCGCGACGGCGGACTCTATGTGCCGGAATCCTGGCCGCGCCTGAGCGAGCAGCAGATCGCGGCCTTCGCAGGCCGTCCCTATGCCGAAGTCGCGGTCGAGGTGATCCGGCCGTTTGTCGGTGACGCCATTCCCGAGGCCGATCTCGCCCGCATGACACGCGAGGCCTATGACACCTTCCGCCATCCTGCGACGGTGCCGCTGGTGCAGACCGGCGATAATCAATTCGTGCTCGAGCTGTTTCACGGGCCGACGCTGGCGTTCAAGGATCTCGCCATGCAGCTCCTTGGCCGCATGATGGACTACGCGCTGAAAGCGCGCGGCGAGCGCACCACCATCGTGGTGGCGACGTCCGGTGACACAGGCGGCGCAGCAGTGGAAGCGTTCCGTAATTGCTCGCAGGCGGACGTTGTTGTGCTCTATCCCCATGGCCGCATCTCCGACGTGCAGCGGCGGATGATGACCAGCGTTACCGACGCCAATGTGCATGTGCTCGCGGTCGATGGCACATTCGACGATTGCCAGGCGCTGGTGAAGGCGATGTTCAACCATCATGCCTTCCGCGATCAGGTGCGGCTCTCGGGGGTCAATTCGATCAACTGGGCGCGGATCGTGGCGCAGGCGGTGTATTACTTCACTGCCGCGGTGGCGCTCGGCGCACCCGCGCGCAAAGTCGCTTTTGCCGTGCCGACCGGAAATTTCGGCGACGTCTACGCCGGCTATGTCGCACACCGCATGGGTCTTCCCGTGCAACGGCTGGCGGTTGCGACCAACGTCAACGACATCCTCGCCCGCACGCTCGAAAGCGGCGTCTACGAACTGCGCGATGTGACCGCAACATCCTCGCCATCGATGGACATCCAGGTGTCGTCCAACTTCGAGCGCCTGCTGTTCGAGGCTTATGGCCGCGACCCAGAAGCGGTGCGTTCGTTGATGGGATCGCTGGCGCAGTCAAAACGGTTTTCGCTGTCGGTCGGTGCGTTGTCCGAGATACGCGCACTCTTCACGGCCGACCGCGCCGACGAAGAAGAAACCGCGGCGACGATCCGCACGGTATTGAAGGAAACCGGATACTGCATAGATCCTCATACGGCCGTGGGCGTCGCGGTTGCGGAAAAGGAAACCCGCGATCCAACGGTGTCGATGGTTGTGTTATCTACCGCGCATCCCGCCAAATTCCCCGATGCCGTTGAAGCCGCCTGCGGACAGCGCCCGGCGCTTCCCGACTGGCTCGCGGATCTCGCGGAGCGGCCCGAGCGTGTCACCCGGTTGCCCGCCGATCAGGCGGCGATCGAACGTTTTATTATAGCGGCCAGTCGCGCCGCGCGTGAAGGAGCAGCTGCATGAGTGTCGAGGTCACGCGTCTTCCGTCCGGTCTGACGATCGTGACCGATGCCATGCCGCATCTGGAAACCGCTTCGCTTGGTGTCTGGGTCGGCTCCGGCGGACGCGACGAACTGCCCAACGAGCATGGCATTTCGCATCTGCTTGAACATATGGCGTTCAAGGGCACCACGCGCCGCAGCGCGCGCGAGATTGCTGAAGGGATCGAGGCGGTCGGCGGCGATCTCAACGCCGCCACCGGCGCGGAAACCACCGCCTATTACGCGCGCGTCATGCGCGCGGACGTTCCGCTGGCGCTCGATGTGCTGTCCGACATCCTCTCCGACCCGACCTTCGATCCCGGAGAGCTCAAGCGTGAACAGCATGTGATCGTGCAGGAAATAGGTGCGAGCGAAGACACGCCTGACGACATCGTGTTCGACATGCTTCAGGCCAAGGCGTTTCCGAAGCAGCCGCTCGGCCGCTCGATTTTGGGCACGCCCGCGACCGTCCGCTCGTTCGAGCCGGCCAGCCTGCGGGCCTATCTTGGCCGCAACTACAAGGCGCCGGATATGGTTGTCGCCGCCGCCGGCGCAGTCGAACACGCCCGCGTCGTCGATGAGGTCTCGCATCGCTTTGCGAGCTTCAGCGGTCCAGCAGCGCCGGCGCCGGAACCCGGGCGTTTCGTCGGCGGCGTTCATGTCGAACAACGGCAGCTCGAGCAGGTGCATCTCACGCTGGCGCTAAAGGGAATCCCGCAGCGCGATCCCGCGGTCTATAGTCTTCAGGTGTTCAACAACGTACTGGGCGGCGGGATGTCGTCGCGTCTGTTTCAGGAAGTGCGCGAGAACCGTGGCCTCTGCTATTCAATTCATTCGTTCCATGTGTCCTATCAGGACACCGGCATGTTCGCGCTCTATAGCGGCACCGCCGAAGCCGACGCACCGGAATTGATGCGCGTGGTTGTCGATCAGATCGCGCAGGCATCGGAAAACATCACCGAGGCCGAAGTGGCCCGCGCCAAGGCGCAGATGAAGGCCGGCATGTTGATGGCGCTGGAAAGCTCGCGCACCCGCGCCGAACAACTGGCGCGGCAGATCATCGCTTTCGGCCGCCCGATCCCGCTCGACGAAATCGTTGCCAAGATCGACGCGGTCACGGTCCAGAGTGCCCGCGACGCCGGACGTGCGCTGATCACCGGCAGTCAGCCCGCGGTCGCGGCGCTTGGACCGGGTGCCGGTCTCGAAATCGCAGCCAATATCGCATCAAGCTTGTATCGTCAGGCGGCCTGATCTCCGCACGCACCCATGTCCTTCTTCCGTACCGTCAACTTCAACGAACCCGCGCTCACCGTCGCCGGTGACAAGGTGACGTTGCGTCTTCCGCTGCCGTCGGATTTCGAGGAATGGGCAGCGTTGCGCGACGCCAGCCGGGATTTCCTGGTGCCCTGGGAGCCGACATGGCCGGTGGATGATTTAACCCGCAGCTCCTATCGCCGCCGGCTCAAGCGCTACACTGAGGATCAGCGCGCCGATCTCGCTTATCCGTATTTTATCTTCCGCAACGCCGACCAGAAACTTGTCGGTGGACTGACGCTGACCAACATCCGCCGCGGCGTCGCGCAGGCCGGCAGCCTAGGATACTGGATGGGCGCGGCCCATGCGCGTCAGGGCTATATGAGCGCTGCGGTAGACACGCTGGTGCCGTTCTGTTTCTCGACGCTCCGGCTGCATCGCATCGAGGCGGCCTGTATTCCGGACAATGCCGCTTCCGTAAGGCTTCTGGAAAAGACCGGTTTTGTCCGTGAGGGCTATGCCAAGGAATACTTGTGCATCAATGGGATCTGGCAGGACCACCTGCTTTACGCCCATACCCGGCCGTCGCCGTTTTAACCATAACCGGTTTGGCCTTGGGGCCGCCATTGTTTTATTGATATAAACCGTCCTGTTTGGGGCGTTCGGGGACCAAAGATGCGTATCGCGAAATTCGAGCCTTGCCGTGGTGCTGCGGTGCTTGCCGTCCTGGCGCTGGCTTCGCTTGCGGCCGGCTGCTCGACCGACCGGTTTTTGGGCACGGACTCTTCTGCTTCGGCATCGACTCCCGGCCAGAGTTCGCCTTCGACGACGTCTCAGGTGAAGGACATGTTTTTCCCCCGGCAGTCCACACCTGCGCCGGGTCAACAACAGGCGTCGACTGCCGCTGAGAGCGCTTGCCCTATCGTCGATGTGCGTCAGGGCGCATCCACTCTGACCGTGCCGCCCGGCAGCGCGGATGCGTTTTCACTCCGCTATCAGGGCACGCTCGGTCAGTTGGCGCGTGAATGCTTTACTTCCAACGGAACCATGCGCATCAAGGTTGGCATCGAAGGCCGTGTGCTGGTCGGCCCCGCCGGTGGCCCGGGCCAGGTCGAAGTCCCGCTGCGTTATGCAGTGGTGAAAGAAGGCCCTGAGCCCAAAACCGTGGTGTCGAAATTCTCCAGGGTCTCCGTCACAATTCCCGACGGTCAGCAGAACGTGGTCTTCACCCACGTCGATAACGACATCGCTTTCCCGATACCGCCCGACGGCGATACCGATTCCTATGTGGTTTATGTCGGCTTCGATCCGGTCGGTGACAAGCCGGCGCCTGCAGCCAAACGCTCGCCCAAGCCGGGTTCATCGCCCCCGCGCCCGCGCTGATTTCTGGAAATAGTTTGAGTTGTTACCAGCCGCGCAGTGCGACGACGGTGCTTTTCAGCGCGCGCATGTCGGCGATCAGGGTGCGTGCGCCCGCCGCCATGAGGTTGGCGCCGGCGCTGGCATCCTGCGCGCTGCCGACATAACCGATCGGCGTCATTCCGGCGGCCCGCGCCGCGGCGACGCCGGGAGCGGAGTCTTCCACCACGATGCAGTCGCTCGCCTGCACGCCCATTTTCGCGGCGGCATGCAGCAACAGATCCGGCGCGGGTTTGCCGCGCGGAACTTCGCTGGCGGAGAAGATGGTATTTTCGAAGAAGCGCAGGAGGCCGGTGGTTTCAAGGCTGACGCGGACACGATCCGGCGTTGAAGAGGACGCCACGCATTTCGGTCCGCGCAGCCAGGTCAGCGCGTAGGCCATGTGCGGCGTGGCGCGCAGCTCGATGCGAAAGCGGCGCAGTGTCGCGGAAGTCAGGACGCTTGCAAAGTTCGTCGGCAGCTTGCGGCGGGTGGCTGCTTCCACCGCGGCAAACATGTCAGAGCTCCGCCGCCCGGTGAAATACCGGGTGATGATCTCAGGAGTCAGGTGGAAGCCGGCGCGGCTGAATTCTTCAGCTGCCACCGATGCTGCAATCTGCTCACTATCTACGAGTACGCCATTACAATCGAAGATGACCATCGGTCCCCCCGAATGCGCGGCCGAGTCAACGCGGCCGGTGCAGTGGTCGATTTCGACGAATCGCTTTGAGAATCATAGAGGAGCCGAATCGGTAGTCAAAGGTTCGTGTGCGAAATCGCACGGTGCATAACTCCGGGAATGGAAGCGGCTTCCGGGGTTTTTTGACCTTTATCAACAGCGGCATACGCTGGTAGCCAAATACGGTAGGCCGAATCTTCCAAGGGGATTACGTGCAACAAAAAGGTTGCATATTGCGAAAAGGCAGGTAGGGTAAGTGCAACCAGGAGGTTGCGTATGACTGACAGCATTGAAAAGCAGATTGAGTTGAAAGCCCCGGTTTCTCGTGTGTGGAAGGCTCTCACTGACCACCGCGAATTTGGCCAGTGGTTCCAGGTCGAGCTTGAGGGACCGTTTGTGCCGGGGAAGGTAACGCGCGGGCAAAACACCTATCCGGGTTTTGAGCACGCGATGTCATTCATGATCGTGAAGATGGAGCCGGAACGGTTTTTCTCCTATCGATGGCATCCTTTTGCGATCGACGCTTCGATCGACTATTCGCAGGAAGAACCCACGCTGGTCGAGTTTACGCTGGAAGCGATTTCGGGCGGAACGCTCCTGCGGGTGGTCGAATCGGGCTTCGACAAGGTTCCTGCCGGCCGCCGGCCCGAGGCCTTCCGGATGCACGAAGGCGGCTGGGAAGCGCAACTCAAGAACATCGAGCGCCATGTGAGTTCAAATGTCAGCTAGAGCACAGACGATTCTCGGCAAGGCAGGGCGGGCACACGTGCCCGTCTTTGCTGCCTTGGGTGACGAAACCCGGCTTGGCCTTGTGACCAGGCTTTGCGAACACTCGCCGCAGTCCATTACCCAATTGACCGACGGCTCCAGGCTCACGCGGCAAGCCATCAGCAAGCATCTCGCGGTGCTGGAACATGCCGGGATCGTCGAAAGCATTCGCGTCGGGCGTGAATGCCACTACGAGTTCCATCTCAAACCGATCGACGACATGAAGAGCTACCTGGATGAAGTTTCCAGGCAGTGGGACGAAGCTTTGGGACGGTTGAAGGCTTTTGTGGAGCGCTAGCGAGCACTTTCCTCTCCCGTAAGAACGGGGCGAGGGAAGGCAGTTTTCGGATCCGGTTATTCGCTAGTTCAGCTTGCTTTTGACGTCCTGGATTCCGCTGGCGAGCAGATCTTCCGCGATCTTGCCCCTGGTGGAATCTTTCAGGATGCGTTCGGCAGCAGCGACCGCCGCGTCCACTGCGGCGGAGCGGACATCCGCCATCGCCTGGGCTTCGGCCTGGGCGATCTTTGTTTCCGCCATCTTTGTCCGGCGCGCGACGAACTCAGTCATCTTGACCTCGGCCTCCTGCATCATGCGCCCGGCATCGGCCTTGGCACTGGTCAGGATGGCTGCGGCTTCGCTCTCCGCGTCTTTCTGCTTCTGCTGATAATGGGCGAGCAGGGTCTGCGCTTCCTCGCGCAGGCGACGGGCTTCGTCGAGCTCCGCCTTGATGCGGTCGCTTCGGTGATCGAGCGCTTCGGTGATCTTCTTATGCACACCGACATAGGCAAGAATACCCAGGAAGATGAAGAAGGAAACCGCAACCCAAAATTCTGCGTCGATCTCGAACATTCTCTGATCCTCAGCGCTTCAGCGCATCGCCCACGGCGTTGCTGACAGCATCCGCCGAAGGCTCCATGCCGGTCAGGCGCTTGACGATGGCCGCGGCCGCGTCAGTGGCGATCGACCGCACATTGCCCATCGCCGTGGCCTTGGTCGCGGCGATGGTTTTTTCCGCTTCGCCAAGCTTGACGTCGAGTTGCTGCTCGAGCGTCTTGCGCTTCGCATCGCTATCCGCCGCCTGCTTGTCGCGGGTGGTGGCGGCCAATGCTTCGGCGCGGGAGCGGGCATCCGCCAGCGCCTTTTCATAAGCGGCGTTGGCGGCTTCCGCTTCCGTCTTGAACCGCTGCGCTTCCGAGAGGTCGCCCTCGATCTTGTTGGCGCGCGCGTCGATGATGCCGCCAACGCGCGGCAGCACCAGCCGCGAGGCCAGCAGATAGAGCGCGGCGAAGACGATCACGAGCCAGAACAACTGGGACGCGAACGTGTCCGCCTGGAATGGCGGAAACGGCGCCTTGTGGCCGCCCGCCGCCTCGGTATGCGCGTTGGTCGCCATCGACTAGAGCGCGAACAGGAGCAAGAGGGCGATCAGCAGCGAGAAGATGCCCAAGGCTTCGGTCACGGCGAACCCGAAGATCAGGTTGCCGAACTGGCCCTGCGCGGCCGACGGGTTACGAACGGCAGCGGCGAGATACTGTCCGAAGATCATGCCGACGCCGACGCCGGCTCCGCCCATGCCGATGCAGGCAATGCCGGCACCGATATACTTTGCAGCGATAGGATCCATGGAAAACTCCTCGAGGTTGATAGGTCAGTGACCGGGATGAATGGCGTCGTTCAGGTAGATGCAGGTCAGGATCGCGAAGACATAGGCCTGCAGGAAAGCCACCAGAAATTCGAGTGCGGTGAGCGCGACCACCAGAGCCAGCGGAAGGATCGCGCCGATGATGCCGCCGATGCCGAGTGCGCTCAGCATGACGATGAAGCCTGCGAACACCTTCAGCGTGATGTGTCCGGCCAGCATGTTCGCGAACAGACGCACGCTGTGCGAGATCGGCCGGGAGAAGAAGGACAGGACTTCGATGAAGACGATCAGCGGCAGGATGATGATCGGGATGCCGCTCGGCACGAACAGCTTGAAGAACTTCAGGCCGTTTTTATAGAAGCCGTAAACGATGACCGTGAGGAACACGAGCATCGCGAGCGCGACGGTGACGATGATGTGGCTGGTGACGGTGAAACCATAGGGCAGGAGGCCCAGGAAGTTCACCATGAGCACGAAGAAGAACAGCGAGAACACCAGCGGGAAGAATTTCATCCCTTCCTTGCCGGCGGTGCTGCGAATGGTGTTGGCGACGAACTCGTAGGAAATCTCGGCCACCGACTGAATGCGGCTCGGGATCATCGCGCGCGAACGGGTCGGAATCAGCATCAGCGCAGCGGTCGCGAGCAGTGCGATCAGCATGAACAGCGACGAGTTGGTGAAGACGATCTCGTAGGGGCCGATATGGCCCAGCGAGAAGAGATGCTTCAGCTGGAATTGGTGGATTGGATCGCCCATAGCCGTCCGTACTGCCTAATCCGGAGCCTTCGGCCCCATCGAACCCGTGTTCACGCCCGCTGCCCGCATCACGTTGAGTACGCCTGCGGCAAAGCCCAGCAACAGAAAAACGATCAGCCCCCAAGGCGAAATGCCGAGCCACCGGTCAAGCAGCCAACCCAATGCGGCACCAGCCAGCACGCCTGCGACAAGCTCGGTGGAGAGCCGGAAACCGCGCGCCATCGCCGACGCATCGGCGGCCGAAGAAGCACCGGGGCTGTTATCGACAGGACGGCCGGTTTGTTTTCCGAGCCGTTCGCCGAGACGCTTGAGCCTCGCGGAGAGAGCAGCTTCGTCGGATGAAGGGTTATCCCGATCGCCGTTTTTGCGCGTGCCGTCGGCCATGCTTTCGACACCTGCACATTTGCGGCGCTCGAGGAAGCCCCCAAACCCTCAAAGCCGCGGGGACCATACTGACCGGGTTACCCTGAGTCAAGGAATGTGGCTTTCAGGTTAAGGCATTGAATAAACTTGATAATTTAGCAATTTTTCAACCCTGCGGCGCGGCCTTTTGCTGCACTGCGCCGAGGGCAGCGCGCGTAGCAACCATGCTGACGGATTCGCATCGTTTTTCCGCCATGCACCATGCGATAATTGGGCTTCGCAAAGAGGGTGGTCCGTCGGTCGGCGGGAGAGGGAGACGGTTCGATGGCGCGCTTGATGACGGCTCGCATAGCCATGGCATTGGCAGTTTTTGGCGGAGGCCTGGCTGCCTATACGGCGGCCGCCCAGAACGGCGATACGCCGGCCTTGTCGGCTCCTCCGGTCGTTCCCTATGACTCCTCAACCGGTTCGATCGCGCCCGCGCAAGCCGAAAAGCCTTCAGTCGATGGCAAGGCTCCAGACCATGCCGCCGCCGACAGTGCGCAGCAAAGTGGCGCCGCAGTGGACAACAAGCTTCCCGAAAATGCCGAAGGCCGCTTCACCTTTGGCCGCATGAACGACGGCTATGTTCGGCGCGACAACCGCACCGGCCAGGTTTCCTTCTGCAGCAAGCGCACAGTGGGCTGGACCTGTCAGCTCGCGCCGGAAGACCGCGGCGTGTTTGAAAACGAGATCGCACGCCTGCAGGAAGAAAACGCCACGCTGAAGAAAGAGCTTTTGACGAACGGCCTGGCTTTGCCGGGCAGCATGAAGAGCGACGCGCCGATGGCGCAAAACGACCGGCCCGCTTTCACCATGCCAAGTGACGAACAGATCGACCGCATGAAAGGCATGGTCGGGAAAGCCTGGCGGCGGCTGGTGGATCTGATCGCGACATTGCAAAAAGACGTGCTGAAGAAAAGCTGAGCCGATTCATTCGAGGCGATCGTGACGCGCCTTTCGCCCATCAAGACAACGCCGGCCCAAACCATCGTCACCGCGACGTTGACGGTCGAGACGCGTGGCGAGGGCTTCACCGACATCACGGACGACGTCCGGCAGTTCATTGCTCAAGCCAATGTAGCGGACGGCGCGCTGTTTCTGTTCCTGCGCCACACCTCGGCGTCGCTCACGATCCAGGAAAATGCGGATCCGGACGTACAGAAGGACCTCGTTACCGCCCTCCGCCGGCTGGCCCCGGAGGATGCCGGCTGGGTTCACGATACCGAGGGGCCGGACGACATGCCGGCCCATGTGAAGGCGATGCTGACCGGGGTTGGGCTGCATGTTCCGGTAGTGGGTGGGGATTTGGCGCTGGGGACCTGGCAAGGCATCTATTTGATTGAGCACCGCTTCCGGCCCCATCGCCGGGAAATTTTGCTGCAGTGCATCAGCGGATAGCTCGTAAAATCAGCACGTTTTCTGGTATGCCAGAGCTAGCCGACGGCCTAAAAACATGTAGAACTAATGGCTAGGCGTAAGACTTTTGGTGAGTAGTGTCGGGGTCACTTGTGTTGAACGACTTGGCTTATCGTCTGATTATCGCCGACGACCATCCGCTGTTCCGCGGCGCCATGCGCGAGGCCGTCACAGGTATCCATAAACGCATCGAAATCGCCGAGGCCGGCAGCTTCGAAGAAATCGGAAAGCTGCTGAACAGCGACCGCGATGTCGATCTCATCCTGCTCGATCTTGCGATGCCGGGTGTCCGGGGCTTCTCTGGGCTGATGTGCCTGCGCGCGCAACATCCGAGCGTTCCGGTTGTCATCGTCTCCGCCAACGAAGATCCCGCTGTCATCCGCCGTTGCATGCATTTCGGCGCCGCCGGTTTCATTCCGAAGACGCTGGGTGTGGACTCGATGCGCGACGCGGTTGCGCAGGTGCTGGCTGGCGGCGAATGGACCCCGCCGGATGTCGATCTCGATCACAGTGCCGATGCGCAAACCAACGATCTCCTGACGCGGCTCGCCACGCTCACACCGCAACAGGTGCGGGTGCTGATGATGTTGTCCGAAGGCCTGCTCAACAAGCAGATCGCCTATGAGCTGACGGTGTCGGAAGCCACGGTGAAGGCGCATGTCTCGGCCATCCTGCAGAAGCTCGGCGTCGAGAGCCGCACCCAGGCAGTCATCGCGGCGGCAAAGATCGAGCTTACGCCGCGGCAGCCGGCGATACTGGCGAACTAAACATCATCTTTTGAGAGGGAAGCGGCGGCTTATTCGGCCGCCGCGATACGTTGCACGCGATATTGCGCCATCAGTGCGCGCAGGGCTGCCGGCTTCAGCGGTTTGTTCAACCAGTGCACATCATGACCACGCGCTTCGCGCCGCAGCTTCAGGCTGCGGTGGGCGGTGATCAGAATAGCCGGCAGGTCGGCGCCGAAGAGACGCCGTAGTTCGAGGATCGCGTCGATCCCGTTGCCTTCCTCAAGCTGATAATCGACGAGGAGGCAATCGAGCGGGACATTGGCTTCCCTGGCCGCAGCGATGGCGGTTTCAAGGTTCGCTGCCTGCAGCACCTTGCAGTCCCAGCCTCCCAGCAGCGTCCGCATGCCGTCAAGAATGGCGAGGTCGTTGTCGAGACAAAGCACAACGGTGCCGGCAAGCTGGCGTGTATCCGGGCGCGCGACCGGAACGCGAACCGCGCTGGCCGCGAGTGCCGGCGCGAGCGGCATCTCGATCGAGAACCGCGACCCTTCGCCAACCGTGGATGACAGGTCGATCTTGTGATCCAGCACGCGCGCGATGCGTTCCACGATCGACAATCCGAGCCCAAGCCCGGGCGCCGCGCGCGCGCCTTCGTCCAGGCGATGGAATTCCTTGAAAATCTCGCGCTTCTTGGACGGCGGGACGCCGATGCCGGTATCCCAGACGTCGATCCTCAACCGGCCGCGCCGCCGTCGGCAGCCGACCAGCACCCGTCCGCCCGGCGTGTATTTGATCGCGTTGGATACAAGGTTCTGCAACAGGCGTCGCATCAGGCGCCGGTCCGAACGCACTGTCAGCGAACTCGGGACAAACACAAGTTCAAGCCCCTTCTCGCGTGCAATCGGAGCGAACTCGACTTCGATCTGGCTCAACAGCGTATCGATGCGGAAGGAAATCATTTCCGGTTTCAGAGCGCCCGTGTCGAGCCGGGAAATGTCGAGCAATGCGCCGAGAATTTCCTCCACCGCTTCGAGCGAGGAGTCGATGTTGTTGATCAGGCGCGCATCGGGGCCGCCGTTTTCCCGTTCCACCAGGCTGGTGACATAGAGCCGCGCCGCATTGAGCGGCTGAAGGATGTCGTGGCTTGCGGCAGCAACGAAGCGCGTTTTGGAAATATTGGCTTCTTCGGCTTCGGCTTTGGCACGCGCCAACTCGGCATTGAGCCGCGTGAGCTCCTCCGTGCGTTCGCGCACACGACGCTCCAGCGTCTCGTTGACCTTCTCCAGAGCTTCGGCGGCCTCCACGCTCGGCGTCATGTCGGTGAAAGTGATGACGATGCCGCCACCCGGCATCTGGTTTGAGCGTGCTTCGATTGCGAGCCCGCGCGCGGCGAAGCGCTCCAGGAATGGCTCTCCTGACAGATAGCGCAGGTAGCGGGTCTGCAGCAGATCTCCGGACAGATTGTCCCGATCCGGCATCTGCTGTGCGCTCACGCGAAGAATTTCGGAAAGCATCACCCCGACCTGGGTCATCTCCTCGGGAAGACTTAGGATCTCGCCAAAATGCCGGTTCCAGCAAACCAGTCCCATGTCCCTGTCGAACACGGCGATGCCCTGGCGGACGTGATCAAGCGCGGTCTGCAAGATCTCGCGGTTGTAATGGATTGCCACGCTGGCATCGTCGAGCAGTTTGAGCGCGCGGATGGTCGATAGCGTGCGGTTGCGCAGCAGGATGGTCAGCACCAGGCGGGACGAGGCGGCGCCGATGGCGGAGGCCAGCAAATGTTCGGCATAGCGCAACAGTTGAAAATCGGCTTCCGCATCCGGCGCAAGATCGATCCGGCGGCTCGCGGCAAAATCATCGAAAGCGATGCGGGTCTTCTCTTCGCCAAGATAACGGGCGACTGCGCTGGTCAACTCATCGACCCGCACAGGCGAACGCCAGCGCCGCAGTGTCGGTGCAGCGAGATGATTGTTCGACGGCACAAACAGGTTGGCCTGCGGGCGCTCGGCCGTTGTCGGCAAGCGCGTCAGGGACAGGGCGACATATGCGAGGATGTTTAGCGAGAGGCTCCACACCACGCCGTGCGCGAGCGGCGGCAGATCGAGCCCGAACAAGGCCTGCGGTTTCAGGAGAAGGATGCCCGCGGGACCTTCCAGCAATACACTTTGGCCGATGATGCCGAGGTCGCCGAACGCCGGCAGCAACAACGTATAGGCCCATGTCAGAATGCCGATGCTGAGACCGGCGAAGGCGCCGCGTGCGGTGGCCCGGCGCCAGATCATGCCGCCGAAAAACGCCGGAGCGAGCTGCGCAATCGCAGCAAAGGAAAGCAGGCCGATCGAGGCAAGCTGGGCTTCCCCCGCCAGCCGGTAATAGGCATAGGCCAGGCAGAGAATGGCCAGGATGGCGGCGCGCCTGACGATGAGCAGCACTGCGCCCATGTCCCGGCCTGCGAACAGCGACTCCCGGCGCTTCAATACCCATGGGATGACAAGGTCGTTCGACACCATGATCGACAGTGCGACCGATTCCACGATCACCATCGCGGTGGCGGCGGAGAGGCCGCCAACAAAAGCCACCAGCGTGATGAATTCGGAGCCGCCGGCGAGGGGCAACGTGAGCACGAACATGTCGCTATCCACGCCTCCGGTTGGAAAGCTCAAAACACCGGCGATAGCGATCGGCAAGACAAAGAGATTGATCAGTATGAGATAGATCGGAAACAACCACGCCGCGCGCGCGATCTCGGCCTCGTTGTTGTTCTCCACCACTGTGACATGGAATTGCCGTGGCAGCAGGATGATGGCGAAGGTCGAGAGCAGAGTCATTGTCAGCAGAGTGCTGAAGCCGGTTTTGCCGCGCAGGATTTCCACGGTGGCTGGTGTTTCCATCGCCTTTTCGAACAGCGCGCGCGGCCCGTCGAACATATAGAAGGTGACGAAGATGCCGACGGCGAGGAACGCCACCAGTTTGACGATGGATTCCGCCGCCACGGCAAGCATCAGGCCATGCTGATGTTCGGTGGTGTCGATATGCCGCGTGCCGAACAGGATGGCGAAAACCGCCATCGAAATGGCCACGATGAGCGCGAGATCGCCTGGCACGACCTGCACTACCCACGACGATTCGACGCCGGAATGCGACAGGATGGTGCGCAGCGATGACGATACCGCCTTGAGCTGCAGTGCGATGTAGGGGATGGTCCCGACGATGGCGATGGTCGCGACCAGCGCCGCGACGCGCTGGTCCTTGCCGTAACGAGCTGCGATGAAATCGGCGATCGAGGTAATGTTCTGCGCCTTGGCCAGACGCACGATGCGCATGATCAGCGGCGTGCACAGTCCGATCATCACCATTGGGCCGATATAGATGGTGAGAAAATCGTACCCGGAGCGCGACGCTAGCCCGACCGAACCGAAGAAGGTCCAGGACGTGCAATAGATCGCGAGCGACAGCGGATAGATCAGCAGGCGCGAACGGCTCTTGAGATCGAACTGGCGAATCCGGTCGCCATAGCTCGCGATCACAAACAAGAGCCCGATATAGCCGAGCGCAACGGCGATCACGGCCAAGCCTGGTAGCATGAAGGCTCCTACGCCGCCGATACAGTGAGCGCGAAGCTCATGGCGGATCCCTCTATTACCCGGTCCACGTCACCACAACCCGAGCGGGCTGTCATGCGGTCCCTGCGGCCCCATGGCATTCCTTTTATTGGTTTTTTGCCGTCCCGGGTACTGTGTTGTTGCGAAGGCTGCTGCCGCTAAATCCGCTGAGACGCCGGTGAGCGCAGTGGTTGCGGGGTGGGTTTGACGCCGGGGATGATCCACGGCATTGATCCCCCATGCCTGCGTGGACCCTCGATAAACGCCGCGCGCTCGGCGCGTTCGAAACTCTGGTAGTGGCCGCGGCAGGTGCGCTTCTCTTTGTCTGGATCAATTTCCCGGCCGGTCTGATCTGCGGCTCCATGCTTGCCGTGGCGGCGGCCGCGCTTGCGGGCCGCCCGATGGCGGTTCCCGCGCCGCTCGCGATGACCTCTTTCTTTATCATCGGCATGTCGCTTGGCGCCGTGGTCACACAGCAAACGTTGCACGGCATCGTGGAATGGCCGGTCAGCATGGGGCTGATTTCGATCTCCACGCTCTGCATGACCGTGGGTACCATGTGTTACCTGCGTTTCGTGCACGGCTGGGACATGAGGTCCGCGCTCTATGGCGGCTGTCCCGGCGGCATGGCGCAGGTGATTACGCTCGCGGTCCAGGGCGGCGCCGACGTCCGCGGTGTCGCGATCGTGCAGACCGTGCGGGTGATTTTTATTTCCGTGAGCGTTCCCGCGGGTCTCGCCTTGCTGGGTTTTCCTGCGCCAGCGACCGCGACGCTGGGTGCTGCAACCTTCAACGCGTCGTGGCTCGACCTCCTGATCATGGTGGTGTTCTCGCTCGCCACCGCGAAGCTGCTGGGCTTGATCCGTTTTCCTGCCAGCATGGTGTTCGGTGCGATGCTCGGGTCGGGAATTCTGCATGGCACCGGCTATATCGATGCTGCTTTGCCGTGGTGGTTTGTCAGCGGCGCTGTCGTTGTCATGGGCGCGACGGTTGGACAGCGCTTCGCCAATACGCCGCCGCGGATGTTGTTTGCCTATCTGGGCGCCGCCGTCGGCTCCTTTACGGTGGCAGCAAGCATCTGTACCGCGTTCGCCGTGCTGGTGTCGGCGCTCACCAATGCCCGGGTCGCCGACCTGATCATTTCGTTTTCGCCGGGCGCGCAGGACACCATGATGGTGCTGGCGCTGTCACTGAATATCGATCCGGTGTTTGTCGGCGCGCACCAGTTGTCGCGTTTTCTCACGGTGTCGCTCACGCTGCCGCTCTTCGTGCATTTTGTCACACGCACGGGCCGGCAGCCGAAAGATGGCGTGGGAGAATTGCCGAAGAAGCCTGACGACAAACCAGGCGCGCCGCCGAGCTAGAGTGTCGCGCAATCTTGCGGCGAACCGGTTTCCATCCCGGATCACGTCCGGGACAGGCTTTCGCCGGATTGCGCTTGAAGGCTTATTCCGCGGCCAGCGCGCGCTTGCGGAGCGGCAGTCCGAGACGCTGCCAGACATCGACCAGTGCTTCAGCCAGATGCTCGATCAGCGCATCCTCGTGGAACGGCGAGGGCGTGATCCGCAGCCGTTCGGTGCCGCGCGGCACCGTCGGATAATTGATCGGCTGGATATAGATGCCGTGCTCGAACAAGAGCAGGTCGCAGGCTGCCTTGCACTTCTCGGCATCGCCCACCATCACCGGCACGATATGCGTGTCGGTCGGCATGACCGGCAGTCCGACATGGGCAAGCACGCTCTTCACGCGTCCGGCGCGCTCCTGATGGCGATCGCGTTCCCACTGGGAGGTCTTCAGATGACGGATCGCCGCTGCCGCCGCTGCGCAGATCGGAGGCGGCAGCGCGGTGGTGAAGATAAATCCCGGCGCATAGGAGCGCACCGCATCGATCAGTTGTTCTTTCGCCGCGATGTAGCCGCCGAGACAACCGAAGGCCTTGGCGAGCGTGCCCTCGATCACGTCGACCTGGTCCATGACGCCTTCGCGCTCGGCAATGCCGCCGCCGCGCGGGCCATACATGCCGACCGCATGCACTTCGTCGAGATAGGTGATCGCGCCATAGCGCTTGGCGAGCGCGCAAATTTGCGCGACCGGCGCCACATCGCCGTCCATGGAGTAAAGGCTCTCAAACACAATCAGCTTGGGCCGTTGCGGACCGGCCTCGATCAGGAGCTGCTCAAGATGCGTGACGTCGTTATGCCGCCAGATTTGCTTTTCGCAGCCGGCGCGGCGGACGCCCTCGATCATCGAATTGTGATTGAAAGCGTCCGACAGGATCAGGCAGTTCGGAATGAGGCGCGCGATGGTCGCAATGCCGGTCTCGTTCGAGACATAGCCCGAGGTGAAAACCAGCGCCGCTTCCTTGCGGTGCAGGTCGGCGAGCTCACGCTCCAACTCGACCAGCGGATGATTGGTGCCTGCGATGTTGCGGGTGCCGCCGGCGCCGGTGCCGACACGGGTTGCGGTTTCAATCAGCGCGCCGAGCACTTTCGGATGCTGGCCCATGCCGAGATAATCGTTGGAGCACCAGATCGCGACTTCGCGCGGGCCGGTCGGGGAGTGCCAGAGAGCATGCGGAAAACGGCCCGCCATGCGCTCGAGATCGGCGAATACGCGGTAGCGCCGCTCGTCACGAAGTTTTGCAAGCGCGTCCGAGAAAAAGACGTCGTAATCCATACTCGCCTCTTAGGGCCGTCCCTAGTGCCGCCGATTTGAAGTTCCTGTCCCACCCGCAGCAAATTCAACCAGGAACTTCAAATCGAAAAGCGGCACTAGAATCATAGAGTTTGCTAGTGCCCCTTTGCTTCCGAAGTTCGTGTCACAGGATGCCGCGCCGTATCACGAACTTCGGAAGCGGGGCACTAGGTTTTTATTTAGAAGGGTTCCAGCCAGCTTGTCGAGACTTTATCGCTCAGTTTTTGGTCATGGCTGGCCAGACCTGAGGCACGGCCATTTTGTTGCAGCGCATGATCGAAAAGGTAGCGGGAGACGGATGCCTTAGTCGCCTTTGGGCTTGCCGCCGCCTTTTTTTCGCTCTTCTGCGGCGGCATCGACGCGCTGTGGCAGCCTCTGCACGAGGCCGACCTCATCAATGAGGACATCGACCCCGCGCATCACGACCCGTAGCATATTCTCCTCGGTCACGCGGCCATTGGTGATTTTGTTGCCCGGCTCGATCACGACGATCTCCCGGCCCGGAGCGATGCGGCAGACGGTGGAGAGGAACGTCGCGTGCATCTGGTTCTGCCCACGGATGCCGCCGCGGTTGCTGACCGATATCGTCAAAACCGGCATGCCCTTCAGAATGGACTCGTAGCCCGGACGCGAGACCCAATCGATCGCGTTTTTGAGAACGCCAGACATGCCGTGGTTGTATTCCGGGGTGATTGCGATCAGCGCGTCGGCTTCGATCACAGCCTCCCGCAGTGCCCGCACCGGCGCCGGCCAGTCCTTTTCGTTGTCGAGGTCCTGATTGTAGTTCGGGATCGGCGTGAGATCGAAATTCTTCACGACGGTATCGGCCGATACCTTTTCCCGGATGGTCTCGAGGATCGCCTTGCAATGCGACACCCGGCGGATGCTTCCGGACAGACCCAGCAGCTTGAACGTCTTGCCCGACATTGCACCCATCCCCTGTGACCCGTTGCCTGCTACCGTCGCGTCGTATAGGCGATCATGAAAAACCCGTCCAGCAGTGCTGGGACGGGCGGTTACGGGCACGATAGCCCGCCGCTTCAATGTTGTTTATCATGCTGCCTAGCTGCCTTTCCCAAACAATGAGGGTGCCGATCTTATGAAGATTTGCCGGTATGACGATGACAAGCTCGGGGTTGTCATTGGCGACATGGTCCATGATGTGACCAAGGCCCAGGACGAGATCCGCGCGGCCGCCCGCTACGACATGATGGGCGATGCGGTGATTACCGCGCTGCCGCAGTGGCGCCAGCGTCTCCAGGAAATGGCCGCCAAGGCACCGGGCAAGCCGGTGTCGGGGGTGAAACTGCTCTCTCCCGTCGCGCGGCCGTCGAAGGCAATGGCCGCTCCGGTCAACTACGCCAAGCACGTCGCCGAGATGGCGGTACGCACTGACATTCGCACCGACGAGCAGAAGCAGGTCAAGCGGCCTTCAAAGATCGCGGAGCAGGGCATTTTTCTGAAAGCGCTTTCGGCGATCGTTGGCGCGTCTGAAGGCATCCCGATCCGCTTTCCCGACCGTATCAACGAGCATGAACTTGAACTCGTGATCGTCATCGGGAAGAAGGGCAGCGATATCCCGAAGGAAAAGGCGCTGGATTATATCGCGGGCTATGCGCTCGGCTTCGACATGACCACGCGTGGCTCGGAAGACCGCAGCTTCCGCAAGTCGATCGATGGTTATGCGCCCATTGGCCCCTGGCTGGTGACCGCGGACGAATTCGGCGATCCGGGCAATGTCACCGCCACGCTGCACGTCAACGACGAGTTGCGTCAGACTGCCGAGACCAAGGATCTTATCTTCGACGTCCCCACGCTGATCGCATTCGCATCGGCGTTCTACACATTGCATCCGGGTGACGTCTTTTTCACCGGCTCGCCGGCCGGCGTCGGCCCGGTGAAGCCGGGCGACGTGCTGCGCGCGCGCTGCGACCGCATCGGCATGCTGGAGATCAAGACCCGGGCGCATGAAATTCGAGCGTAACCGCGCGACGCCCGGCCATTACAGAAGCATGAGAGACAGATGGTGAAAGTAAAACGGCTCGGTCACACGACCTTGCAGACCGAGGATATCGATGGACAGACCGACTACTATAGCCGCGTTCTGGGCCTGAGCATTGTGGAGCGCAGCAAGGATCGGGTCTTCCTCGCCAGCAAGGTCGGCCTGGAGGCTGTCGAGCTTGTGAAGGGAAAACCGGGCTGGATGAGCGCCCAGTCGTTCCAGATCGACCCGGAAAGCGATCTCAACGACGTGGTCAAGGAGCTATCGAAGCACGGCATCAAGGCCGAGCGGCGCAAGGGCATGTCGCCCGGCGTTGCGGATTCGGTGACCTTCGTGGATCCGAAGGGCACGCAGGTGGATTTGTTTTCGGAATACAAATTTCCGAAGCAGGACCTCACGCCGAGCGCCTTCAACATCCTGAAGCTCGGTCACATCGCCTATCGCGTCCTTGACGTGCAGAAGGTCGTGAAGTTCTACAACGAGGTGCTTGGCTTCCGGACATCGGACTCGCGCGGCGATTATTTCTATTTCCTGCGCTGCAACACCGATCATCACACGCTCAATTTCATTGTCGATGAAAAGCCGCAGCTGCATCACATTGCGTTTGAAGTGATGGAATGGGCGGAGATCCGCAAGGCCACCGACTTCCTCGCGCTGAACAAGATCCACCTCGTCTGGGGACCCGGCCGGCATGTGATCGGTCACAATGTCGCAACCTATCACCGCACAACGGACTTGGTTCGCATCGAGATATTTACTGAAATGGACCAGATGAAGGATGAGGCTTTGGGTTACTGGGATCCGCGTCCCTGGCACCAGGAGCGTCCGCTCTATCCGAAGACCCACGGCAAGGAGACCTTGCGGAATTATTGGGGCTACGGCTCCGAGCGCGTCATCAAGGGCTATCAGACCAACGAGATCCCGGTTTACGGAGCGATTGAATCTTAAAGATCCCAGGCTTCAACGAAACAAACGAAAAACGTGAAGGAGGAAACATGTTGCGAAGGACAGCGATGATTGTGGCGGCAGGTCTTGCCGTCGGCCTGGCGGCGCCGGCGAGCGCACAAACCGAAGTGAAGATGATCAGCTTCGGCGGCGGCACCAACGTGTCGAGCTGGGTGGCCCTCGACAAGGGCTTCTTCCTGAAGGAAGGCCTCAAGGTCACGCAGGATGTCACGCCCGGCTCGAAGGAGCAGATGCAGGACATCATGGCGGGCAAGTACCAGTTTGCTTCCACCGCCTTCGACAACATTGTCGCTTATACCGAAGGCGAGGGCACCGACAAGTTCGACAACTACGACGTCACCGCGATCATGGGCGTGCATTCCGGCTTGAACAGCATCGTGGTGCGGCCCGAGATCAAGACCTACAAGGACCTCAAGGGCAAGGTGGTCGCGGTGGACTCACCGACCTCCGGTTACGCGACGGTGTTCTATCAGATCGTCAAGGACAAGTCGGGTCTGGAGAAGGACAAGGACTACACCACCATCTCGGTCGGCAGCACCGGCGCGCGCGTGAAGTCTCTGAAGGATGGCACCGGTCACGCGGCGATGATTTCGTCGCCCAATGACATGCAGCTCAAGGATGAAGGCTTCACCATTCTGGGCGATGCGGCGACAGAGATCGGCGACTTCCAGGGCAGCGCTTACGCCGTGCGCAAGAGCTACGCCAAGAGCAACCCGAAGGAAGTCGAATCTTTCGTCCGCGCGATCGTGGCGGCCACCGACTTTGTCTTCAACGACAAGGCCGGCGCCATCGACGTGCTGAAGAAACGCATCAAGAACCTTTCGGATGCCGATGCCGAAAAACTCTATGTCCGTCTCACCGGTCCCGGCGGGCTGAACAAGCGGGCGTCGCTGAACACCAAGGGCATCGAGACGGTGCTGAAGCTCCGCACGCTCTATGGCGGCGCGGCGCCGACCAAGGCCGACAAATATTACGACCTCAGCTTCTACAATAAGGTCATCGGGAAGTAAGAATTCCACGTTGCAAAATCAAAACGCCGGGACATGATGTTCCGGCGTTTTTGTTTCTGGTGCTGGCTTGCAGATAAAGTCTAGAGGGGGAATGATCGGACCATGACGCGCATATCCGTTTTAGCTATCGGAACCGGCATCATCTTGGGCGCGCTGTTCAGTGCGGGTTCCGCGCGCGCAACCGAGTTCTGCGACATCAGGAAAACGCCGGATGGGTTCATGGCGTTGCGGGCGCAGCCGAACGCCAAGGGAAAACTCATTGTCCGCATGAAACCGGGCGACGAGGTCATGCTGAACAATATCGTTTCCGAAAAGAACGGCTGGACACGGGTTTACTGGTGGAAGGGCGAGCGTCCCGCCGATGGGATCGCGAGGAGCATCGGCAAGGCCAAGCAGGGTTGGGTCAATTCCAGGCTTCTCGGCGACGAGTGCGGCTGATGAGTGCTGGTGCTGCTGGACAGGATCGAAAATATGAAAAAGACCACGACAACCAAAAAGAATCCAACAACCCGGAAGGCCGCCACGATCAAGAAGAGCGTGGCGACGAAGGGCGAATCCCCATCCCGGCTGATCGACGCGAGGATCAAGGAACTGGACGACTGGAGGGGCAAGATGCTCTCCCGTGTCCGCGCTCTGATCAAACAAGCTGACCCTGAAGTGGTCGAGGATTGGAAGTGGAGAGGCGTCCCGGTCTGGTATCACGATGGCATGATCTGCACCGGCGAGACCTACAAGAGCGTCGTGAAGCTGACTTTCGCCAAGGGCGCGGCGCTCAAGGACCCTTCAGGACTGTTCAACTCCAGCCTGGAAGGCAACGTCAGGCGCGCGATCGATATCCACGAAAGCGATGAAATCGATGAGGATGCCTTCAAGACGCTGATCCGCGCCGCGATAGCCCTGAACGGGTCAAAGGCCCGATAGCCGATTTTGGATTTTGAATGGTGCTACCGGGCGCAAAAAAAGCTGAATAATCAATCAATCCCCCACCTTCCATCGGTTGTGCTAGCAAAACTTGCAAACTGAGGGATAATGAAAAAGCGTTATTCTTGGTTGGGGCCGCATCCCAGAAGGCCTCCGTCTCGCAATCTATCATTTGTCAGGAGAGGCCACTGCTGACCTACGCAAGCAAGATGACGAAATGATTGAGCGGATTCTCCGCAATAGGGAAATGGAGGCGGCGCGGGAGAAACAACAGAAAGAGTGGGATTCCAAGATTGCGGAACGGAATGCTCAATCCAAGAGAGAGCAACAAGAGCGTCAACAACAGGTCGAAAATGAGCGACTGGCCAAACTTCAGAAAGTTGAAAACGAAAAGCTGCTGATCCGATCTTGGGAGGAGTTTCTAGCAGCGAACAGAGCAAAGTTCAGACAGATTGTTATTATAAAAGATTCAGTGAGCGGCGATTACCCTTGTCTCATGGCCGAAAGAGACGCCCTGGAGCTAATGAGAGGCAACATTGGGGCTTTTGAGGCTAAGCAAATGGCAGAAGTGGCCAGCTATCCGCTTAAGGATACTATCGCAGACGAATTCGTAAAATGGCTCAACGAAAAGAATATACTGAATAGATACGATTGGGCTTACGGGAATTTAAAAGATATCGATACTTTTAAGTATGGCTGTAGTTCGCCAAAAAAAGTATGGCGGGCAAATAGAAATGAGAAGCGCATCGACTAACCGCACCCTTTGGCGAGCTACGGGAAAACTACGTCCGAGATAGGGAGGGGCTGCCCGTGAGCCGTGATTTTCTTGCTGCTATTGCAAGTCTCACGATCATAGCCGTCGGGCTTTGGTTATTGTATTTGGCTCTCCCACCCGCAGTTAGCTACCTCGGGGAGGGCTGGCCATTCATGGCTTTCGTCGTGGTCGCTTTCGCAATCGTCTTCAGTCTTGCGCGTGCCGCTGAACAAGCTATATCGCCGCCTGAAAATAGCGATCGCGACCGCTAAAGCCCGCCATTCTTCAAATTTCATCGCTCGCCATCGCGCTCGGGACAACGCTTGTTTCGAATTGATATTGCTGAAGTTCTGGTGCTGCCGGACAGGATTGAACTGTCGACCTCTCCATTACCAATGGAGTGCTCTACCACTGAGCTACGGCAGCTGAGGTTGTGCGCGATGGGCGCGACGCGGCGGAAACTGCCACAAGGGTTCCGCCTTCGCAAGGATCAGGGGCCGCTAAAATGGCCTCGTTTTGATAACCTTGTGTAGCAGCGCC